>CAWEGX010000014.1:0-167438 GCA_963808745.1 uncultured Bacteroidales bacterium
GGGTTTGTTCTGATACAACAGGTAGTCATCCCTGTATTTGCCGGGGGTGATATTGGGCATGATCACATTGGCCCCGATTTTAATCGCCTTTTCGCGACCCATCTTATCTATCGCCTGCAAAGCGGTGGTGGCAGCTATGTTAATATCCTTCATAAGGATCCGTAATACAGCGATCATTTTTAACGTAAGCTGAAACCGTTCCTCCCGGGGGAGCAACATTTCCCTGAATTCATACAGGGGCGTTTCCTCATGTTCAAGATAAGGACCCATGCCCACCATATCAATATTGAATTGTTGCATGAACAGCAAATCGCCGGCCAGATCATCGGGGGTTTGAAAGGGCAACCCGATCATAACTCCTGTACCAACCTGGTAACCGGTTTTCTGAAGGCTAATAAGGCTGTCGAGCCTGCGCTGAAAACTGTGATTTTCATCGTTCGGGTGAAGCTTTCTGTATAATTCAGGATTGGATGATTCTATGCGGAGCAGGTATCTGTGTGCCCCACTGTCATGCCATAATTTATAGGTTTCAGCTGATTGCTCACCGCAGGACAATGTGATCCGCAGTTTGCCGCCAGTAACCTGATGAATGGCAGTCAGTAATTTCTCCATCCTGCCTGTAAAACTGGCATGTTGAATCTCACCCGACTGCAGAACAAGGGAACCGTAATTGTTCTCAGCAGCAAACCTGGCCGCATCAATTATCTCGTCATCTGTCAGGTTATAACGGTGCACCTGGTTATTGTCATGCCGGATTCCGCAATAGAGGCAGTTTTTCAGGCAAACGTTTGAAAACTCAATCAATCCCCGGAAGTAAACCTTGTTTCCTACATGCTTTTCCTTAATTCTTGCGGATTCAGCGAATAATTCTGTTTTTTCTGTTCCCTGTAGTCCGAGAAGAAACACGATGTCTTCACGGGAATAATGTGATTGTTGAAATATTGGTTTTTCCATTCGTTTTAGAGCGTAATTTCTAATATACTAATGTGCTAATGTGCTAATATGCTAATGTGCTAATGTGAAGAAATTTCATGCAGTTCTGCGGTTATGCAGTAGCTAGTTCAATCATCTCTCATCTCATCATTCATCATTCATCATCTCACTCTCATCTCTCATCTCTCAACTATCAACTATCAACTATCAACTAAAAACGGCCTTATCGCCCTTTCATAAACCCCCTGTATCCAGGCTATCGCCATTCCATAGTTGGTTACCGGTATGCCCGCTTCAATGGCTGGTTTCAGCCTGTTTACAAGCTGTTTTCGGGTGATCATGCATCCGCCGCATTGCACAACCAGCGCATAATCGGTAATTGGACGGTCTAGATGGTTAAGTCCGTTCACCACATCAAATGACAATTCCTTTCCTGTGTAACTGCTCATCCAACGGGGTATTTTTACCCGGCCAATGTCATCGCATGAAACATGATGTGTGCATGATTCCAGCATCAATACCCTGTCTCCGTTTTTAAGGTTATTGATTTCCGGAGTGCCCTGCAGATAGCTTTCAAATTCCCCTTTAAACCGGGCCAGCAAAATACTGAATCCGGTAAGCGGAATATCAGGCGGAATCGAAGCATCTGCCTTAAGGATCACAGAAGTGTCACAAATGACCAGGGCAGGTCTAATGCCTGTTTTCCGCAGAAAATCATCAACTTCTCTTTCCTTAATTACTATTGTTACACAATCATTATCGAGCAGGTCACGGATGGCCTGGACCTGGGGAAGGATAAGCCTGCCTTCCGGGGCCTCGGTGTCAATGGGAGTGATCAGCATAACAATGTCGCCATATGAAACAAGGTCACCCAGCAGGGATTGTTTACGCCAGGCAGTTTGCGGCATTGTTTTTCCGATAATTTCCATCAGATCATTCCGGTTTACAGGATCCACACTATTAAAAGCAATTACCGGTGCATTGTACTTTTCTGTAAGCTGTTTTTGGAAGTTAGTATCAAGCGGAAAAAGATCTGATTTTGTATGGATAAACAAATAAGGTATTCCCAGTTCATACAGATCATCAAGCAGGCGCAGTTCGAACTCTCCCAGATTATTTTTGTTGAGGACAACAAGGGCAAGATCAATTATCTTCATGATCTGCATGGCTTTGTCAACCCGCATAGCGCCCAGATCACCCACATCGTCAATACCGGCGGTGTCGATCAGAATGGCGGGACCAATTCCTGCTATTTCAATTGATTTCTTCACAGGATCGGTGGTGGTTCCCGGTTGAGGCGATACTATGGCCACATCCTGTCCGGTAAGGGCGTTGATGAGGCTGCTCTTTCCAAAATTGCGGCGGCCAAAAATGCCAATATGGGGTTTATTCTCCCTTCCTTTTTCCATCCTGGTCAATAATATCCTGTATGTTAAATCCTTCCTTCAACAGATTATCCGGTTGAATGATCTGCAAAAGCCTGTCTTCTGGCATGATGTTAAGTAAACGGTTGGCTTCAATAATACTGATGTGCTTATTCTTCATCTCATAGGCCAGCCGGGCCGACTGGTTATAGCCGATATAGGGAAGCAGGGAAGTGCTTATGGCTGCACTGTAAAACAGGTTCTCACCGGCCAGTGAGCCGTTTACCTGCAGCCCGTCCACAAGATTTGTGCGCAACGTTTCATCACAGGCAATCATTAGTTTAAGGCTTTCGATCAATGCATGACCAATAGTGGGAATATAAGCATTCAAATCGAGACATCCCAGCGCACATAAGCCGGAAATCAACTGGTCATTGCTGTAAATTTTATGGGCGGCGCTGACTACAAATTCGGGAACCACCGGATTGACCTTCCCCGGCATTACTGAACTTCCCACCTGTAATTGAGGAATCTGTATTTCCTTGTTTTTCAGCAGATCGGAGGACAGCAGCCTCAGATCGGAAACCATTTTTTCAAGATTCACAGCATGGGCTTTGAGGATGGCATGGACCTCAACAAGGGCATCGAGGTTACAGGTTGCATCCTGCATGTTCTCGGCACGTGTAAGCGGCATGCCGGTAATCTCCCTGAGTGTTTGTACAACTCCCGACATGAAAAAGCGGGGAACTGTTATTCCCGTTCCTATTGCGCTTCCACCCAGGTTAACTATCTTAATCCGCTCAAAGCATTTGGAAACTCTCCACCAGTCGCGCGATAAAGCGTCACAGTATGTGCTGAATAACCTTCCGTAAGAAGAGGGCACTGCTTCCTGCATCTGTGTATAGGCGATCCGTATCATACGCCGGCTGCCTTTTTCCTGGTCTTCCAGGGTGGACCGCAGCTTGTTTATCGATTCTTCCAGCCGTGAAAACAACCGGAAGAGTGCAATCCTGAGAGAAGTTGGAATAACATCGTTGGTTGACTGATAGATATTGGCCTGTTCAACCGGGTCAATCCATTTGTATTCGCCTGGCAGGTGTCCGGTGGTCACCAGGGCTCTGTTGGTGATGATCTCGTTCACATTCATGTTGATGCTGGTTCCTGCACCGCCCTGGATAGCAGGAACAATGAAGAAATCAGCATGCTGGTTGTTTTCCACTTCAGCAGCGGCAGATACCAGTGCATCAATAATCTTCTTTTCTATGAGGGGCTGGGGAAGCCTTGCCTCCGGATGCTTTGACCGCACAGAATCGGCAAACCGGGCATAGGTGATGTAGCAGGCTTTTTTAACCGTTCCCATTGCCTGGTACCATTCCTGATGAAATGGCGTATTGTCAGGGAAATTATGGACCGCCCGCAGCGAATGAATTCCGTAAAGGGCATCCTCCGGAATTTCCACTGATCCTATGAAGTCGGTTTCTGTGCGCATGTTAGGCTATTAGGGATTAGGGGTTTAGGGGTTTAGGGTTTAGGGTTTAGAATCCCGTAGGGATTAAATGTCGGTAGAAAAGGAATTTACCGGATATCTGTTTTTCTACCGACATACAATCCCTGACGGGATTTTTTGAACTGCAAAACTGCAAACGAAACTAAAAGTATAGATCCCTTTCACCGGCCTTAATTCTATCGATTCGTGATTTGATTTCAGCAGCATGTACATTTCCATTTAATTGCAATATACTTTTCTCAATGATATCCCATCCTTTCCTGGCGGTATCGGGTGTTGCATAATCCTCGATGTATTCTGCCAAAGTAAGCATGGCATTGGGTGAACAGAAGTTCTTAATAAAACCGGGGACTGAAAATTCCATGAAGTGTTCACCCGTACGCCCATTCCGATAGCATGCCGTGCAAAAGGATGGCATATGTCCGGTTTCGATGAGTTCATCGATGATCACATTCAAACTCCGGTCATCATTGATCCTGAATTGTTCCTTGTCCAGGTTTTGCTCTGCCAGGGTGGACTGTGCATATGCACCCAGTTCGATCTTTGTACCGCCATCTATCTGTGATATTCCGTATTTCATCAGTTCCGACCGGATGGCAGCGGGTTCCCGGGCGGTGAGGATCATTCCCGTGTAAGGTACGGCAAGCCTTAGAATAGCCACCATTCTGGCAAAATCAGAATCACTTACGCGGTATTGTGCATTGGTGACAACGGAAGAAGCATCCTGCAGCCGGGGAAAGGAAATTGTATGAGGACCTACATTATAACAGGCTTCGAGGTGATTGGTATGTCTCAGCAGGGCCATGACCTCGAACCGCCAGTCATATAATCCAAACAGGGCACCTATGCCAACATCGTCCAGTCCAGCCTCCTGCGCCCTGTCGAGTGCCGTCAGCCTGTAATTGTAATCCCTTTTCTTTCCTGAAGGATGGTATAAGGAATATGTTTCGGGATGATAGGTCTCCTGGAAGATCTGGTATGTGCCGATCGCTGCCTCTTTCACCGTCCGGAATCCCTCAATTTCAAGCGGGGCAGCATTGATATTTACACGCCTGATCTCACCATGCCCTTTTTTTACCGAATATACGGTCCGGGCTGCGTCTGCTATGAACTGCGGAGTGTAATCGGGGTGCTCGCCAAAGACGAGGATGAGCCTTTTCTGACCCTGGTCCTCCAATGCTTCCACCTCACTGGATGATCTGGAGGTTGTTCAGGCTGGTCCTTACCGCTTCTTTATTGGATGCACGAAAGCCACAATACTGGCAATTGTTAATACACTTGTTGCCAATATATAATGGTGCAAAGAGAACAATGCGGTTACCATACACTGCCTGCTTCAGTTTATTTGCCCCTTCCTTGATCTCCTGAATGAGGTCAGGATCATGTGCATTAAGCAGGATCGCTGTTTCCGGCATGCTCAGCCTGTGCTTATCCAGTGATTTGGCGATTATGGTTCTTACCGTGGTTTTATCCGGTTTTGCATGGAGAAGCAAGTGTTGAATCTCCTCCACATCAATAAAGGGCTTCATCCGCTCATCCGGGATTCGATACTTTTCGGGGTTAAATTTCATTTTTTACTTTAGGCTATTAGACTATTAGGCTATCTAGGTTCATTAGGCTACTGGTGCTATTTAGGCATCATGACATCTATCAAGGATCATGACTGCACGAATTGCAGAACTGCAAAATTGCAGAACTTATTCCTTTGCTAATACGGCTTTGGTCGAAACTCCCTCGATCTTTCCCAGTTGCCCGGAAAGCGTACTGATTTCATCGGTGGTGCCTTCAACAACAAGCGATATTACGCTGATTCCCCTGTCCCTGATGGGTATGCCCTGCCTGCCTATAACAATAGAAGCATGCCGGCTGAGGATCTCATTCAGCTGTTGAATATGGTCTTTTTCTTTTACAAGGATGATGATGGCACCGATTCTCTTTTCCATTGGACTTTCCTTTGGGTCAGACTATTTTTTTGGGTCTTTGCTGAAGACTTTTCCGCAGCGCAGACAATGAATGCAATTATTATGGGATAAAGGTAAAAATGTTTTTGTTATTATAATAACAACATATAAAAAAAGTGACGAGGGACGAGGGACTGGTCCCTCAGCATTTAGCCATTTTGCCCCAAATAAATAACTGAAATGAAAATGCGAGCAAAGCGAGTATCAATCTGCAATAAAGCCCCGTTAATTTTGCGAAATCTGGAATCTGCGAGAGAAGATTTTGGAATTTCTGGCTTTACAGGGAATATGTAAAAGCTTTAACGCAGAGAACACCAAGGAATACGCAAAGTTCGCAAAGTTATATATTGAGGCGCTTTGCATTATTGAGGTCGCAGAGTTCAACGATCCTGTTTTTGCGCCTCTGCTTACAGTCATTTAAAATCTGGTTACATGAAAGGGACAAGGAGTTTTGCAGTTCTACGGTTCTGCAATCAGGAAAATCCCGGAACGGATTGAATATTGGAAGAATTTGGTAAGGAGTCCGAAGTGCTGATTTTACTTTACAACTTTTTCCAGAAATCATACCTATATATATATATAGCGACAAAAAAGATATATTTTACGGCAAATGCAGGATATGGTTACGCTGGTTACACGCTGAACAAGGCTCAGGATTTTCCTTTACAACCTTTCAGCGGCCGTTAAAAAATCAAAAAATTAACATTTTTTAACTTATTTAATATCAACAATTTAAGATTTATGTTTCTTCAATCATTGAAAAAATCGAGCAAAATCAATACGAGTAAAGAAAAATTATATTAAGTTTATCTTACCTTAATTAACTAATTAATTAAACTAATTAATTAAACTTAAAACTATTTCTTATGAAAAAACTAATGCTTCTGCTCTTATGCTGTGTATTTGCAGGAATGCAAGTATTAATGGCACAAGGAGTTACTATTTCAGGGAAGACGACTGATGCCAATGGTGAGGCCATGCCAGGCGTTACCATCCAGGTAAAAGGTACGACCACTGGTACTGTTTCTCAGGCCGATGGTTCGTATAAGTTGTCTGTACCCGCAGATGCTACAACACTGGTATTTAGTTTCGTGGGTGAGAAAACCCAGGAAGTGGCTATTGCCGGGCGCACTGTGATTGATATTGCTATGGAAGAAGAAGTAACTGCGCTGAGTGAAATCGTGGTTGTTGGTTATGCAACACAAACGAGAGCTTCACTAACCGGTTCAGTTGCCACTGTTAACTCCGCAGCAATGGAAAACGATGGCTCTTCAAACGCTATCATGCGTATGCAGGGTAAGGCCTCCGGTGTTAACATTATGAATGCACACACACCAGGTGGAGACGTCAACATCAATATCCGCGGATTGGGTACGATCAACAACAACAACCCGTTGTTCGTTATCGATGGTGTTCCAACCAAATACGGTCTTTCCCAGTTGAACCCGAACGAAATTGAAAATGTCACCGTTCTGAAGGACGCTGCATCGGCTGCTATTTATGGTGCCCGCGGTGCAAACGGTGTTGTCATTATTACTACCAAACGTGGTCAGACTGGAAAAACCCATGTTTCTTTCAGCGCCCGTTTAGGTGTTGGAAATGCAACAAATCAGTATGACCTGTTGAATACCCAGGAATTTGGTGATTTGACATGGCAGGAAGCTGCATATGAAGGAAAACCTGTCAGTGCATATCCTCCCAGCCAGTTGTATGGAACAGGTGCTACACCTGATATTCCTGATTATATCAACCCCAACCGTGCATCAGAAGGTGATCCCAGCACTGATCCATCCAACTACGTTTCCGATCCGGCTAATTTCACCCCGATCACCAGGGCAAACAAAGAAGGAACTGATTGGTACAAAGAGATATACCGTCAGGCTATTATGCAGGAATACAACCTGACCCTTTCAGGTGGAACTGAAAAAGGCACTTATGCTTTCACAGTGGGTTACCTGAATGAAGATGGTATTTTGATCCATACCAATTTCGACCGTTATTCCCTCCGTTCAAATGCTGATGCAAAAATGAATAAATGGCTGACGGTTGGCGAGTCACTGGGTTTGACCTATACCAACAAACATGGTAACATGGGTGATAACGGTGAAGGCACTCCAATCTCACAGGCTTATCGTATGCAGCCGATCGTTCCTGTTTATGACATTATGGGCAATTTTGCAGGTACAAAAGGCAATGGTACAGGTAACGGTGAAAACCCTGTTGCAGTGCTATGGCGTGACAGGTTAGACCTGAATAGTGACCTCCGTGGTATTGGTAATGCTTATGCAGAAATAACCATTATGAAAGATCTGAAGTTTAAATCCCTGTTTGGATTTGACTACAGAAGCTATAATGGCAAGGATATTTTCATGAAAAATCCTGAGTTTACTGAAGCAAAACCCACCGATAACTTAACGATGTCAAATAACTATACCATTCAGTGGAACTGGGCAAATACCCTTACTTATACAAAGACATTTGCTGATGTTCATAAACTGAATATATTGGCTGGTACTGAAGCTGTTTCAAGTTCATATCGTAACTTTACGGTGCCAGCGTACAACTTTCTTCTCAACCGATGTTGACTATATGTATCTGAATGCTGGTGAAGCTGACCAATCAAATGCCGGTGATGGCAATGATGTTAAGACCATGTCGTATTTCGGCAGGGCAAATTACTCTTTCAAAGATAAATACCTTGTTGAAGCTACTATCCGTCGTGACGGTTCTTCAAGATTTGGTTCCAATAACCGTTGGGGTAATTTCCCGGCTGCCTCTATTGGATGGAGAATTTCAGAAGAAGGTTT
Organism: uncultured Bacteroidales bacterium; assembly: GCA_963808745.1. Lineage (GTDB taxonomy): Bacteria > Bacteroidota > Bacteroidia > Bacteroidales > UBA10428 > UBA5072. The sequence continues at coordinate 8,573 of CAWEGX010000014.1, forward strand.
CATGAGCGCAACCAAGGGCTGGTTAAGTTATCTTAAACTGCGCGCTGGTTACGGTTTATCAGGTAATGATGAAATTGGTAACTATAATGGTTATACCACATTCTATGGCAATCCCCAGTTCACTTTCTACGGAATCGGTGGAAACCCGACTGGTAGTTCTTCAGGTTTTGCTCATTATGCACTGGGTAATGAAGATGCAAAATGGGAAACCACTGCCACTACTGACGTAGGTTTTGATGCAGCATTTTTGAACAATACCCTGTCGGCAACTGTTGATTTATGGGTGCGCAAAACAAATGACATGCTTTACCCGGTTGCAATTCCTGCCACCGTTGGTTCACTGGTTGCTCCGTCAGTTAACATTGGTGACATGACAAATAAGGGATTTGACCTGAATATTGATTACAAAAACAAAGCCATGGGTGGTGATTTCACCTACGGAATTGGTGTGACTATTTCTCATTACAAAAATGAGATCACCAAATTGTCAGATAACGCCAATGAGTTTATCAATGGAGCAGACCTCAGGCAGATGGTTTATTCACGTGCCACAGTCGGAACAGCTTATCCTGAATTCTTCGGTTTGATCGTAGATGGTATTTTCCAGACAGATGCAGAAGCTGCAGCTTATGCTCCTGAATACGGCGGATCCTATAACAGGGCAGGTCACTATAAATTCCGTGATGTGAATGGTGACAGCAAGGTTGATGATGCTGACCGTACTTACATTGGCAGCCCCCATCCCAAGTTCACCGGCGGTTTGAATATTGACCTCGGTTACAAAAATTTCACTTTCTCCACATTCCTGTATGCCAGCTATGGAAACAAGATGATGAACTATGTAGCACGCTGGATTGATTATAGCCAGTTCAATGGTAACCGTAGCAAGGATGCACTTTATGATTCCTGGACACCTTACAATCCCAGTGCCAGACTGGCCGCATTCGACGCTGACAATCACAGCCAGATGCCTTCAACAGCCTTTCTTGGAGGATGCTTCTTTCCTCAGATGTAAAACCATGCAGCTTGCTTATGACATTCCTAATAGCTTATCCACCAAGTTGGGTATAGGAAATCTGCAGGTATACGTTTTGGCTACTAACCTGTTCACTGCAACCAAATATCGTGGTCTTGATCCTGAGGTTAGTTCATCAGGTATGAGTCTTGGGATTGACCAGGGCGCATGGCCAAGTGTTCGCCAGTTCATGGTCGGTGTAAAACTTGATCTGTAGTCAATTCAATGATCTAAAACTTTAAATGTAAAACATATGAAAAAAATAATTTTTGGTTCTACATTAGTGTGTGCCATGGTATTGGGTGTTTTTTCCTGCTCGAAGGATTTTCTCGACACCAAGCCTACCGCATCTAATAATAATGTGTCTCTTGCAAATGACAAAGGGGTGAATGCCCTTTTGATCGGAGCTTATCACGGCTTTGTAGGCGGTGGTTTACAGCAGAATGGCTGGTTTGGTAACATGGGCATGGTCTGCTTCCGTTACCAACTGGGTATGGGGTGCCGTAGCATGCTGATGATGCAACAAAAGGATCAGATATCACTGACCAGAGTTCCATCGTTCCGGTGGAGGACTTTACAGTTGACGCTGCCAATGGTTATGTAAGCGACAAATGGAATGCTGATTACGAAGTGATAGGACGTGCCAATGACGTATTGAAAGTTATGGCGCTGGCTACCGATATCACTCCTGAAAACCAGATCCAATACAAGGCTCAGGCTTTGTTTATCAGGGCATGGTTCCATTTCGAACTGAAAAGGGTATTCAATAACATTCCTTATATTACTGATGATGTCGTTGATCCTGCCACTGTTCCGAATAACACGGATACATGGCCGATGATTGAAGCTGACATGAAGTTTGCTGCTGATAATTTACCGGAAACACAGGCAGATCCTGGTCGTCCGACCAAGTATGCAGCAGAAGCTGTTCTGGCAAGAATATACCTGTTCCAGCAAAAATGGTCAGCAGCAAAGACCCTGCTTGATGATATCATCAACAGTGGTAAGTATTCCCTGATGACGAATTATGATGACAACTATCATGATTGCTACCCGTAACAACGCTGAATCCATATGGGAAATTCAGTATGCTGTGAACGATGGTGCCAGCGAATCCCCCAATGGTAATTATGGCGATGCCCTGAATTACCCCCAGAATGTGGACGGTACGGGAACCTGCTGCGGTTTCTTTCAACCGAAACAGAATTTCGTAAATGCATTCAAGGTTGATGCCAACGGTCTGCCATTGCTGGATACTTTTGACGATACCAATCTCAAGAATGACATGGGCCTTGGTTCAGACGAAGAATTTATTCCTACTACCGATCCGGTTGACCCGCGTTTGGATCATACTGTTGGACGTCGTGGTATTCCTTACCTTGATTGGGGTATTTTCCGTGGTAAAGCATGGATCCGTGACCAGGGTAATGCCGGTCCTTATATATACAAGAAAAACATGTTCAAAAAATCCGAGCAGGGTGCTTTTTCAACAACCACTGGTTGGGCAACTGGTGTAAACGCTAACAATTACCGCGCTATCCGTCTTGGTCATGTTATGTTGTGGAGAGCTGAAGTAGCTGTAGAAGAGAATGATCTCGCAACTGCTCTCGACCTGGTTAACCAGCTCCGCGAACGCGCTGCCAACAGTGTTGTAATGGGCCTGTGCACAACTTACGTATTACCCAGCCAGGATGGCCTCGCAGTGGATTATACCAAACCTGCTGCCAATTACGATGTTCAACCCTATCCGGCATTTGCTGATCAGGCATATGCAAGAAAAGCTGTTCGTCATGAAATGCGTCTTGAATTCGGTATGGAAGGTTATCGCTTCTTTGACCTGGTTCGTTGGGGCATCGCTGCTGAGACGATCAATGCCATGATGGACAACGACAGAAATTTCCGTTCCTTGTTTGGTGGTGCAGTACCGAAGAGTTTCACCGCTGGCAAGAACGAATACTGGCCAATTCCTCAGACACAGATCGACCTCCAGGGTTCCGATATTCTTACACAGAATCCTGAATTATTAATATTCAGGATTGATATATAGGAGAAGCCCCGCCCATCGGCGGGGCTTTTTTTTAAATTTAAACTGTCCCCGTTCATTGGCCATATGGCATATATTTGGCTGGATTTGTTTATATATAGGCAAATATCTACTGTTGTTCCAAGGCATTTACAGACATGGCATGAAAAAGAGAATACTTGGTTTTTGCGCTTTCCTGTTTCTGGTTATATATGGCTATTCCCAGCAAAATTACCTTCCGGGAACTATTGTCAGGCTTAAAGGGGATACCCTGCATGGTTTCATAAATTATCAGAATTCAGAGAAGAATCCCCTGAATATTTACTTTAAAACTGATCTGAATCATGAACCTGATATTTTTTCCCCTCAGGAGGTTCAATCATTCAGGGTGGCTGATGAAATGTACATTTCAGCAACGGTTTCATTAAATGAGGGTTTTTACAGAACCCAGGACTTAGGTAATTCGCCTGAAGTATTACTCGGTACCGGGACTGTCTTTCTGCAAGCCCTGGTCAGGGGCAATAAGAGTCTGTACTATTTAAAGGATAATGAAGGAAGGGAACAATTCTATGTTGAATTGGATTCCCGGTACGAACTATTGATATATCATAAATACCTGAAGAATTTGACCAATAGCGGTGATATAGCCGGTGCCAATTCAATTGCGGAGGATAAGCGTTACATAGGTCAATTGTCTTATTATTTGTCAGATTGCCCGGATATTCAATCCGGTCTCCGGAACCTCAAATTCAGCAAACAAAGCATGGTTAAGTTGTTCAGGCAATATTATGAATGCATGGATACTAATGCAGAGTATGAAAAGAAGTCTGATGAAACAAAGGCCGAATTCGGTGTATTTGGTGGATTGTCACTTACAGGTTTGAAATTCGATGCAACGGAAGGCAGTTTTGATGAAATTGTCAAGTCAGATTTTCCTGTTTCGCCCAGCGTGGCATTTGGAGTTTTCCTTAATAAGAAGCTATCCCGGAACCTGGGAAGGTTTTCACTGCACAATGAACTCTTTTTTTCGAGCTATAAAACAGAGGCCTTTTATAAGGAAGTTGTAAGCGAAAACCGGTATGTTAATAACAATATATCCCTCGGTGGTTTTTTTATTAAGTTGAATAATATGTTACAATATAGCTTTCCGGTCAAAGGCGTCTCCATGATGGCAGATTAGGCATATCAAACGGATGGAATCTTCACGAGGTAAATGAAAATGTAGTTGAATCTGTTTTCTATACCACAACAACCACAAAAACTATTCCTGCTATCGAGGGTTCCAGGAAATATGCCTTTGGAATACTCGGGGGAATCGGAGGTAGTTATAAGCGTTTTTCACTGGATATAAGGTATGAACAAAATAGCGGAATGTCGGATATGCCAGCATTGAAGTCATCGGTGAGGGTATTTTACTTGCTGCTGGGGTACAGATTTTAATTCTGAAACAAGGCTATTAGGGGTTTAGGGGCTTAGGGGTTAATCCCGTCAGGGATTAAATGTTGGTAGAAAATGAATGTATCGGATACCTGTTTTTCTACCGACAGATAATCCCTAACGGGATTATTCGAACTGCAGAACGTCACTCGTCACTTGTCACTTGTCACTCGTCACTAATTCCACAATTCTTTTCATCTGTTCATACTGTTCCTCCATGCTGAACAGTAACTTCATCTGTGCCCTGGCACGCTGCAGGTTATGGGTGGGGTGATGAATGCGGTAATAGGTATCGCCGTTCAGGTAATCTGCAAGAAAGCGAAGTACCTGCATGTAGGTCATGACCCTGGCTGACAGGGCCAGGTATTCTTTTTCGACAGGATTCAGCATGGGTCCGGCCACTCCCAGAAATCCTTCTGCAAATGCCTTAAAGTAACGGATATTCATTGATATGTTGTTGAGGTCGGCATCATCCTCTTCTCCTGTGTTTGTGAATGTCCGAATGGCATCCCCGAAATCATCATGCACATATCCCGGCATGACGGTGTCCAGATCAATAACGCAAAGTGCCTGCTCATCAGCCGAATACAATACATTGTTTATTTTTGTATCATGATGTACTATACGGAGAGGGATCTTTCCCTGGGATCCAAGTTTTCGGATGATCCTCATTTCATCCTGCCGGGACTTTAACATGTTTATTTCGGAATCCGTTTCCCTGATTCGGGACTGAACCCCATTTGACAGGGCATCATTGAATTGCTGCAGCCGCCAGTCAAGATTATGGAAATCCGGAATCGTATCGCGTATATTGGACACAGGTAAATCGGACAAGTCAGATAGAAATTTTCCGAATGCCTTTCCTCCCTCAAATACCTGGTGCACATTTACAGCCTTGTCAAACGACATATGATCAGGAATAAATATAAAGCACCGCCAAACCCGGTTTTCAGTATCCATGTATTTGAGATTGCCATTGAGAGTTTGAACAGGATGCAATACCCGGCGTTTTAAATCTTTTTCACCTTCTGCTTTCAGCTTCCGGAGTATGTGCGAAGTAACAAGTTCGATGTTATGCATCACGGCATCAGGATCACGGAATACATGGGTATTGATCAGCTGAATGATATAATCATCATTCCGGGCAGATTCCGTTTTAATATAATAAGTCTGGTGTATGTGCCCTGAACCGAAGGCCAGGATATCGGCCACTTTTCCGTCCAGTTTAAATTGACCTGCAATTTCAGATACTGGTTCCATTAAATAGTAAAATAAGGTAAACTAATAAAAAGCCCGGCGTCGTTGCCGGGCTATAAAGCAGACATACAACCAGGTATGCTGCATAGGGCGCTAAGCCCAAATTTTATGCATAGACCACTTCAGGGTCTGCGTTATACTAATATGTATGATTAAAATTAGCACAAAACAGGATGAAAAGCAAGTTTTTTATGTTAAAATATTGCCCATATATTCCCTGGCCAGTTTCACCTGCTCATGAACAAATTCAATACCTGCGGGAGTATGATCAGCATGCAGAACAGGGTGACATAATTCGTATGTGAAATAGCCATTATAGCCAATCTCATTCATTAATCCGATATAATGGGCATAGTCGGGAAGGGGTTCTCCAAAATGATATTCCAGCACTCTTTGCTGGACTTTACCACTGCTGTCCCTGAAATATTCACCGCCAAAATGTGAGTGAACCTGTAAATTTCCCACTGTACGGACTGCATTTTCAACATATTCCTTATCCAGTTTTTCCATGATGGGCAGATCAAGACACACCTTAAGCCACGGTGAATTTACTTCCTTCACCAGGTCGTAAGTGTCTTTCCAGTGACGGATAAGCGGGGCATGATTCTGAAGGGCCATGACCACTCCAAATTCCTCTCCCATTTTAGCTGCTTCCGTAAGGCATTGTTTTACATAATTCCACCTGTCGAGATGCGTGGCATATGGATATTGGGTCATAAATGAATAATATCCGTAATGATCGTGCACCAGGTCATATGTTCCAACTCCTTCATGGATGGGTACGCCACTCCAGGCAGCAAATAGCCGTACAACCTTTGCTCCCAGATCCTTTGCCAGCCGGGCTGTTTCCCTGACCATCAGAAGCTGGCATTCGCGTTGTTCGGGCAGGGGACTTGAAAAATCATTGTTGGCAGCAACACAGGGTATTTCCAGTCCCAGTTTTGCCATGGTATTCTTCATTTCGTCCCTTTTACGCTGGTCAAGATCAAGGGGATTTCCCATGGGACGCTTATTATCGAGTTCAATTCCATCAAATCCGGCTTCCTTTGCATACCTGGCCATTTCATCGAAAGTTGAAGCACCCCCTTTGTACCATATACCTCCATAGGTGATGCTGTACAAACCAAGCTTGATTTTACCTGCCTTTGTTGATTTGGCTTTTTTCAAGGGTTCGGCTTTTGCGGTTGAGTTCACTCCACCCAGTACAGCTGCACCGGCAGCTACCCCGGAGGTTTCAAGAAATTTTCTGCGATTCATGGAAAAGTTTTTATTGGGTTAAATACAATTGAATCTGATTTTATTTCTTTTCGAAAGCTGCATCAAATGCAAGTCCCGATGGTTTAAAATCGATGCCTCTTACAAATTCGCAGGACTCGGCGGCACCTTCTTCCCTGTCCATGTCAGAATCTTCCCACTCAACCGACAATGGGCCCTTGTAGTGGATTGAATTCAGGGCACGGATAATTTCTTCAAACTGAATGTCTCCCCGTCCAAGGCTTCTGAAATTCCAGTTCCTCCTGGGATCGCCAAAGGCAACATGACCTCCGAAAACGCCGATATCCCCGGGCGTATCTTTCCAATAGGCATCTTTCATATGAACATGAAAGATCTTTTCCCTGAACCGGTAAATAAATTCAACATAGTCAACTCCCTGGTATCCCAGGTGGCTCGGATCATAATTAAAACCAAATGCAGGATGGTAATTCACCGCTTTCAGCGCGCGTTCAGCTGATGCAATGTCAAAAGCGATTTCAGTAGGATGAACTTCCAAAGCGAACTTCACCCCCAGTTTTTTGTATTCATCCAATATCGGCTTCCATCTGCGGGCAAAATCTTCATATCCCTTATCGATCATTTCCTTGGAAACAGGCGGAAAAGAATAGATATACGGCCAGATGGAGCTTCCTGTAAATCCGTTCACGACTTTTACGCCCAGTCTTTTGGCTACATGGGCAGTGGCAATCACTTCCTGTGCAGCACGCTGTCTGACTCCTTCAGGATCACCATCTCCCCATATGTAATCAGGAAGAATGCTTTTATGACGCTCATCAATCTGATCACAAACTGCCTGTCCTACCAGGTGCGTTGAAATGGCATACAATTTCAGTCCGTATCTTGCCAGCAGTTTTTTTCTGCCTTCACAATAAGCGGCATCAGCTTTGTCGATTTCCATATGGTCGCCCCAGCAGGCCAGTTCCAGACCATCATATTCGAATTCGCGGGCCTTACGGCATACGGTTTCAATGTCAAGATCGGCCCATTGGCCGGTGAATAATGTTACAGGACGCATGATATTTTCTCTTTAGTTAGTATTTCAATATGTTAGGATCATCCTTTATAATTATGATTCATATAGTTCTGCAGTTCTGCAGTTCGAGCGTATCCCGTCAGGGATAATCTGTCGGTAGAAAAACAGGTATCCGATACATTCATTTTCGACCAACATTTAATCCCGACGGGATTCTAAACCCTAAGCCACTAAGAACTGCTAAACCCCTAAGCCCCTAAACACCTACTCCACAAACTTCACCCATTTTGCAGTATCATCATATCCCGCCTTTACAACCGTCTCGATAAACTGCATGCCTCTGACTCCGTCCTCAATACCCGGAAAATCAAGCCATTCCGGTTCGGGTTTTTTATTTTCGAGCTTAGCCCGCACGGTGAGTGAAAAATTCCTGTAGATATTTGCAAATGCCTCCAGGTATCCCTCCGGATGTCCAGCAGGTGTGCGGGAATTATGTTTGGATATCTGGCTCATGTATCCCTGGCCTGTTCTGACCATTTCAACAGGTCTGTCTGTCCATTTCAGCCAGAGTGTATTGGGTTCCATCTGGGCCCATTCCAGTCCGCCCTTATTGCCATACAAGCGGATCTTAATCGCATTTTCCTCCCCTGCGGCGATCTGCGTGGCCATTAGAACACCCCGTGCCCCATTGTTAAAGCGGATCAATGCGGCACCATCATCATCCAGCAACCGGCCGGGAACAAATACATTCAGTTCGGCACATATTTCGACAGCCCTTAAACCGGATATATATTCAGCAAGATGAAAGGCATGTGTGCCGATATCACCCATACAGCCGGCCTTACCCGACCGCTTTGGGTCGGTTCTCCATGATGCCTGTGCATTGCCCGAATCTTCAACCTTTGATGACAGCCATCCCTGGGGATATTCCACATAAATTCTTCGAAGTTCTCCGAAATCACCCCTTCTGACCCTTTCCCTGGCTTCCTTAACGGCAGGATATCCCGAATAGGTATGGGTAAGTGCCAGTGTCAGACCGGTTTCCTTTACTTTGGCAGCCAGCGCCTTTGCTTCATCAAGTGTAAATGTAACAGGTTTATCCACAACAACATGGAAGCCGCGTTCCAGCGCCATCATTGCAGGTTCAAAATGCGCATAATTTGGGGTGACGATAGTAACAAAGTCCATTCTTTCACCGGCAGGAAGCTTAACCTCGTTTTCAAACATGTCACGGTAGGTTTTGTATACCCTGTTGTCGGGCAGGTAATATGATTTTCCGGAGGAAAGTGATTTTTCCGGATCGATGCTAAAACAGCCGCATACAAGTTCTATCTGCCCGTCCATAAAGGCTGCCAACCGGTGGATGCTGCCGATAAAGGCATCACTGCCTCCACCCACCATGCCCATTCTGAGTTTTCGGTTTATCATTGTTAAGATTAAATTTTAAATGGTTGATGAATATATTAATCTGCGCCCTATAGTTCAAATATAATGAATCAACAGGGCTATTCAAAGAAACACGGTGAAATATTGCAGACAATGAAGTTACTTCAGCGATACAAAATATTCAGCATTCTTGACTATACTGAATCATATGTTTCGTAAATTGAGTCCTGATTAAAAAAGAGCGCAATTGTAAACCGGATTTTGAACTGGCAGATTCTATATCTTTATGCGTTGGGGAATGAAAAACCATAAAAGATCGAACAGGTTTTCGGGAAATTCCATTATCTCGCTTATTCTTTGTTTTTTAACCTCTTTTCCCGGATTTTCGACAGGCTGGAAGTCTCAGCAAATTGATCATGGCTGGAAACTCAGGCAAATTCCAGTACAGGAACGATTGTCTGAATCAATTTTAAAAGACTGCGAAAAAATGGAAGGGACAGATTGGTTATCAATTTCCGCGATGCCCGCCATGGTTCACGACATCCTAATTGATCATAAATTAATTGAAAAACCCTGGTTACCTGATAAAGCCGAATCCTGTAAATGGGTAGCCGAAGCTGATTGGCTCTATGCCGTCAATTTCAAAGCAGAACAAACGCCCTCAAGCTTTTTGAGTTTTCTGGGACTCGACACCAATGTCGACATTTATCTCAATGGTAGGCTGATTGGATCAAACAGCAATATGTATCTCCTGTTCGTATTGAGGTAACGAATCAGCTCAAACCAGACAATTCGTTGGTGATCCACTTTCATTCTGTTTTTAAACAAGCAAACGATAAACTTGAAATTGTTAATGAATTCCGGGGAAATGAGGTTCGCCGTTCAACTCATAATTACGATAATTACCTTGGTGCAAATCCATACCTTTCACGCGTTGGGGTTTACGATGGCATCTTTTTGGAATCCACCGGAGGAAATGAATTATCGGAAGTAGTGATCGGCGCCTCGTTAAATAACGAGTTGACAGAAGGCAACGTGGAGATTGAAGTGGCCGGCAAAAGCAGGATAAAAAACAGTTCGGTTCGATTAATCATTTATGATCCGAATAAAAAAATTATTGCCCGGGAATTACTGCCTGTTGTTTCCGGAAATGGGAAATTCAGCCTGAAAACCCGATTGTCTGTTCAAAATCCTGATCTTTGGTGGCCGCGGGGACAAGGTAATCAACCATTGTATCAGGTTGAGGTGTCTTTGGTATCCCAAAATCAGCAGCTGGAAGTGATAAATAAGAAGGTGGGTTTTCGTGAAATCAAGCAAAACAACCATTTGCATTTTGTTGTAAACCATAAGCCCATCATGCTTTTAGGTGCCAACTTTGTTACACCTCACTGGCATACTGCAGTTTGGGATCAGCAACGTGTGGAAGAGCTTTTCAGGATGAGCGCAAATGCCCATTTCAATACCTTGCGTACCTGGGCGGATGTTGAAGCCCCCAGGGATGCTTTTTACGAAATGGCCGACAGCCTGGGCTTCCTGGTTTGGAACGATTTTCCGCAGCTTTACCAGGGGTGGAAACTGCCCAATATAGCCCCTTCAGAGAAATCACGTCAACGTATTTTGAATGAAACGGCTTATTGGGTGAAGAAGCTCAAACATCACCCCTCCATATTTATTTGGTGTGGCGGTAATGAGGAACCCCTTTGGAACGATCCGGAATTCAATGGATTCGATGACCGCGGACCCTGGGCCTTTGAAGCCGTGGCAAAAGAGGTTGGTCTGATTTGCGAACAATTGGATCCAAACCGTCCTTATATTCCAACATCTCCATACAATACCACTTTTTACAATGACCCTGCTTCCGAAACCCACGGATATACCCACCTGTGGTTTATGCCCGGATACAAATACATCAACTTTGCCAGTGAAGATACCCGAATAGCGGCTCCAACACTCAACAGTTTAAAAAAGATGATCGCACCCGAAGATCTTTGGCCTGAAAATTATATTCCGCAAATCACTCCCGAAAACAGGGTTCCCTATCCCAAAACATGGCTAAAATATGCCGGCGAAGGAAGTTCATTTCGTAAAACCGGACCCATTGAACAATTTTATGATCCTACCGATGTGGCATCTGTTGTACAACGAATGGGGATGGCTGAATGTATTTATTACCAGCAAACCATTGAACGTCAGCGGAGAGGGCGATCGGCAGAAGATACCTCCGGAAACCGCAGCTGCGGAGGTTACCTCGTATGGAAACTCAATGATTCATGGCCTCAGATTTACAGTGCGAAAATCGACTATTTCATGGAGCCTTACCATGCTTACTATGCCATCCGAAGGGCTTTTGAACCGGTGATTCTTTCTTTTGAAATTGATAATTACATATGGCTATGGGCTGTAAACGACTCGCCAGACACAGTAGAAGGGACAATAAATATTCAGCTTTTCCATCTTGAACGGAATGTAGTGCACAAAGAGATTAACCGTAAGATTACTTTGCCACCGGGTGAATCGAAGGTGGTGGTCAGGCTGGATGAAGCGGGAATCGGACTTTTCCGCCGTGAACATATTCTTTCAGCAACCCTCGCCACACCTGATGGAAAGATTTTAACAAGAACAACAGCGCTAACCGATATAGAACGGCACATTAGTTTTCCTGACGCAACGCTGAACATTCAGGTAAAGGAAGGAGCCCTGGTAATTACTTCGGATAAATTTGCCCATACGGTAGTCCTCGAAGGTGATGATAATGGAGAAAAGCTGGGCTGGTTTTTCGAAGACAACTATTTTGATGTGATGCCAGGTGAAACCAAGGTGGTAAAAATATTGGGGAATCATACATCGGGCAGGATAACGGCCAGGCCCTGGTATTCAAAAAATGGTGGAACAGTAGATTGGAAGCATTCGGACATTAAATAGTATGGCGATTTGCTGCCGGACGGAAAAGCACAGGTTCAACTTTGAATTGTACATGCTGAAAAAAACGACCTGAAGGATCAAGTGTTTTGTTTATAACTAACTAAAAACCAATATCATGAAAAGAATTGTAATATTGTTTATCTCCAGCATCTTATTTTGTGGAATTTATTTAAATGCACAAGTATCAAAAGCCCCGGAAGGGTTTACTTCACTTTTCAATGGAAAAGACCTGTCCATACTGGAAAATACCTGAAGGCGATAATGGTCATTGGAAAGTATTGAACGGAGTAATCGACTATGATGCGCTCAGTGAAGCGAAAAAGGATAAAAACCTGTGGACTGTGACCCAATACAAGGATTTTGTACTTTATATTGATTTCAGGATAAAATCCACGCCCTATAAAAATCCGGGTGTTCCCCTTATTCTGCCTTCAGGTTTGCATAAGCTGGATGAAAACGGTAAGGAGATCACCATGGTGGTTCCTGATTCCGATTCCGGAATATTATTGCGCGGCAATAGCAAGTCGCAGGTAAATATCTGGTGCTGGCCTGTTGGCTGTGGAGAAGTTTATGGGTACCGGATGGATGAAAAAATGCCTGCCGATGTAAGCCGGGCAGTTACTCCCAAAACCAATGCCGACCACAACATCGGCGAATGGAATACTTTTAAAATTACGGTGAAAGGAAACGTGCTGAATGTTGAAGAAAATGGAATTGTGGTGATTGAAAATGCCACGTTGCCGGGTTTACCCGACATCGGATCCATCGGGCTTCAGCATCACGGCAGCCAGGAAAATGGAGTTTGGGTAGGTCCCCCGGCACTGGTGCAGTTCAGGAATATTTTTATTAAGGAACTCTGAAATAGTGACAAGTGACGAGTGACAAGTGACGAGGAAGTTCTGAAGACTATCTCACTCGTTCTGGGTAGAAGTCCAGAAGCCTAGAAGCCTGGAAGCCTCATAACTAACAACTACAGCTCAACTAACAACTATCAACTAATATCATGAAAAGACGAAATTTCCTTTCTACAACCGCTGCTGCTGCAGGGATAACGATTATCCCAGGCATGTTCTGGGAGGCATTGGTTATATTGCTCCCAGTGATAAACTGAATGTGGCCTGCATTGGAACAGGCACGCAGGGAACCCGGGTAATGCTGGATTTACTGAAACTCCCCGATTTGCAGATTGTTTCTGTTGCGGATCCTGTGAAAGAGGATACCCGTTACCAGAACTGGGGAGAGAATGAATTGCGTGACGGCATCCGCAGAGGCTATTAATGAGCCCAAATGGGGAGAAGGAATAAAGGGATGCCGGGCTGGCCGGGAACCTGCCAGGGAGATTGTGGATACCTGGTACGGAAAGCAGAAAGGCATGACATTCAAAGCATGCACTGCATATGAAGATTTTCGGGAGCTCCTTGAAAAGGAATCGGGAATTGATGGTGTGATTGTTTGTCCGCCTGATCATCAGCATGCCTATATATCGTTGAAATCAATGGCCAAAGGAAAGCATGTCTTTTGCCAGAAACCCATGACTAATGCAGTATATGAGGCCCGGTTGATGGCTGACGCTTCCAAAAAAACCAAACTGGCAACACAGGTTGCCACGGGCAATGCTTCTTCTCCGGAAGTGGACCTTTTATGTGAAATGATATGGAGCGGGGCAATCGGTCCTGTCAGGGAGGTTTATAACTGGTCGAACCGGCCGGTATGGCAATCGGGTTATACTTCACTGCCACCTGAAGATAAGCTTCCCAAAGGCTTTAACTGGGATCTTTGGTTGGGTAGAGCCGCTGACAGGCCATTCAGCTATGGTTATGCGCATACTGTTTTCAGATCATGGTATGATTTTGGAACCGGTGCACTGGGTGATATGGGTTGCTATTCCTTTGCTGCCATATACAGGGCGTTGAAACTGGGTGATGTCAGTACAGTCGAAGCATCTGGTAATACAGCAGTAACAGTGCTGAACGGCAATCCTGCCCCCTTGCCCTATGTATCCCATCCCCAGGCCATGAATGCCCATTTCTCCTTCCCGGCCAGGGCTGGAATGCCACCGGTGGAACTGTACTGGTCAGATGGCGGGATCAAGCCTCCGCGTCCAAAAGAACTGGAAGATGGAATGGACCTGGATGGCGATGGATTATTGTTTGTCGGTGATTATGGCAAGATCCTTTGTGAGTTTCATGGCGGGAGCCCAAAACTTATTCCTGCTTCCAGACAAAAGGAGTATGTAAAGCCTCCTGAAATGATCGAAAGATCAAAAGGGCACTATGAGGACTGGATCGCTGCCTGCCGTGGTGGGAAACCTGCCCGCAGCACTTTTGAATCGGCCGCGCCGATAACGGAAGCCCTGAATCTTGGAATCATTGCCATGCGGACCGGCAAAAAACTAACCTGGGATCCGGTGAATATGAAAACCAACAATGAAGAAGCGAATAAGCTGTTGAAACCTACCTATCGGGCTGGTTGGGAGATATAGGGACAAGGGACGAGGGACGAGGGTTCTGCGGTTCTGCAGTTCTGTTCGATTGCATGACTGCATGACTGCAATAATGGATGAAATCGTAGAGACAAGGCATTGCCTTGTCTCTACAACATTCTTTCTTTTACCGAATACCGATTACTGATTACCGATTACCGATTACTGATTACCGGTAATGGCAAACACCCTCACCCAATCTACATAGTACTTCTGCGGGAAAATGGTTGAGTCAATTTCTCCTCCCCAGTCGCCGCCAACTGCCGTGTTAATAAGCAGATAATAGGGATGTTGCAAAAGATCCTTCTTTACAGTACTGTCTGACTTGAAATCGAAGAAATATTTGTTGTCGACAAAAAAGGATAATTTATCTGCAGTACGTTCTACCCCATACACATGGAAATTCTCTGTTGCGTCATTGAAACGGGTGCTGTCACCCTTTGAACGGTGCAATGCGGAATCCGATCTTGAAGCATCCTGCCAGTGAAATGTTCCATAGATCACACCGGGTGTCCTGCCAAGGTATTCCATGATGTCGATTTCCCCGCAGGCAGGCCAGTCCACCGTATTAATATCTGTTCCCATCATCCAGAGTGCCGGCCAGATCCCTTTTCCTTTTGGAAGTTTTGCCCGGATCTCAATCCTTGAGTTTACAGGAAATGAATCCTTTGCCAAGTGTATTAATGCTGGCAGATGTAAAAGCAAAACCCTTCCAGTTTTCCTTTCGCGATTCAATCACCAGTATACCATCTTCAACCCGCGCATTTTCAGATCGCTTATAGGTATAATACTGCTTTTCATTGTTTCTCAGATAACCGGTCTCATAGATCCATTTCGTACTGTCGGGCAAACCGGTATAGTTGAATTCTTCCGACCAGATCAAGGCATATTTTTTGGTCGTATCTGTCGGGAAAATTAAGTTTTCAGTTTTTTTGGACCTGCACGAGGTAAGACCCAGGCAAATCATAGCAAGGGTAAAAAAACAAGTTATTGTTTTCATTTTTTATTTGAAATTAATCAATGTTCATGTCACCAATTACCAATTACCGATACTGATTACCGAATACCGATTACCGAATACCGATTACTGATCACCGATTACCGACGACCTCGTCCCAAACAAAGCTGATCACATTGGAAGGAGGGCCCAGTGCTTCCGGGAAATAGTCATTGATCATGTATCCTTGTCCCTGAGCGATCGGATATAATCGAAGATAAATGATCCCTTCTTTTAGCTGATCGAAATTCTGATCCATTTCATAATCAAATAAACTGCCATATACAGCCACTTTCGTCTGCCATTCACCCGGACCATATTCCGAAAGATATGCCCTTCCTGCTGAGACATAGTTTTCGTGACTGACTTCCGCTGAATTCCCTGCAAATACTCTTAGGGCAAGTCCATAAACATTAGCAGGTAAAGCAGTATCTCCGTTAAATTTCAGATGAATAATCAGCCTGTAATCCTCCGCATAATAACCTATACTGTCAAGAAGGAGTTCATATGTGGGTACTTCATATAAATGGTAGTTTACAAGAGTTGGACTATAACCTCCCGCATGAAAAATAATATGTGGATCCCTTGTTTGAATAAAATGTTCTTTTCCCAGAGACAGGGAATATTTTCCATAGGGTAGATTTTCAAAACCATATTGACCACGGGAATCGGTCAATGTATATTCCAAAAAAGCAGTGTCGCGAAATAATTTAACTGTAACACCCGACTGGTCGGGTACCAAAAATCCATATTGATCATAGCTATATATTTTGCCGGATATATCACCAGTAATAATTTCCTGATCTTTTCGGCAATTAAAAAGAAGTAAAAACAGAAAAACTATGAAATAAACAGGCTTCACGTTATTAGAATTAGGGCATTATAAAACTCAGGACAGTTGTGGATCTTGATTTGTCAAGTGTAGAAAACATTCTTGTACCTAAATAGGTATCAAGGTAACCATTTGAATACTCAAGGTTATTGCACGGATATCCCTTCAGGTATACCTTGGTTCCACTCTCAAAAGGAAGCACTGCCGGATCTATATAAATGGTATGTACATTTGCGTCATTAAAATTTGCGTCCCAGGCAGGATAGAAACATTCGTATTTATTCCATGCCACATCAGAACTAACATCCAAATAGATCATGATATCCAATCCATAGATTGAATGATCTGAAACGCTGGTTTCAATACACACAAAAGTTGTGGGAGGGCCATACCGGTCACGAATAGCTGTATATGCTTTTGTAAATGAAGGCAGAACACCTGAAGGCAATTTAAATAGCTGCGCACCCTGAACCCTGGCAGTATCGTCACCAAAAAGCTTTATGCCGTATTCACGGATGGTACCATAACCTTCCTGGCTATATTCGAGATAGTATGTGCCATTGCCCAGGCCGTCGATCATGAAAATCCCTGTCGGATCAACATCCACAGATTTATGGCCGTATGGACCTGTTGCCGTTACCCTTATGTTTGCAGGCTCTCCGTAATAAATACTATATAACGATGCCCAACCGGTAATCGCACTATTCGAGGTCAGGGGCTCCGGGTCCTTTTCACAACCAAGAATTCCGGCCAGGAGCATGAGCCCTGCCGTGAAAAGACTATTCCTGGTAAATAAATGAATATTGCGCTGATTCATCGCCTATATTGGGATATATTGTTGTGTTGGTCGAATAATCGAAATAGGTATCAATGCCGACTACTATCCTGTTTACAAAATCAGTTATTGCTCCACGGGTGAAAAGTATACGGGCTTTAAAAAATACTTCTTCGCCGGGATGAAACTTTGTTTCGAGATTATAAATTCTTCCTTTATATTCTCCGTTCATCAGATTTACATATGGACCTGAAACCAGTTGGGCATCGGAAATATCAAAATCTTTAACATTTGAACAGTAAACCTGCAAGGGAACATGGTCTGGCCAGTGTTCTGCGAAGGAAAAAACTCCGGTCAAGGTGTCTTTTTCCACCGAAAGACTGATTATTTCTGTAGTAACCAATTGATAGATAAAAAAGGCTCCACTGTTTGTTGAACTGTTAAAACTGAGTCCAAGTGTTGTAGGCTGACCGCCCAGATGCTGGATTCCAAATTGTTTCATGGTTCCAAATCCCTCTTTTTCGATATTCAGCTCATAGGTACCTGCAGGAAGGTCCTTAAATTCAAATCTCCCGTTCTTGTCAGTCCGGGTTGAAAAATGATCCAATCCCAGGGCTGTGACCTGTACATTGCTATGATCATCCAGCAGGCCGGCAAATTCATCAAAGGTATAGACATAGCCAACCAGGCTGCCTTCCAAATTGGGCAAAAGTTCTTCTTTGGTACAGGAAAGAGATATGATACTGATAACAAGGGCAATAGCAAAGAACATAATGAATTTAGCCTTCATATGTTGTGAAATTATTCCTAAGAAATTTACAGTTCTGTCACTTTGATATTTCGGAAATAAATCGGTTTGCCAGCATGTTTTCCCTGTAATCCAATGTGGCCATGTGTGGCCAGCTGGGCAAACGGTGTGCTAAGCCAGGAGGGGATTTCACTGCCGTCAGGATTTGTTTTTGCGCTTGTCCACAGGTCCATGTTCATTTCATTTACTTTCATTCCGTTCAGGGAAACCTGGATGATCTTGCCCTTACAGGTTACTTTAAAGTGATTCCACTCTCCGGGTTTCTTCACCATGCTCATGGTAGGGGCAAGATGTCCGAATATGGCTCCGCATTGCCAGGTCTTTGGGCTTTCTGCCCATTCCTTTGCAAAATCGTCAGCGATCTGAATTTCCACAGAATTCGGTATCCAGTTTTTCATATCCGAACAATAAACGATTACCCCGCTGTTGGTTCCTTCGGCAGTTTTGAATTCCAGGTCAATCTCAAAATTCTGATAGTCTTTTTTTGTCCATATACACTGGTCCTCGCTGGCTGTGAGAATACCATCATTAAATGTCCAAATTCCTGAAGGATATTCAGCATTTGATAGATCTTTTGCAAACAGGTCAGACCATTTTTTACTGTCAGCCTGGCTACTGGTTTTTGATTGCTGCGCATTCATCATGATCAGGCAGCCGAAGCCCAGGGCAATTGCAATGTGCAGTGATTTTTTCATCCAATTTGGTATATATACGTAAATATAGTAATTTACGGTGAATTCAATCCTGCAAAAGTTGTTTCCGTAAAACGATTCAGCAAAACCAGACAATATGAAAACCTCTCATGCTTTAAGGTCGTTTAAGTACTTCTACCTTGGTTTTTTGCTTTTTTCATGTTCTGATAATTTCCTCGATACCACACCAACGGCAGTTAATTCCAATAAAGTACTTGCCAATGAGGATGGCATAAATTCTGTTTTAATCGGTGCTTATTCTGTCCTTGATGGCTCAGGATTACAAACGAATGGCTGGTTTGGTTCCTGGGTATGGGCTTCATCTGTTTCAAACTGGGTATGGGGTTCAGTAGCATCCGATGATGGTACAAAAGGCTCTGATATTACAGATTCTTCTCCGGTTGTTCCCATTGAGGATTATACAGCCGATCCTTCAAATGGCTATGTAAGTGATAAGTGGAATGGCAATTATGAAGCGGTTTCCCGATGTAACGATGTGTTGAGATTAACTGACAGGGCCGTTAATGTTCCACAAGAGAAATTGAATGAATTCAGGGCCCAGGCCCTGTTTTTAAGAGCATGGTTTCATTTTGAGCTAAAAAGGGTTTTTAATAATATTCCATATATAACCGAATATGTAAACCCGGCTAAAGTCAGCAATACAACTGACGCATGGCCGATGCTTGAGGCAGATATGAAATTTGCTGTTGAAAATCTTCCTGTAAGTCAGGCGCAGCCGGGCCGTCCCACCAAATACGCCGCAGAAGCAGTTTTGGCCAGAATTTATCTGTTTGAGCATAAATATGCGGAAGCTAAACTCCTGCTGGATGACATCATAAACAGTGGCAAATACAGTTTAATGCCCAATTATGACGACAATTATCTGATTGCGAAGCGAAACAATGCCGAATCAATTTTTGAAATTCAATATGCTGTGAATGATGGGACTATGGAATCCGCTAATGGTGGATATGGCGATGCGCTCAATTTCCTGCAAAATGTGGATGGCACAGGAACATGTTGTGGGTTTCACCAGCCTACGCAGAACCTGGTAAATGCGTTTAAAACGGATGCTGTTACCGGTCTTCCATTGCTGGACACCTTTAATGATTCCAATTTTAAAAATGATATGGGTCTCTATTCAGAAGATTTTTTTGTTCCGGATACGATCCAGACTATAGATCCCAGGCTTGACTTCAGCATAGGCAGGCGTGGAATTCCTTACCTGGACTGGGGAATCATGCGGGGTCATAACTGGATCCGGGATCAGGGTAATGGGGGTCCCTATGTGTATAAGAAAAACATGTTCCTTAAATCGGAGAAAAATATTTATTCTACTACAACCGGTTGGGCGACCGGTGTGAATGCAAACAACTACCGTGCATACCGGCTTGCCCATATTTTGCTGTGGAGAGCCGAGGTTGCCATCGAAGAAGGTGATCTGACAACGGCCGTAAACCTGGTCAACCAGGTTCGGCGCAGGGCTGCCAATCATGTTGTAATGGGGCGCTGCTATTCCTATTTACTTCCGGCATCTGCAAATCAACATTTCCTGGTGGATTACAGTAAACCGGCAGCCAATTACCTGGTTAAAGAATATCCTGAATTTCCCAATGCGGAATATGCCCGCAAGGCGGTACGACATGAGCTGCGGCTTGAATTCGGCATGGAAGGCCACCGGCATTTCGACCTTGTAAGATGGGGAATTGCGGCTGAGACTATTAATGCTTATATGGAAAAAGACAGGGAATTCAGATATCTTTTCGGTGGGGCCTCGCCAAAACATTTTGAAGAAGGTAAAAACGAGTATTGGCCTATTCCAATAACACAAATTGATCTGGAGGGAGAGGATGTGCTGGTGCAGAATCCGGGGTATTAACTCACAGGAGACAAATCGGTTATTGGTAATCGGTAATCGGTAAAAGAAAGTAATCGTTGTAGATACAAGGCATTGCCTTGTCAGTACGATTTCAGTCCGATATTGCAGTCATGCAGTCTTGCAAAACTGCAGAACTCCTTGTCACTGGTCACTTGTCACTTTCATCAAATAATTTCCCAATCGGTTAATAGATCGGGCAAATACATTTCCCGGTTCGCGGGTATGTTTGCCGGGGATCTCATTCCTTTTTGCATGGCATTTCCAAATACCTCGTTCCCCAGTTCGGTGATTCTTTTGTCGCCATCATTTCCTATTCGCTTTCGGAAATGGCTGAAATCACTAAAGTAAAAGGGAGGTTTGTGCTGGAAATATACCTGGCCGCAGAAATGCTGCCAGTAAGGGTTTTCAAGCCAGTGAACCAGCGCATTTTTATCACTGTACCGGTAGACCTGCTTTAAAAGGATCAGGCCAACCATGATCCGGACCGGAATGGATGGAGCGCCTTTGGTGCTGTAATAACGGGAAAAATCCTTTTCCACATCATCCCAGTTGATTTTTTTCGCCAGACGGCATAATTCATGTCCCGGATCAATAAAATGTACCATGGGAACCTCGGTGAGGTTCAATTGCGGATTTTTGTCGGATTTACCCAGCATATAGTTGCCGTTTAAACAAATATACTGAAAAATCGGTAATCGGTAATCGGTAATCGGTAACCGGTATTCGGTAAAAGAAAGAATGTTGTAGAGACAAGGCATTGCCTTGTCTCTACGATTTCATCCAATATTGCAGTCATGCAGTATTCACTATTTTTCCCTCACCAGGGAGTCTCCTTCCAGTTTTAATTGCACCATGAACTGACACGATGGGCAGGGAGCGGCGTTTAATTGTTTTGGGGCAGTATCTATCACAGCGATCACTCTTTTTGAAGCTATTTCCTCTATCTTCATAACAGCCGGAAAATCATTCACTACCCGCAGGGAATCCGTATTCAAAAGTATAATATGCCTGTCGTATGCCATTGATCCGGTTTTCTGGTAACCATAGGTAACTACTGCATCCTGTGTTTCATCATCGTCGAGTTTACCGATAAAAATTTTTTCCTGCCTGAAAATGCCTAACTCCATATCACCCTGAATTCTTACCAGTCCTTCATTTTCGCTGATGATGGGGTTCCTGAATTTCTGTTTGAAATAATTTTTTACAACCTGGGTTACCTCGGCTTTAGTAACTTTTACGGGAGGTTTAGCAGATGACATTGCATTTTCCTTGTTTCTATTGCAGGAACTGAGCATGATGAGGAAAAGAAAAAAAGTACTGTATATCACGATTTTCATGAGAGAAAAATTTTAGAGTTTCAGGTCGCTAAAATTATTTAAAAGTACCTTAATTTCAGAAATAAAATTCATTTAAATAAAACGATACATGACAATTGTCTTGTGGCGAATTTCCCGGAATTGCTACCTTTATGATAAGGGACAAGGGACAAGGGACAAGAAGGTATAAATCCCGAAGGGATAAACTGTCGGTAGAAGAATGCATCCAAGTCCACCCCCTGCCCCCGCCTGCGGGGGACATTGTCACCAGTCACCAGTCACCAGTCACCATAATTCATAATTAATAATTCATAATTCAAATTCCATGGCCAAAGTTACCCGAGAAGAAGCGCTGAATTATCATTCCAGCGGGAGGCCCGGTAAGATCGAAGTGATCCCTACCAAGCCCTATAATACTCAATTTGATCTTTCCCTTGCCTATACGCCCGGGGTTGCAGAACCCTGCCTGGAAATTCAGAAAAACCCTGAAGATGCTTACATATATACAGCAAAATGCAATCTGGTGGCAGTGATATCGAATGGTACTGCAGTACTGGGTTTAGGTGATATCGGAGCCCTCGCCGGAAAACCGGTTATGGAAGGGAAAGGACTGTTATTTAAGATCTTTGCGGATGTGGATGTTTTCGATATCGAAGTGAATGAAAAGGATGTTGATAAACTGATTGCCACTATAAAAGCCATATCTCCCACCTTTGGAGGCATTAACCTGGAAGATATCAAAGCTCCCGAATGCTTTGATGTGGAAGAGAGGCTGAAAAAGGAACTGGATATCCCGGTATTTCATGATGACCAGCATGGCACTGCTATCATATCCAGCGCGGGACTGCTGAATTCTCTTGAGATCACGGGCAAGAAAATCGAAGCGATCAAGGTGGTAATCAATGGTGCAGGCGCCTCTGCTATATCCTGTGCCAGGTTGTATAAAAAACTGGGTGTTAAGCCAGAACATATCATCATGGTCGACAGCCGGGGTGTTCTTACTACAAGCCGCACAGACCTGAATAAATATAAGCTCGAGTTTGCACGGGATCTTCCCATTAATACCCTTGCTGAAGCCCTGGTAGGGGCAGATATGTTCCTTGGTCTGTCAGTAGGGAATATCATGTCAGGCGACATGCTTCGATCAATGGCCTCCGATCCCGTTGTTTTTGCCATGGCCAATCCTACTCCTGAAATATCCTATGAAGATGCAGTTGCTGCCCGAACTGATGTGATCATTGCAACCGGAAGAAGCGACTATCCCAACCAGGTGAATAACGTATTGGGCTTTCCGTTTATATTCCGGGGTGCGCTGGATGTTCTGGCCAAGACGATCAATGAGGAAATGAAGCTGGCTGCCGTTTATGCTCTGGCTGGTCTCACAAAGGAGGTCGTTCCCGAACAGGTGAATATAGCCTATAAGGTGCATAACCTCACTTTTGGAAGAGAATACATCATTCCCAAACCGCTCGATCCGCGACTGATCACCCATGTTGCTCCTGCCGTAGCAAAAGCAGCCATCGAAACCGGCGTGGCAAGAAAAATCATTACCGACTGGAAGGCATATGAAATAGAGCTCATGAAACGGATGGGATTGTATGATAAACTGGTGGATGATATCCGCATCCGTGCACGTCAGAATCCCAAAACGATATTATTTGCCGATGCCAATAATTTTCAGGTTCTGAAGGCTGTTCAGGCAGTAATGAATGAGGGAATTGCCAAACCGATCTTATTGGGCAATGCAGATGAAATCCATCAGTTGGCAAAGGAAAATACAATTGAAATCAATGGTTGCCCGATTGTTGACATACACAGTGCCGGTGAGGAAGATCGAAGAAAACGGTATGCCCAGCTTCTTTTTGACAAAAGAAAGAGGAAGGGCATGACTTATGAAGAAGCATTGGATAAGATCCATGATCCGAATTATTTTGGCGTTATGATGGTGGAAGCCGGCGAAGCTGATGGATTCCTGGCCGGATTTTCAACACGGTATGCCAATACGATCAGGCCTGCTCTCCAGATTGCAGGAACGAATAATACCCTAAACCATATAGCCGGCATGTATATGGTACTGACAAAAAAAGGACCTTTCTTTTTTGCCGATACAACAGTGAATATATATCCTACAGCACGCACACTCGCAGATACAACCCTGCTTACTGCCAATGAAGTAAGGAAATTCAACATTGTACCCAGGATTGCCCTGCTTTCCTATTCCAATTTTGGTTCCAACAGGGATGAAAGCCCCAACCGGGTTCGTGATGCGGTTGGGATACTTCATCGCGACTATCCTGACCTGATTGTGGACGGGGAAATGCAGGCCAACTATGCCTTTAACAAAAAACTGCGGGAAGAGAAATTTTCTTTCAGCAAGCTGGCCGATATGGATGTGAACACGGTTATTTTTCCGGACCTGAATTCAGGCAATATTGCTTATAAGATGATGCAGGAATTGGGAGGCGCTGAGGTGATCGGACCCATTTTGACCGGCTTGCACAAGCCCATCCAGGTATTGCAGATGGGCAGCTCGGTGAGGGAAATTGTCAATATGGCAGCCATCACCGTCATCGACGCACAGACTTGCACGAAGGAGCTGATTGTTCTGTAAGAGGTGACTGGTGACTGGTGATGGTGACTATGGTAGTGCGGTTGCCGTACAACCAGTCACGAGTCACCAGATCACCAGTCACTATCTTATCACTTTTTTTTGTAATTTTTCACCCACTAAATCGTCTTATGGATAAAGCTTCCATGAAATACCGATTTGTATTGCCATTGTTATTGCTAGTTTGTGTGCAATCTGCATCCGCACAAAGCAAGAGTATCAGCCGCTTCAGGGCCGACCATCCTGAGAATTCAAATATGTTTTTTTACAGCAGCACCCTCAAAATGCTGAATACGGAAAACAATGCTGAATTGGCGGATCTTATCAAGGATATTGAGGAGATCAGGATTTTAAATTACGACAAGGCAAAACAGCATCTGTCATCGGAATATATCACCGGCTTAAAAAAGGCACTGGCCAGCGAGGATTACAATAACCTGATGATGATGAATGAAAAGGGCAATGCTATTAACCTTTATGGAAGGGAAAAACACGGAAAAACAATAGGCTTTGTTGCGCTTGTGGAGGACAAAGGATCACTGACGCTGATTGACCTGGTTGGCAGTATTGATGTCAAAAAATTTATGCAGCTTAAAAACAGCCTGGATGCCAGAATGAATCAATCCACAAATTAATTTATCAATATTTACCTCATTGAACAACGTTGTAACTACTCAAGATCTTACCAAACATTACGGACGTATCCGGGCCGTGGAAAACCTGAACCTGGAAATCCCGGAAAAAAGCGTTTTCGGCATACTGGGACCCAATGGCAGCGGTAAGACTACCACGCTGGGCATGTTGCTTGACGTGATCATTCCTACATCCGGATCCTATTCATGGTTTGGAAACCAGTCAAATACGGAGAACCGCCAGCAGATAGGATCTATCCTGGAAACCCCCGCATTCTATCCTTATCTTTCTGCTATTGACAATCTGAAAATCATTGCTGAAATTAAGGCTGCAGGTTACGGTGCTATTGATGAGGTGCTTACATTGGTGGGTCTCTTTGAACGCCGGCATTCTACTTTCAGAACATTCTCCCTTGGAATGAAACAGCGGCTGGCCCTGGCTTCTGCCTTGTTATGCGATCCAAGGGTTCTGATCCTCGATGAGCCTACCAATGGACTGGATCCCCGTGGGATCGCTGAAATCAGGGATCTGATCCGGACAATCGCCGGCAAGGGAAAGACCATTATTCTGGCAAGCCATCTGCTGGATGAGGTGCAGAAGGTCTGTTCCCATTTTGCTGTGCTTAACAAGGGCAAATTATTGTATTCGGGACTGGTTAACGATGTGTCGGGAGATGATCAACGCATCGAGCTGGCAGCCGATGATGTGAACCAATTGTATTCCCTGCTTGAAAATTACCCGGGCAAAAAGAACCTGGAGTTACTGGATAAGCGAATCATCATTACGCTGCCGGGGGAAACCTCAGTTGCGCAACTCAGCAGTTACATATATAAGCATGGCGTGGTACCCACCCATCTTGTAGCGTTGCACAGATCACTTGAAAAGCAGTTTCTTGATATTTTAAATGAATCCAAATGAGCAGACTGATTAAACTTGAATGGCTTAAGATCAGATCAAATGCCACTTTTTGGGTTCTTGTGGGACTGCATATTGGAATTGTGCTGCTGATCGTGTTGAGCGGAAAGATATTCATCGGATCTCTTTCCATCAATGGCAATAATTTAAAAGATTTTGCCGGGGTGAATAATTTCCCCATTTACCAATTTCCGGATATCTGGCATAACATTACCTATGTGGCCGGGTTTCTGAAATTCATCCTGGCCATTTATATGATCATTTCCATAACCAATGAGATTACCTACGATACCCTGAGGCAAAACATTATGAATGGTCTGAGCCGTGTGGACTTTATCATTTCAAAGCTCTTTCTTGTTTTCCTGCTGTCAATTGGTTCTGCGCTTTTTGTGTTTATTGCAGGATTTTCGCTTGGGATAAGCACTACAAAGGATCTGGGTCTTCATGATGTAATCAAATACTCCGGATTTATTCCGGCCTATTTCCTGCAGTTAAGTGCTTACCTGATTTTTGCGCTGTTTATCGGGCTTTTGATCAAACGGACGGGTTTGGCGTTTGGCTTATTTTTCCTGTATTCACTGATTATTGAACCTGTTGTTGGTTTACGAATACAGGATGAAATGGTTAAGGGTTATCTGCCCATGAAGTCAATCAGCAACCTGATTCACATGCCTTTTGGTAAATACCTTCTTCGCGAAGTACAGGATTACGTTACCTTCAGGGAGATCATCATTGTAATAGCCTATGTAGCCGTCTTCATTTGGCTCATTTATCTCCTGCTTAAGAAACGCGACCTGAAATAGCAGCCTGGTATAGATTCACCAGCTTCTGTTCCTCGTTTTCCCAGCACAGCTCAGCGGCAGCTTTTTTGAGGTTTAGTTTCCATGCCTGTATTTTTGTTTCATCATTCAGGATGTGATTAAACAGGGCCCCCAGTTCGGCGGACGTTCTGGTATTGTTGATGGTGCCAACATCAAATTGAAGTACCAGTGATTTCACTTCCGGAAGATCGGAAACAAGCACAGGCACACCTGCCTGGATGTAATCGAATACCTTATTTGGCAGGGCAAAACGATAGTTCAGCCCCAGATCCTCTTCAAGTGAAATACCCAGGTCAGCCTGGACAGTATAATCAAAAAGCTTTTCGGGAGATATCCTTCCGATAAATGAAACCCTTTCAGCTAATCCCAGCGACCGTGTCAGTTCTTTCAGTTCTTTTTCAACATCACCCTGGCCAATGATCACCAGCACTGTATTTTCTGTATACCTCATGGCTTCGATCGCCATTTCAAGGCCCCTGCCCATGTTGAGTACTCCCTGGTAAAGGATGATCTTTTCCGATTGTTTTCGTAAATAAAACTCCGGTGCTGCTTTTGTCAGCCTCCGAAAAGGAAGGTTACGGATCACTTCCATATGAATGCCATATTTTTCCCGGTATGCTTCGGCAATGGGATGGCTGACCGTACTGGAAAAATGAATATGGGGAAGCATCCGGGATTCGATTTTTTCCCATATCCGCCTGACGAGCCTGCGGTTCTTCAATTCAGGCACTTCGGTAAAATATTCATGACTGTCATAAACCAGGACAGTGTTTTTAATTTTGGATGCCAGGTATACTGCCGGAAGCGTATCCAGGTCATTTGAAACCAATACGTCGGCTTTCATTAAAAGCAGCCTGAAAAACAGGCGGATATTGTATTCTGCATAGAACATCACACCCTTATTAAAGATAAGGTTCATGTGAATGGCATCGAAGCGAGGATCGGCAGCGGATTGTATACTATGGAAATGCCTGCCGATAATGGTGATACGGGCCTGCATATTATGCAAAGTATGGGCTGTACGGATCACCCGTTGGTCGGTACTTATATTGTTGGTAACGGCAAGGATAATGTGCATGAGGCTCTTCAAGGCATTTCGGAGCACTAAGTTAAAAATTCTTTTATTACTTCATGATTTCATGAGGGCATAGATTGTATATTTGTGAATCATAACCTTTAGAAAATGAGTATTATACAGGAACATGTATCCTTATTGCCTTACAATACCTTTCATATAGATGTCTCCGCAAGATATCTGGCTGAAATGAAAGAGGTTAGTCAGTTCACCGAGTTTCTTGCTTTATCTCATGCAGGCATCCTGCCTAAGTTCGTTTTAGGGGGCGGGAGCAACGTTCTGTTTATTAAAGATTATAAGGGAATCATTATCCGTCCGGTAATAAAAGGCATTGCCATTGTGGACGAAAGCCCTGAATTTGTCTGGATCAGGGCCGGGGCAGGAGAGGAATGGGATTACTTTGTTTCATGGTGTGTTGAAAAAGGTTTTGGTGGAATTGAAAACCTGTCGCTTATCCCTGGCCTGGTGGGTGCCAGTCCGGTACAGAATATCGGTGCCTATGGCGTTGAAGTCAAAGATGTGATTGACAAAGTGGAAGCAATACGCATGAATGATGGCAGGTTGTTATCTTTTACCGCAAATGATTGCCGGTTTTCATACCGCAACAGCATCTTTAAACAGGAACTCAGGAATAAGATGATCATAACCCATGTAACGTTTAGGCTGCGAAAGCAACCGCAGCCCGCACTTGGATATGGGGAATTAAAAAAACATCTTGAAGAATTCCCTGAACCATCTGTCGGAAATATCCGGGAAGCCATCATTAAAATCCGGCGTAACAAATTACCTGATCCGGCTGAAATTGGTAATGCAGGAAGCTTCTTCAAAAATCCGGTCGTTAACGAGGAGACAGTGTTTCCATTGCAGGCGCTGCATACTGCCATGCCGGCATTTCCGGCGGAGCCGGGGTTCATAAAATTATCCGCCGCCTGGCTGATTGACCAGTGTGGATGGAAGGGGGCCAGGGAAGGCAATGCAGGGACTTATGAAAAGCAGGCGCTCATTATCGTAAACCATGGCGGTGCTACGGGCAATGAGATACTGAGATTCTCCCGGAAGATCCGGAAATCAGTATTTGATCGTTTTGGGATAAGCCTGGAACCTGAAGTTAATGTGATTTAACAGGTTCTAGGTGACCTGCATAATCGCTTTCATTCCGGAAAAAATAATTTCCTGGGTTTCAGCTTCCTTTTCCGATTCGGCATATAACCTGAGAAGCGGCTCTGTCCCTGACGACCTGATCAGGAGCCATGCGCCGTCGGGAAAGAAAAATTTAAAACCATCGAATATTTCATATTTTTCAACATGAAACCGGCCAAAATCAGTAAAGGCTCCGCTTGTACATTTTTCAAGAACCTTATTCCGGGCATTCCTGTTTAGTTCCATATTAGCCCGCTCATAGGCAAAAGGACCGGTTATGCTGATCACTTCACCGAACAATTCCTCCAATGATTTGCCACATTCAGCCATCCACTGCCAGATCACAAGCGTTGCCCGGATGGCATCCCGCTCTGGTATATGATTTCCTATGGAAATGCCGCCAGATTCCTCGCCTGCAATAAGTACCTGTTCTTCTGTCATAATTTTGGATGCATCCCTGAATCCAATCCGTGTCCGGATGACTTCCAGATTATAGAATTGACAGATTTTTTCCACCTTCGAGGTGGTTGAAAAACTGACTACCACCTTGCCTGTGTATTGTTTATATCCGGCCAGGTAATGGATCAGCATGAGCAAGATCTGGTTGGCATCGTAATAGGCTGACGATTTATCAAGCATGGCAATGCGATCGCCATCACCATCCACAGCAACACTGCAATCTATATTCTTGTTTTTCCACGCAAATTCTATCAGTTCATGCATGTTCTTACGCACCGGTTCAGGAGGTACCCCCTTGAATGAAGGATTTATTTCGCAATGAAAGCGGTGCATACCGGGCAAAAGTTTGGGCAGCACATTCTGGCTGCTGCCATACATAGCATCAAACGCAAAGTTCAGACCCGATTTTGCAATTTTTTCAATATCGAAAGTATCATGTATCTCTTTGATATAGATGCTTTCCAGGTCAATATAACGGATAAATCCCTGCTCAATGAGGTAGTTCCAGTTTAACAGTTCAAGATCAATCTCAATATCATTGTTTATCAGACTCTCCACATCTTTCAGATCCTTATCAAACATGGGACCGCCATGTTCGCCCCGTAGCTTGAAACCGTTATATTCAGCTGAATTGTGACTGGCCGTAATGATAATTCCGCATTGGGCTTTGAGCTTTACCAGGCCGAGAGACACCATAGGAGTTGTCACAAAACGCTCTGCAACAAATACATGTACACCTTTCGATGCCAGTATCTTTGCTGTAGCCTCCATAAACATTTCCCCACCGAAGCGGCAGTCATGTCCGATCAATGCAATTGGATTTTTAAATTTTTTGGTTAGCCAAAGCGCAGTTGCGAGGGAAATTTTTATGATATTGTCAATGGTAAAATCTTTGGCAATTACCCCACGCCATCCGTCCGTTCCGAATTTAATTTTGTCCATACAAAAACACTATCTGGATTTAGGTACCCTGAAATTACATCTTATTTTGAATGATACAGAATATTTTACGTGACTATTTTAAAATATTCCGCCTATTGAGTGCTTTTTGATATGAACGTGCATTTTTGTTATGTTGAGCGTTGGTACGGGCGAAATTGTGGTATCCCGAAAAGTCCTCTTTCGCACAAAAAAACAGGTAATCATGCTTTTCATAATTCAAAACAGCGTCGATCGCATGAATGGAAGGAAGTGAAATAGGTCCCGGAGGTAGTCCGTCATTGAGATATGTGTTATATGGCGAGTTAACCTGTGTGTCCTTCTTCAAAATGCGTGTTCGTTCAAAATCACCCAGTGCAAATTTAACTGTCGGATCAGCCTGTAATCTCATCCCCTGGTTCAACCGGTTGATATAGACACCGGCTATTCTTTTGTATTCGTCCTCCTTATTGGTTTCATTGATGAGAATAGATGCCAGGGTAATTACCTCATTCGGCTTCAATTTAATTTCCCGGGCTTTTTCAAGCCGGTCATTATTCCAGAATTTATTATATTCCCTGTACATCTTTTTAAATAATTCAACTCCGCTTATGTTCCACCAGCACTGGTATGTATTTGGAATGAACATACCCAAAACGGTTTGTTTGTTAAAGCCGAATTGAGACAAGTAGGATTCATCGTTCATTAAAGCGTTGAGATCTTTGTATGACGGCTCTATCTGTGCAGAAAGGCGAAGGGCCAGATCATCGGGTGGTCCGGGCAATATTGATCACCAGGTTTACCGGCTCCTGCATCCCCGATCTAAGCATGTTTACAAAAGCGTTGTTTGACATATTGTTTGTTACCCTGTATCGCCCCGGGTGAATCTTTGAATCGATATTTTTTCTTCTTCGCAATCCATTCAAAACTTTTCTTGTTCTTTACAAGTTTGTGTTTGTAAATTGTGTCCAAAACCTGGCTGTAACTTGATCCTGTATGGATGTAAAGGTAAAAGACGTTTCCGCCGGGTGTGTGGATATTGGGTTTAAAGGCTCTTTGGTAAACGGAAGCAAATTTGAATCCCGCCAAAAGGAGAATCACAACAATGATATACAGGATGCTCCTAATCAGGGAACGACTATTCATGAGCGTATTTTAAAGATATTTATCGGTTGCCTTACCATTGTTGTAGCGGCTGGCGGAAGCAAAAATACAACTTTTTTACTACCTTCGCCCTGTAAATTGAGAATATGGAACTGTCACCCCTTACTGCAATTTCGCCCATTGACGGGAGATACCGGAATACTGTAGCGGATTGCGACCTTTATTTTTCTGAATACGCTTTGATCAAATACCGTCTTCAGGTTGAAATCGAATATTTTATAGCCCTTTGTGAATTGCCGCTTCCACAGCTGCGTGACTTTCGCTTTTCAGATTTTGAAGAAATCCGTTCCATTTATCATGCCTTTACCATTGAGGATGCTCAAAAAATAAAGGATACGGAAAAAATCACAAACCATGATGTGAAAGCCGTTGAATATTTTCTGAAGACGCGCTTTGACGATCTGGAACTGGGTAAATTCAAAGAATTCATACATTTCGGTCTCACATCCCAGGATATCAATAATACGGCGGTTCCCATGACTTTCAAGCTGGCACTTGAAAATGTCTATTATCCCTTGCTCGAAAAAATTATCGACCGCCTGGCCACCATGGCAGGTGAATGGAAAGATATACCCATGCTGGCCCGGACGCATGGACAACCAGCATCTCCTACAAAACTCGGAAAAGAGATCCAGGTGTTTGTTGAAAGATTAAACATTCAAAGGGACCAATTGCTCAATATTCCGATTACAGCCAAATTCGGCGGAGCAACAGGAAACTTCAATGCCCATGTGGTCGCATATCCCGAGATCAACTGGGTTGGATTTGCGAATCAATTTGTGGGACAAAAACTTGGATTGATCCGCCAGCAGACAACCACCCAGATTGAACATTATGATAATCTTGCAGCTGCATTCGACTGCATGAAACGCATCAATACAATTCTGATCGATTTGGACAGGGATTGCTGGACCTATATTTCCCTTGAATATTTCAAGCAAAAGATCCGCGAAGGAGAGGTAGGTTCATCGGTAATGCCCCATAAGGTAAATCCTATTGATTTTGAAAATTCTGAAGGAAACCT
This sequence comes from uncultured Bacteroidales bacterium, assembly GCA_963808745.1. Classification (GTDB taxonomy): domain Bacteria; phylum Bacteroidota; class Bacteroidia; order Bacteroidales; family UBA10428; genus UBA5072. The sequence goes on from CAWEGX010000014.1 coordinate 41,399, forward strand.
CGGGGTTGCCAATGCCCTTTTTGAACACATGTCGGCCAAGTTGCCGGTATCCCGCCTTCAGCGCGACCTAACCGATTCAACAGTACTCCGCAATATCGGAGTTCCTATTGCTCACAGCGTACTGGCTTTTAGGTCGCTGTTGCGCGGACTCGAAAAGATACTGATTAATCCACATGCTATTGAGTCGGATCTGGAAGAAAACTGGGTCGTTATTTCAGAAGCAGTACAAACCATTTTGCGGCGTGAAGGTTATCCGAATCCTTATGAGGCACTGAAACAGCTGACCCGCACCCATAAAACTATCAGCAAGCCTGAGCTGCATGCTTTCATAGATGGACTATCTTTGCCTGATAGTGTTAAAAATGAGTTGAAAGCCATCTCTCCCTTTAACTACACAGGCATTTAATCTTCAATGAACCCTGAATATTTGTACTAACTGAACCAAAAGAGAATGATCATCAGTGGATTTACGATGGGCAAGAATGCGCGTAAACTGTATTACCCCATGAAACAGTCTGTTCAAAGCATCCTTCCCCTTGTTGATGAGTTTGTAGTTGTTTTGGGAGATAGTGATGCCGATGACAAAACGCGTGAGGAAATCGAATCCATTGGGAGTGATAAAATCCGGATCCTCGATACGGTTTGGGATATTGAAAAATATCCGAGGGGGATGGAACATGCTCATCAGACTGACATAGCCAAATCATATTGTAAAGGCGACTGGCTTTTTTATTTGCAATCGGATGAGGTGGTTCATGAAGATGACCTGCCAGTGATCAGGAAACGTTGTGAAGAATTGTTGGATGACAGGGAAGTGGAAGGACTGCTTTTCAATTATATTCACTTCTGGGGTGATTTTGAACATTATCAGAACAACCATTGCTGGTATAGAAAGGAAATCAGGATAGTACGCAACAGCCCTGATATCCACTCATGGGAATCCGCTCAATCCTTCAGAAAAATCAGGGATTTTGATGGCATTCATTACCGCCAGAAAGAGAATACGCAAAAACTGAATGTTGCTGAGGCGCATGCCAGGATATTTCATTATGGATGGGTCAGGCCGCCCGAATTGATGAACAGCAAGATCAAGTCGTTCAGCATTAACCACCGCGGAATAAAAACGGTGGGCGAGATGGAAAAGATGGACCTCTTCAGGGGATATTTCGACTATGGAAACCTTGACAAATTGCCCCGGTATGGTGGTACACATCCTGCCGTTATGAACGACTGGATAAAACAGTTCAACTGGAAGGACAGGCTGCGTTTCACCGGTAAAAGAAAAAGCCTGAATAAAATGATCAGCAAACACGACCGTACCCGGTACGTTGTGATCAGCTGGATAGAAAAAAACCTCCTGTTTGGTGCCAGGCTGGGGGAATTTAAGAACTACACCCTGCTCAGGAAGTAAGCCTCCGGAGGGATTTGTACCAATTGATGAGTGATTATATACATCAACCATGAAAGATTTCATTAAACTATTGAAGAATTACCTTCCTCCCTATATAAGATACCTGTATTTAAGTATATTATATAACTTTTTAAGCGCCATTTTTGGGGTTTTCTCCCTTGTAAGTATGATCCCCCTTCTGAAGTTATTGTTCGGACTGGAGGAAAAAGTTTATGAATATGTGGATCTCAGCTCATCCATGACAAGTATGAGTGCTTTTGGGAACGCGCTTAAAAACAATATCTATAGTTTTATTACCCATATCAGTATGGAACAGGGCGCCGGAACTGCCCTGATATACATCGGGCTGTTCCTGATATTTATGGTTACTCTGAAAGTTGGATTTACTTATCTGGCCAGTTATTCGATTGTGACCCTGAGAACAGGAGTCATTCGTGATATCCGCGACAGGATTTATAAGAAAACCGTGTCCCTTCCTGTCGGCTTTTTTACAGAAGAGAAGAAGGGAGACATCATGGCCCGAATCACAGGCGATGTTTCCGAGGTGGAAGCTTCAATTATGAGTTCGCTCGAGATGTTCTTTAAAAGCCCGATCATTATACTGGTTTCAGTCACTGCCATGCTGATCATGAGCTGGCAGCTTTCACTTTTTGTACTGATCCTTTTCCCCCTGGCCGGATCCGTGATCGGCCGGATTGGCAAGTCACTGAAACGGCGTTCCATGAAAGGGCAGAATAAGATGGGGGAATTGCTTTCCACCATCGAGGAAACACTTTCAGGTCTTCGCATAATAAAGGCGTTTACTGCGGAAGAAAGGGTATATGGAAGGTTCCAGAAGGAAAATGAGGATTATCGAAAGATCATGAGCAAATTGCTGAGACGCCGTTACCTGGCACATCCGCTCAGTGAGCTGATGGGTACCATGGTGATCATTATTGTGATGTGGTATGGAGGGCACCTGATCCTGAATAATACCAGCGCGCTGAAGCCTGCAGAATTCCTTGTATATCTTGCTGTATTTTATAGTATTATAAATCCAGCCAAGGCTTTTTCACAGGATTATTACAGCATTCAAAAAGGACTTGCCTCCATGGAACGTATCAATCGCATCCTGGAAACCGAAAACGATATTATTGAAAAACCGGATGCATTGCCTGTTCATTCCTTTAAAAACTCAATTGAATACAGGAATGTAAATTTCAAATACAGCAATGATTACGTACTGCAGGACCTGAATCTTAAGGTGGAAAAGGGAAAAACTATTGCACTGGTTGGTCATTCCGGATCGGGAAAATCAACACTGGTGGACCTGTTACCCAGGTTTTACGATGTGAATAGCGGTCAGATACTAATTGACGGAGTGGATATCCGTGATCTCAAAATCGGGGACCTGCGGGGACTAATGGGTATGGTAAACCAGGATCCGATCCTGTTTAATGATACTTTCTTTAACAATATCGCTTTTGGCGTAAACCACGCCACTGAAGAGGAAGTTATGGCAGCCGCCCGCGTGGCACATGCACATGAATTCATTATCAGTACGGAAAACGGATATTATAGTGTTATCGGCGACCGGGGAAGTAAACTATCCGGTGGCCAGCGTCAGCGGATCAGTATAGCCCGGGCTGTATTAAAAAATCCGCCTGTTTTGATCCTTGATGAAGCTACTTCCGCACTGGATACGGAATCTGAGAAACTGGTTCAGGATGCACTGACAAAGCTTATGAAGAACCGCACTTCCATTGTTATCGCCCACCGGTTGTCCACCATTGTTCACAGTGATGAGATCTTTGTACTGAATAATTCCAGGATTGTGGAACGTGGCACCCATGAAGAACTTTTTGCCCTGAATGGTGAATACCGCAAATTTTATAATATGCAGTATCTCACTTCCGGACAAATTCCGGAGTGATCTCTGCCGATAAATCAAGATAGTTTTGAAACACATACTGTTGCTGGGCCTTGGCCAGGTTCACATGGTTTGTGTCGATAGCGCCATAACTGAAACTGAACCGTCGAATTGAAAAATCATATCCGAAACCGCTTGTGTCTGTCAGCATGGCAATTCCATTCTTATATGAATATATTACGAATGATTTGGAATCAGGAGCCAGCAAGTCCTTTCCCAAAAAATATCTGTCTGTTTTTATATTGAGCTGATGCAGCAGGGTAACAGCCAGGTCGGCCTGTGACCCAAACTTTGAAACGATACTGTCTTTGTCCACAGCACCTCCTGTGATCAGCAGGGGAATGTGGAATTTTCGTGGCTCGAATACCTCGCTGTAATCAGGAACCCTAACGCCATGGTCGGCCACAAGAATTACAACCGATTTATCCCATAAACCTGATTCCTTTATCCGCCGTACAAAATCTCCCAGGCAACTGTCTGCATAATAAGCGGAACTGTAGAATTTGCCGAAGAGATCCTTATTGCCGAATTTCTGCCGGACTGGAATTTCAAACGGTTCATGGTTGCTCAGCGACAGCATGACATGGAACCATTGTCCCGTATCCGCCTTGATATCATTGAAAAACCTCGCGAAGGAATAATGATCGGGAACACCCCACTTGCCTGATCTTTCGGAAATGGGAAAGGAAGCTTCTGTAACGATCCGGCCGAAATTACCATTTACCAGGTATGATCTGATATTGGCAAAATCAACATCTCCCCCGTAATTAAATGATGTCTTATAACCCTGTTCAATCAGGCTTTTTGACATATATGGAAGATGGATGGTCTTGTCGGGGTATTTAAGGATGGGAATCGATTCAAGGACCGGGTATCCGCTCAACACCGTTGCCAGTCCTTTGTCGGTTCGCGAATCGCTTGAATAGATATTGGTGAAAAAGATACCATGGCTGCACATACTGTTAAAAAAAGGTGTCACACCATGTGGTCCTCCCAGGGGTTCAATCAGTTTGGCTGTTAATGATTCGAGAATGATCAGTATCACAGTGGGCTTTTCTACCTTCAGAATTTTTGGCGGAAGCTTTTCGTAATGATACATTTCTTTCAGCTTAGTTTCAAAATCCCTGTCTTTAAAGCTGATATAAGGATTTGAATATTCCTTTTTTTCCACCAGAGAATGTCCAAAGTTCCAGATCACATTGATGCCGGCATGGTTTGCGAAGGTATTCCTGTGAAAAAATGCACTGCCCGTATTGATAACCGACACATTAAAACCGCCCCGGATGGGTATGATTAATGATGCCAGGATAAGCAGGAAAACGGGGATCCCTGCAAATCCGCCTTTCCCTGCCTCTTTAAGCTTTTTTGGTACAAGTTGAAGGTAAGACCAGAACAGGAAGAAGGACAGTAAGCCAAAGGCGGAAAAATAGAGAACAAGTGTGATCAGGCTTGAGGAAGCCAGCACATCGCCCGGGGTTGACAGAAAACGGAGCGGAGCACTATCAAGCCTGGAGCCCCAGTACTTATATATTTCCAGATCGACCAGGGTAATCAGCAGAAAAGCGATAAGCAGAATAAATGTGTAGACGTTTATTATATAATATGCCGGTTTACCTTTCAGCGGGCAGGTTAAGGCAATTATAAGTGCGGGCAGGAGCAGAAGATATCCGGCAGTGGACAAGTCGAGTCTGAATCCATGCAGCAGAATAAGGAACCAATCCGTTAATGGCAGGGCGAAGGACTGTTTATTTTCATACAGGAGGAATATGATTTTTCCCAATATAAATAATGAGAGCCAGAAGAACAGGTATTTCAGCAAAAAGACGATCCTTACTTTCATCTATTTTTCGTAAAAATGCATTTCTGTTATATAGGTATAAACATCATGTGGTAAAAAATGGCGTATATCATGCCTCTTTTTGAGCGCTTCACGGATGAAAGTGGATGATATCTCCATTTGAGGTGCATCAACAAGTTTTACGCGTGCATGCTGATCAGCTTCAATTTCAAAGCCCGGCCGGGGATAGATATAACGATCATAGTTTTCCTCAATGAGCAAATGATTCTTCCATTTGTAAAATGTAGACAATCCATCGGAGCCCATAATCAGTATAAACTCATGGGATGGATACAATTCATGGAGATGGACCAGGGTATCAATCGTATAGGATGGTTTTGGAAGTTTAAATTCTATGTCGCATACCCTGAAACGATCATCATCTTTTGTGGCAATGTCAAGCAAGGTACGACGTTTGTGATCTTCAAGGAGGGAAGTGCTTTTCTTCAGTGGATTTTGCGGACTGATTACAAACCATACCTGCTCAAGGTCTGTAAATTCAGCCATGTAATTGGCAATGGCAAGATGCCCTATATGAACCGGATTAAAAGATCCGAAGAAAAGGCCGATTTTCATTCCTGCTATTATTTTTTAAGAAAACCGGCAATGAGTTTTTGAGTCTCTCCCTGCGCTTTTTCAAGAACATCGTTTAAAACGGTAACATCGAATTTGCGGGCAAACTTTAATTCAAGCGAGGCTTTGTTTACTCTGTTCCTGATTTTTTCAGCTGTTTCCGTACCCCTTGATTCCAGTCTTGAACGGAGTACCTCAATGGAAGGGGGTCTTATGAATATTGCCAGGGCACTGTCTCCGAATTTCTCCTTCAGGTTAATGCCTCCCATCACATCTACATCGAAAAGCACATGCATACCCATGCTCCAGATGCGGCTAACTTCACTTCTCAGGGTTCCGTAATAATTGTTCTTGTACACCTCTTCCCATTCCAGGAACTCGCCATCATCAATCTTATCTTTGAACTGGCTTACAGTGAGAAAATAATAGTCTTCTCCCTCTACCTCACCAGGCCGGATAGGACGGGTACAAGCCGAAACTGAAAATGCGAGGTTTAATTCCCTGATTTGCAGCAAATGCTTCACGATGGTTGTTTTCCCGGCACCTGAAGGAGCTGATATGATCACTACCTTACCTTCCATAAATTATAATATGTTCATCAATTGCTCCTTAACCTTTTCCAGTTCGTCCTTCATCATCACAACAATTTTCTGAATTCCCGAATGATTTGCCTTGGAGCCAATTGTGTTGATCTCCCGTCCAATTTCCTGGGCTACAAAACCGAGCTTTCTGCCTACCTGGTCAGGCTCCTTCATCACTTCAACAAAATACCGGCAATGATGTTTAAGGCGGGTTTTTTCTTCTGAAATATCGAACTTTTCAAGATAGTATATCAATTCCTGTTCGAATCGGTTTTTATCCAGGCTCTCCTGCGGAATAAATTCCAAAAGGGAGCTATTCAGTTTGGTTCGGATAGTATTTTCTCTTTCCTGTTCGAACGGTTCCACCTGGGTAAGCAGGGTTTCAATCAGGTTGATCCGGTTCATGATATCAAAAGCAAGGGCCTTGCCTTCCTGGTTTCTGAATCGTTCCAGTTCATCGAGGGCAAATGTAAAAGCATACTGAAATTTATTCCATTCTTCTTCATCAGGGATCTCTTTTTCTGCAATTACAGCATCGGGTAAGCGTATGATTGCCTGAAGAAGTGAATCGGTACTGCTGATGCCCATCTGGTCAGAAAGCGCCTTAAGCTGGCGGTAATAATTCATGATGTTGACGGAGTTGATTTGGATGGCCTGTCTGCCTTCCTTATATTCAACGTTTACATTAACATCCACCTTGCCCCGTTTAAGCCGGTTCACCAACTCGTTCCGAAGATCCATTTCTTTTTCACGGTACTGGGTCGGTATCCGCAAATTCAAATCAAGCTGCTTGCTGTTAAGGGTTTTTATTTCAATAACCACTACCTTTTCTGCCAGATCACAGGTAGCTCTGCCAAATCCTGTCATTGATTGAATCATACCTGTCGTCCTTGTTTCTGCAAACCTACATTATTTTTCACATAAAACGCAACGATTAGTGTATTATGGTTTTACTTCACTCTAAAGTCAAGCAATACCTTCCCCTCCACTGAGGCCACCAGGTGATCGCCGATTTTTACCGGTCCAACTCCGGCAGGTGTTCCGGTATAGATCAGGTCCCCTGTTTTTAGAGTTACAAAGGTGGAGACATAGGTGATCAGTTCATCGAATGAAAACAACAGGTCTCTTGTATTTCCCTTTTGAACCGTAACGTTATTCAGTTCAAGCTGAAAGTTAACCGCAGCCAGGTCGGGCAGGGAGGCCTTTGGCACAAATTTGCCCAATACAGCGGACTGGTCAAATGCCTTGGCAATTTCCCAGGGGTGTCCTTCTTTTTTGCAGATATTCTGGAGGTCGCGGGCTGTAAAATCGATTCCGATGCCGATCTCTTCGTAATAACGATTGGCAAACTGAGGCTGTATACTTTTTCCGAGTTTGCAGATCTTTAATACAATTTCGGTTTCGTAGTGTATTTCCTTTGAAAACTGCGGGATAAAAGAAAGGTTTGTTATTGATCAGGAGCGATGAATCAGGTTTCATGAAGAAAACCGGATTTGCCGGGACCGGATTGTTAAGCTCTTTGGCATGATCCGCGTAGTTTCGGCCAATACATATTATTTTCATAGGAAGTATCTTTTAGCAGATTTAGAATAAATTAAAAATAATAGTGACAAGTACTAGTGCAATGGTAATGGCAATTGGATGACTACGGTATAAGAACCAGTCATAATACTGATAACCGATAGTATGCGCCTGCCCACTATCAGTGATTTACTTTTTCGCTATGTCCCTACACTGTCCCCTAGTCCCTTTTCCTGTCCCTCGTCCCTACTTTCCCAAAAGCTCCTCTCAACTTGATCGCCGTCAATATCTTCTTCGTATGCAGCGGGAATTGGCCGTTCATCATCCAGCCATAATAGCCGGTATCTTTTTTAAATACATCATCCACCCGCTGGCCCTTATATTTTCCAAAATTGAAGATTTCCTTTTCTTCATCATCCAGCACAATGCGGCCAAGAAAATCCACATTCCGGTTATGGCTTGAGTATTTGGCCAGTTCATCCACATCATTTGGCAGATCGGAATACCGGTCGAGCTGGGCCATCAATACCTCATAGGTTGCCTTAGTATCCACCTCTGCCGAGTGGGCGCCCTCAAGGTTCTTATCACAATAGAACTTATAGGCTGCACTGAGGGTGCGCTGTTCTTTCTTGTGAAATATCACCTGTATATCAATAAACTTTCTTTTTTTCAGATCGACGTCCACATCAGTGCGCAGAAACTCTTCAGCCAGCAGTGGAAGGTCGAATTTGTTGGAATTATAGCCTGCAAAATCACAGCCTTCAAAAACGTGGGCCAGGGTTTTGGCTACCTCACTGAATGTGGGTGCATCTTTAACCATTTCATCCGAAATACCATGAATTGCAATTACCTTGGGCGGTATTGGAATGGTGGGATTTATCTTCATGGTTTTGGATTCTTCATCCCCATTCGGATAGATTTTTAAATAAGAGATCTCTACAATCCGGTCATTTGTAACATCAATACCGGTGGTCTCCAAATCAAAAAAAATCAACGGATTGCGAAGGTTCAAATTCATGGAGGATCTGATCTAGGTATTGATCATCATTGGCATTAATAGCATTAATACATCTTCCTGATCATTTTCCTTGTCGAAAGGAATAAACAGACCTGCCCGGGATGGATCGGATAATTCGATAGAAACCTCGGTTGATTGAATGTTATTCAGGATCTCAACCATGAAAGTTGATTTAAAACCAATCTCCAGTTCATCTCCGAGATACTGACATGCAAGGTCCTCAATGGCAGAGGATGCAAAATCAATATCCTGGGCAGATACAGTCAGCCGGTTTCCCTTCAGAGACATCCGGATGAGGTTGCTGGCCTGATTGGAAAATACAGAAACCCGTCTTACCGTATTCAGCAGTTTTACCCTGTCGATGAGCAGTTTATTGGAGTTATTTGTAGGAATCACAGAATTATAGCTTGGATAATTGCCTTCCACAAGCCGGCAAACCAGTTGAAATGAGGGCAGGCTGAAAAAAGCATTCTTGTCATCAAATTCGATACCCACTTCTTCCTGTCCCTTTGCCAGCAAATTCCTGAGTAATCCTGCCGGTTTTTTGGGCAGGATAAAGGATGCACTTGCATTTGCATTCACGTCCTTACGTTTGTAGCGAACCAGTTTGTGGGCGTCTGAAGCAACGAAGGTCATGTCTTCGGGACTCATTTCAATAAATATTCCGTTCATCACAGGCCTTAATTCATCATCCGCAGTAGCAAATAGTGTACTGTTAATACCGCTGACAAGTGATGAGGCTTTGAGCCTGAGTGAAACACTACGGTCGGCTTTAATTCTTGGTAATTGGGGAAAATCTTCGCCATGTTGTCCTGCTACAGCAAATTGTCCGTTTTCTGAACTGATTGCCACAGCGAAAGTTTCCGTATTGATCGTAAATGTCAGAGGCTGGTCGGGAAATTCCCTTAACGAATCGGTAATGAGTTTTGCCGGAATGGCGATTGAACCCAAACCACTGGCGTTTTCAAGCTCAAGCGTTGTAACCATTGTGGTTTCCAGATCCGAAGCTGTTATCTCCAGTGTTTTACCATCGAGCTTAAACAGGAAATTATCTAAAATGGGCAGTGTATTTTTTGAACTGATTACCCGGCTCAAAGCCTGTAAGTGGTTTAACAGATCAATACTTGATACGACAAATTTCATGAATAAATGAATTTAATTATTTTATAAACAACCTATTGTGATGGCCAAATTTCTTGCCTGATAAGAATATCAATATTACGAAAAAAACGTCTTTATCAGGCGGGATATTTAATTTTTTTCCGGGGTCTGCCTTTAAATTGATCTTCTAACCTCTGGCGAACCGGCGCTTTCTCAGCCATGCGTAAAGTATGCCCATAAGAATGATCACCAGTGGCGGACCGATCGTATTGATCAGAATCCATTTGGTACGGTCGTGCCTGATCTTATTCTTATCCAGCAACCTCAGGGTAAGCTGTCGTGAACGCAGGCTGATGAGTCCCTGATGGCCTGTGAGGTATTGAATGGCATTGATAATGAATTCCTTGTTCCCATAAGTTTGTTTCGAATAACGGTCGAATCCAAGGGGTGAGATTCTGACTCCCTGGGGCGTGTGCTGGATATCATTTCGGATCATATCTCCGTCAGATACCACCAGCATGGCTGAATTTTCTCCCGATTCCTTTACATGCAGCACAGTGTCAGGGAAAAGCTGCCCGGTCCCCCGGTTTATGTAGGCTGATTCAAATTTCCCTTCGAGCAACACGGCTACTGGCAGAAACCTTTCACTAAACTGTTCCTGACGTGGCGTCAGTCGCACCTCATCAAGGCTGATCATTACAGGAGCATTGACTTGCCGGCTATACTGCGAAGACCGCAAAAGCACCGTTTTCCTAATGCCTTTTCTCGCCTCAATTGTATCAATGGTTCCGGCAAACCGGATGCTGATCATATTGAGGTTTCGGGTAATTGGATGTCCGAAGGGAGCGGACAGCAAAGGATAGTAAAGCCAGGGAACCGGCCTGAAGTCAGCTGGGTTACCTTCCAATGCCACATTTACAGGTATTGTATTGCATTGAATATCCTGAAGCAGGACCGGGTTAATTCTTGCACCATATCTGAATAGAAGGTCTTCGATGTTTGGCTGGTTAATCAATGCCACTGTTGCACCTCCTGAACCGAGGCTGTCCATATCAGCCTTCACCATATCAATGAACCAGAGAACCTTTCCGCCCTGCATGATATACTGGTCAAGTACAAATTTATCGCGTTCATTGAATGGCTGCGAGGGCCTGGCAATGATAACCGCCTTATACTGATCCAGAATTCCCGGTTTACCGCTGATCTTACCCCTGTCTACCTGAAAGTACCATCCCAGTTCCCGGGTAATGTCGTTAACCTGGTACTCATTCAATTCTCCCTGGCCCTCAATAAAAGCTATTTTTTCAGTGGACTCTGAAGAAAGGGAACTGATGATCCGCATAAATTCAAACTCAAGAGCCTGTATTGAATTATTAATGTTTTCTTCCGCACCGGCAAGTGGATTGTTTTTAAGCAGATTTACCGGGATCTCCAGGTTATTATAGATAATCAGTGCTCCCGGAAACACTATTTTTTCGCTTGTGCCTCCTTCTTTATCGCGGGCAATAATGTTGGTCGCTTTTAATCCCTTTTCATACAGATCATCCACTAGTTTTGTGGTGGCCTTGACATCTTTTCCTGCAAACGGATTGATGAACTCATATTGCAGATTATCCCCGGCGTATACTTTAAACTCGTCCAGCGTCTCCCTGATCCGCTGCTCCATTTTCCGGAATGGTATGTTCAGTTCCCCATCCAGGTATACCTTCACATGAATAACCTTCTTCAGATCACGAAGTGATTTTTTACTGTATGATGAAAGAGTATATCTTTTTTCTGACGTAAGGTCCAACCGGTAAAAAAAGGATGACAGGATAAAGGCCAGTACAAGAACCACCAGGAGGGAGATTACCAGGCTAACGAAAGGCTTGTCTGTAATTTTTCTTTTTTTCATCAGTATAGCCGGGATATTATTTCTTTTCAGTTTTCAATCTGAAATGAGTCATCAGAAGAAAAATTAAAATCAGCGCTACAAAGTAAACGACGTCTCGCGTATCAATTACACCACGGCTCATGGAGCTGTAATGACCTATTATCCCAAGCGACAGGATGAAGCTTCCCGAATTGCTGGCAGAAAAAAGCGTTCCGACCTGTTCAAATCCATATCCCATGGTAAGACAAAAGAAAGCTGCCAGGAGAAATGCAATGATCAGGTTATCGGTGAGCGAGGAACAGAAAAGGCCGATGGCTGCATAGGCACCCGCCAAAAAAATGAGTCCGATATAGGAGCCCCATGTTCCGCCTTTGTCAATGTTACCTGGTGGATTTCCAAGGGAAACAACCGAATAGTAATAGACCAGGGTGGGCAGAAGGGCCAGAATGATCAGTACAATGGCGGCGAAGTACTTCGCCAGAATGATCTGCAATTCGGTAAGTGGTCTGATCCTCAGCAAATCAAGGGTTCCGGTGCGCTTCTCATCTGCAAAACTTCGCATAGTGATCGCAGGGATCAGCATGAGGAACACCCAGGGTGCCAGGATGAAAAGGGTGTCCAAAGTTGCATAACCGCCGTCGAGCAAATTCATGCTGCCATCAAAAACCCAAATGAACAGGCTGTTCAGCAAAAGGAAAATGATAATAACCATATATCCCGTAAGGGAATTGAAGAAACTGGTTATTTCCTTTACAAACAGGGAATACATGATAATTTTAGTTTGCAGCTTCAACCGTATAACGCTTTGTGATCACATAGGGATTACCCATGGGCGTTTTGTAATTGGCTGAAATAACTATATTCTGTTTGATCATGGTTCCCGGGGTAACATTGTAATCCATTTCGGCCTTGCCTTCCTGGGTAGCCATGTTGAACAATTTTTCATGAAGGTATTTACCGTCAAGCAGGGCACCCCTGTAGAACTTAACACTGCTCTTATTATTCGACAGAGAAATGATCAGGATGATCTTATTGGCATTCTTCAGGTGATCTTCCTTGCGAATAGAAATAATTGGATAATCGTTGACCAGACTTCCGTCCGGTTTATATTCCTTAAGTCCTGTTCCGGCGTAACCGTTCTTATAAGTCACTTCAGCCTGGAGTTTGCCATCTTCATAGTAATGTTTCTGGGTACCTTCAATTTTACCCTGGATATAAGGAGTAACGCGATATGGTTTACCACTCTCATAGTACCACGTTTCATCACCTTCCTTAATGCCTTTTTTGTAGAAAAAGGTGGAGTTGATCTTTCCACTTTTAGCATAATAATTGGTGGCCTTGCCATCCATAATATTATTATCATAATTGACTTCGGAAAGCAGTAAGCCATTTCTGTCATAGTTTCTTGTAGGTCCCTGACGAAGTTGTCCTTTTGCTGAAATTTCAGTTTTTATTTTTCCGTTGCTGTAGTATTCTTTTACAACTGATTCATCTTTTGATTTTTTTTCAGTCTTATTACCCTGCTGATCTGTTTTGCCACATGAAAACACCAGGAGGGTAATGGTGAGTAAAATGAAGAGATTATTTTTCATAGATGTCGAAGTTGAGAATTGTGAATATACAATAAAATCCCAAGTATAGGTAATTTTTTCTCAATTTCCGAAAGGCGTTTCAGTTATGCCGGGCTATTTTATCAGCATAAATATTCCACCGGCAAGCAGGCCACCTGCAATCGGCCCTGCAACCGGAACCCACGCATATGACCAGTCGTTTCCGCCTTTATGCCTGAGGGGAAGTAATGCATGGATTATCCTGGGACCCAGGTCACGTGCAGGATTTATCGCATAGCCCGTCGGGCCGCCTAAAGAAAGGCCAAGTCCAAGTACCACCAGTGCAACCGGGAGGGCACTGATGGCTCCCAGTCCGACCTCCGGTTTTGCCATATATAAGCATGCAAATGTCAGCACAAAGGTGCCAATGATCTCAGTCAGCATATTGTCGGCATAACTTCGGATGTTTGGTTCAGTACAAAAAATAGCCTTAATTGCCCGGGTGTCCGAAGTAGCTTCAAAATGTTTCCTGTAGGCGATCCAAACAAGAAATGATCCGGTCATGGCACCTATAAGCTGTGCTGAAATGTATGTGAGTATCAGGTTTGGCTCTATTTTTCCCACCAGGGCAAAGGCCAGGGTAATGGCCGGGTTTAAATGTGCGCCACTGTATGGGGCGGATACAAGAACACCGGTGAAAACACCGACTGCCCATCCGAATGTGATGACAATCCAGCCGCTGCTGTTTCCTTTTGTCTTTTCGAGAAGGACATTAGCCACCACACCACTTCCAAATATCATGATGAGGGCTGTTCCGGTAAGTTCTGCAATGAATGGGGTCATAGATATTTATTGATTTGAATGATTTATTGATTTGTTGATTTCGAAGGTTATTGACTTTGACTGATTTTTGATTCGACCGAATTACGATTACTGATATACTGACCCCGATTCGAGGCCGAGTCACCGAATACCGATTACCGATTACCGATTACAGGTTACACATCCTCCGACCAGGAAATGGCTGCCCTCACCGCCCTTCTCCATCCCTGCAGCAACTTATCCACTTCTTCAGTTGGCCTTCCCGGCATAAATGCACGATCAAGCTGCCACTGGTGTTCAATGTCCTCGGTGTTCTTCCAGAATCCGACAGCCAGTCCCGCCAGGTATGCCGCACCCAGAGCAGTGGTTTCAGTGATTTTGGGACGGATAACGCGGGTGCCTATGAGGTCACTCTGGAACTGCATCAGCAGGTTATTTACAGTGGCCCCGCCGTCCACACGCAATTCCCGGATTGTTATTCCCGAATCCGCCTGCATGGCCTGCAGAACTTCAAAGGTCTGATAGGCTATGCTATCCAGCGCCGCACGGGCTATATGTGCAGATGTGGACCCGCGCGTCAGTCCCACAAGCGTTCCCCTGGCATGCTGGTTCCAATGCGGTGCCCCCAGTCCGGCAAATGCAGGTATGAAATACACTCCCTCACTGTCCTTTACCCTGCCTGCCAGCTTTTCTACTTCCGATGATTTGCGGATGATCCCCAGGCTGTCTCTCAGCCACTGCACAACGGCACCGGCAATGAAAATACTGCCTTCAAGGGCATATTGCGTGTCATTGCCTATTTTCCAGGCAATGGTTGTTAGCAGGTTATTTTTTGAATCAATGGGTTTGTTGCCAGTATTCATCATCATAAAGCATCCGGTACCATATGTGTTTTTTACCATTCCCGGGTACAGGCACAGCTGCCCAAACAAGGCTGCCTGCTGATCCCCTGCAATTCCCGATATGGGTACCTGAGCTGAAAACAGTCCACGTGAAACACCATATTCCTCTGATGAGGATCTTACCTCGGGCAGAATACCTGCTGGAATATCAAATAATTTTAGCAACTCAGGATCCCAGCTTAAGGTATGGATGTTGTAAATCATGGTTCGTGAGGCATTGGAAACATCCGTAATGTGCAAGGCACCCTGGGTGAGCTTCCAGATCAGCCATGAATCTACTGTTCCAAATGCCAGCAATCCCTTGTTTGCCAGATCACGGGCACCGTTCACATTGTCAAGTATCCATTTGATCTTGGTTGCGGAAAAATAGGCATCAATGATGAGGCCGGTTTTCTGCCGGATACGCTCACTGTGTCCCTGTGCTTTTAAGGTATCACAATAGCCGGCTGTTCTCCGGTCCTGCCAGACAATAGCATTGTATACGGGTTTGCCTGTCCTTCGGTCCCATACAATGGTTGTTTCCCTCTGGTTTGTTATGCCAATGGCAGCCAGGGCCGAGCTGTCAATACCGGCTCTGGTAATGGCCTCCTGTGCAACTCCGGCCTGGGTAGACCATATTTCATCGGCATCATGCTCCACCCAGGCCGGATTGGGATATATCTGGGTGAATTCTTTCTGGGCAACCGAAACAGGTTTTCCATGATGATCAAAAACTATGGCTCTTGAACTGGTTGTTCCCTGGTCGAGGGCGAGAATATATTTTTTCATAACAAGGTTTTTAGGTATTTCGGAGTTTACGCAATTGGGCTGGTTTTTAAGTTCTGCAGTTCTGCAGTTCACATTATCATATTAGCAAATTGGCACATTAGCACATTAGCACATTAACAAAAATAATTCTCCGCTAGTTTAGCATATTCCTCAAGTTCCGTTTTCTTCCATTGTTCATCAAATCCCAGTTCTTCCGCCATGATATTTGCTACCCCGGAAGCCATTTCAAGGCTGGCTGCAGCATCGAGGAAGAGGGCCCGTGTTCGGCGGGCCAGCATATCCTCCAGTTTGAAGGGCATTTCTTCCCGGCAAATCCACCTTAATTCCGCTTCAGTATATGGTAGCCGGGGATGAAGTGTCCTGGCCCATTCGGGCCTGTCCCGTATGAGGTTATGTATGTCGAGGGCATGTGTACCATAGATATTCAACCTGTCATGCCTGTTATCCATCATAAATCCATGCAGGCGCAGATCACGGGTCACGCAGGGCCGTTTTTCAAGCAAGCCGTTTCTCATAGCCTTGTTCAGTGTATCCTGTGCCATTCGGCGATAGGTAGTCCATTTTCCTCCCTCAACAGTGATCAGTCCCGACTCGGAAATGGTTATTTTATGCCTGCGTGAGATTTCCCGGGTGTTGGTGGGATCATCCGGACTGGCGGCCAGGGGCCTTAATCCCGCGAATATGCTCAGTACATCTGTCTTCTTTGGGTTGCCGGGTCATGTATTTGCCTGCTGTTTGAAGAATAAAGGCAATTTCTTCCTCCAGCGCCTTTGGCTCAAGGGTGATTATGTCAAGGGGAGTATCTGTTGTACCCGCGACCACCTTGTCGTACCAGGGTATGGCAAATAGAACCCGGCCATCATCGGTTTTTGGAATCATCATAGCCGATTCACTATCCAGATAAGAACCGGCAAACACCAGGTGTATTCCCTGGCTGGGTCTGATCGTGCGCTTATTTACCGGATGGTCCATCCGCAACACGTCATCAACAAAAACGCCGGTAGCATTGATCACCAGCCCGCCTTTTAATTCCAATTCAGTATCAGTATCTGAATTTTTGGCCCTGACACCCTGTATTTTTCCGGCACTGTTTTTTAATAGACCAGTCACCTTACAATAATTCAAAACACTTCCGCCATGATCGGTTATTGTACGTACAATAGAAATGAGCAGGCGGGAATCATCGAACTGGCCATCGTGGTAAACCACCCCGCCCTTTAATCCTTTCCGGTTAAGGGTGGGTAATTTTTCAAGGGTGGTTTTCGGTTTAATGAAGTGCGATTTTCCCAGACTTCGCCTTCCGGCCAGGATATCATAAAATTTCAGTCCGATAGTATACTTTACTACATCCCACCAATTATACACCGGGATAATAAATTCCTGGTTACAAGTGATGTGAGGGGCATTTTTAATGATCAATCCTCTTTCCTGCAAGGCCTCCATCACCAGCAGCAGATCACCCTGCGCCATATATCGTACGCCACCATGAAGCAGTTTTGTGCTACGGCTCGATGTTCCTTTGCCGAAATCTGCCTGTTCCAGCAAAAGTGTTTTAAAGCCCCTGGAAGATGCATCCAGGGCAATGCCGGCACCGGTTGCTCCACCGCCTATTACAATCACATCCCAGGTTATATCGGAATACTGCGGAAGATGCGAAAATAAATGACTGTAAGTCATGCTATTATGATATGCAATATGAAAGGGGTATAAACTTACGATTATCAGCACAAAATTCAAATGATTATCACCATATTTTTCCTTTAACAACAATTTCCTTCTATGCATGCTAATCGGAATTTTACAGGCATTGGTCGAATAAAAACGGGTTTTTGTCTTTTTAATACCTTCATAGATCCATTTTGATGCGTGTTCAACATGATTGTGATTAAATTGCAGGTAAATTCTATTGTATTTAAACTACTAACAATAGCCAAATGAAAAATCGTAAACCTGGTTTTTATGCAACACTGGTGATTTTGGGAGTATTAACCCTGGCCAGTTGTAAGAAATGGGACGAAACGGGCACCGGCTCTATTCGTATCGTGACCAACAAGAATGGACAGACCCTTGGGTATGACACCACTTCTCATGTCAAGCTCATTTTAAACAAGGGGTATGCATTCAAAGATCTTAATAAGAACGGGAAACTCGATAAATACGAGGATTGGCGTTTACCTGCAGAAGAAAGGGCAAAGGACCTGGCATCTCAAATGTCGGTTGAGCAGATTGCCGGTTTAATGCTGTACAGTGCCCACCAGTCCATCCCGTCAGGGAGCGGGCGATTTGGAGCTTCAACTTATAATGGTAAACCTTATCAGGAAAGCGGAGCTAAACCCTATGACCTGTCGGATGCACAAAAGAAATTCCTCACAGTGGATAACCTGCGGCATGTTTTGATCACGAGGGTGGAAAGTCCGGAGGTTGCTGCTCAATGGAACAACAATGTTCAGGCCCTGTGTGAAGCCACAGCTTTCGGTATTCCGGCTAACAACAGCTCTGATCCCCGTCACCAGACCGAGGCCAATGCTGAATATAATGCCGGCTCCGGGGGAAAGATATCCATGTGGCCGGGTTCTCTCGGCATGGCTGCCTCATTTGATCCTGAACTGGTAAAACAATTTGGTCAGATCGCCTCGGAGGAATACCGCGCACTGGGTATTTCCACGGCATTATCACCACAAATTGACATTGCTACTGAACCGCGTTGGAGCCGTTTCAACGGAACCTTTGGCGAAGATCCGCATCCTCACGGCGGATATGGCAAAGGCCTATGTGGAGGGTTTCCAGACTTCCAATGGCGATAAGGCAATTGCTGACGGATGGGGATATACAAGCGTAAATGCGATGATCAAGCATTGGCCGGGAGGCGGTCCGGGAGAGGCAGGCCGGGATGCCCATTTTTCGTATGGCAAATACGCAGTTTATCCGGGTAAAAACCTGGCCGAACAAATTATTCCATTTACTGAAGGAGCGCTCAAACTGGATGGAGGAACCAAAATGGCATCAGCCGTAATGCCGTATTATACCATATCATATGGTATTGATACAATCAATAAGGAAAATGTAGGAAACAGTTACAATAAATACCTCATCACAGATATGCTTCGCGGAACATACAACTTCGACGGTGTGGTATGCACCGACTGGGGTGTAACCAAAGATGAGACTGCAGTGGATGGATTTGGCACAACACCCTGGGGAGCTGAAACGCTCTCAGTTGCAGAACGGCATTACAAAATCATCATGGCCGGCGTGGATCAGTTTGGCGGTAACAACGATATGGGACCCATTGTAGAGGCATATCAAATGGGCATAAAGGAGCATGGAGAGGAATTTATGCGTGCACGCATGGAACAGTCAGCTGTTCGGTTACTGAAGAATATCCTTCGGGTTGGATTATTTGAAAATCCCTACCTTAATGTTGAGGAAACAAAAAACAGAGTAGGGAAGCCCGACAACATGAAAGCCGGTTATGATGCCCAGCTGAAATCAATTGTTTTAATAAAAAATAAAGATAATGTACTGCCACTGGATAAGGCAAAGACTGTCTATATTCCCAAAAGAAATACACCTGCCCAGCGCGGCTTTTTTGGGGAAACACCGGCGAAATATGACTACCCGGTCAATATTGAGATCGCCAGGAAGTATTTCAAAATTACCGATAATCCGGCTGAAGCAGATGTCGCCCTGGTTGTCATAGAAAGTCCAAATTCCGGCAGCGGATATGATCCCATGGATGTAAAAAAGGGAGGGAACGGATATGTGCCGATCAGCCTGCAGTATGGTCCATATAAAGCTGTTGATGCAAGGGATCCGAGCCTGGCAGGCGGCGATCCGCTTGAAAAATTCACAAACCGCACTTACAGGAACAAATCAATCGTTGCATATAATGCATCCGATGCAAAACTGGTAAACGATACCAGGAAGGCAATGAAGGAAAAGCCGGTTGTGGTTGCCATTGCCGTTTCAAAACCAATGATCTTTTCAGAATTTGAAAAGGATGCCAGTGCGATTGTCGTGACTTTTGGGGTGCAGGATCAGGCCCTTTTGGATATTGTTTCCGGAAAATCGGAACCATCGGCATTATTGCCATTCCAGATGCCTGCCAACATGAAAACCGTAGAAGAACAAAAAGAGGATGTTCCTTTTGACATGGCCCCCTATGTTGATTCAGAAGGACACAATTATGATTTTGGCTTCGGGATGAACTGGAAGGGAGTGATTGCGGATGAAAGGATTGAGAAATATAAGAAGTAAATTGATATCAAGTGAAAGGATGTTATAATCTTCGGAGTTCAGCGTTCCGATGTTCCTTGTTCGATATTATTTTTTACGGCAAATAACACTGAACAAGGAACATCGAATATCGAACACTGAAGATATTCCATAACTGCAAAACTGCAAAACTGCAAAACTTTATGACTGCATTCGGGCTATTGTATTTTCCCAAAATAATCAATACTTTGTGATCCTAATTCTGATGCTATGAAACGGGGAATATACTTTTTTTTATGCCTGCTGTTGGTTGTTTCCTGCAAGACAATCGATAAACAAAAGAATAATCTGGTCATTAATGATAAAAATTATTTTGAACTGCCCGGCCTGAATGTCATGGTCTTTGAGGATATTTATCCTGAGGGTCATCAGGGAGGCGTGGGCATTATTCAGCAGGGAGTGAGGGTTGCCACCAATGGCGATCTAAGGCTTGAACCTACTCCAGGGCAGTGGCAGCCTATCCCGAAGGTTGGGAAACGGACAATTGACAAGGATGCCAATCTTATCTCGGTAAAATTGTGGTTTCCTGATTCAAGTATTAACAGGAAAGGCTTTAATCCCGTTATTTACCCCGATCTTCGTTTTACCTATACAGTGAACGTGAGGGGAGACGGAGACGAGTTTATCATCACCGTAAATCTCGATAAGCCACTTCCTGCCGAATGGTATGGTAAAGTGGGCTTCAATATGGAAATGTACCCGGCCACCCTTTTTGGAAAGACCTGGATCATGGATAACAAAAACGGGATTTTCCCCCGTCAGGCCAACGGCCCGGTCACACTCGACAATGAAAATGAAAACCAGGCTGTACCCCTTGCAACCGGCAGAAAGCTTGTGATAGCACCGGAATCGGATGCCCAGCGTATCAGTTTTGTAAGTGCAAATTCCGATCTGCAGCTGCTCGATGGCAGGATACGACATACCAACGGATGGTTTGTGATACGATCACTCATTCCCGATGGGGCAACAGCTGAGGCCATTAAATGGACTGTAAAGGCAAATACCATTCCGGGATGGAAATCAAAGCCTGTGGTTCATGTTTCACAAGTGGGGTATCACCCGGGACAGCCAAAAATTGCCATTGTTGAACTGGATGCATCGGATAAGTCCGATAAGAAAGCCAGGTTGCTCCAAATTACAGATAAGGGTGGAACGAAACTGGTCAGTGCATTGAAAGGAGTTAAATGGGGTAGTTTTTTACGGTACAATTACCTTCGGTTTGATTTTTCGGATATTCGGGAGGAAGGCGTTTACATGGTTGAATATGGGGATGTGCAATCAAACCTGTTTTCAATTTCTCCGGATATTTATAAACGACATGTATGGCAACCCACCCTGGAAGATTTTCTTCCGGTTCAGATGTGCCATATGAGGGTGAACGAGGCTTACAAGGTATGGCATGGAGTCTGTCACATGGATGATGCGCTGATGGCTCCCGTGGATTCAATACTTTTTGACGGATACAAACAGGGACCTGCCACACTTACTCACTATAAATCGGGCGACCATGTTCCTGGCCTGAATACAGGAGGCTGGCATGATGCCGGAGATGATGATCTCCGGGTTGAATCCCAGGCGGGAACTGTGCAGCTGCTATCCCTGGCATGGGAAGAGTTCCGGCCGGAATACGATGCAACAACTATTAACCAGCGTTCGCACCAGGTGGATATGCATAAACCTGATGGAAAACCCGATATCCTGCAGCAAATTGAACACGGCGTACTGACCATACTTGGCGGATATGAGAATCTGGGCAGGGTTTACAGGGGTATTATCGCACCTACAATTCCTCAATACACGCTGGTGGGTGATGTTTCGACGCAGACCAACAATCTGGTTTATAAACCGGCTATTCGTTACGACGGTACCCTGGAAACAGCGCAGGGACTGAAGGACGACCGGATGGTGTTTACAGAGGAAAATCCTGCACACGAGTTTTCCGCCATCCAGGGACTGGCATGCGCTGCCAGGGTTTTAAAGGAATATGATAATAACCTGTCAGCCCGTTGCCTGAAAGCTGCCGAAGGTCTCTGGAAACAATCGAGAACAATTACCCGGAGAGATATTGACGACCAGATCTGTGCTGCATCCGAATTGCTCCTCGCCACAAAAAAACAGGAATACAAGGATTTCCTGCTGTCTATGACTGATTCAATTTCCAGAAGGATCTCTTCGGTCGGTTGGGTAGTTGTAAGGACAATTCCAATCATGGAAAATGCTTCCTTCCAGTCTGAACTGGAAAAGGCATTGACAGGTTTTTCAAAAGAAATTACCGAACAGGAAAAGGAAACCCCGTTTGGCGTGCCATATCGTCCCCACATCTGGGGGGCAGGATGGAACATCCAGGAATTCGGCGTACATCAGTATTACCTGTCAAAGTACTTTCCCAAATTGTTCAACCAGGATTTCATGTTCAACGCACTCAATTTTGTTTTGGGATGTCACCCGGGAGAAA
Source organism: uncultured Bacteroidales bacterium (assembly GCA_963808745.1). Lineage (GTDB taxonomy): Bacteria > Bacteroidota > Bacteroidia > Bacteroidales > UBA10428 > UBA5072. The sequence continues at coordinate 63,995 of CAWEGX010000014.1, forward strand.
ATACGGCTTCTTTTGCTTCAGGCGTTGGCTCACGGTCTATGACGATTGCTTATGGATACAATCGTGCCGACTGGTCCTATATTCCCGGGGGTGTGGTTTCCGGTACAGCATTGATCAGGCCTGATTTTCCGGAACTCAAGGATTTCCCCTTCCTGTGGCAGCAGACCGAATACGTTCTCGGGGGTGGGGAAAGTAATTATTTGTTCCTGGTGCTGGCGGTGGATAAGGTTCTTTCTGGTAGTAGGTAATCGGTTCCCAATCGTAAATCGTAAATCGTAAATCGTAAATAGCATGTTGTCTTCCTTCTTTCAAAATCACGATTTCTTGTTGCTTGACGGGGCAACAGGTTCACAGCTGATTGCCAGGGGATTGACAGCCGGTGAATGCCCGGAATTATGGAATGTTACCCACAAAAAGCAGGTGCAGGAAATCGCCCTGATGTATTATACAGCCGGTTCGGATGCAGTATTGACCAATACCTTTGGTGGATCTGTGTTGAAGCTGAAAGAATACGGATTGCAGGAAAGGTGTCATGAACTGAATTTTGCCGGTGCTAGAAATGTGGTTGAGGTAAGGCCTTTGGGAAGATATGTTATCGGGTCAATAGGTCCATGCGGAAAGATGCTTGAACCTTACGGGGACGCAACGGAAGAAGAAGTTACTGATTCTTTTGCAGTGCAGGCTTCGGCGCTGGCAGAAGCCGGTGTGGATGGGTTTATGCTGGAGACATTTCTGGATATCCGGGAATTGATGTGTGCTGTGAATGCAGTGAAGAAAGCAGCCAGTGTGCCATTTATTGCATCATTGACTTACAGCCCAACTCCCGACGGATATTTTACAATCATGGGCAACGGAATTCCGGAGGCCATCACTGCCTTGACCGAAGCCGGAGCATTTGCCGTTGGTTCGAACTGCGGCAATGGCATAACCAATATGATCCAGGTAGGAACCCAGCTCAGAAAGTCGCTGGACCATGGCATCATTTTGCTAAAACCCAATGCCGGAGAGCCTGTCATGAAAGATGGGGTTACCTGCTATACCGAAACTGCAGCTGATTTTGAAAATCATTTCAGGGAACTGTCGGCATTTAAACCATTGATCCTTGGCGGCTGCTGTGGCACCGGTCCGGCGCATATCAGCGCCTTCAGAAAACTTATAGATGCATGTTAATCCTTTGTTTTGCGCAATTTTTAATATGAGAAACCTGGTTTTGTTGCAGGTTTCAAAGAGGAAATGCGACGTTTACGCAGAACTCATTAAATACTTATTCATATGAAGGCCAATGTAATATTGTTGTTATCGGTAATCATCCTTTTGTTGTCTTGCGGGAAAAAAAATAATGAAACTGAGGATCATGCTGTAATAATCGGGGATTATTCAAATATGGATGTTAATGCATATGATACGATAATAATTCTTGATTACGGATTCAATTCCTATAGTATGGATATAGATGATGATGGTAATAACGATCTGAGAATTTCATACAAGGATGGTGTAATACGTTCAAACGACTACTTTATGTCAGGTGTTATCGAATGTCTGGATCAGAATACATTTCTCAGCATAATAACTACCACCGATTCCACATTTTATGAATATTTGGCTGATACAACCCATGAGGGTCGGGTAATTATAAGTACTAACCGTATCTATCATTGTGAGAATGACTCCGGCAGATTAAGGGTCTCCAGTACCGAAGAGAACTATCATTTAAAGCAATATTATAAGGGTGACCCCATATCACCAGGCAATGAATGGCTATCGGGCACATTTACAATGGTAAACTTTACGGATGAACCATTCCAGGATTATTGGGATTATTTCAATAGTGATACCGTTTGGCTGCATTTCAATACATCATACAAAGATTGTTATTTCCTGCCAGTCAATCACGTTGTCTTTATCGGGGTTAAAAGAACTGAGGGTGAACGCGTTCGTCTTGGCTGGATTAAACTGTCTATTATACAGAATTATAGTAAGTCCTTATATATAAGTGAGTCTGCCATACAAAAATGATTTGAGGCAGCCGAAAAAAACCTTGAATTCGTCTGCAACCTGACCATAGAACCGCGTCAGGTAGTTTTTCTTGAGATTTTAATAGCGTCATTTGTCGAAAATAATTCCTTTATATCGATACATTTCCCCTGTTTGTATAGTATACTTTATTAAGTGACTGGTATTGTACAAATTTCAACCCTAAATTAATCTGAAGGTATGAGATTTGGCGCCAGGATATTTTTGTTATTGGCAATTGCCTATGGGCAGATTGAGACTTTTAGTCAGCAAGCGGTCAGCATTAAAAGACTTAGCCAGTGAAGTGAACTTCGATGGAATTCCGAATGAGGAAGCATGGAGTGGCCAGGGGTTTATTCCTGATTTGGATTCCTTATTACAGCGAATTTTAAATAATTCGTGGCAAATAAATTTAATTTTGTCTGATAATTAACATTCTGTATCCGGATAATTTTCGGGTACCATTTTAATCCTATTTCCGAATGAAAAAAAGCGCAATTTCCCGGTATACCATCGTCCTGGTGGCCGGCATTTTTATGGTGCAATGCACAAAAAAGCTGCCTCAGTTAGGCAAAGACCCCGTTGAAAAGATCATTGCTGCTATGACCCTTGAAGAAAAGGCATACTATGTTACCGGCACGGGGATGAATTTTCCAGGGGCCGATACGAACAAGGATACAACTTCAATACCAGGAGCCCCTGTAATTGGCACCACGCAAAGCCTTGTTCCCGGTGCGGCAGGAACAACTTATGAAATTTCAAGGCTTGGCATACCGCCAATGGTTGTAGCAGATGGACCAGCCGGACTGCGGATCAGTCCCAAACGTGAGAAAGACAATGCCACTTATTACTGCACGGCTTTTCCAATCGCCACTCTTCTGGCCTCTACCTGGGATACTGCCGTTGTTTACCAGGTGGGGCAAGCTATGGGAAATGACGTACTGGAATATGGGGCTGATATAATTCTGGGTCCCGGAATGAATATCCAGCGCAATCCTTTGTGTGGCCGCAATTTCGAATATTATTCCGAAGATCCGCTGGTAACAGGCAAGATGGCTTCTGCCATGGTAAATGGAATACAATCACAGGGTGTTGGAACCTCCATCAAGCATTTCGCAGCCAACAATGCTGAAACAAACCGTAATTCACTGAACACAATTGTAAGTGAACGTGCATTGCGCGAGATTTACCTCGAAGGATTCCGGATAGCAGTTGAACAGGCACGTCCCTGGACCGTTATGTCCTCGTATAACCTGATTGATAACGTTTATACCTCCGAGAGTCCGGATCTACTGACTAAAATACTCAGAAACGACTGGGGCTATGAAGGAATGGTGATGACTGACTGGTTTGGGGGACAACATCCTGTTGAGCAGATGATTGCAGGAAATGACCTGCTCATGCCCGGAACACCCCAGCAGGCAAAGGCTATTCTTGCAGCCGTAAAAGAAGGGAAGCTTGATGTATCCGTTCTTGATCGCAATATAGCCCGGATATTAAATACGGTACTGGAATCGCCACGATATAAATCGTACAAATTTTCAGGAAAGCCTGACCTTTCTGCACATGCAACCACTTCAAGGCATAGCTGCTGCAGAAGGTATGGTTCTTCTTAAAAACGATAATTCTGCGCTGCCCCTGATAAAATCATCTCAGCCTGTTGCAGCTTTCGGGAATGCCTTTTATGAAACCATCATCGGGGGAACAGGAAGCGGAGATGTCAATGAACCTTATGTTGTATCGATTGCAGATGGTTTGACAGGTGCCGGTTACAAACTGGATGAAGAGCTGAAGTCTGCCTATCTGTCCTATATCCAAAAAACCCGTGAATCTCAGCCCCCGTCAAAAAATCCTATCCTTGCTTTTCTGGGAGAAAAAGAGCCAATCCCTGAAATGAACGTAGACGTTTCCTTGATTAACAAGCTGGCCTCATCCGCAGAAGCTGCCATTATTACCATTGGCAGAAACTCCGGGGAGGGATCGGACCGACAGGTGGACAATGACTTTAACCTTACGGCTTCTGAAAAGAATATGATCAGCACAATTACCAAAGCCTTTCATGCAAAAGGAAAAAAGGCAATTGTTATACTGAATATAGGCGGGGTTATTGAAACTGCCAGTTGGAGAGATATTCCGGATGCCATTCTGCTGGCATGGCAGGCAGGGGAGGAGAGTGGAAACGCAGTGACTGATGTTGTCAGTGGTAAAATCAATCCTTCGGGTAAGTTGGCCTGCAGTTTCCCCATGCAGTACAAGGATGTACCTTCATCGGGAAATTTTCCCGGTGTGGTGACTGGAGAGGAACCCGCCAGGGATACATCCAAAAAAGCGGATATGATGGATTTCATGAGGCCCCGCCCGGCTAAAGTTGTTTATGAGGAAGGAATTTATGTGGGATATCGTTATTACGGGTCATTTGGCGTTAAACCAGCCTACGAATTCGGATATGGTATGTCATATACCAAATTTGAATACAGTAATCTGAAACTCAGTTCAGATATTTTCGATAACCAGATAACGGCAACAATTGATGTGAGAAACAGCGGATCTGTGGCCGGAAAAGAAGTTGTGCAGCTTTATCTGAGTGCTCCCGTGAAGGAATTGGATAAGCCGGCCTATGAATTGAAAGGATTTGCCAAAACCGGTCTATTGCTTCCGGGCGATAAGCAAACCATAAGGTTCAGGCTGGATGCCAGAAGCCTGGCTTCCTTTAATGCAGCATCTTCTTCCTGGATCGCTGATGCCGGTCAATATGAAGTGAGAATAGGTGCTTCTTCAACCGATATCAGGCAAAAGGCTTCATTTACACTTAATGAGGACAGGGTTGTCAAAAAAGAAGGTAAAGCCCTTGCACCTTCAGAAAATATCAACGAATTGAAGGCTGTCCGGTAAAAATATTTCTTCCCTGTTTATATTCTCATGAGGTTGTCATCTTGGCAGGGAAGGCCAGGTCAAATAAAATTTTGATTTACCTTTGATAGGATATTTCACTCAGACACCATAAAATAAATATACTAACATGACAAGCAGAAGAGAATTTCTTAGGAATACAGGCGCCATTGCAATGAGTTCCATCCTGGTTCCCGGCATGTTGAAAGGCGCTTCCTTGCCTGGACGCGCTAAATCCACAGGTATTGGTATTCAGGTGTATACAACCAATGCATTTATGGGCAAAGACCCAAAGGCTGCTTTTCAAAAGCTGGCCGATATTGGCTTCAAGAATATCGAGACTGCTTTTAATCCCATCGGCCCTTATTATGGCATGAAACCAAAGGAGCTCAAAACGATGATCGAAGGAATGGGCATGAAGTGGATCAGCCATCATGTGATGGGTGCACCCTTCCGTACGCCTCCTCCGCCTCCAAAGGATGCTGCAACACCCCCGGCCAATCAGCCTGCATCACGTCCAACCATGGCTACGCTGCGTGAAAATCTCCAGCAACTGGTGGATGAGGCTTCCGAAGGCGGAATCCAGTACCTTGTATGTGCCAGTACACCGGTGAATACTCTTGAGGAAATCCAGAAATCGGTTGAGACATTTGTGAAGGCAGGAGAGGCATGCAAAAAGGCTGGAATTCAGTTCGCTTATCATAACCACTCCTCGGAGTGGGATCTGGTAGAAGGTAAAACACCTTATGAACTCATCCTGTCGCAAACAGATAAGGACATGGTTAAAATGGAAATTGACCTGGCCTGGGCAGCCAAAGCAAAGCAGAATCCGGTGGAACTGTTTAAAGGAAATCCGGGAAGATTTCCGTTATGGCATGTAAAGGATTATGACCTCGTTAATAATAAAATTGTAGGAATCGGGCAGGGTTCTGTTGATTTCAAGCCCACTTTCGCCCAGGCAAAACTGGCCGGGATGAAATATTTCTTTTATGAGCAGGATTCGGCCAAATCAATGGATGACGTAACCAATAGTTTTAACAATCTTAAAAAAATAATTCAATAAAGACTCAGGACTCGGAGCTTTCCTTTTCTCTTCGTGCATCCAGTTCTATTTTGATTAAATCGGTTGTCCTGGTATCGATATTATAGAAATACATAAAAATAGCACACGACATATACAGAACACCAGGGATAACCGATACCAGCAGTTTAATACCTGTTATCGAAGTATCGGTTTGGACTTGATTTGCCGTGTAATTAAAAAGCGATAGAATTACGCCAACTAAGGCGGCGCCAATTCCCCATCCTGCTTTTTGCGCAAAAACGGCCGCAGAAAAATAGAGTCCTGTGGCCCTGCGTCCGGTTTTCCATTCACCGTAATCGGCCGAATCGGCAATCATCGTCCATAATAAAGGAACTGCCGGTGCATAGGCCATTTTTGCAATAATATTAAATACATAAACTGTAATTATATTATGCTGAGCCGGGAAATAAATGGCAATAAAAAATATACCTGAAATAATTGAACTGGCTATAAAAACATTCCTGTTTCCAAATTTTTTAGCCAATGGTTTTGAGAAAGGCAGGGCAACAATCAAAGCCACCGTTCCGATGACGTTAAATAACTGCACATTTTCCTCATTACCAATATAGTATTTAAAGTAATATACTACAGCTGCATTTTGAATTGCAAACATCACAAAGGATACGATGCCGACAATAGCCAGGATAATCCATGCCTTATTCGTAAAAAGGTTTTTTAAATCGGCACCGAGAGAATTTACCTGTTTTTTTGGGGGATGTACCCTTTCTTTTGTGGCTTTAAATGTAATAAAGAAGAAAACCAGACTCAGGATAGCAAACAATACCACTGTATATTGAAATCCCTGGGCTTTGTCACCACCTCCGAAGAATTTTGCCAATGTAAGAGCCAGTCCGGTTACAATAAATTGTCCGGCAAAACCGCAAATAAACCTGTATGTATTTAACCCGGCCCGTTCGTATGTATCGTTAGTCATTACAGCCCCTAAAGCAGAATAGGGCAGGTTAACCGAAGCATAGGCCGTCATTAAAAGAATATACGTGGCACCGGCATATATAATCTTGCCCATTTCACCAAAATGTGGTGTTGTGAAAGTCAATATAGCTAAAACTGAATAAGGTACTGCTCCAAATAAAATATAGGGCCTGAATTTACCCCACCTTGTATTGGTGCGGTCAGATACAATGCCAATGACGGGATCGATGGCCATATCCCAGAACCGGGCTATGAGCATGATCGTTCCGGCGGCAATTGCCGAAATTCCAAATACGTCAGTATAAAAAAACATTAACCAGAAACCCACCATATCCCAGACGAAATGAGATGCAGTGTCACCCAATCCATATCCTAACTTATCTTTGAATGTCAATGTCGAAATAATCTTAGTCATAGCATTGAGGTTTGTTTAATTAGTTTAATATTTTGGGCAATTGCGATGATATTTTCCTGCATTATCTGCAGTAATTGCTTAGCAATATACATAAATATCCCGGAAAGAAAAGGTTTGTTAAGAGGAAATCTATACCTGGATTTGTGCATTAAACATTTTCATGCTGATTCCGGAACCTGTGATGATTTTATTACTAATTTTCTTATTATTACATTAATAAATGAAAATGCCCCGAAATGAGATGCTTTGTATTAAATAACTATCATTTTTCTCACTTAAATATAATGTATAATGAAAAAGCATAATGTTTTTATAGTTCTTATTTCATTGATCGTGGCTCTCGGAGGATTTCTGCTGGGTTTTGACAGTGCAGTTATTTCAGGGGCAGTCCCATTTTACAGGAATGTATTTGGATTGGAAAGCGGTTCATTATTAATAGGTCTCTCGGTCTCTGCCATCATTTTTGGTGCCATGGGCGGCAACTTTATCGGCGGAATCCTGGCCGATATTTTTGGCCGAAAGATTGTGCTTATCATGACCGCCGTTCTTTTTACGTTCTGTGCCCTGGCTACTTCTTTGACCAGCAATCTTACTTTTTTCATTATTGCCAGAATGATAGGAGGCCTGGGCGTTGGAATGTCAATTCTGGTTGCGCCCATGTATATAGCTGAAATTGCACCCCGCGAAAAAAGGGGAACTTTAGTATCAATCAATCAATTAAATATTGTATTGGGCATATCGGTTGCTTATTTTTCCAATTATTTTATTTTACAGAGAGTCACCGACCCAAATCTTAACTGGAGATGGATGCTGGGTGTTGGTGCAATACCTGCATTACTCTATTTCGTGTTGTTATATTTTATTCCCCAGAGTCCCCGCTGGCTGGCATTGAAGAACAGGGACGACGAGGCAAAAAGGACCCTGGTCAATATTGGAGGGGAAGCGTATGCAACACAAGTGTTCAGGGAGATAAAGGAAAACCTCGGAAAATCTGAAAAAACTTCCGGCATTGGCTTTCGTGAAGTGTTCCAAAAGAAAATGACCCTGATATTAATTATTGGACTTGGCATTGCGTTCTTTCAACAAATTACAGGGATAAATGCTATTTTTTATTATGCCCCCATGATCTTCGGAATGGCCGGAGGCGGTCAGGACTCGGCCTTTGCGCAGGCCATCATATTGGGATTGACTAATGTGGTTTTTACGGTTGTTGCCATGTTCCTGATTGACAGATTGGGCAGAAAGCCTCTTTTAATTATTGGGTCAATAGGAATTATGATATCCCTTTCGATTGCAGGTTTTGCTTTTAAATCAGCCAAATATAGTATCTCGGAAAATGGACTGGCAAAAATTCTGCAGGTGGCAAATCAAAATAATGAAAGTGAACCTTCGGATCTTGTGGTTTTGGAACGTGGGCTAAACACCTTAACGAATGCAAAGTACGATAATGAAATAGCGTTTTTTAAGGATGTCAGAAATCAGATTGGCGCTAAGAATTATAACAATTTTAAATCGACAATTCTGGAAAACGCAATCTCGATGAACGCCATATTGGTATTAATAGGACTGATTTTATACGTTGCCTCGTTCGCCATATCACTCGGACCAGTTATGTGGGCTTTGCTCTCGGAGATATTCCCCAATAAAATGAGAGGAGTAATGATATCAATTGTGGGCACATGGAACTCTGTGGTCAGTTTTTCGGTTGCAACTGTTTTTCCTAAAGAGCTGGAAGGCATCGGGTCGGGTTATACCTTTCTTATTTTTGCTTTTTTAGGGTTTCTGACCCTTCTGTTCGTGTTAAAATATGTGCCTGAAACTAAGGGTAAATCGTTGGAGGAACTCGAAACTATATTGGTTAGATAAGAGCGAATTGGAAAAAACGCTATGGCATTAGTTTTAGAGAATAGTATGCTGCACCTGACAATTGAAGAACCAGGTGAGGTTTATCATCATTCGCGGTTCGACTGGACAGGCAATATTTCTCAGGTTTTGTTTGAAAACAGGTATACTTTCTGTTCGGCAGAGACAACCAGTGAATTTGATTTAGGGCATCATGGCAGGGGATTGTATAACGAATTCGGAATAACAAAACCCATTGGATATGATGATTGTGCCGTAGGTGAAAAATTTCCTAAAATTGGTGTTGGCCTTTTAACCAAAAAGAGTAACGACGACTATCATTTCTTTCAAACCTATGAAATCGATCCCTTTGATATTCAAACGGAAAAAGGGAAGGAATGGATAAAGTTTACGGTTTTTCCCAAGGATTGCAGGGGGTATAGTACAAAACTCATCAAGATGATCAGACTCTCGGGTAATTCGGTTACCATAGATTATGAACTGGAAAACACAGGAAGGCACAAAATTCAAACGAACGAGTATTGTCATAATTTTATAGCGATCAACCGATCGGATATTGATGAACACTATTCCCTGAAGGTACCCTGCAAAATAAACAAACCGTCAGCAATGACTGAAGCAGTAAACCCGGAGAATGCTGTTATCCTGTATTCAAATGCGGTGAATTTTAATTTTACACCCGAACGTGATTTCTTCTTTAGCCCTTTGACTGAATTCCATCCAGGGAATGGGGAATGGGAAATTACACATGACAGTATTGGTGTTGGAATGAAAGAAACCACTGATTTCATACCTGAAATGATGAATGTTTGGGGGTTGAAACATGTCATCAGTCCCGAATTGTTCATTAAAATTGATCTGGAGCCCGGACAAGAACTGAAATGGCAAAGACAATATGAATTCTATTATATCTAGCCTGTCAGGCAACTATTTAATAATTACAAATAAAACAGATATCAATGGCTGAAAATAAATTATTCATAGGCAAGAGTATATTCCAGTCAGGAGAAAAAGAAGTCAAGGGGCAATTTGTAAAAATTGACGGGGAGGATTTCTATGAAATCCGGAACTATGACGCCATGTTGCCTTTTTTTATGAGCCTGGCAAGTGATTCCGACCATTGGATGTTTATCTCAAGCACGGGTGGATTATCTGCAGGCAGGATAAATCCCGAAAGTGCGCTATTCCCATATTATACTGATGATAAATTGCAGGAATCGGCCGAGACAACCGGGAGTAAATCAATTTTCAGGGTATTGGCAGCGGGTGCCATGTATTTATGGGAACCTTTTACCGAGAGGTATGAGGGTGTATACAAAACCGAAAGAAACATTTACAAGAATACATACGGCAATAAGCTCATATTTGAAGAAAAAAACCTCGATTTGGGATTAACCTTTCGATATGGCTGGATGAACTCTGATAAATTCGGTTGGATCAAGAAAAGCATCCTGGAAAATAATTCGAACACCATCATTGAGGTTGAACTGATTGATGGATTGCAAAACCTGTTACCGTACGGTGTTGACAGGTTTATGCAAAACCAGTTTTCTACCCTTCTCGATGGTTATAAAAAATCCGAACTTGTGAAGGACTATTCACTCGGATTATTCCGGCTCGAATCCGTTCCTGTTGATAAGGCCGAACCGAGCGAGGCCATGCAGGTTGTAACCGTATGGACATGCGGACTTGAACAAAATCACTTTCTTTTAAGTTCAAGGCAGTTGGGCCAGTTCAGAAGGGGAAATAAAGTGGTTGAAGAGCAGGAATCAAAAGGGGTGAAGGGGGCATTCTTTATAAACAATGCCATTAAACTCGCCGCAAACGAAAAAAAGGTATGGTATTTTGCTGCCGAAGTCAACCAGGACTCGGTGAAAGTAAATAATCTTATTGCATATCTGGAAAAGACCGGGGATAAACCCGGTGAATTGGAAAAGAATATTCAGGAGGGTACCCTTGCACTGAAAGCTATTGTTGCCGATGCAGATGGCATTCAGCACTCAGCTGATAAACTTGTGGTATCAAGGCACTTCTCGAATGTTTTGTTCAATATAATGCGGGGTGGCATATTCAGCGAGGGATATACTATTGATAAAGCCGATTTCCTGGAACATATCAGACATTTTAACAAGCAAGTCCGGGAGGTGCATGCTAAATTCTTCGGTGAATTGCCTGCAAATCTCAATTATTCAGCGCTCGACAAATTGATAATCAGGGAAGGTGATGAAGATCTTCATCGTCTGTTTCTTGAATATCTGCCGCTTACTTTCAGTCGCCGGCATGGCGATCCGAGCCGCCCCTGGAATGTGTTTTCAATAAACATTAAAGATGCAAATGGTAATAAGCTGCTAAATTACCAGGGTAACTGGCGGGATATATTCCAGAATTGGGAGGCATTGGCTTTTTCTTATCCCGATTATATAGGTGGTATGATAGCCAGGTTTGTGAATGCCTCATCGGCTGATGGATACAATCCGTATCGTGTTACCCGGGATGGCATCGACTGGGAAGTTCCTGAACCCGATAATCCATTCTCAAATATCGGTTATTGGGGAGATCATCAGATAATTTATATGCTTAAATTACTGGAAGTATCGGAGAAGTATTTTCCGGGCCGCCTGAATTCATGGCTGACCAAAGATATGTTTGCCTATGCCAATATTCCTTACCGGATTAAATCATATAAAGAGATTGTCAAAAACCCTCATGATTCTATCGTCTTCAATTTTGATGTTCATCATAAAATAGAAGAGATAGTTGCCAACATGGGTGCCGACGGAAAGCTGGTTCTTGATAAATCGGGCAAGGTCTTCAGGGTTAACCTCACTGAGAAAATTCTGGCTCCGCTGTTATCCAAGCTTAGTAATTTTGTTCCCGAAGCGGGTATTTGGATGAATACCTTGCGTCCCGAATGGAATGATGCCAACAATGCGCTGGTAGGATATGGCGTGTCAATGGTTACTTTGTATTACATGCGGCGGTTCATTCATTTTATGATCGGATTGTTTTCGGCATCGGATGATGAGCTCATGGAGATCACAGAGGAGATGGCAGACTTGCTCAGGACAATTGATGAGGTTCTGAAAGATCATCAATCTATACTCAATAAAGGATTCAACGATAAGCAGCGTAAAATGCTGGTGGATCTGCTGGGTAGTGCAGGGAGTGATTTCAGAAATAAAACTTATAAGGGTTTTTCTGGTAAAAGAACTTCGGTTAAAAAGCAATATCTTATTGAATTCTTCAAGACAACACTGACTTATATCGACCAAAGCATAGCTGTAAATAAAAGGGTCGACAAACTTTATAATGCCTATAATCTGCTTACGATCACTGATGATGAATTTAAGATCAGGTATTTATATGAGATGCTCGAAGGGCAGGTTTCAGTCCTCAGCTCAGGTAAACTTTCACCCGAAGAGGTTCTGGAAGTGCTTGATACGTTGAGAAAAAGCAAGCTGTATCGTGAAGACCAGGAAAGTTACATTTTATATCCCGACAAGAGACTGCCCTGGTTCCTTGAAAAAAATATCGTCCCGGCTGAGGAGGTGAAGAAAGTACCAGTATTGTCGAAACTGATTGAAACAGGCGATACCAGTGTAATTGCCAGAGATATTAAGGGGCAATATCATTTTAACGGAACATTCCGTAATGCGGGTCATCTTAAAAAAGCCTTGCAGAAGCTTAAGGATAATGGAGTTGTAAAAGTAAGCCCGGATGAGATTAAATCGGTGATGGCAGTTTATGAAAAAATATTTGATCACCAATCGTTTACCGGCAGGTCTGGAACTTTCTACAAGTACGAAGGTCTTGGTTCGATATACTGGCATATGGTATCCAAGTTGCTGCTGACAATTGGAGAAAATATTCAACTGGCCCGGGATCAGGGTGCCTCTAAGGATATCCTTCTAAGGCTTTCGAAGCATTATGCCGGGGTTCAGAAAGGAATTGGGGTGCATAAAACGCCGGAAAAGTATGGAGCATTCCCGACTGATCCATACTCACATACTCCCCGCATGTCAGGGGTGCAGCAACCAGGAATGACGGGGCAGGTGAAAGAGGATATTATCAGCCGGTTCTTTGAGACTGGGCCTTGTTGTGAATAAGGGTCAAATATCTTTCAATCCGGTTGTTCTGAATTCGGATGAATTTATTCAGCCCGGATCAAAAGATGCTCTCGAACTGTCAGTGCCACACCTGTATTTTACTTATTGTAAAGTTCCTGTAATTTACCTGCTTGACGATAAAGAAGGAATAGACCTGATATTCAGCAATGGCAGTTTCTTCAAATATTCAGGGATTCACCATTGACAAAGAACACAGCCATTCGATCTTCAACCGGGAGGGGAGGATTGTTAGCGTATTTGTACATTTGAAATCAGTGAACGGTAACCGGTAATCGTAATTTGTAATCGGTAATCGGTAATCAGTGATCGAGTGCGAACGACCGAATACCGATTACCGAATACCGATTACCAACAACTGAATATTACTATTGTGTAACTACCTGTATCCGCGATCCCTTCACCGCAAAAAACGTAATATAGGCGTAATAAACGAAAAGGCAGCTGATGGCTATTATCAGGCCTACACTCTTCTGAATTCCACCCATCATGATCGGAAGCAGGGCAGCACCAATCACAGAGGTGGCAATTACACCGGATCCTACCTTTGAATGGGGTCCGAGATCTTCCAGAGCCAGGTTATAAATGCACGGCCACATAATTGAATGTAATAATCCGGTGCCCAGGAACAATACAAGGGCAAGGGTATGCATTCCCATTCCGCCCAGTACAAGGGATAAGAAGATGATCACAGCACCAACTATGGCATTAAAGCTCAATATCTGTCTGGCAGAATATTTGCGCAGGATAAATATACCGGCAATACGGCCTACCATTAAACCAGCCCAGTAATATGCCAGCAATTTGGTTCTCATTTCACCGTTGAATTCAAATCCAAGCCTGTTTGAATAATCAGCAAAAAAACTGGGAATTCCGATCTCTACGCCCATATAAAAAAAGATAGCCAGTGAACCCAGCCACATGTGGGGATATTTATAGGCACTCGATTTGAATTTCTTTGCCATACCTTCGGCTGTCTCATCGAGTTTTATTTCAGGAAGTTTCAAAAAGAACATTATCACAACAATGACCAGGGTGGCAATTCCTATCGCAGCAAATGGTCCCTGCACTGTTTTCGGATCATGAGCACCGACTGTATTGGTTGAGACGATAAGGATTGATACGAAAAGCGGAGCTATAATAGTAGCCAGTGAATTTAATGCGTTAGTAAGTGTAAGCCGGCTTGCAGCGGTTTCGGGAGTGCCAAGGGCATTAACATAGGGATTGGCAGCTACCTGCAACAGTACAACTCCAATGGCAAATACCGATACGGCACTTAAAAAGCTATAATATCCCAGAGCTACACCGGGAATACAAAGGAAAAAACCGATACTCACAAGCGCCAGTCCGGCCAGTACACCGTTTTTGTAACCTATCCGGTTCAGCAAATATCCCACCGGGATTGAAAGAATATAAGCCCCGTAAAAAAATGTATTGGGCAACTGTTTTTCAACTTCATTGAGCCGGAAAGCGTCTTTCAGGTAATCAATCAGCGAATTGTTCATGGTAGTGATAAAGCCAAACAGGAAAAACAGAGAGGCCATCACGATCAGTGGAAACAGAAATTTGGATTGTTCTTTTTGCATATTGTAGATATTTAGTTGTTTGAAGTTTGAAGTTTGAAGTTTGAGCATTGTCCCTCGCTGGCGGGGTGGATTTAATTCATTATTTGGATAATGGTTATTTGGTTAAGAATCGATGCACACATGTATGTTTGTATTCCTCCCCAGGGTTTAGTATTGTTGATGGGAAATGGGGTTTGTTGATGGCATCGGCAAAATGCTGTGTTTCCAGGCAGAACGCCCATCTCCGGCCGTATTTCTTGCCCCCTTTTCCAGGCTCATTGTTGATCCAGTTTGCCGAATATAACTGCACGCCGGGCTGCGTGGTATAGATCTCCATCATGCGTCCCGACGCAGGGTCGTAGGCAATGGCAGCGAGTCCGCTTTCACCTGCCGGATGATTGAGTACAAAGTTCAGATCATAGCCTGCACCGAACCGCAGCTGCTGATCGTCCTGGTCAATAAACAATCCAATTTTCCTGGATTTTCTGAAATCCATGGGTGTTCCGGTCACACTGTGAATTTCTCCTGTAGGAACTGAGGTTTCATCGGAAGGAGTAAACAGGGCCCCATTGATCATTAATTCCTGGTCATACATACTGCCTGAACCTTCACCGGCCAGGTTGAAATATGAATGGCTGGCCAGGTTGACCACCGTGGACTGGTCCGTCGTGGCCAGATAATCAAGACGAAGCTCATTGTCCCCTGTCAGGGTATAGGTTACGGAGACGCGGAGATTACCAGGATAGCCTTCTTCTCCGTCTTTGGAAAGATAGAATAATTCGACCTGGTCGGGAGAGGAGCGGATAACATCCCATACTACCATGCTGAATCCGGTCAATCCCCCATGTAAATGGTTCGGACCGTTATTGACAGCCAGTTTATATTCCTTTCCTTTCAGGATGAATTTACCCTTGCCAATGCGGTTGGCACAACGGCCACATATTGCACCCATGTATGGACTATTTCCAAGGATATACTCGCCAATGGTGTCATAACCCTGCACAATATCTGCCAGGTTACCATTCCGGTCGGGTACGTAAAGGCTGACGATAATCGCGCCATAATTTGTGATCTGGGCAACCAGGCCATTTTTGTTTTTCAGGGTATATAAAGCAGTTTGTTTTCCCTGGTGAACCGTCTTAAATGCTTCTTCACTAATGTATTTCATATTTATTGATTTCAGATTATATTTTTTGTGGGTTGATTATCGTAGAGACAAAGCATTGCCTTGTCTCTACAATTTATTTCCGATCGACCGAATACCGATTACCGAACTACATTTAAAGATCAACCCTCCCCGCACCCTTTGGCCGGATGAACAGGGAATGGCATGATCCCTTTCCGTAAATATGTTCAAGGGTAGTGACATATTTTTCGATCAGGTTTTGCGGAACAAATGCCTGGATGGTACCGGCAAATCCGCCCCCGTGAACACGCCAGGCTCCCTTGCCTTTCAATACAAGTTCGCTGAGTGCCAGAGCAAGCGAAACGCCCTGCTCACGTATATTATTTACCGGGAAAATATTCTGATTGTACATGTATGAGCTGAATCCTGAATCCACAACCATGCCGAGGAAGGCTTTGAAATCGTTTCTTTCCAGCGCAGCTACTTCATCAACCACGCGCTGATTGTCGCCCTGGAAATGAATGGCCCGAAGGATTGCCCTGTCACCCACTTTTTCCCGTATTTTCGGGGCAATTTCGATGATCTGTTCCAGGGTCACCTCTCTCAATACCTTTGAGCCGAGTTCAGCGGCAACAGCTTTCATGTCGGTAGGAAGCGATGCATATTCATCATTCAGATCGGCATGGTTTCCGCCGGTATCTGTAATAACCAATGCAAATCCCGTGGCAACAAAATCAAAATTTACCTTTTTTACGACCGGATTAGCCGGATCCCTGAAATCAATCGTAATCAGACCGCCCATTGCACAGGCAGTCTGGTCCATCAGACCGCAAGGCTTTCCAAAGTAATTATTTTCCGAGTACTGTCCGATGATCGCATTCTGGATCGGATCCATTCTGCCATTATTGAAGAGATCATTCACGATTGCACCTATGAGAACCTCAAAGGATGCTGAAGAACTCAGTCCGGATCCTTTTGGAACACCACCGTCAATACAGGCATTAAATCCTCCGATCGTATAACCCAGTTCTTTCATTCTTGCACAGATTCCGCGCACCAAAGCAGCCGAGGTATATTGCTCTTTTTTATCTGCCTTCAGATTTTTCAGATCAACCTCAAATTTCGGATAGCCTTCTGATTGTATGTGAATTATGTCTGAATTGTTTTTGGATGCAATGGCCACATTATCAAGATTGACTGCGCCGGCCAGCACGCGTCCGTAATTGTGGTCGGTATGATTTCCTCCGATTTCGGTTCTGCCTGGTGAGGTAAACACGGTAAGTTCCGCATTCCCGAATGCACCTGTATACTGATGGATAAGGTTAACATACCGTTTTGCATGCCGTTCCAGATCAATTGCATTACTTCCGTATAGTTCGCGAAGTGTTTTATTGTCCTTGTTTATCTTAGCGATAAGAGTTTCTGCTGTTGCCATAAATTTTTTTTTTGTTGGATTACAATAGGAATATGTGGTTTTTCCGGCATTGTTCGAGCAATTCAGCAGGCCAGATGCTGGCCTGAACTTCCCCGATATGTGCCTTACGAAGATAATACATACTTATGCGTGATTGCCCGATTCCGCCACCGATCGACAATGGAAGTTCATTATTGATCAGTCTTTTATGGAACAGCAAATCCTTTCTTCCCATATTGTCCGATATTTCAAGTTGTTTCAGCAGGGCATCCCTGTCCACCCGAATGCCCATGCTTGATATTTCGAATGCGGTCTCCAGAACCGGGTTCCATAAAACGATGTCGCCGTTCAATCCGCGAAATCCATCAACGGTAGGGGTACTCCAGTCATCATAATCAGGTGCCCTGCCATCATGCACTTCACCGTTGGCAAGCATCGCGCCGATACCAATTACAAAGATGGCACCATGCTTTTTTACTGCTTCAAATTCGCGCTCACGGGCCGAAAGATGAGGATATTGCATTAACAGCTCCTCTGAATGAACAAAGGTAATATCCTGCGGAAGTATGGGTTTAACATGACTGTAATTTTCATACACAACGTATTCAGTCCGCTTCAGCACCTCATAGATCTTTCTGACAATGTATTTCAGGAAATCAAGATTCCTGTCCTTTTGTGCAATTACCCGCTCCCAATCCCACTGGTCCACATACAGGGAATGAATATTATCAAGTTCCTCATCTGGCCTGACTGCATTCATATCGGTGTAAATACCGTTTCCATGCGGGATACAATAATCAGCCAGGGCGAGGCGTTTCCATTTGGCAAGGGAATTTACAACTTCCGCTGTGGCGTCATTCATATCCTTTACCGAAAAGCTGACTTTGTTTTCTGTGCCGTTCAGATCATCGTTAATACCAGTTCCTTTTAAAACGAACAGGGGTGCGGTAACCCTTCTCAAATTCAATTCAGCGGAGAGCTGTTGTTGAAAAGTGTCTTTTACCAGTTTAATTGCCCTTTCAGTCTGGTTCAGGTCAAGCAGACTCTTGTAATGGGCCGGGGCGATCAGTGATTTACTCATGCAATTCGGAATTTTTTAAACAAAAATATAAAAATTAAAGTTACTGATTTGGGCTGTCAACAGCCATTCATTTGCTAAAAAGGCATTGATGGTTGAAAAGTATAAAAAATCCCGTTGAGGTAAACCACGAATTGAAATTAAATTGATTATTTTACCAATATATTGATCCGGAATTTGCAAAATTGATGTGTTTAAGGAGCAAAATATGAAAAATGACTTTCAGATTGATAGTCTCGACAGGAAAATTCTTTCCATCCTGACAAAAGACGCCAGGGTTCCCTTTCTTGAAATAGCCCGATCCTGCGGAATTTCCGGAGCGGCCGTTCATCAGCGGGTACAAAGGCTGATGCGGCTTGGCATCATCAGCGGCTCGCAATTTAATGTGGATCCCAAAAAGATGGGATTCAAAACCTGCGCTTTCGTAGGTATTTTTCTGGATAATGCAGCCTTATTCAACAACGTGTCGGAAAAGTTGTTGAAGATACAGGAGATCACACAATGTCATTATATTACTGGACAGTATGCCATGTTTGTGGAGGTTTATGCCCGGGATAATGAGCATTTGCGTGTCGTATTGGCGGATAAGATACAGGCCATTAAAGGCGTATCGCGAACTGAAACTTTTATTTCACTGGATATTCTGATCGACAGGCAATTGCCGGTGATGGAGGATCAGGAATAGCCGGCCAGATGGAAGAAATTTAAAATTTAACAAATCGTTACCGATGTTGGCAAGAGCAGATCTGCACATGCATTCCTATTACAGCCTGGATGGGGAATTATCCATAAAGGACTTACTGGCCAAATGCCAGGAGCATAAGCTGAATACCATTTCCCTGACCGATCATAACAGCGTAAAGGGGATTGGAGAAGCCATTGAGATGGCAAATTCCGCAGGAATGGCTGTAATTCCCGGAATTGAAATTGACTGCATTTATAAAGAGATAGACCTTCATATTCTCGGTTATAATATTAAATGGGAATCAACCGATTTTTCATCACTCGAGGAGGAAGTGCATCGCAGGATCATGGAGGCATTTCCTGAAATGCTAAGGTTATTGAAAAAGTCCGGAATAAACGTTGATGCTGATGAGGTTATTGCTTTGGCCAAAGGTCGTCCTCCTTGTGCTGAGCAGATTGCTGAAACCCTTATTACGAACCCGGTGTATCATTCAAATCCATTGCTTAAACCATATCTTCCGGGAGGATCACGGAGTGATATGCCGTACATCAATTTTTATCATGATTATTTTTCACAGGGTAGCGCTGCTTATGTCAAAATCGATTATATGCCTTACAGCGAAGCCATTGATCTGATTAAAAGCCAGGATGGAATTCCCATCGTTGCTCATCCGGGTGTCAACCTTCGCAACCGGGAAGCCATGATCAATGAACTCCTCGATCATGGGGCACAGGGCCTGGAGGCATTCAATAATTACCACAACTATGATCAGATCAGCTATTTTGCCGGCATTGCGGATCACCGGCATTTGCTGATGACTTGTGGCAGTGATTTTCACGGGAAAAACAAACCTCTGATACAGCCGGGATTATTTAAACAGGTCAATCGATTTGAAGACCAGGTGGATAAAAGTATCAGGATCATATTAAAGCATGAGAGCTGCTGAAAGGTCTGAAATATAAACAAATTCATTTATGGAAATTGCGATTATTGGAGCCGGCGGAGTAGGCGGGTACTTTGGTGCTAAGATGGCCAATGCAGGGCACAACGTGCTTTTTGTAGCGAGGGGCGAGCATCTGAAGGCTATTCGCGCAAACGGACTCCAGATCAAAAGCATACTTGGAGATTTTTCCGTCAATCCCGCCAGGGTTACAGATAAGCTTAGCGACCTGGGAGGTGCGGATTATATTTTGCTCGCGATGAAGGCATGGCAGGTAACCGAAGTGGCCCGTGAATTGAAGGGTGTCATTAAGACCGAAGCCACTATTCTTCCCTTGCAGAATGGTGTAATGGCATTCGATGAATTGGCGAACGAATTAGGCAGTGCTCCTGTTATCTGCGGTTTATGCAGGATCTTCAGTAAAATTGATTCTCCCGGTGTGATCAGTCACCTGGGCTTCGATCCGGTGATCATTTTCGGAGAAGCGGATAACAAGGTGACCAAAAGGGTCACTATGTTGAAGGAAATATTTGATCATTCAGGGATCAAATCGAGGATAGCCCAGGATATTCAAAGTGAATTATGGAAGAAATTTATAAATATTTGTGCAAGTGGTTTATTGGCTGTTACCCGGTCAACCTACGGTGAAATAAGGGAGATAAAGGAAACAAGGCAAATGATGAATGCCCTGTTCGAAGAAATATACGTACTTTCGCAGGAGATGGGTATTTGTATTGAAAGTGATTTTGTTTCAAGAACCATGTCGTTTGTGGATTCGTTCGCCCATGATGCAACTTCTTCATTAACAAGGGATGTATGGGAAGGCAAACCTTCTGAAATTGAGTACCAGAATGGAACCGTGGTAAAACTGGCTGAGCAATACGGCGTTCATACTCCCGTTAATAAGTTCATATATGAGTGCATTTTACCAATGGAAAGAAGAGCGAGAAGAAAGCCCCTAAGCCCCTAACATGAAGATACATTCTTATTTCAACCGCCTGATTCGCGGAATTACAGTTAATCTCGATCACCGGCAGCAGATGTACCTGTTGAGTTTTATCACAGGCATAACCAGCGGTCTGGCTGCCGTTCTGCTGAAAAATATTGTGCATTGGACACTTCTGTTTGTCTCTCACCAACGTGACATTTCCCACATCAATTTCCTGTATTTCGTTTTTCCACTGGTGGGTATCCTGCTGACGATACTTTTTGTGAGGGTATTTATCCGGGATGAGATGGGTCATGGCATCACCAAGGTACTTCATGCCATATCAAAGAAAGGCGGGTATATCAGGCCGCACAATAGTTACTCATCTATCATCGCTTCAACACTGACTGTCGGGTTTGGAGGTTCTGTGGGACTGGAATCACCAGTTGTAGTTACCGGATCATCGATGGGTTCCAACCTGGGACGATTATTCGGGATGAATTATAAATCCATTATTACCCTCATCGGATGTGGCGCTGCGGGAGCCATTGCCGGGATTTTCAAGGCGCCGGTTGCCGGGGTGGTTTTTGCACTGGAAGTGTTGATGCTCGATATCAGCATGTGGTCCATTGTTCCCTTGCTCATTTCTGCAGTCACGGGCGCATCCATTTCGTATCTCCTGATTGGAAATGAGGTCACCCTCCATTATCCGATTCAGGGCACTTTCTTTTTCAGGAACATTCCCTGGTACCTGGTTTTGGGTGTTCTGGCCGGGTTTGTTTCATTATATTTTACACGCATGACAATTTATATCGAATCCCTTTTTGCTGCCATCGGAAAGACCTGGGTTCGTGTACTAACCGGCGGCGTGGCCCTGGGGATCCTTGTCCTTATTTTCCCGCCGCTTTACGGTGAGGGATACGATATCGTCAATGAATTTCTTTCAGGAAACGTTACTTCCGTTCTTCAGGGCAGCATCTTTTTTGCACACCAGGATAACCTGTTTATCTTTCTGCTGTTTTTCGTACTGGTCCTTGTTTTAAAACCCCTGGCCATGACAGCCACTACAGGGAGCGGCGGAGTAGGGGGGATTTTTGCGCCAACCATGTTTATGGGTGGATTTACAGGATATATAGCCGCCCGTCTTTTAAACCTTTTTAAATTTATTGACATACCGGAAAAGAACTTCGTACTGGCCGGAATGGCAGGACTGATGGCCGGCGTTATGCACGCCCCGCTGACTGCAATTTTTCTCATTGCGGAAGTCACCGGCGGATATAGCATGTTTATTCCGCTGATGATCACTTCAACCGTTTCCTATATTACGATCAAGTATTTCGAGCCACATTCCATATACAACCACAGGCTTGCGAAGCGGGGAGAACTGATCACGCACAACAAGGACAGGGCGGTTCTTACTCTGCTCGAAGTGGATAAGGTAATTGAAAAGGATTTTGTAGTCGTTTCTCCGGATGACTCACTGGGCAAGCTGGTAAAGAGCATTTCCAAATCCAGACGAAACCTGTTTCCCGTTCTCACCGGCAATAATATGCTGATTGGGGTCGTATTGCTCGACAGCATCAGGCACATCATGTTCAACACCGATTTATACAATACGGTATTTGTGCGTGACCTGATGCAACCGCCGCCTGCTCATATTACACCTGGGGAATCGATGGAAAGCGTGATGCAAAAATTTGAAGAGCATGAAGCCTGGAATCTGCCTGTGATTGACAATGGAGAGTATATTGGATTCATTTCCAAATCCAAGCTGTTTTCATTTTACAGGAAATGGCTGATTGAAATTTCGGATGAATAAAGTCCAATAAAATTCTGATAAACAATTCCTGATTTATTTTTTTACTCCTTTACAAAACATTATTTTTGAGGCCTTCACATTCAAATTCACAACCTATGGAAAAAGATACCCGGATATTTGAACTGATCAAAAAGGAATATGACAGGCAATTGCATGGAGTTGAACTGATCGCTTCTGAAAATTTTGTCAGCGACCAGGTTCTTGAAGCTATGGGATCATGCCTTACAAATAAGTATGCCGAAGGACTTCCCGGAAAAAGATATTATGGTGGTTGCCAGGTAGTGGATGAGGTGGAAGAACTGGCCATTGAAAGGATCAAAAAATTATTTAATGCTGTATGGGCCAATGTGCAACCGCATTCAGGTGCCCAGGCCAACGCAGCGGTCATGCTGGCCGTATTAAATCCGGGAGATAAATTTATGGGACTCGATCTGTCGCATGGCGGTCACCTGTCACACGGCTCCCCTGTTAATTCCTCCGGAATTCTTTATCACCCGGTAGCTTATACGCTGAATCCTGAAACAGGTCGTATTGATTATGACAACATGGAGGCGATCGCCCTTCGCGAAAAGCCAAGATTGATCATTGCCGGTGCCTCGGCTTACTCGCGCGACTGGGATTATGCACGAATGCGGGCTATAGCTGACCAGGTCGGTGCTTTACTGATGGCAGATATAGCACATCCGGCCGGTCTTATTGCAAAAGGATTATTGAATCATCCTTTTCCCCATTGCCATATTGTTACAACCACCACGCATAAAACCCTTCGCGGACCAAGGGGTGGTTTGATTATGATGGGCACTGACTTCCAGAATCCATGGGGCTATACAACTCCAAAAGGTGAAATCAAGATGATGTCAAATCTCCTTGACCTGGCTGTTTTCCCGGGAACACAGGGAGGCCCTCTTGAGCATGTCATTGCTTCCAAGGCGGTTTCTTTTGGAGAGGCACTGACAGATTCCTACAAGCAATATGTTACCCAGGTTAAGTTAAACGCTTCCGTAATGGCACGGTGCTTTATGGACAAAGGATACAAGGTGGTTTCCAATGGTACGGATAACCATTCCATGCTGATCGACCTGCGTACAAAGGTACCTGATGTTACTGGCAAAATGGTTGAAAACACCCTCGTCAAAGCAGATATAACCCTTAACAAGAACATGGTACCCTTTGATTCCCGCACTCCCTTCACCACTTCAGGGGTAAGAGTCGGAACACCGGCTATCACCACCAGGGGCGCTAAGGAAGATCTGATTGAAACCATCGTTGACCTTATTGATGAAGTGATCCTTCACATTGACGATGACAAAACAATCACCGCCGTGAGGGAAAAAGTGAACCTGCTTATGAAGGATTACCCGCTGTTTGCCTGGTAATTTTGGGGAGCTGCAGGAATGACATGGTATCATTATGTTCTTATTATTGGAGCCGGCATCCTTGCCGGCTTTATTAATACCCTGGCGGGAAGCGGTTCCCTGTTGACTTTACCTTTGCTGATGTTTATAGGGCTTCCTCCCATTGTGGCCAACGGTACAAACCGGATCTCGATTATGCTTCAAAGTCTGGTTGGCTCCCTGGGATTTAAAAAACAGGGTGCCCTGGATATGAAAACCGGTCTGCGGTTGGGCATTCCTTCCATTTTGGGTTCTATACTGGGTGCCCTGATTGCCCTGGTAATCGATAGCAAAATGATGGAAAGGGCCGTGGGAGTCCTGCTTATCCTCATGTTCTTTATTATTTTATTTAAACCTGAGGTGTGGCTGAAAGAAAGGACCGGAGTCTTACCGGCAGGATCTCCTGTGAATTTTATCGTTTTCTTCCTGATTGGCGTGTATGGGGGCTTTGTACAGGCAGGTGTTGGATTTTTCCTGCTGGGTGGACTTGTTTTGGGGGCCGGGCTGGACCTGGTTAAGGCAAATGCAATTAAGAATTTGCTCGTATTCCTTTATACTCCATTTGCACTGGCTGTTTTTATGATTGGTCACCAGGTGGACTACAAGGCAGGATTGATCCTTTCATTGGGCAGTATGACAGGGGCCTGGCTGGGAAGTAAATCGGCCGTTTCGTGGGGTCCGGTATTCATACGCTACGTGCTTCTTGCAGCTGTGCTGGTTTCTGCCGTACAATTGATTTTCTTTTAATAGATAAGACAAATTAAAACTACTGGCTGGCATTTTTTATTTTCTTCCGCAGCTTTTTCTTTATTGAATTAACCACAAATGGAATCGTAGTGATCACTATAAGAAAAATAACAATATATCCCAGGTATTCTTTGGTTTGCGGGAAATATTCCCCCAAAAAATAACCGGCCAGCACCAGTATGTTTACCCACAAAACGGCGCCGACAATGCTGTAAATAACAAATTTGTGGTATTCAAGTTTTACAATACCTGCAACGATGGGAGCAAAGGTCCTTACGATAGGGAAAAACCGGCTGAGAATAATCGTTTTCTTTCCGTGCTTTTTGTAAAATTCATTGGCCATAATCAGATGTTCCTGGCGAAATAGCAGACCTGATTTGCGCTTGAACAGCATTGGACCCACTTTCTTGCCGAAGATATATCCTACCATATTGCCCGTCACCGCTGCCACTATGATTAAAGCAACAAGCAGTGAAGGATGAATATGCAGAAAACCTGTTGAACACAGCAGGCCTGCTGTAAACAACAGGGAATCACCAGGCAGGAAGAAGCCTACAAATAATCCTGTTTCAGCAAAAACAACAAAAAGAAGCATATAAATTCCCCCGTAACGAATAATGCTTTCGGGATTTACAAGTTGTTTCAGAAATTCTAATACTCCCTCCATTTCTTACGGTTCTCAGAATAATTAATCACTAAATATAGGTGATATTATTCTTTTCCGCCCATCAGGAAGTTAATTAGGGGGACAATCCTTTGATTTTATTTAAGTGTTGTTGGTAACGAGTGGTTTTATTTTCTCTTTGTACAGCTTAAAACTGTCAAGAATGATCTTCATGGCCACTTTTTTATCCAGGAAATCTTCCACTACTGCTACCTTATGTTCCAGTTTTTTATAATCTTCAAAAAAACTTTTCAGTTCGGAAATAAAATGCTGCGGCAATTCGGAAATGTCATTAAAATGATTGACACTGGGATCTCCGGCGGCCACAGTAATAATCTTGTCATCAGCCTCACCGCCATCAAGCATTCGCATCACTCCAATCACCTTGGCAGGAACTATACAGAGAGGTACAATATCTATCTGGCAAATAATCAGAATGTCAAGCGGGTCCTTATCGTCGCAATAGCTCTGGGGTATGAAGCCATAGTTGGCCGGATAATATACGGATGAGAACAGCACCCGGTCAAGCCTCAGCATTCCGCTTTGCTTATCCAGTTCATATTTTGCCCGGGATCCTTTGGGTATTTCAATAATTCCGTTAACAAAGTCAGGTGTACTGTCTCCTGGAGATACATCATGCCAGGGATTGAATGATTTAGTCATGAAAGATTGTTTTAGTTTTGAATAGGGTTCATATATCGAAAACACATGGTTATGTAAATTGTTTAAGGGACTAGGCTAAAGGCTGGGGCTTTAGGCATGATCGGATCGACATACTTTCGATGTACCGACGTGATATATATGCCTCTGCGCAATCGTAAATCGAACGAATTCTGCAAAACTGCAGAACAACTTTTCTATTGAAGCTTGAAGTGATATGCGATGGTGCCTACCTGGCGCTCGGGGGCATCGTTTTTGACATTAAATGCAGATTCGAGGGCGGCTTTTTTGGCGGCTGCATAAAGGGTATTGTCCACCAGCGTGGATCCTTTAGCCCCGGCGTTGCACTAATCACTTTCCCATTTTGATCGACGGTAATTTCGACAACAACAATTCCTTCTTTCAGAACATTAAATTCAGGTTTTTTAAATTTATTATGGACTCCGTCCGTCCAGGTTGAATGCAATTCCGGATCCGCCCAGTGCCCTTCGAATAATTATCAGATTCGGGCGTCCCATTTGGATCACCCATATTACCCTGGCCTTTATAAATTCCTTCAGGAAGTATCCTTTTTCAGTCGTGGATTTTCCTTTATTTGAATATAGTGCCTTTGAATTTACCACAGGAACCTTTTCGACCGGTTTTTCTACCGGAGTCGGTTTCTTTTCCACACGGCTTTGCCTTAGGCTTTTTCGGTCTTTTTCTTTTCCGGCGTTTTTGGCAAAGCGGCAGCCTTTTCAAAATCCTGTGTCATAATCCCTTCTTTTTTCTCAGGGCGCAGGTTGTTTTTCCGCTTCCTGGGTTTGGGGCTGGATTATTGTTCAATGCGGCTCTGCAGGTCCACCGGCACTTATCAACATCTCCAAAGTTGATCAATCAAGCCTCCTTCAGGACGGTGCAGGCTGGGGAAGACTCATAAAGCTGAACAACAACAGCAAAATGAGTATGCTATGTATAACAAGGGTTCCTAATATGCCATATTGCTTGTCAGTCATGGATAACATTGTAATTATCTTTCCGGACTGGTGGCCAGGATCACCTTATAATGATTGTCGCCGGTGCAATGTTCATCACCAAAACACTTGTTCAATAGGTACTGAATTAGCAGCATGCAATGCGATGGTCGGGTTCTCTTTTGTCCTTTCAGTTTTGCCTGAAGACTTATTTCAAGAGCTGATGCATCGACAGGAGTTTTTTCAATAAAAAATCGAATATCGGAGGTTATTGAAACTGTTGTAAGTGCCCTTTCATCTGACTGGCTGATTGCTTTGATGGCAACAACAGCTTGATTGCATTCGGTGCGACCAGTGTGGACGTCAGCATGAAAAAAAGCAGCAACAGAAAAATAATGTCTGTCATGCTGGCTACGCTATAACTTACCTCTACCTTGTTTCTGGATTTAAGTGCCATATTGTATCTCTTACCTCTGGATTATTTCTTGATCGGTTCATTCAAGAAGATCCATGAATTCCATTGTATTGGATTCAAGCTGGTTCACCAATTCGCTCAACCCTGGTATACAAGATAATTATAGGCAAAAAACGTCGGTATACCTACCATCAGGCCGCCGACACGTGGTGATCAACGCTGATATAAATGCCATTGAAAGTAAGCCGATATCCAGGCTATTGCCGGCACTTGACATATCCATAAATGTCTTTACCATTCCAGGCAACGGTACCAAAGAAACCAAGCATGGGCGCTGCACCTGCACAGGAGGCCAGAATTGGCAGTCCCTTTTCAAGCTTATAAATTTCTATTTGCCCGATATTTTCAATGGCTTTGTTGATATCGTTTAATGGCCTTCCTAATCCGGCTGATGCCTTTTTCGATCATACGTGCCAGGGGGTTATCCGTGTAGAATGGCATAATGCGGTGGCGGCATCAATTTTTCCATCATGAATGTAATCCTTTGATCCGGTTCATGAAATTGTGATCAATCCTGCCGGCATTTCTTAAGGTCATCAGCCTTTCAATGAAAATATAAACTGCAATAACGGAAAGCAGGGCAATCGGTATCATCACCCATCCTCCCTTGACAGCCAGATCGAAATAATTTACCGGAACCTGTTTGGCAGCAGCACTGTCCGAAGTAGTGCTATCTGCTGAATTTATCATGCTTTGTAACAGTATGAGCAACATAGTGAAACTTTTAATGTTTGGCTAAAATATATTAAAACGGATAATATCAGTTATTATTTTTACAATTAGTTATTAACCACCTTTTCCGGGTTCTTTCTTCCGGGGACGGTATATTTGTTTCTTTTTTTCTGGTACCTGTTATTGCCCTCCAGTATCTTCTCCAAAGTTCACCTGCAGTATTGAATTCCTCCTTGTATGTAACACCTAATCCCTGTGTATACGGTGTTTCATACAGCAATTCGTTGTTGGCATGATTAAATGTCTTGATCCTGAATTTACCGTTCTTGGTGATCTTATAATCCACATCAAATTCGCCGACAATATTGTTTGAGGCAGTCACCGAGGCATTGGTAGCCACGTCCACACTGCCGTTAATTGTGAGACGGTCATTGAAAAGCTGGGTTGACAATGCCACCTGAACTTCATCACTCTTCATGGATGTGGCCGACCGGTTTGACCTGTATTTTACACCTACGTCCACATCATTGCTGATTTGTGACAGCCAATGACTTAGCTGGTTTGACAAAAATTCACTGGCATTAACTCCTGCGGCATTGGAATATGGCGATGCACCCGAAGTGGTAACCTGGGAACCCGCACCTGCAGCCGGAACAAACCGGCTCATGATCAGAATCGAAAGAAATTGCTTGTTCAGCTCGTCACTCGATGAGGTTGCGCTGCTGACCTGCAAACGGGTATCTTCAGTGGCATTGGGCAGGTAAATATCGTATTTGATATCAGGCGACATAAGCTTGCCGGTAAGGGTCAGTCTGTCTTCCACATTTACCTTGGATGCTTCTGAAGAGGATGACGGATATAAATTTGGATACAAATCACTCATGGCTGCCTTTGTACTATAGCTGGCAACAATATCGACACTGGCATTGATCGGATCCCCCGTCCACCTTATAATTCCTCCGGGTTCAACAATAAACTTGCGGTTAATCAGATTCTGCGCAGTAAACAGGTAATTACCCTCCTCAATTGTAAAATCCCCGAACATCTGGAAATCTCCTGTAGTATTAATGATCATATTCAGGTTACCTGTTCCCCTTCCCTGAATGATGTCACCCAGTTTGGGATCAAAAATGATCTGAACCTCTGCATCCGGTGTTACGTTCAGGTCAAAATTGATCTGCAATCCGGACAAATTCACCTGGTAATTCTTTTCAGCAATATCCCAGGTTTCAGATGTATCTTCCTGAATTACAGTAATAAAATTGTATTCATTCAGTTTGCCTTCATTTGATAAGCGGGATTTTAATGCTCGTGTTACTACCTGTTGTGGCCGCAATGTCCATGGTCAGGTTTCTGGGAGGGCCACTTATTTTCAGTACCACATCTTTTCCATAGGCTGTGCCATAATACATGCTATTATCAGCAGGGCCTGTATTCAGGCAAAAGAAATTATCTGAGCGGATATTCATATCAAAATAAAAGTTTTTCAGGTACCTGTTGCGTATGACCCCGCTCAGGTAGGCTGAATTTCCCTTTGTATCATAAACCCTTACTTTATCGAAATAGAAGTTATTGTCCTCAATTTTAATTTTCTCCGTAAAATTGTACCTCGTTTTAAGATAATTTATGGTGAAAGCCGACTTTTGGAAGTTAATCAGTCCATTGATCACAGGTTTTGAGAGAGAACCTGTGAGGGTAGCCTTTCCAGAAGCAATTCCCCTCAGGTCATTAAAAATACTGCTGACATAGGGATTGAATATATTCATCCGCAGCTTATCCAGTTGCAGGTCAAAATCAAGTTTGCCTTCCCCCGAAGGAGTATATTTACCGCTGATCTCAATTGTTTTCAGGTTATTTCGCATGGTATGGGCATCCACAATGACCATTTTCCGCCTGTCATCCCACGAGGAATTGATTTCTGTGCTGCCCAGGATCTCCTTGTTGATCATCAGGCTGTCAATATGCATATTACTTGTAAATAGCGGATTATGGTAGATATTTGAAACCGAGGCACTGCCATTCAGTATTCCGCCAAATAGAAATCGCGATGATCCTGAAATACCATTCAGGTTACCCAGGTTAAAATGATCAAATACCAGGCTTATTTTTTCGTCAGGGATTTCCGACAGGATGCCACCCAGTTTAAAGTATTGGTCGCGGTGACTAACCTGTACATCGGCAATTTCAATCCGGGAACTGTCAATAGTGATCCGGCCCGGACTGATCGTCCAAAGAGAGTCATTCGTGACAACCGCAGCCTGAAATAGATCAAAAACGACATGGGGATACTTGTGTCCTTCGGGCTGGCTAATTCGTGCCATTGCCCTGAGGTTTCCTTTATATTGCTGGTCCTGCCAGTTATTCCACCGTACATGAATATCAGATGAATCGCCCGCTGTATTTGTAGTAACTGTAAAATTATCGAGGCTGAGTTTTGAGCCCATAGATACATTTCTTCCGCCGGCTTCGAGTTTCAATGAATCGTAGTTGCTGATTACCGATAATACAAGTCCGTTCCAGGTAATTCCCCTGGCAAACAGCTGCGGGCTCTGAAAATTAACATTCAGCGATTTTTTGTCGGCATTAAATGAACATTGCAGGCTGCTCTTGTCAGCCACAAAATATGCAGGTAAAAAGAAAGTGAACAGCGGTTTTACGTTTTTAAAGTTGGCTTTCAGTGTAAAACTATTGTGCATGGCAGCATAGTCAACGGCCCCTGAATCAATCAATGCAGGAAGATAATAGTTTAAAAAGTGCCTGAACGATTTATTCATTTCCGTCAGCTCAAAAATTCCGCTGATGTCGGCATCAGCAAAGTCAGATCGTAATTCAAGGTGATTTGAACCGGCATGATTTTCTGCCCTTACAGAAAAGTCATAAATCTGCAACTGTTTGTCCTTTCTTGTAAACAATGAATTCAACAGCTTGATCTCTCCGTTCAGGGTATTGATCGAATTGCCGGTTCCACGGGCAATCAGATAGAATGAGGTTGTAAAGTCGGGATCCGATTTGTCAAGATTCAATGCATATAGATTGGCATCCGTAACATTGGCGGTAAAATCAAAAGCAGCAATGGTATCCGACAAGTTGACATTTCCAAGGAATTCAAGTTCCACATTGGGGTCTTTTATATTGACTGAACCATTGTATGTTTTATTTTTCAGGTTTCCGGCAACAGTAATATTTGAATAATTATAATTTTTGAATTCAAGTTTCTGGATGACTCCTTTCAGATTGGCATTGATCGACCTTCCCAAAGAATTGGCACCACTAATAGTGACTGAAAGACTGATTTTCCCCACATTATCTGACGCATCCAGCAGTTTTCCAAGTTCAAAATCAGCTGCATGTAATTTGCCTTCGAAATCAATGTAATTAGCTGTATCCGGGCGGAAAAGCAAGTCGGTATGGATTGTGCCAAGGCTCGTGGTGAACTTGCCATAAGCTACAAAATCGCTTGTGAAGCCTGTGAAATTGCCTTTATAGGTAATTTTGCCCAATTTGTCAAACTGTTCAGGGATCTTCAGTTTTCGCTGTCCCGGCAGGTTAAGCGATTTAAGGTCATTCGACGAGGTTGACAGTTGTTTTATGTCAGCAATAATAAATGTATTCCGTATATCAGGAAGTCCCTCCAGGTTAAGGTCACCTTTAATTACTGATCCTGAACCGAAACTTATTTCAAGATTTTTTCCTTTAAGGTTACTGACCGGTCCTTTTATCTGGCCTGAAATGGTCGCTACCTGTTGGGTTTTCTGCAATGATCTGGCAAAAAAGCCTATGTCGTAGAAATCCAGTTTAGTTTGAATAAGGTTAAGCCTGAGTTTTACAAACCGCGCAAAAGAGTCGGCTTTGAATTGTCCGAAATTCTTGAAGCGCAGTGATATTTCATCTGCTTTCACATTGGAGTAGGGAGTTTCCAGTCCCATTTCCCGGATGGAGATAAATGTTTTACTTTCACTGAATTTGCCACTTAGTTTTTCCAGCCTGAAGCCGCTTTGTTCAGAAAACTGAAATGTTTTTATGTCAAAGGAAAGTGAATCGGGAGAGGGATTAAAATGTTTCACATACGCATTGATGCCAGAAAGTTGCAGATCTGAAAAATTGATCCCATAATCAACCGGTTCGGAATAATAGTTTTTCAGTGCAAATCGGCCATCACGCATACGTACATTATTGAACCTCACCTTCCAGGCTCCTCCTTTGCCGGAATTTTCGCTCTGCAGTTTATCGATGAAATACCGTATGTTCAGATTATTTGAGGAATCAATGGCAAGCCTGATGAAAGCCCTGTCGAGATCAACGCTGCCAATCGATACCTCGCGGGTGAAGGGGTTAACCTGCCGGATACCTACTGTTATTGAACGGGCATATATCAGTGTATCACCGGAAAGATCCTCGAGGTAAACATCCTTTAATCTAACGCGGTAAAGGAAGGATATATCAATTTTGCCGATAGTGAAGCGCGTTTGAAGATTCTCTGATACAATCTGCATCACTTTGTTCACCACACCGGTTTGAATGTTTGTATTTTGAAGCAATAGAAATGCAGCTGCCGGCATGGCAAACATCAAAATCAACAGCAGGGCTGTTATTTGTAGGATCTTTTTAATAATTTTACGGCTTCGCATATCTTATTTGCAAATTTGCGAAAAAGTTTAATCTATTGCTATTCCGGGGCAACAATGAGTATAACTATTTTGGGAATTGAATCTTCGTGTGATGATACCTCGGCGGCAGTTATTGAAAACGGTATTTTGCTGTCAAATCGGATTGCAAGCCAGAAAGTTCATCAGGAATTCGGAGGCGTGGTACCTGAGTTGGCATCCAGGGCGCATCAGCAGAATATTGTGCCTGTTGTTGAAACCGCATTGAAGGATGCCGGCCGTTCAAAGGATCAGCTGACCGCCGTTGCATATACCCGCGGGCCAGGCCTGATGGGTGCATTATTGGTGGGATCCTCGTTTGCCAAAGGTCTGGCGCTTTCTTTACAAATTCCGCTGATCGATGTAAATCATTTGCACGCCCATATTCTTTCCGTATTCCTTGCCAAAAAAGAGGAGAACCGGTTATTTCCGCCGTTTCCATTCCTTTGCCTCCTTGTTTCAGGCGGACATACCCAGCTTGTAATTATGAGAGACTACCTGGAAATGGAAATCATTGGACAAACCATTGATGATGCCGCCGGCGAGGCTTTTGACAAATGCGCCAAGGTAATGGGACTGCCGTATCCCGGGGGTCCGATGATCGATAAGCTGGCGAAGGAAGGAAATCCCTCTGCCTTTGCTTTCAGCAAGGCCGCAATCAAAGGACTGAATTTCAGCTTTAGCGGACTGAAAACATCTTTCCTGTATTTCCTCCGCGATCAGGTTAAGAATGATCCGGATTTTATACAGCACAATGAAAAAGACCTTTGCGCTTCCATTCAGGCAGCAATCATTGATTCGCTTACCCGAAAGCTTATTCAGGCATCGGAAGAAACAGGGATACGTGAAATTGCTGTTGCAGGCGGAGTCTCTGCCAATTCAGGACTCCGTGAAGCGGTTCACCGGATTGCCGGTAGAAAACATTGGAATGTATATATTCCTGAAATACAATATGCTACTGACAATGCGGCGATGATCGCAATTTCAGGATACTTCAAATATTTAAAGGGAGAGTTTTCCACCCAGGATATGACACCTGCGGCCAGACTGGGCAGATTATAGCAATTTAGCCCTAACCATTCGTCAATATAATACTGCCATTGGTCAATTTAAATCTCTCGTTATATAAGACTTAACATTTTATGCTTTCGCCCATATTTCTTTATAAACCTGCAAATAAAGCATGTAGAAAAAATGCAAAGGTGAACTTGTAAACATAAGTTTTAATCACAACTCTATCCACATGTTGAATATTTATTATAAATTTGTTAGACAGGTCATGTTTTTTGATTGATCGGGTAACATGTTTATTATTACCAGGCGTATAGATTCCACCCACATGACAGTTTCTAGTATTTCAATTATGGATAACCTGCTAATCGAGAGTACGAAAAAAACCCCTGAAATCGTCTTTAATTCCGATGGAAGGTTCAGAATTAGCGGTCGTTCTATACCAGAAGATGCATCCAGGTTCTATGACGAGCTTTTTGAATGGGTTTATCAGTATTGTCGAACTCCTGCAGAATCAACCACTGTTGATATTGAACTTGAGTATTTCAACAGCGGATCTTCCAAGGCTCTTCTTCACATACTGAGAGCACTTGCTGAAATTGACAAAAAGGGATTTAAGCTCACTATAAACTGGTACTACGAAGAAGGGGATGATGATATTATGGAACGGGGTGAATATTATGAATCCATCCTTGAAATAAAATTTAACTTTATAGAAACTAACTAGTCTGTTTCCGGAAATTATCTTCCTTCTTTTTTTCTTTTCCCGCCAACCTCTTGTTTTTTATTTTTATTAAGAAGTCTTTGATACTCTTTACGGTGAGCTCATGCTTTTTAGTACCCTTTGGTCCAATCAGAAATGCGAAGGCCTGCATGGAAGGTATCGTTTTAAGAACAATTTTAAACATGGCCAGAAAGGGAATTGTAACCAGCATGCCGGGAATTCCCCAGATCATAGCGCCCATAATAAGTCCGAGAATGATAACAAAGGGGTTTAAGCGAATATTGTTTCCGACGATATTGGGAGAAAGAATATTATTTTCGACAAAATGAACAATAAAAGTGAATATCGCCACATGTAATGCCATTACGGTTGAATCACCTGTTAAAAGGGTAAAGATAAGCACCACCATTCCCCCGATAATGTTGCCAAAATAAGGAATGAAACTGAAAAGAGCAGAGATCACACCCAGCAGCAAAGGGTATTTTATGCCAATTATAAGCAATCCTGCGGAATTGAAAAAGCAGAGTATCAATACCACCATCGTTACTCCAAGCATATAACGTGTGACAACTCCTGCTATTTCCCTCAGGGCTGCTATGGCAATGTGCCTGTTATGAAGGCCCACGATCTTCAGATAGAAATAGGCAAATTTGGTCCTGTAATACAGGAAAAGGAAAACATATACCGGTTGCATGAAAAGCGCAAAAATAGTGCCTGTGGTGGCGGCGAATATTTTTTCAGAACGACTGCCAAGGTCAAAAATATTATCGATCAGGAAATTCTTCAGCCGTTCTCCAGGAATGCCAAAGTTGGTTTCAAGGTATATTTGTAATGATTCGATATGATCGACTGTCAGTTCCCTGAACCTGGGTAGCTCGTCCATAAACAGGTTGACCCGTTTCAGCACAAAGATCGCAAGGGTGATGAAACCAGCTACGGCTAAAATAATAGTGAGCAGGATAGATAAAATGCGTGGGAACCCCTTTTTTTCAAGATAATTGACAATGGGATATAACAGGTACGACAGAAGAATGCCGAAAGCCAGCGGATAAAGGAAATCCTTGGCCAGGATCAGCGTGTAGATAATTCCAAAAACAGGGATAATTATATAGGTGAGTCGTTTACCGATATACTTTGGTTCCATATAACAGGAGTAAGGTTACGGGTAAAATTAGGAAATAAAGTAGTTAGTTGTTAGTTGTTAGTTGATAGTTGAAGCTAGGCATGAGGAAGAGGAATTATGAATTATGAATTGTGAATGTTTGAGGTTTGAGGTTTAATGTGCTAATGTGCTAATGTGCAATTCACTGCAACTGCAAGACTGCAGGACTGCATGACTGCAATATTGGATTAAATCGTACAGACAAGGCATTGCCTTGTCTCTACAATTCTTCTTCCTCTTATGTAACCAGATTTTAAATGGCTGTAAGCAGAGGCGTAAAAACAGGATCGTTAAACTCTGCGACCTCATTAAAGCAAAGCGCCTCAAAATATAGCTTTGCGAACTTTGCGCATTCCTCGGTGATCTCTGCGTTAAAGCTTTTACATATTCCCTGTAAAGCTATAAATTCCAAAACTTCTCTCGCAGATCCCGCAGATTTCGCAGATGAATGCTCGCTTTGCTCGCATTTTCCATTTCAGTTATTTATTGCGGGGCAAAATTGCTAAATGCTGAGGAACTAGTCCCTATTCCCTGTCCCCAGTCCCTGGTCCCTCTTCACTCTTCCACAATCAGGTTTCGTATCCGCTCGATTTGCATCTGTTTATTGACCTCACGGAGGTTGCGGGCAGTTTCGGTGAAATACTGGTGCCTGGAAATAAATCTCATTTGCAGGCTGTTCCAGTCATTCATCGACTTGATCATTGAACGTTCCTTAAGTTCATGATATAGGGTATTGGAAACCGGGATCATATCACTTCTTCCAAGATAATCCAGGTCGGCATCACAAATGATCTCTTCAAGCTTATTACCCGGACCCGGAGGCAATTTCGTGGCCAGGATGAGTTCGCAGATCGTATCTACCTGCGACTGGGTATAATAAAAGGATGGTAATATTTCCCTGGCAACCAGGGTGCTGTAATGTTCATGGTCATTGTAGGAGGAAGTATGCCCTGCATCATGGAACAGCGCGGCCGTCTTCAGCAATAACAGCTCTTCTTCGGTGACTCCCTCTCCTAGTCCGATTAATTCTGCCTGGGTGACGACGTCCACCGTATGCTTTACGTTATGATAATACAGATTGTTAGGGAGGTCTTTCTCAAGCTTATCCAGAACTAATTCCTGTAAATCGGTAAATTGCATCAATCCGTACCGTACGATAAATTTTTTATTGGGGATGATCCCTTTTCCCTGCAGAGAATAATCGGGCCTGATTCCCTTAACTACATATAAGGGTATTTCCCCCTGGTATTTCACAGGCATCTTTCCAAAATACTCGCACTGAAACAGATCCCTCACCAGCTCATAGGTACTGGCGGAGATCAGTATGTTCCCGTCTTCGCAAAATTGCCGGATCCTTGCAGCCAGGTTCACTGTATCACCTTTAACCTCATATTGGGGTTTTCTTTTGCCGGATACACTTGCCATCACAGTACCTGTGTGAATGCCGATTCTGAGCTTCCAGATTTTTCCCGTAGCATTCGACCATTGAATTTCACGGATGAAATATTGCATTTCAACTGCTGCAAGCAGAACTTCTATGGGATTCGTTATGTTTTTGCGCGGAATACCGCCAATGCACATGAGCGTATCCCCTATGGTACGAATATTCTGAATGTCAAATTTGGAAATAATATGTTGAAGCTGAATGAATATCTCATCCAGGCTGTCGACCAGCTTTTTCGACTCTTCTCCTGAGGAGATATTTTCAAATCCCAGGGTATCAGCATATAACACTGTGGCCGTGCGATAACGGATCACTGATTTCTTTTTCTCGGCAAATTTTAAACCCGTATCATGACTGGCCGATTTGCTCACCAATTCCTTATATAGCATCACTTCACTGGCCAGCACCTCGTTTTGGCTGTTTAGCTTTTCGTTTTCAGCGATCAGCGATTTATTCTGCATGATGAGGTTGGCAATGTGTCTTAGCAATCCTATCTTTCTTTTTTGCATGATGGAGGGCTGGCTTTAAGCAATTTAAGTTGATAATACATATCTTCTACGATAGTAGTACTGAAAAAGGTTTGCTAATTTTGACCTGTGTATCAAATTATTTGAGAAAGGGATGCTGAATGGATTTCAAACTTACTTCTGCGTATTTTCCGACCGGGGATCAACCTGAAGCAATCAGGCAGCTTTTAAATGAATTGGACCGGCGCAGTAAATACCAGACCCTGCTTGGAGTCACAGGGTCGGGGAAGACCTTTACAGTGGCCAATGTGGTATCTGAGATCAGGAGACCTACGCTTGTGCTGAGTCATAACAAAACGCTGGCTGCTCAATTGTATGGGGAATTCAAACAGTTCTTTCCTGAAAATGCCGTTGAATACTTTGTTTCTTATTATGATTATTACCAGCCGGAGGCCTATCTTCCGGTAACGGACACCTATATTGAAAAGGATCTGTCGATTAACGAAGAAATTGAAAAACTCCGCCTGAGCACTACCTCATCTTTGTTGTCAGGGAGGCGCGATGTGATCGTGGTTTCCTCCGTTTCGTGCTTATATGGTATTGGAAATCCGGAGGATTTTCACAATAATACAATTCACATCAAAAAAAGTGAACAGATCGGGCGCAATGTTTTTCTAAGGAGACTGGTGGATAGTCTGTATTCACGCAACGATGCAGAATTCAACAGGGGCACTTTCAGGGTTACCGGCGACACGGTGGATGTTTTCCTGGCATATAGTGATTATGCCTACAGGATTGTATTCTGGGGTGATGTCATTGAAGAGATCTCTTCTTTTGATCCCTTAGGGGGCAGAACAATTGAAATGATGGAAAATGCTGCTATTTATCCGGCCAATATTTTTGTCACAACCAGGAACCGAATGCAGCAGGCGCTGTATCAGATTCAGGATGATATGAACAGGCAGGTTGATTTCTTCAGGGAATCCGGCAAGCATATGGAAGCCAAACGTTTGAAAGACCGGGTCACTTATGATCTTGAAATGCTCCAGGAATTAGGTTATTGTCCGGGCATTGAAAATTACTCCCGCTATTTTGACGGCCGGCCGCCGGGGCAGCGACCGTTTTGCCTGCTGGATTATTTTCCTGAAGATTTCCTCACCGTCATTGATGAAAGCCATGTAACACTTCCACAGATCCGTGCCATGTTCGGCGGAGATCATTCACGTAAACAAACGCTGGTGGAATATGGTTTCAGAATGCCCTCGGCAATTGATAACCGTCCGCTTAAATTTGAGGAATTTGAAGCGCTTGTCGGGCAGATCATTTATGTGAGCGCCACACCGGCTGACTACGAGCTTGAAAAATGTGAAGGAGTTATTGTGGAACAGCTGATCCGTCCGACAGGACTGCTGGATCCGGTGATCGAGGTGAGGCCTAACCTGAACCAGATTGACGATTTGCTGAAGGAGATCCATATCCGGGTAAATAAAAATGAAAGGGTACTTGTGACAACCCTCACAAAAAGAATGGCTGAAGAATTGACGAAATACCTCGCACGTTTGCAGATCAGATGCCGCTATATCCATTCGGATATTGAAACCATGGAAAGGATTGAGATCATGGATGGTTTGCGAAACGGCACTTTCGATGTGCTGATTGGCGTAAACCTGCTCAGGGAAGGACTTGATCTTCCTGAAGTGGCCCTGGTGGCAATTCTGGATGCTGACAAGGAAGGCTTTCTCCGTTCCGAACGCTCACTCACACAAACGGCAGGCAGGGCAGCAAGGAACCTTAACGGCATGGTGATCATGTATGCTGCCAAGATCACGGAGTCCATGCGTAAGACGATTGAGGAAACAACAAGAAGGCGTATGAAACAGCTGGCGTATAATGAAGCAAACAATATTACGCCTCAACAGATCATCAAGGCCGCTTCGAATGTGCTGAATGATATGAGGAAGAAAACCGGCCAGAAAATGGCGTACATCGAGCCACAGAAAGTTGATGTTGCGGCTGACCCGGTAGTTAAGTTCATGAGCCGGACGGCCCTGGAGAAAGCTCTTGAAAAAGCCAAAAAGTCGATGGAAAAATCCGCAAAAAGCCTGAATTTCATTGAGGCCGCCCGGTTTCGCGACGAAATGTTAGGATATCAGGCAATTTTAGAGAAAATGTGAAATTATTTCATTTATTTAGCGCAAAATATTTTTTATGGGTAAAGTATCGGATATTTCAAAAGGAAGCTTTGTAAAATATAATGGTGAGTTGTCCATTGTTCTTGAATATGAACATCGTACACCAGGGAACCTCAGGGCGTTTTACCAGGTGAAAATGCGTAATCTGAAATCAGGACGCCTGATTGAACAGCGTTTCCGTCCGGATGATGAGATGGAACATGTCAGGATCCATTTCAAGGAACACCAGTTTCTATATCTTGATGGAAACAACGTGGTTGTTATGGACAATGAAACATATGACCAGATACATGTTCCCAAAGATACAATCGGCGAAGGCATAAGCCTTTTAAAGGAAGGTACAAATCTGAAGGTGTTTTTTGACGGTGATGAACCTGTCTTTGCTGAATTACCTGTAAGTGTGGAAATGGAAGTCACCTATACGGAACCTGGCATGAAAGGGGATACCGCCACCAGGACGCTGAAAGCAGCAACAATTGAAACGGGTGCCCAGATCAAGGTACCGCTTTTCATCAGTATTGGTGATAAGATCAGGATCGATACCCGCACAGGTGATTATATCGAACGGGTAAGATAGTTTTTCAGGGACAATCCCTGAAACTTTTGTCATATTGTGTCATAGCCTTTTCGCTCATACCCATGCTGCTGAATCCACCATCGTGGAAAAGATTCTGCATGGTAACCTTGCGAGTCAGATCAGAAAATAGCGTTACACAATAGTCTGCGCAATCATCGGCTGTGGCATTTCCCAGCGGTGACATCCGTTCGGTAAAATCAATCAGGGAGTCAATTCCATAAACACCGCTTCCGGCCGTGGTAAGTGTAGGAGATTGGGAAATCGTATTTATCCTGATCCGCTTCTCCCGGCCGTAAATATATCCAAAGCTGCGGGCGATTGACTCAAGCAGTGCCTTGGCATCGGCCATATCATTATACCCGAATAATGTACGCTGCGCTGCTACATAGGAAAGGGCTACAATGGATCCCCAGTCATTAAACGCATCCATCTTGCGACATACCTGAATCACCTTGTGGAAGGAAAGAGCTGAAATATCCAGCGTTTTCAGGTAAAATTCATAGTTGATGTTATCGTAGGGTATGCCCTTGCGAACGTTTGGCGACATGCCAATGGAATGGAGCAGGAAATCAAATTTACCACCGAAAAATTCCATGGATTTACTGACAAGGTTTTCCAGGTCAGCCACATTGGTGGCATCGGCGGGAATCAGAATACTATTGCATGATTTTGTCAACTGATCGATTTCGCCCAGGCGCAGGGCAACAGGCGTATTTGTCAATACGATCTGTGCTCCTTCCTCATATGCCCTTTCGGCTATTTTCCAGGCAATCGACCTGTCGTTTAATGCACCGAATATGATACCCTTTTTACCTTTTAGCAGATTGTAAGCCATTTTCGAGAGGTTAGTTTAATTCAGAATGCAAAGATATACTTTGATCGCGAAATAAAAATTATTTAGAATAGCTTTAAATAATAACCAGTTAACTCAATTGCCAAGCAAGGCCCTGGCATTTTCCAGGGCTGCATGGGTGATCTCTTCACCACTTAGCATCTTGGCAATTTCAAGTTGTCTTTCCTCAGCATTCAGAAGTTTGATCCGCGTCACCGTTGAATGATCGTCTTCGGTTTTATAAACCAGAAAGTGATTTTCTCCCTTGCTTGCCACCTGCGGAAGATGTGTTATATTGATGATCTGCATTTTTTCGGCCATGCGGCTGATGATATTTCCCACCCGCTCTGCGATATCGCCGGATACTCCCGTGTCAATCTCATCAAAAATCAGGGTAGGAAGTCCGGAAGCATCTACCAGCAGGGATTTGATGCATAACATGAGCCTGGAAAGCTCTCCGCCGGAGGCTACCCTGGAAATATCCTGGGGGGCTATATTTTTATTGGCACTGAATAAAAACTGGAGCTTGTCGGTTCCCCGTTCGGTAAAATCATCCATCGGCTCAAGGATGACTTTGAATCCTGCATTCGCAATACCTACCTCTTTTAATAAGTCCTTAACCTTTTCTTCAAAATCAGGGGCCACCTTCAATCTTTGTGTTCTCAGTTTCAGTGCAAGTGTTTTCAGGTGTTCTTTTTTTTCCAGCAGTTGTTTTTCCAGTGCTGCAAGGTTGAAATCCAGCGAATCGATTTCCTCGATTTTTTTGCGCAATTGTTCCCGAAGCACAATCAGTTCACTTACAGAGGATACACGGTGCTTTTTCAGCAGGTTATAAAGCTGGTTAAGTCTGTCATTCACCTTGGTTAGTGCAGCGGGGTCCGGATCATGCCGGGCATTGAGAACACTGATGTCATGGGACACGTCCTTTAAATCGATATAAAATGTTTCCAGGCGTTTGTACAATTCCTCGCCGGCAGGCAGGTATTTATATATACGATTGAAATGCCCGATGCTGTCTTTCAGTTGCTGCAAGGCAGCCGCATTTTCTCCTTCAAGCAAAGACTGTATGGCAGACAGGCCGTTTTTTATTTCTTCTGCGTGTGTAAGCTGTTCCAGCTCCAGTTCAAGTTCTTCAAGTTCACCTTCGGCGAGCCTTGCCTCTTCCAACTGCTGGAACTGAAACTGGACATAATCCAGTTCAGCCTTTATTTTACCTGCATTTTGAACGGTCTGGTGATGTCTGTCCACAAGGTTGCGATATTCTCCGTAAAATCCGTCATATTGTGCAAGAAGGTCATTGTTGTGGGCATAATTATCAATGGCCATCATCTGAAAAAAGCTGTTCGCAAGTTCCAGGTTTTGATGCTGGGAATGAATATCAATTAATTTCTTTCCAAATTCGGACAGTATTTCGAGGGTAACAGGTGTGTCATTAATGAATGCTCTCGATTTACCTGAAACTGATATTTCACGCCTCACGTAGGTCGGGTTTTCAGGTTCGATTCCATTTTCATCGAGGAACGGTTCCAACCCATACCGGGTGATGTCAAAAGTGCCTTCGACAATGCATTTCTTCTCTTTATCGTACAATACATTGGAATCAGCCCTTTTCCCAAGAATGAGGGAGAGAGCACCCAATAAGATCGATTTCCCTGCCCCGGTCTCTCCTGTAATAATGGTAAGGCCCTTCCTGAATTCAATTTCAAGTGCGCTGATCAGGGCATAATTCTCAACAACAAGGTTGCAGAGCATGGGGATAAAATCTTGTTAGTTGGTTAAAATTACATAAAATAGTGACAAGAGACAAGGGACAAGAGACAAGTAGTAATAGTGAATGGTGAATGGTGAATGGTGATGCGCACCGAAGGGGCATATGTAAATAATCGTGGGCGAATTGAAATCAGCGAAGCTAAATCCACTAACAGGGCAAAGCCCATGGAATAGAACTGCGAACCGCAGAACTCCTCGTCCCTGGTCCCCAGTCCCTAGTCCCTATTAAGTCTTCGCCGTAGT
Source organism: uncultured Bacteroidales bacterium (assembly GCA_963808745.1). Lineage (GTDB taxonomy): Bacteria > Bacteroidota > Bacteroidia > Bacteroidales > UBA10428 > UBA5072. Next base: position 107,504 of record CAWEGX010000014.1, read on the forward strand.
GATCGTCCGGTATTTATCCACATGAGTCGGATCGATCTGGTTCAGAATAAGCATCACACGTCGTTTTTCCTCGTCGGTGGATTCCTTGAACACATTGACAAATTCATCCGATTTGGCATCGAGAATTACCTGCAAATAGTGCATGAACGGATCGGGGCGGGCTTTAAATACATTCTGAAGAAGAATCAGGCTCTCCGCAATGGCAGCCCTGCCATCGACAGGTTTATCATACATTTGATCCAGTCCCTGCCGGTGATACTCGTAAAGAAATTCCCTGACAGGCGAAAAGTCCTCATTTAATATACTGCTGATAAGCCAGTAGCGGTTTTTTCGGCTGGTACTTTCTCCTGATCTCCATCCGCGTTCAGGTGCATTTTGCGCATTATTCATTATTTTCTCAGCCTTGAGATAAAATTCGGTACCTGACTTAAGCGCGTAGGAGTCAAAATCAAATCCCAGGATAATGTATGCATAAAACGCGAATATGGATGTGAGATTGGACAAATGCGATGTTTCACTGAACTCAAGCGGCTGAAACTCCACATATTTGAAGTCGATATCGTTATCAACATAATTAAACAGAACTGTGTTATAGGATGTGTTGAACACCGGCCGCCTGACCTGGATCTGCAGGGAACCTTTAAATTCATCCGAACCAATCATTTCCTGTATATTGATCAGCATGTTGCATTCAATGCGCTCATTATTTGAGAATTTATAGCCCGACCATGCCCTGCTGTTAAGGAATTCATTGAGTGCACCCTGCAGGGTTTGAAATACCTGGCGGTTTGTTCCCTGAACCTCCTGGCTGGTAATCTGTACATTACACCTGAATTCCTGGGCTTCGGCAAAAAGCGGGACGAAGACCAGGATCATAAAACAAAATCGCTTTATCATTGGGACAAAAGATTTTCTAAATACTTGGTTATATCCTGAGCGGTATCTTTCTTTGACTTTAACTCAAAGGGTGTTATTTTATTGTCCTTGCCGATGATGGTAATTTTATTTGTGTCGCCCATAAATCCCGATCCCTTATCGCGCAATGAATTCAATACAATAAAGTCAAAATTCTTTTTTTTCAGTTTTTCACTGGCATGCCGGATCTCATCATCGGTTTCAAGTGCAAATCCTGCAAGGAATTGTCCCGGTTTTTTTATATTTCCGAGATGCCTGGCAATATCGGGGTTTGGTTCCAGTTCAAGAACCATATTTTCATCATTCCTTTTTATTTTATGTGCAACAGGTGATTTTGGACGATAATCGGAAACTGCGGCAGATAAAATTGCCCCGTCGGAATCAGGAAAACAGGCCAGGCTGCGGGCAAGCATTTCGGAGGCTGTATGAACCGGATAATAGGTAATTCCCGCATGCTGTGGCAAAAGAGCAACCGGTCCGCTTACAAGGATTACATTCGCGCCCTGCTCTGCAAGTGCTTCGGCAATGGCAAATCCCATTTTTCCGGAAGAATAATTTCCGATAAACCTTACCGCATCAAATGGTTCATAGGTTGGGCCTGCGGTTACAAGGATCTTTTTGCCCCTCAGCTTAGATAAACTTTTTTTTTTTGAGGAATCGCTGAAATAGTTTTTCAAAGCGTCCATCAGAATTTCGGGTTCTTCCATCCGGCCCTTACCCGAAAGCCCGCTTGCAAGTTCACCGGTGGCGGGTTCCAGTATTATGTTTCCGTAACCCCGAAGTATATCCATATTTTTCCTTGTGGCGGGATGGTTCAGCATGTCGAGGTCCATGGCCGGGGCAACAAAGACAGGGCAACGGGCAGAAAGATAAGTGGTCAGCAGGAGGTTATCGGCAATTCCACCGGCCATTTTGGCCATTGTGTTGGCGGATGCAGGGGCGATTATGTATGCGTCAGCCCACAAGCCCAGGTCGACATGGTTATTCCAGTCGCCATTCCCGGGATTGAAAAAATCAGTCAGTACAGGATGTTTGGCCAGCGTAGCCAGGGTAAGCGGAGTAATAAATTCATGTGCATGCCGGGTCATCAGAACCCTGATTTCGGCACCTTCCTTAATGAGAAGCCTGATCAATATGGCGGCCTTGTATGCGGCAATACTGCCGGTTACACCAACCAATATCTTCTTTCCGCTTAGCATGGGGGATGAGTTAAATTACTCAGCCTTCCGGACGTAAATCTGATCGTTCTCGAATTCTTCAACAGCTATGAGTGTGTGTTTGGGCAAGCGTTCGTAGAATTTTGAGATCTCAATCTGTTCCCGGTTTTCAAATACTTCTTCCAGGTTGTCAGTATAATTGGCAAATTCTTCCAGTTTCCGGTTCAATTCTTCTTTTATTTCAACAGAAATCTGGTTAGCCCTTTTTGAACAAATGACCACACCTTCGTAAATATTACCGGTTTTACCTTCCAGCTTCTTCAGGTCACGGGTGACCGTTGTTGAAGGTGCTTTGGATTTCTTATAATCTAAATTTTCCATCAATTCTTAAGTGTTTCAGTATCTTTATCTTTAATATATTTTGAGGATTCCCTGTACAATACGTCAGCTTCCTTTTTATTCTTACTGTCCGGATATTCAGCAACAAATGAATAATATTCATCCACCATGTCCTGAAAACGTTCAGTCTGCTTAATATGAATGCTGTTTAATGCCAGATAATATTTTGATTTCAGAATTAAAAACATGATCTCTTCCCTTAATTTTGTTTCGGGAAAATCCACCAGACAATTATTCAACGCCACAATGGAGGCCTTGTAGTCAGATAAATTGTAATACAATTCAGCAGAAAGAAAGGCTTTTTGCATAAGCTTTTCATTCAGTTCCGTCACAATTCGCTGGCAATCAGCAATCCTTTCACTTCTGGGATAACGGATCAAATACAGATGAAAAGCATCAAGCGCCGCGTTGGTGGGCATCTGGTCAAGTTCGGGCCGGGGTGACTGCAGATAATAACAGTAAGCTTCCATGTAGGCTGCTTCCTCGATGAACCGGCTGTTCTGATACAAACCCACAAAAACATTGAAATAATGGCCGGCAATGATGTAATCAGTGAGTTTGTATTGCGACATGGCCTGGAAGAAAAAAACGGAATCTGCACGCCGTGTTCCACGGGTTAATGGGGCAAGCTGATCAAACAGGGCACCGGCCTTCACATAATCTCCTTTATTGTAATACTCGAAGGCCTTGGAATACTTTAGATTAACGTCTTCGCTCTTTACAATCTTTTCATATTGCGAACAGGAAAAAGTGGCGAAAGCCGCCAGCAATACAAGTAAAGCAGTATAAAGTTGATTTTTGACCATCGCGCAAAGTTACAATTTTTTAATAAAAAACCTTGATTACCATTCTAAATTAAAACAGGGAAAATCAAATCTTATTGCAGTTTGTTGACTATAATTCAAAAAAGGCTACTTTTACCCCTTTATTATTAACTAAATTTCTTAGTCGTGGACATATTTGATAAGATTAACCGAAACAGGGGACCTCTTGGACAATATCAAAAAGTTGGACATGGGTACTTTCTGTTTCCGAAACTCGAAGGTGAAATCGGTCCCCGGATGCGTTTCAGGGGTAAAGAAGTATTGAACTGGAGTCTGAACAATTATCTTGGTCTTGCTAATTATCCTGAGGTGCGTAAGGCAGATGCCGAAGCTGCACAGGAATATGGTATGGCCTATCCGATGGGTGCACGCATGATGTCGGGCCAGACTACAAAGCATGAAGAACTTGAAGGCCAGCTTGCTGAATTTGTTGGCAAGGAAGATGCCTTTCTGTTGAATTACGGTTACCAGGGAATGATCTCCATCATTGATGCACTGGTGAACAGAAATGATGTGATTGTGTATGATTCTGAATCACATGCCTGCATTCTCGACGGAGTAAGATTACACATGGGGAAAAGATTTGTGTTTCCGCATAATAACATGGCCAACCTGGAAAAAGAGCTGGAACGGGCTACTAAACTGGCTACTGAAACCGGCGGCGGTATCCTTGTTATTACCGAAGGCGTATTCGGAATGGCAGGAGACCTTGGCAAGCTGAGAGAAATTGTTGAATTAAAGAAAAAATTCAGTTTCCGCATATTGGTGGACGATGCCCACGGCTTTGGAACTATGGGAAAAACCGGTGCCGGAACAGCAGAACATTTTGGAGTGCAGGATGAAATAGATCTGTATTTCAGTACATTTGCAAAATCCATGGCAGGTATTGGTGCATTCATTGCTGCAAAGGAAGACGTAGTAAATTACCTCCGCTACAATATGCGTTCCCAGACCTATGCCAAGTCTTTGCCCATGCCCATGGTCATTGGCGGGTTAAAACGCCTGGAATTGATAAAGACCAAGCCGGAACTGCGTGAAAAATTATGGATTATCGTAAAGGCATTGCAGGCCGGATTCCGGTCAAAAGGCCTGAATCTCGGTAACACGGAATCGCCCGTGACCCCTGTATTCCTTGAGGGTACCGTTCCCGAAGCAACAAATGTGGTCATCGACCTTCGTGAGAATTACAAATTGTTCTGTTCGATTGTTGTTTATCCTGTAGTACCGAAGGATACCATCATGCTTCGCATTATTCCCACATCGGCACATACACTTGAAGATGTTGAGTATACTGTGAATGCGTTTGCTGAAGTTCAGGAAAAGCTGAGAGCCGGCCATTATAAGGCTGACAAAATCGCTTCCGTCCTGGGATAGTACCCAAAAATTAACCGCAGAGTCCGCAAAGTGTGCGCAGAGGTCGCAGAGAAATAGTATATTCTGTGTCCTCTGTGCATGACTTAGAGATCTCTGCGGTTATTTTTTACAATTCTAAATTAGTTACTTCCCATTCTTCGCCGCATCCCGCGACTTCACACCCAGGTATCCCCCATGGTGGCGTTTGGCATAATCTGCCGCTGTAAATCCAATACGTTTCATCATTAATACAACCAATGCATCACCAATAACGGTCATTACCGTAGTGGACGTGGTGGGTGTAAGTCCCAAAGGGCAAACCTCTAAAGGATTTCCCGTTGAAATAGTGACATGGGCCAGGTTGCCAAGCTCACTGTCCGGACTTCCTGTAATCACTACAACACTCATGTCATATCCCAGCATCTTAACCAGGTTAAACAGCTCGATGATCTCCCTTGTCTTGCCGGAATTTGAAATAAGCAATAACACGTCACTGGGTTGAATTACTCCCAGATCCCCATGCTGGGCATCTGAAGGGTGCAAAAAAACAGCCGGCGTTCCTGTTGCCGAAAATGTTGTGGCTATGTTCAGTGCAATCTGGCCGGCTTTTCCCATGCCACTTACAACCACCTTGCCTTTATTTTTATGTACTGCTTTGTAAATCAGGTCACATGCCTTGTCAAAGTTTTCTGTGACCGGAATATTGAGAACCGCACGGGCTTCTGCTTCGAAAATTTCCTTAATGGTATCCATCATGTATGGTGAAATATTTGGCGGTGCAAATATAAAATAAAATCGATGGACGTAAGATTTTCAAGCCCTGGCAGATAATTTTGTCATAATTAATAAAATGGGGTATAAAAACAAATAAATACATAATATAATAATTATAACCCCATAAAATATATGGTATATAAATAATAATAGTAAAAAAAATAAAAATAATGATAAAAAAATAGGGGTAATTAAAAAAAATAAATATATTTGCATCGTCATTCTATTACTAATTTAAACAAGCAAGATTATGAAGAGGCAATGGTTACTTTTTACAGGTGTGTTGGCCGGATTGTTAATTTCAACTGGTTTGAAGGCACAGGATGAAGAATCCCCATCTAAATTCAGCGCAGGCGCCGATCTGTATTCCAATTACATTTGGCGTGGAAGCAAATTGGGAACCGGACCGGCTGTCCAGCCTACAGTAAAATTCGTGACCGGCGGATTAACCGTTGGCGTCTGGGGCTCTTTTGATGCGCATGGTTATGCGGAGGTTGATCCTTACTTTTCGTATGCTTTTAAATTTGGCCTAAGTCTGGGTATGACTGATTACTATTATCCCGGACAAGAGTTTTTTGATGTTTCAGATTCAACAGGCAGCCAGGCTTTTGAAATCAATGCCGGCTACACAATAAAAGGTCTGACGTTAGGTGCAAATTATATTCTTAATGAAGCAGGGGGTGCTGCGTCGGTTGGCGGAGACATGTATTTCCAGGCTGCTTATGCTTTCAAACACTTCAGTCTGTTTATGGGAGCCGGGGATGGCTGGCATACTTCTGATGGCGACTTTGCCCTGTGCAACGTAGGGATTGGAACCACGAAAGAAATAAAAATCACGGATACATTCAGTATACCCGTAACCGGACAGGTCATACTTAATCCTGAAAAGGAACAGCTTTATGTCGTCGTCGGATTTTCCTTCTAGTTGATTTCTTAACCTATTAATTAATAAATCCCTGATATGATGAAAAGACAAAACAAAAGAAATGCGGTTGTCACCGGTTTGCTCCTTCTTATCGCCGGTGGTTCTGTAATGGCTGCAGATGCCGTACCTGTGGATACAGGAACCACATCCTGGATGCTGACTTCCACAGCCCTTGTGTTACTAATGGTACCCGGACTCGCCATGTTTTACGGCGGTCTTGTAAGAACCAAGAATGTACTGGGCACAATGATGCATAGTTTCGTAGCCATGGGTATCATGGCTGTTTTATGGGTGGCTGTCGGTTATTCGATGAGTTTCGGCCCGAGCGTGCTGGGAGGATGGTTCGGATGGAATAATGATTACTTCTTTCTGAAGGGCATTGATGAAACAATCACCCCTGCCGGTGTGCCAGAGTATATCTTTTCAATGTTCCAGGGGAAATTTGCCATCATCACGCCGGCACTCATTGCAGGCGCATTCGCAGAAAGAATTTCATTCAAGGGATATGTTGTGTTTATAGCCCTCTGGGGATTGCTGGTCTACAATCCTTTGTGCCACTGGGTATGGGCCAGTGACGGATTCCTGTTCAATATGGGTGCAATGGGCGCCATTGATTTTGCCGGTGGTACGGTAGTTCATATTGCATCCGGGTGTTAGCGGTCTGGTTGCCGCCTTGTATCTCGGATCACGCCGCGGCCATCCAAAAATCGCCCTGGCTCCCAGCAACCTGGTCATGACCATGATGGGTGCCGGTTTACTTTGGGTAGGCTGGTTCGGTTTCAATGCAGGGAGCAGTGTCAGCAGCGGATTGCTCACAGCACAGGCTCTGACAGCCACACAGGCTGCCGCAGCTGCAGGAGCCATGGCATGGATGATCATAGAAGCAATTCACCAGGGCAAGGCCACAGCATTGGGATTTGCCAGCGGAATACTCGCAGGCCTTGTAGCCGTTACACCGGCTGCCGGTGTTGTTCAACCGGCCGGAGCCATGGCTCTTGGAATCGGTGCTGCAATGATTTGCTATACAGCAATCATGGTAAAAAACAAAATGGGTTATGACGACAGCCTGGATGCTTTCGGTATACATGGTGTAGGAGGAATGGTAGGTTCTTTGCTTCTTGTGTTCTTCATCCGTAAATCCTGGATGGCCAGCGCAGAGACAGCAGCAGGCGGATCATGGAACTTATGGCAGCAGCTGGGCGTACAGGCTACCGCAGTGGGCATAGCTATCGCGTATGCTGCATTAGGAACATTACTCATTATATTCCTTGTAAACAAGGTGATTGGCTTCAGGGCTTCCACAGAGGCTGAAATGCAGGGACTTGATCACTATTATCATGGCGAACAGGGATATGGTATGCTGAATCCCAGGTAACTGATAAATAACCCAGAAAATATACATATATATGAAACTGATAACAGCTATTATCCGCGAAAACAAACTCGACCAGGTACGCGAGGCCCTGATCGAGGCCGAAATCACCCGTATTACCGTGAGCCGTGTTTCGGGTCACGGCCAGCAACAGGGTGAAGAAATCTACCGGGGTGCTATTGTAATACCCAACCTCATACCAAAGGTCAGGCTCGAAATTGCCGTTAACGAAGCCTTTGTGGATATTACGGTGAATACGATCATTAAATCGGCCAGGACGAATGGAAAAGGTGAGGTGGGTGATGGTAAGATTTTCATCAGCCCCCTTGAAGAGTGCATCCGCATACGGACCGGAGAACGCGGAGGAACAGCTATTTAAATGCCCGGATTGGAGTTTATTGGAAACCCCGCTATCATGTTAACCTATATATAAACCTGAAATTAACCTGGTTAGGTGTTCAATTAAAAATCCCCGGTCATCTGGCCGGGGATTTTGTTATTATTACTGCAGATACCGCAGAACTTTTTCTGCAAAACCGTACTGCGCAATCTGTGAAATCGTAAATCGTAAATCGTAAATTCCTACAGAGGCTTGGGATAATCTTTCAATTCACCCAGGTATTGGAACAGTTCCTTATCCGACAATTCATGCTTGGTCAGTTGACCAGTGAGGAATTTATCATATCCTACCATGTCCATTAATCCATGTCCGCTGAAATTAAAGAGGATCACCTTTTCCTTGCCTTCTTCTTTCGCTTTTAATGCTTCACGGATAGTGGCTGCGATGGCATGATTGGTTTCCGGGGCAGGAACAATTCCTTCTGTTTTTGAGAAAAGAATACCAGCTTCGTAACATTCAATCTGGTCAAGTGCCATCGGATCAATCAGTTTGTCATTCAATGCGGCTGATACCAGGGGACTGATCCCGTGATACCGAAGTCCACCTGCATGGATGGGCTCAGGAATAAAGCCATGACCCAGCGTGTGCATGGGTAACAAGGGAGTCATTTTTGCCGTATCACCATGATCATATAAAAACGGGCCCCGGGTGAGGGTAGGGCATGAACTCGGCTCAACGGGAATGATTTTGATTTTGGCACCATGGATCTTGTCGTAAATAAAAGGAAATGAAATTCCTGCAAAGTTACTTCCGCCGCCGGCGCATGCGATCACGATATCAGGCTGTTTTTCCCCGAACTTGACCAGCTGTTTTTTGGCTTCAAGACCAATGATTGTCTGATGAAGCATCACATGATTCAATACACTTCCCAGGCTGTACCGGGTTTGGCCTGTGGGATCCGTAACAGCTGCCTCAATGGCCTCACTGATGGCTATGCCCAGACTTCCCGGTGTATTTGGGGTTTTTGCCAAAACATCCCTTCCGGCCTGGGTTTCATTGCTTGGACTGGCTATACAGGTAGCACCATAAGTATTCATCAATAATTTTCGGAACGGCTTCTGGTCAAAACTGATCCGAACCATAAACACCTTGCATTCCAGTCCGATCAATGCACAGGCTGAAGCCAGGGCACTTCCCCACTGGCCTGCGCCGGTTTCTGTGGTAAGTTTCTTTATTCCGAATTGTTTATTGTACCAGGCCTGGGCAATAGCGGTATTGAGTTTATGACTTCCGGCAGGTGATACACTTTCATTTTTATAATATATCCTCGCGGGCGTTTTCAAGGCTGCTTCAAGCCCGTATGCCCTGACCAGTGGTGTGGACCGCCAAATAGACAACATCTCAAGTACCTCCACGGGAATATCAATCCACCGTTCCATACTGACTTCCTGCTCAATCAGATTCATCGGAAATACCGGGGCCAGCATGTCGGGTGATATCGGTTTTCCGTTGGGACCCAATGGCGGCTGCATGGGGGTTGGAAGATCCGGGGCCAGATTATACCACTGCCTGGGCATTTCAGATGCATCTAAATATACTCTTCTTTGTAGTGCCATAATTTTATACTATTAGACGTTAATCAGCTCTAAATTCAACCTATAAAAGATGGGCACTAAATTAACTTTTTATCTGAGAAATACATAAAGTTACAGGCAAACTTTATATAATTCCATAAATTGTTATTTATGGGATAAATACCGCTCCGCATCAATGGCAGCCTGGCAGCCGGACCCTGCTGCAGTGACGGCCTGGCGGTATACCTTGTCCTGTACATCGCCACAGGCGAATATACCCGGAATGTTCGTTTTTGAAGTACCGGGAATAGTTTTCACATAACCGGTTTCATCTGTTTCGATATAGGATTTGAAAATTTCGGAATTCGGATTATGCCCGATCGCGAGGAAGAAGCCATCTATTTTAATCACTTCCTCAGTTTCATCAGGTTGTCCCTGTCTCTTAATGAGTACTACCTCTTCTACTACCTGGTTTCCCCGCAGTTCTTTTGTATTTCTCTCGTATAGCACTTCAATATTAGGAATTTCCGTCACACGTTGTTGCATGATCCGGGATGCCCGGAGAAAATCCTTTCGGACAATGAGATATACTTTTTTACACATACCCGACAGATAAATGGCTTCCTCACAGGCGGTGTCTCCACCTCCGACAACAGCTACATCCATTCCCCGGTAAAAAAATCCATCGCAGGTGGCACAGGCTGAAACACCGGAACCTTTATATTTTTCCTCCGACTCAAGTCCAAGGTAGCGTGCTGTAGCCCCGGTTGCAATTATTACAGTATCTGCAGTAAACAATTGCTTTTCATCTATAATCACCTTATGCGGGGTTTGGGAGAAATCCACCGCTGTGGCAATTCCCCAACGAATATCGGTGCCATAACGTGCGGCCTGCTGATCCAGGTCCTCCATCAGTTTGGGTCCGGTGATCCCCTCGGGATAACCAGGAAAATTTTCTACTTCCGTGGTTGTGGTTAATTGGCCTCCGGGCTGAATGCCCTTAAACAAGAGAGGTTTTAAATTGGCACGGGCAGCATAGATCGCAGCAGTATATCCGGCAGGTCCTGATCCGATGATCAGGCATTTCACATGCTCAACCGCTGTGCCTGAAAAAATATCATCTGTATTTTTTGAATTGGATTCCAATGTCTTAAATAAACTCATATGTAATTTTTTTTAGATGTGCTATTGAGGGTCTGTCAATAAATATACCATTTATTTTGAAACGGAATACTGCTGACAAATGTTCAGTACGATTTCAAATAATCAATTAACTTAGCATTAACATAAAATAAATTGAGTATTTGAATATGAGGAAGATATATACAATCGGCGAAACAGTTCTGGATATCCTATTTAAAAATCAGTTGCCATTTACTGCCAAAGCCGGCGGAGCCTGTCTGAACAGTGCGGTAACTTTGGGAAGACTCAACCTTCCTGTTTATTTTTTGGGCGAGTACGGCATGGATGAGGTGGGCAACATTATTGATGCCTTTCTTAAAAAGAATCATGTGTCCACCCAGTATGTTTACCGGTATTATGGAGGCAAGTCAACGCTGGCGTTAGCCTTCCTGAATGAAAACAACGATGCCAGCTATGATTTTTACAAGATATACCCCGACAAGCGCCTGGATGTGAAGTTCCCTGCTATTTCACAGGATGATATTGTACTGTTTGGATCCATTTATGCAATTACACTTGAAGTGCGATCCAAGCTTCTGGAATTTATCCGCGAAGCCAACAAAATGAAAGCAATCGTAATATATGATCCGAATTTCAGAAAACAGCACCTCCATGATTTGCCCAAACTCAGGCCATTAATCTTGGAGAATATGGCCCATGCAAATATAGTTCGTGGTTCCAATGAAGATTTTTCTTTTATCCTGGGTGCTGATGATGCGGATGAAGCGTATGCCGAAGTAAACACACATTGCAAAAACCTGCTTTATACGGCTAACAAAACGGGTGTATTTGTGCGCACCGAAAGGTATTCGCTCACATGTCCTGTGAAAACTCTGGATCCGGTTAGTACTATTGGAGCAGGGGATAATTTCAACGCCGGGATTGTATATTCACTTTTCCGCCATAATATCGGTTATAATGACCTGTCAACACTTCCGGAAAATACCTGGAAAGAAATTGTGGCTACGGCCGTTGAATTTGCCACGCATGTGTGCATGAGCTATGATAATTATATTTCTGACGAATTTGCGGTTTCCTATAAACTGTAATTTAGTTTTGCAGTTTTGCAGTTTTACACATTTGCCTATTAGCACATTGGCACATTAGCATATTAGCACATTAGCATATTAGCACATTAGCACATTAACACATTAGCACATTAGCACATTGAAAATCGAGATTATTGAAGTAAACGGAACCACGCTGGCCGAACTAATTTCTGATGAAATAGTTATTGTTGAACCGCAGGATTCCCTGGATATTATGGCTGAAGCCGGCTATATGGGCTCCAATAAACTGATTTTTCATGAAAAGAGTATCGGCCCTGATTTTTTTGATCTAAAGTCTGGTTTGGCAGGGGAAATACTTCAGAAGTTCTCAAATTACCGGGTGCAACTGGCGATAGTCACTGACCCTGCTAAATTTACCAGCAGGAGTATGCAGGATTTTATCCGGGAGAGTAACAAGCTGGGACGTATATTCTTTGTTACATCCAGGGATGAGGCAATTAAAAAATTGGCAGGATAATTCCACTGTTTACTGCCTTCTTTGTTTATATACCGTGCATTGTAAAGCAATTGATAGTATACATCCCACAAAACTTGTTTATGAAAACAACTGTAAAACATCCCATTCACCTTTTATTTGGACTTCTGCTCTTTGTCCTTTCCTGTAATACACAAGAACAAAAGCAACTTAATGAGTCAGATTTTAAGAATCCGCCGGCCGGAGTGAAAATACATACCTGGTGGCATTGGCTGGATGGGAATATTACTAAAGAAGGAATTACAAAAGACCTTGAGGCCATGAAGGAACAAGGAATTGTTCAGGCTACCATATTAAATGTCGGCTTGTTCGGAGACAGGGATTTTGGGGTGAAAAAAGTGATTTTCAATACCCCTGAATGGTATGATATGTTTCAATGGGCCTTAAAGGAAGCAAACCGTTTGGGCATTTCAATTGGAGCTCATAACTGCGACGGATGGAGCACCAGTGGCGGACCATGGATAACACCGGAAATGTCAATGAAACAGTATGTCTGGACAAAAACCGTCATAAATGCCTCTCAGTCTGATACTATTCAATTGAAAAAGCCATTGACCAACATGGATTTTTATAGGGATGTGGCTGTTGTTGCCATAAAAAGCGACAATCCGTTGAATTCGTTTCACCGTGCGGCACCGGTGGTTCTGTTAAACGAAGCAATTCAAAATGATTTTGTTTTTGACGGATGTACTGTAAGCGCATTAAAAATTGCCAGGGGGGACAAATTAACCTTCCAGTTTAAGGAAGCATTTACTGCCGGAAAAATTGACATTCTGCCGCGGATTGTTTTCACCTGGGGTAATCTGGCTGATATTTCTTCAACTTACAGTATTTCCTCATCGGACGATGGAAGGAAATTCAGGAAAATCAAAGAATTTACCATAAACGGTGTTAATAAGATGGTTTCTGTTTCGTTTGAGAAAACTTCTGCAAAGTATTTTCAGGTTTCATTAATCAAAACGGACAATTTGGATAGCTATTTCCCGGTAAATATTGCCGAATGTGAGTTTCTGCCTGAACAGGAGAGTCCCCTCTGTTCAAATGCAATTGATTTTCTTTCTGAAAAATCAGGGAGTGTTAAAGCGACCGGTGAAGGCAGTTTTTCAAATACTTCCAGTCCCTCGGATCAAAACATGGTAAAAGAGGTGATTGATATCACCTCTAAAATGGATAGCGACGGAACATTGAACTGGAAACCGGCCGAAGGAAACTGGACCGTAATCCGTTTTGGTTATACCGCAACGGGAGCTCAGAATGCCCCTGCCACAGCTGCCGGAACAGGGTTGGAATGCGATAAAATGGATACTGCCGCACTGAATCTTCATTTTAGGAGCTTTCCTGCAAAACTGATTGAAAAAGCCGGTTCATTTGCCGGAAACACTTTCAAATTTATGCTGATCGACAGTTGGGAATGTGGCTATCAGAACTGGACAGCCAACATGTTGAAAGAATTTGAACAGCGTCGCGGATATTCTTTGATATCCTATATTCCAGTGCTGTGTGGAGAAACTTCAGGCAATGCTGAAATTGACGAAGCAGTTTTATTCGATTTGCGCAAAACCGGGGGTGAACTGATTGAAAATAACTATTACAGACACTTTGGAGATCTGCTGCACAAAAATAAGATTGAGTTTCATGCCGAAGTCATATATGGAAATACAGGTTATCCATCATTGGATATTCTCAGAACTACGCAATACGTTGATTTGCCGATGTATGAATTTTGGTCGGCGACCGATGATAAACGAAATGTGACCTATTATCCGGGAACCGGTATTGAATTAAACATGCCTTCATGTGCTGCTATCGGTTACGAAAAACCTGTTATGGCAGCTGAAGCTTATACGGGGTATGCGCATTATTCGGAAACGCCGTCGGGATTAAAACCATTTGGCGACAAGGCCTTCTGTTCAGGCATAAATCAAATAATCCTGCATAGCAATGTTCATCAGCCGGATGATAACAGGCCCGGGATGACCCTCGGACAGTTCGGTGCACATTTTAACAGGCACAACACTGACTGGAAGTATATTTCCGGATGGTTTGATTATCAATCGCGCATTCAGAGTATCATACAGCAAGGTGTAGCCAGTCATGACATATTGTATTATCTCGGTGACCAGTTACCCCAGTTTCTATCCTACAATAAATCCAACACTCTTCCATTTGGGTACATGTTCAACTCATGTAATCTGGATATTCTTAAAAACAGGATCAGGGTTGCAAACGGCAAGCTGGTTCTTAACGGAGTAGTCGCTTATTCGGTTTTATGTTTGCCTCCGGATGAAAGCATAAGTTTTGAAACATTGGTACGGGTGGGGGAACTCGTTAAAGAGGGAGTCATTTTATATGCTCCAAAGCCACTCAGGATGCTATCGGTAAGTGATATTAAAAACAATAAAAAAGCCTTTGATGAATTAGTAGGCCAGATTTGGGGGAAAATTGACGGTAAAACGGTTTCTTCAAATAATTATGGCGACGGAAAGGTGTATTGGGGAATACCACTTGCAGACGTTCTGAATACCGAGAAAATACTTCCTGATGTAAGCACCCGTCAGAATGATGCCATGAACCTTCTGTTTATTCATAAAAAAGTGGATGGCAATGATATTTACTTTGTAATGAATCAGCAGAACACCGGGATTAGCAGGGAAATGTCATTTCGTATAACCGGGAAAACTCCCGAAATATGGGATCCTGAATACGGAATTATTACTAAAACGGCCGTTTACACCATGGATGAAAATTACACCACGCTGCCGGTAACTTTAAAGCCTTATCAGTCATTGCTTTTTGTATTTAAGAACCAAAAACCTGTAAATTATATTGCAGGCATATCGCAAAAGGGAATGCAAATATTTCCTGCGGAAGATCCTTCCATATCAGAGGCTGTTCCTTTCATTGTGATGGATAATAACTCCCTGAAAGCTGTTTCAAAAACAGAAGGAGATTTTGAATTAACCAGTGACCAACAGAAGAAATACACGTTAAAATCCTCAAAAGAAAAGGAATTTATAATATCTGATTATTCAGGCACTGTTAGTTTTACGCCGGGATATAGCGCAACCATCAAACCTGTTGATTTTACAGAGCTGCAATGGTTGACTGAATCAGAAAATCCGGACATTAAATATTTCGCGGGTACTGCAAAATATGTTATTTCATTTAAATTTCCGGCTGATAAAATACAACAGGCAGATTCAATCCTCCTGGATCTGGGTGAATTTGAAACATTGGCTGAAATTAAACTTAACGGCACGAATCTGGGACGTGTATGGAAGACCGGAACATATATTACCGGTAAAAGGAATGTTGAAAAATGAAAATTTATTAGAAGTATCTGTAGCAAATATTTACCGGAACCGATTTATCGGAGATTTTATTCAATTCGGAAAGATCCGGAATCTAACCACTTCTTCCCCCATTACTGATTTCCTGAACAAGGATTTGCCTTTGAGGCCTTCCGGTCTAAAAGGACCCATAAGAATTATTTCTATCAGCAAACAAATTATTAAATTAGACTGAATATAAGCCAGGAAAGCTTCCAGGGTTTTCACAACCTGAAGGCTTTTTTATACCATATGCCCTTCGGGCAATCAAAAATTGCTAAATCGTAAATTGTAAATCGTAAATCCGTCACGGAATTTTCGTACCAGTACCTAGTCCCTTCTTACGATACAAGTTCAATTACCCCATTCAGTATGTACTTCGGACGGTAGGGAAAGTGATCAATCATATCACGGTTCGTGATGCCACTGAGAACCAGGCAGGTGTCGATCTCGGATTCAATTCCGGCAACAATGTCCGTATCCATTCTGTCGCCGATAATAACGGATTCTTCCCTGTTGCACTTGATTTTTTTCAGGGCGTTGCGCATCATCAGGGGATTAGGCTTGCCCACAAAATAGGCTTTTCTTCCGGTTGCCATTTCAATGGGTGCAACAAGGGCCTTGGTGCCCGGAACAATTCCATGTTCGCCGGGTCCGGTTATATCAGGGTTCGCCCCGATCAGCCTGGCTCCATTCATAACAAGATTAATGGCTTTTTCAACCACCTCGTATGAATATCCCCTGGTTTCACCGATAACCACATAATCGGGATCAACATTGTTCATTGTATACCCCACATTGTAGAGAGCATTGATCAGGCCTGCATCTCCAATGATATAGGCACTGCCTCTCGGTTTTTGTGCACTCAGGAACATAGCAGTGGCCAATGCGCTGGTGTAAAATGCATCCTTATCAACCACCACGCCAAGCCGCTCAAGCTTTTCCTGAAGTTCTTTCGGAGTGCGTTCACTTGAGTTGGTGAGAAAAACGAATTTTTTGTTGTTGGCAGAAAGCCAGGCTACAAATTCCTGTACTCCTGGCAATAACCTGTTTCCATGATACAGAACCCCATCCATATCAATTATGAAACCGTTCTTCTGTAATATGGCATCCACCTGTTTTCGCATAGTTACGATTTGATTTCTGCAAAAATATTGAAAATTAGTGTGTAACTTCGATATATTTCATTCGTCTAATTAAAAACCCTGAATGAATTATGTTTGGCAATTTCTTCAAGACTGCTCTCAGGAATATTTTCCGTCATAAAACCTACGTCATTATTAATATACTGGGCCTGGCAGTTGGCTTTGCCTGCAGTCTCATGATTTTTATATTTGTTATTCATGAACTGGGCTTTGATAAATTCAATGAAAAATATGACCGCATCTACCGGTTATACATTGACGGAAAAATGGGTGAATCTGAATTTAAGGCTTCATGGACGGCATCACCAACGGCAAAGGCCTTTATAGAAGAATTTCCCGAAGTACAAACTGCAATTCGGATGACCAGTTGGGATGAAACCCTGGTTCAGGTTGAAGATCGAAAATTCATTGAATCACATATAGCCTTTGCTGATTCAGATTTCTTTGAGGTATTTACACTTCCTTTGATAGAGGGCAATCCTGAGAAAGCACTTGCAATGCCCAATACTATAGTTCTGACCCAAAGACAGGCGGTTAAATATTTTGGAAACGGTCGGGCAATCGGACAACATCTCAGAATAGGCAATGATACCACCTTGTATACAATTACAGGTGTAATGGTAAATGTCCCTGAAAATTGTCATTTTGATTTTGACATGCTGATCTCCTTCCTCTCACACCCCCGGGCTAATGATGATTTCTGGCTTTCAAACAGTTTCACAACCTATGTTTTGCTGAAACAGGGTGCGCCAGCTCAATCAGTAAAGGATAAATTACCCATGCTGATCAAAAAATATGTCGGTCCGCAGGTTGAAAAAACTTTAGGTCTCGACCTGGAAGCATTCGCTGAAAAAGGAAACAAGTATGGTATTTACATGCAGCCCCTTTCCGACGTGCATCTAAACCCCGAAATAGGTTCTGATTTCAAGCAGGCCAACGACCGAAGGTACATTTACATATTTTCCGGCATTGCCTTTTTAATTCTGATCGTTGCCGGCATAAATTATATGAACCTTTCTACTGCCCGGTCAACCAAGCGTTCGAGGGAAGTGGGTCTGCGAAAGGTAATGGGTTCGACCCGAACCTTGCTTATGCGGCAGTTTATGGTTGAATCCGTTCTTATGACCTTAATATCTCTGGGTCTTGCTGTAGTGATTGTGGAGTTATTGCTTCCTGTATTTAACAACATGCTGCAAACCAATCTCGTTGTTGGATATTTTTCAAAATGGTATGTTATACCCGGCTTAATTCTCCTGGCCTTTCTGATTGGCATTTTGTCGGGAACCTATCCGGCATGGTTCCTTGCTTCATTTATGCCGGTAAAGGTATTATATGGTAAGCTGAAGCTGGGTATATCCAATGCCCGCCTGCGAAGTATACTTGTCGTCTTTCAGTTTATGATTTCTATTGCGCTCATCCTGGGTTCAATGATCATTTATAAACAGATCCATTATATGATCAACAAGGACCTGGGTTTCGACAAGGAACAACTTCTTGTCATCCGGCGCATGGATGCTGTGCGTAAAAAGATCATTCCCTTTAAGGAAGAGATTGGCAAGATACCGGGAGTAATCAGTTCAGCAAATTCAACAGCAATTCCCGGATATCCGAATAACAACAATGGTTTTCAGATTGAGGGCAGGCCGGCAGAGGAAACCTACCTGATGCAGGTTAACTGGGTTGATTATGACTTTTTAAAAACCTACAAGATCCCGATGGGAGCAGGCAGGATTTTTGATAAGGACTTTGCTGCCGACAGCAGTATGATGATCATCAATGAGGAAACGGTTCGCCGTTTTGCATTGGCAGACCCTTTCAATGCGCGATTTATTGAGCCCGGCAAAACCCTGGAAGAAAGAAGATATCATAATGTGGTTGGAATTACGAAAAACTTTCATTATCAGTCCCTTCGAATGAATATTGATCCCGCAGTGTTCATGCTGAAACCCGAGGGATGGGATTGGGCAGGATATCTGACAATCAGGCTGAACAAGGACAACATTGACCAGACAATTAACCTGATAGATAAAACCTGGCACAAATTTACCAATGACGAACCCTTCCAGTATTTCTTTCTCGATCAGGAGTTTGAAAAATTCTACAAAGAAGAAAAACGTACAGCCCGCATTGCGGTTGCATTTTCTGTTCTGGCCATTTTCATTGCCTGCCTCGGATTGTTTGGTCTTACCTCCTTTGCAACAGAACAGCGTGCCCGTGAAATAAGCCTTCGCAAGGTACTTGGTTCCTCACTTACCGGGATCATGTTGCTGTTCGTTCGTGAAGTACTTGTGATGATTGCTGTTTCAACCATCCCGGCATGGATAATCACTTATTTTCTGATGAATAAGTGGCTGCAAAACTTCCATTACAGAATCAACATGCAATTTGCAGAGTTCTTCTTTTCCTTCCTGATTACCCTGCTTATTGCACTCATCACTGTATGTTACCGGACATACAGGGCCGGGATGGCAAACCCTGCGGAGGTGTTAAAGTACGAGTACGAGTAAGGAGTGAAAGTGATAAGTGCAGTTAAGGAGTAAGGCAGTGAGCATGATACTGACTACAACGTAAGTTTCACTCGCTCATCATTACCGAATACCGATTACTCCGATTACCGGTTCCCTATTTCAGAACCAGTTCAATCTTCTCCAATTCCTCCTTTGAAAAAGTTGTGTTTTTAAGTGCGCCGAGGTTATCCATTAACTGGGCAACAGAGCTTGCTCCAATGAGTACGGATGTTACCCGCTTATCCTTCAGAAGCCAGGCAATCGCCATTTCAGCCAGTGTTTGATTTCTTGAAATGGCAATATCATTCAGCTTTCGGATCTTTGCAAGCCTCTCAGGTGTTATGTCATTTTCTTTTAAGAAGCCATGCGGCTTTGAAGCCCTCGATCCTTCAGGAATGCCTTTTAAATACCGGTTGGTAAGCATTCCCTGTGCGAGCGGCGAAAAGGCAATAAGACCAATTCCCTCTTTTTCGAGCACATCGAGCAGGCCATTCTCCACCCATCTTTCAAACATCGAGTATTTGGGCTGATGGATCAGGCAAGGAGTCCCCATTTCTTTCAGCAAACCTGATGCAATCCTGGTAAGTTCGGCCGGATAATTTGAAATTCCGGCATATATTGCTTTTCCCTGCTTAACAGCATGTGCAAGAGCTCCCATTGTTTCCTCCAGCGGGGTATTCGGGTCAGGGCGATGGGAATAAAATATATCCACATACTCAAGGTCCATTCTTTTAAGGCTCTGATCCAGACTGGAAAGCAGATATTTTCTGGATCCCCATTCACCGTATGGTCCATCCCACATCCTGTATCCGGCTTTTGTGGAAATGATCATCTCATCCCGGAAAGGCCTGAAATCCTTATTCATAATAACGCCAAAATTCTCTTCTGCTGAACCGGGAGGGGGTCCGTAATTATTGGCCAGGTCGAAGTGGGTGATGCCATTGTCAAAAGCGGCACGCATCATGGCCCTTCCGTTCTCGAGAACGTCCACACCGCCGAAATTATGCCACAAACCAAGCGAGATTGCCGGTAACTTAAGACCACTTTTACCACAATTGGCATAGGCTATTTTTTCATAGCGGTCAGGAAGAGGCTGATATTCCATAATATATGGTTTTTTTGCAAAGTTAATAATAATAATTTGGGGTTTAGATTTCTTTTAATATCTTTATTTTGATAATTTCCATATCTCATGCAACCATTAGATATCAAAGCCACCAATGACACTCCCAGGGTAATTCTTGATCCTGACAATGATATTTTTGAGATTACCGGAAGATCTTTGCCAGAGGACGTTGTTACTTTTTATCAGCCTGTGCTTGATTGGCTTGATGATTATGCCTCCCATCCAAAAAAGAAAACGGAATTCATCTTTAAATATATTTATTTTAATACAGCTACCTCCAAACTTGTTCAGGATATTCTGTTTAAACTGGAATTTCTGAAGGAGGCCGGTCATTCGGTGAATATCTTATGGTATTTTGAACAGGATGATGAGGACATGTATGATCTGGGACTTGAATTTAAAGAAAATATCGATCTGCCATTTGAATTAGTAGGATACTGATTCTATTGAAATCTGCTGCCTATCTATTGCCTATCAATTGATTTGATCATCTCAAATCGCAATTTTTCAATATCTCAATTGCTTCCCCGCTGTTCTTTTCTTCTGTGAGATCAAAAGTACTTATCTTATTTCCTTTGTAGCTTACAATCCGGTTACTGCAAATAATACCGGTTGCTTCTTCTGAAAAAACTTTCAATAGTAGTCTTCCAAAGGAAAAATCTGCAGGTTTTTTTATATCTCCGGCAGCGAAATCGGATCCGTAACGCATAAGTTCAACCAATCCCTCCACCGGTCCGGCCGACAGGTGAAATCCGTTCTGGCTGGCAGAGACCTCATTCAATCCGAACTTTTCCCTATTGACAAGCAGTTCATTACGCAGGCTTCCTGGTGCAGCATCTGCCGGATTTGTCTTTCCGATAAACTGATTCCTTGCCACCGCCCAGTCCAGATTTCCAGTCAACTTAAAGGGGATGATCATCCGCCCTTCGGCAGTAAAATGAATGAGTTGTTTGGGATGAAAGCCGTTAATAAGATAAACATCCTCTCCTCCGGCCTTTATCAGGGCACAATAGTTACCCCCGGAAAGCTTTGCCGTCTGACTTTGCTGCCATAGCTGCTGAAGGCTGTCGGGTGTAAACGACGGATATTGCTGAAGAAATTGCAGGCTTCCCAATACCCTGACGTCCTCAGGGGCATGTCCGTATATTTCCGTGAATTTGCTCTTTGCCTCATTTGTAAACACCTCCAGTGGTTCACGGCTTAAAGCATTGATCACGCCATAATGCTGTGCGATAATATTATGCTTTTCCAGATATGAAGCACCCAGTAACCGGATATCCCGGATAACAAAACCAAATTGGGAAATTTTTCTCAAAAGCAATTCAAGGATAGCCTTCAACTTATTCTCATCCTCTAACTGTATGATCTCCGGCTTTATGAAAAACAGGAATTCATGTTGCTGATCATGATGATCTTTGTCGTCATAAATAGTGGAACTGGCAGGGCTTTTTACCTTTGCAGCCTTTATCTGGTGCAGGATTTGCTGAATTATCAGGGCGTTGTCCATAGGTCAGAACGAATGAATGAATAAAAATCTGTTAAAAGAAATTAAAAAAAGGTCACGTTCGCATTCAATATGGCATCATTCTTGTACAATTTACATGTTATTGGTCAAATAGTTAATAACCCGGATATTGTAATTGCGTATACTATGTTCAGAATCCCAAAAATAATGAAGAATCCCATTCGATCTACATTGGAACTCTTAAGGGCCAAGGACAGTTACAACCGGATCAGTCTGAAAATGAACTGGGCTCACGGTAAGACGATCAAATTTGATCGCCTTAAAATGGATTATGGGGATTCCAGAATGGATGTTACCAATGAGAAACGCAAATACGAGTCTGAAGGTCTCAAAATTTGCAAGTAATTTCCGCTTATCTTTTCCATCAAGCATTTTTCACCCTTATTTAATTATTTTCAATTCTGTACGCCTGTTTTGGGCTCTTTCATCTTCTGTATCGTTTGATGCTACCGGATTACTCATTCCATATCCTTTGAATACAATTCTTTGTGCATTCACTGAAGAGGCTATCAGGTAATTGGCAACGGTTTTAGCACGATTTTCTGACAAAACCTGGTTATAGGCCGTTTCCCCTACATTATCGGTATATCCGCTGATCTCAATGCGTATTCCCGGATTAACTTTTAGAAACTGTACTATCTTTTTCAGTTCAATCTCAGATTCCTTTTTCAGGGCATAGGAATCAGTTTCATAAAATACATTTTTCAGCACTATGCTTTTCCCAATTTCAATGGGTTGCAGCGGAATGTCCTTTAGCAACGGTGCATCCTGGTAAAAGACTCCCTTGAGTGAAAAATTTTCGGAATAGAAAAGATATCCTTTCCGTGATACGTTTAGCATATAATTATGATCAACCGGGATACTCACCACGAATTCACCGGTGAGGCTATCAGAATATGATCTGTAGAAATCCTTTCCGTTTTCAAGATCGATTAATTCAAACCGCGCCCTGAGTAAGCTATTATTAACTGCATCCAGCACACGCCCTTTCATATATGTTGTCATGGATGGCCTGTCCTTCATCGGCATAACAAATGAGAATATATCCTTGCCCTGGTTCTTGTCGATATTGGAAGCAAAATATGCCTTGTCTCCCCTCGCATTGACGATCAATCCAATTTCATCCCGGTTTGTATTGATCGGATATCCGAGGTTGACTGCTTTTCGCCATTTTCCTTCCTTATTTCGCCTGGACACAAAAATATCATAGCCTCCCAATCCGATCAGTCCATCGGAAGAAAAATACAGCGATTGATTATCAGGATGGATAAAGGGAGACATTTCCGTTTCCGGTGAATTAATGCTGTCACCCAGATTTTCCGGCACAGTCCAATGATCTGCGGAATCTTTGTAGGACATCCAGATGTCGTGATTTCCTCTTCCGCCGGGCCGGTCACTTGCAAAATACAGCGTACGGCCGTCGGGACTGATGGAAGGCTGCGTTTCCCTGTAAGTTGTGTTAATAGGTTTGCCCATGTTCTGAGGTGTGGACCATTTATCTCCTCTCCGGATGCTCCAGTAAAGATCACATCTTCCAAGCCCGTCACTCCTGTTGCAGGCGGTAAATACCATCAGTCGTCCGTCGCCCGATAAGGTCTGGGCACCCTCATTATCCGATGTATTAATCGGGTATCCCAGATTTTTTGACACGCTCCAGCCGTTATTTATCCAATGACTAATAAAGAAATCCTCCTGGACTTTTTTAAAAAAATCCTCACTTTTAATCAGCCGGGTAATGACAAGTGTTTTCTCATCGGCTGACAGGCTTGGCCAGTAATCATCAAGAGTTGAGTTTACGCCATTCCCAAGATTTTCGGGTTTGAAGTCAACAGGATGTCTGATGGCATCAATGGAAAAAGTGCAGCGGACGATGCCATCCTTTGCTTTTTCTTCATTCTTGACATTTCCTGTATGAAGCTGAAGAAATTGATTGTATGATTTCAGGGCCTCTTCATACTGAGCGTCCTCATACTGCAACTGGCCTAAACGGATAAATCCATAGGGATAATACTGTTCATTTATTTTCAGTCCTTTTTTATAGGCATCGATGGCTTTGAGCGGCTTTCCCCAATCCAGCGCAACCTCCGCCATCAACAGATATGCATCTATAAATGCCGAATCAGCCCGGATGGATTCCTCAAGGTATTTTTCAGCCGTATCGAAATTTCGCACTGAATAATCCTGAACGGCGTGATTATATGCCTCCATGGCTTTTTTCGAGGTGGTAGACGGCTTAGCCTGTGCGATTAGCCTGTCCGCGGGGATAAGCAGGATCACCAGGAGAAAAAGAAGCCGTACCAATAATAGCATATCTGGCCTGTTTTAGTTCTTAATGAACCGGGTCTGATAGAAATCATTCTTTTCATTAATGATAACAAAATACATGCCTTTGGCCAAATAGCCAACATCAATGATCTTCTCAGAAGTATTTGCCTCTTCTGTGAAAATTATCCTTCCCGAAGAATCTGCGAGGTATACTTTATAATTATACACCGGATCAACAAAATGCAATGTAATTTTGTCCCTGGCCGGATTGGGTGTTAGCATGAAATGAATCTCCTGTTCGTTTCCGATCCTGTTGACTCCCGTTACATCCATTAACAGCCAATGGTGAGGATCAACAATTACTGATGAGATCTGGCCATGAAGGTAAACCTGCCAGTTATCGAGTCCTGATTCCTGCCGGTGCGTAATAATGGTGTCGCGGTTGTTCAGGGAAACCTGGTATTCGACCAGTGAGTTGAATATAGGAGTTGAGGATGATGGGGTCTCCAGTGAACGGACATAGAGTGTATCATTCCTGTGGAACCAGTTTACGGCAAGTACCGGATAACCCTCTCCCTTATACCATTGTTCAAAAAAGAGATCAAAACTCCGCCCGGTCATTTCCGAACACAGATCCCTCATATCATTCCCTGTAGCAGTATTATTCTTATATCTGTTGAGAAATTCCCTCAATATATCAAGGAACAGCTCATCATTTCCCACTTCCTGGCGGATCATATGAATGATGGCAGCCCCCTTTGCATAGGTTAACCGGTAATCAAATATCCGGTCTTCATTAGTGGCAAATTCAGCGGGCACATATACGCTTCCACCGGGTATGGATTTGACATAATCCTGGGTCCTCACAATCCAGCTGTCGGCCTCCGATTGTGAAACAAGATACTGGTTTGCAAGATATTCAGAATAGGAAGCAAAACCTTCATTGATCCATATATCCTGCCATGTAGCACAGGTAACATAATCACCAAACCATTGATGGGCCAGTTCATGTGCAACAAGCAAAAAGGAAAAATTTGCCAGAGTAGTCATGGTTTGATGTTCCATTCCTCCACCGAGGGGTGCAACACAATGCCCGTATTTCTCATTTTTATAGGGATAATCCCCAAATAAACCGGAGAATAGTGTGATCAGACCGGAGGTTTTATCAATCAACGATTTATTTTGGTTAAAATAATCCTGGTTGTTATATATATAATTCTGTACAAGCACAGAATCGGTATCGTTTACAGGAGCATAAAAGCTATAATCCATATAATCTCCTACAGCAAAGGATATCAGGTAATAATCAATAGGATGACGGCATTTCCATTCATATCTCACCCGGTTATCCGGTAAATCCTTTGAGGCAGTAAGCAATCCGTTTGATCCTGCTTTCAGATTTTTATCCGTATTCAGGAAAACATACACTGAATCTGCCTTATCAGTCAGCGACTGCTTGCATGGAAACCAGCTCAGGGCATGAAATGATTCCGAAAGCGTCCAGGTAAACCGCTTATTGACTGAAGAGCTGGATTTATTGAAAACTCCAGTGACTTCCCCGGCATTTTTTCCAAGTCCGTGGTAAAATACATCGATTACAACCAGCGAATCTCCTGCCGGCAAAATAGGAAGAGAAACGTTCAGACATATTCTCGGTATGATTGAAGACAGCCTTTTCCTGATTTACCTTGACTGAGTCAGCATGGAGAAGATGCAGCATATCGAGCATGATTTGCTGTCCGGTCTGATCATTTACTGTAAGATGGACGGCCACATGCCCTGCAATATATGTTGAGGAATCGCTTATATTTAAATCGAGGAAATAAAAACGGATATCATAATTTCGTCCTGTTTCAACTTTTAATTGAGAAGGATTAATTGCCGTTTCCTGTGCCTGGACTTTGACTGAAGATAAATGAACAATCAATATCGTCAGAAAAAAAAGGGCTGGTTTTCTCATGTCTGCTTAAATACTTACAGGTGATAAAAGTAACGAAAATTGTCCTATCAAAAAAGTAAATCCCGTATGAACTCTATCATCCGGAACCTGGCATCCAAAACTAATAAACCCGTTTTGACCTTAACCCAGGTTAAATTTCTTATATGCTCATTAAGAGGATGTTTATGTTTTTTTAACACTATTAAGACCCGGTTATCATTAATCCCAAATCAAATTCACTATTTTTACTTATAAATTATGGGGTTTTCATGAACGAAACCGTAATTAATTTAGCAATTCAAACCATAGCGATTCTAAAAACCGCCGTTCAGGAAAAATCAGATATTCCTGAAGAGGGTATAATTATCCAATATTTTGGAAATCTGGGGGTTAATTCGGAAGATATTAACCAGGTTTACCAGCATTACCGTTCATCAGTTATTAGTGTTCCGGGCAAATCAATTTCCGAGTGTTTGTGCCAGGAAATTAATACAATGCTTCGATTTAATGAAAAAGTTTATCTGTTATTGCTTGTTCAGGATTGTCTTTTAAAAATGCACGATAAAAAAGGCTTTAAGGAACAATTAAGCTTTCTGTTTAAGGGAATTGGAGTTGACAGCACACTGATAGAAAGATTCCGTTCATTTTTGGAACATGATGATCCGGCACATTTGGAAGGTGCTGAATACTTGCTGCTTTCACCCCTCGAAACTTCACAGGATGAAATATTGGAGGGCCGCTGGATTGAAAGCAATGCACCGCATCAAAGGGAAAATTATAGCATATTTGAGGCAGACGGTTTTAAGGGATACATCCTTGTGATGTTCGTGGATCAGATCAAGTCGTACGTCATTCGCTGCATGCGGCACCCCGGGCAATTTTTCGATGAAGAAACCCGCTTGCAATGCCGCTTCCGTTTAATTGAACCAGGCAATGAACTCAGCTTAAAGGGAGTTTCCATCCTTACCTACTCAGACCTGAAAAGCCGGTTCCTGCAGTTTCAGGAAAAAAGAGGCCTGTCGCTTATGGCAGATCAGGTTCAATATAAATCATCAAGTGGGAAAAAAGAGGTCCACTCTTTCATAACCTCTGAAACAACCGGTCAGCTTATCGGAATTATTGGCAAGGAGGGTGTGGGCAAAAGCACATTGCTTAAACTGCTTGCAGGCAAAATAAAGCCCGATACAGGCACCATTTATATTAACGGGTATGATCTGTGGAAGAATAAATATCTGCTGAAAGGTACGATTGGATATGTACCCGAGGAAGATCTGCTGTACGAAGAATTGACCGTTTCAGATAACCTGACGCTGACCGCCAGGCTGTATTACAGCCATCTTTCTGACCGTGAACTGGATGCCCGGGTGAACAGTGTCTTAAGCCGGCTTGATCTGCTGGAACTGAAACATGTTGTGGTTGGCGGAATACTGAGCAAGCATATTCAGCCCGGCCAGCGACGGATGATCAATATTGCACTTGAACTGCTGCGGGAACCGCAAATTTTGCTGGTAGACAATGCATTGTCGGGACTGGGAATGGCAGATGCTGCAAAGGTCATCAAAATTCTGCATGATTACTCCTTCAAAGGTAACCTTGTAATCACAACCATCAGCCAGGCAGATAGCATTACTTTCAGGTTCTTCGACAAGATATGGATCGTGGATGAAGGCGGGATCGCTGTTTATAATGGTCCCGTTAAAGGAGCAGCCGAATACCTCAGCAAAAACCTCAAACTGGCCTATCATGAGATGCAGGATGTAGATCCGTCCCAGTTGCTCGACCTGGTAAATTACAAGTTACCCGACAAGGAAGGACATGTGTGGAAACGGGTGCGCGAACCAAAGGACTGGCATGACCTTTACCTTCGTGACATGGTACTTAAACAGGACAGAACCGTTACCAAATCGATGCTGCCTGCCAGAATGCTGAAAATTCCCAACCTTGAAGTACAGTTCCTGATTTTCTCGATCCGGAATTTTAAATGCAAGTTTTCACGACTGAATGACATTGTTCGCACCCTGATCACGGGTCCGGCTATTGCACTGCTTATAAGTCTTGCCTTCAAAGTTAAGGTACATGGCACTTACAGCTTCGCTGCCAATGAAAATATTCCGCTTTATCTGTTTCTGAGTGTGGTTGTGGCCATCTTCCTGGGATTGGTGCTTAGTGCCGGGGAAATTTTGAAAGAGCGGAATATGCTTGAAAAGGAAGAGTACCTGGAATTCAGCCGGTTCAGCTATATTAATTCAAAAATAATGTATCTGTTTCCGGTTATTGCTCTGCAGACATTTCTTTATGTTCTCACAGGCAATCTGATACTGGGAATCCACCATATGATCTGGTTTTACTGGATCGTGCTTTTCAGCGCGGCATGCTTTGGGGTTCTTTTTGGATTAACATGTTCCGGAAGTGTGCAAAATGCAGATGTGCTTTATAAAAGGATCCTTCCTCTTGTGATTGCCTTGCAGTTAATACTTGGAGGGGGAATTATTCCATATGAACGGATGAATCTCGGATCAGGCAGATATACTCCTGTTCTTGCTGACTTTATGGTTGCACGCTGGGGATACGAAGCACTGGCGGTAAAGCAGTTTGCTGATAATGAATATGAAAAATTAGTGTATGATACTGATAAAAGTATAAGTCAGGCTTCTTTTTACTCGTCGCATGTTATTCCAAAGTTACAGGAAACACTGATTTTGTGCATGCAGACCAACAATGAAGACAGTGTGAGCTTTTATACCGGCCTTCTGAAAAATGAAATGCTTAAAATAAAGGCTTTTCCTGACGTATTTCCGTTTGAATTTGTAAATGAACTCGGAGATCTGAAGAAAAAGGAAAATCTGGCAGCAGAAGCTCATGATTACTTAACTTATCTGAGCCTGCGTTTTTTTGATCAGTATCAGAAATCGGGACAGAAAAAGTCTCTGCTTCTCGACAGTCTGAATAAAACCCTGGGCAAGGAAACCCTGGCAGCCATTCATCGTGATAATTTCAATCAGGCTCTTGAAAATGTGGTGACCAATAAGAATTATGATTTACCCTATGTCAGGATTGGCGAAGAATTGGTGAGAACACGGGATAATATTTACGAGGAACCCACCTCGAACTATGGACGGGCAAGACTTTTTTCTCCCAAAAAGCAACTGAATGGTCAGAAAACTGATACGATCTGGTTCAATATATCGGTGATTTGGATGTTTACTGCCGTATGTTATCTGCTGGTACTGTTTAATGCGGCAGCCCTTGTTCGGAGAATAGCAGGTTCAAAAGCGATATAGAGATCGCCAGAAATTTTAACGCAGAGATTCACAAAGACTTACGCAAAGAACGCGCTATATTAAGCCGCTGAGAGTCGCAGCAGAGAAATCTCATTGCATTCGATTTGGCCCGATTTCAGAGAATAGATTCAGATAATCTGCGAAATCAGCGGAAATCTGCGAGAAAAAAAGCCGGATAAACACAAATTGATCTGCGAGATCTGTGAAATCAGCGAGAGGAATTTTACGTGCTAATAGTTAATAACTTATTTTCTCTAACCGCAAACGCAAAATAGTTATTTTTAATTTCGTAAAAAATGCAACCCTGAATCAGATTACTCAGTAGAAATATTTGATATGCGATTTTAAGGAGGCTTATGGATAGGTATTTTCTGAGAACAATTTTGATTGTAGGGGCGTTGGTGATGTCAAGCCTGTTTTACCGTTTTATTCCGGATAACAATCTTTATTCAAAAGGTGATTTTAAATTAAAGGAAACCAGGACAGATCCTGTTTTCCTTAATACTCCCGACGTATGGGTGGATTCGGTGCTGAATACAATGACACCGGAACAACGGGTGGCCCAGATGATTATGGTTGCTGCGTATTCCAATAACAACCCGGCGAATGAAAAAGAAGTCGAAAAGCTTGTGAGGGAAAATGGAGTGGGGGGACTGATTTTCTTCCAGGGTTCACCTGGCAGACAGGCCCGCCTTACAAATTTATACCAGTCGGCTTCCAAAATTCCCCTTCTTATTGCAATGGATGCAGAATGGGGACTGGCTATGCGGCTTGACAGCACCATCCGTTACCCGAAACAAATGATGCTTGGCGGCATTCAGGACGACAGACTGATATTCGATATGGGCAACCAGATTGCCGAACAGTTAAAAAGACTCGGGGTACACATAAATTTTGCCCCGGTTATTGATATCAATAACAATTCAGATAATCCTGTCATCGATAGCCGCTCCTTTGGTGAAGAACGGAATAACGTCACACGCAAGGCACTGTTTTATATGATAGGGCTTGAAAATAAAGGAATTCTTGCTGTGGCAAAGCATTTTCCGGGCCATGGCGATACAGACACGGATTCTCATGACGAACTGCCGGTGATAAATCGTGACAAAAAGCGGCTCGACAGCCTGGAGCTGTTTCCATACAAGGAATTAATATACAACGGTTTGTCTGGTGTTATGTCAGGACATCTCCAGATTCCCGTACTGGAATCACGTAAGAATTTACCTGCCTCACTTTCCAACATTATTACTGATTCACTACTCCGGCACGAACTGCAATTCAAGGGGCTTATTTTTACAGACGCCCTGAATATGAAAGCGATATCCAATTCCTACAAACCTGAAGAGTCGGCTGAGCTTGCCATTAAGGCAGGCAATGATATCTTGCTGATGCCGGATGATGTCCCTGGTGTGATTGAAAAAATCGTTAAACAGATCAAAAAGGGAAATATAAGGCAGGAAGAAATCGACATTCATTGCAGGCGTGTTCTCGCTGCCAAATATTTTGCCGGATTAAACCATTATCATCCGGTAGAACTGGCCAATCTCAACAAAGATCTGAATAAGCCTGAGTACAGGTTGCTTCAACGCCAACTGATCAGTTCTGCACTAACCGTCCTGCAAAACCGGAATAACCTGCTGCCATTGAGGCATCTGGATTCACTGCATATTGCCTCCGTGGTTTTGAGTTCAGATAAGGACACCTCGTTTCAGCAGGCGTTGGGACTTTACGGACGGGTTGATAATTTCCGGCTTAAGGGGGATGGATTTGATAATCTCGACAGCATATTCAACGAGCTCAAAAAATACAACCTGGTGATAGCCAGTCTTCATTCAACTGATATCCGGTCGGTAAGGAAGTACGGGATCAGCGACTGCATGGTCGATATTGTTGACAGCCTGGCTCAGACAGGGAAGCTTATGCTGGATGTATTTGCTGATCCCTATGTGCTAAATCGCTTTCATAACCTGGACAAGTTGAAGGCACTCGTCGTGTCATATGAGAATTCTTCCGTGGTTCAGGAATTATCGGCACAGCTTATTTATGGAGCGATCAGTGCACATGGCACCCTTTCGGTCAGTGCAGGAAAATGGAAATCGCTCACCTCCGGAATACCGGTGAACGCAATTGGCAGACTTAGGTTCAGCCTTCCCCTCGAGGCAGGAATGAACGAGGATACACTTCGGCGCATCAATGATATCATTGCAGATGCCATATCCAAACAGGCATTACCCGGCTGCCAGGTTCTTGTAGCCCGGCATGGAATGGTGATCATGAACAAGAGCTTTGGCAACCCGGTTTACAGCAGCACAAAGCCGGTAAGATCCACCGATCTGTATGACCTGGCATCGGTGACCAAGGTTGTTGCAACAACCCAGGCTATGATGAGGCTTACAGATGAGGGTTGTATTGATATTAACCAAAAACTTTCAGCCTATCTTCCTTATCTGGATGAGACCAATAAGAAAAACATGGTTATCAGGGATATGCTCTTGCACCAGGCAGGACTGGCGGCTTTCATACAGTTCTATTTTGCAACCATGGAACCTGTTTTCAAAAATCAGCAGCTGATCAGTAATAAGCAAACTGACAGCAACCCGATAAAAATAGGGCCGAATCAGTATCTGAACCGGTACACACGCTATAAGAGCAATATTATTTCGAATCATTATTCAGATCTTTATCCGCTCAAGGTTGCGGATCATATGTATATTGCCAGTTCGTGGGTAGATACAATTTATAACGGCATTGCCAAATCCAGCCTGTCTCCGAAGAAGGAATATCTTTACAGCGATCTTGGTTTCATGTTAATGAAGCAACTGGTGGATTCGGTAACCCGCATCCCATTCGATGCTTACCTTGATTCCGTCTTATACAGGAAGCTTGGAGCCGACAGGTTATGTTTCAATCCGTTAAGCAGATTTTCAAAAAAAGAAATCGCTCCCACCGAAGATGATCAGCTTTTCAGAAAACAGCTGGTACAAGGTTATGTGCATGATCCAAGGGCTGCCATGCTGGGCGGTGTAGCCGGGCATGCAGGCCTGTTTGGTGATGCCCTTGATGTGGCCAAGGTGTTGCAAATGATGCTGAATCATGGAGAATACGGGGGTGAGCGCTTTATCACCCCTGAAACAATTGAATTGTTTACGAAAAGCCTCTGAGTGCAGGGAATCGGCGTGGACTGGGCTTTGACAAGCCTGAGCCGGATAAGTCGAAACCGCAGCCGACCTGCGATGGACCTTCCCCTGCAAGTTATGGTCATACCGGATTTACCGGAAATATGATATGGGTGGATCCTGCCTATGACCTCATTTATGTATTTCTTTCCAACCGGGTATATCCCGATGCAGAAAACACAAAGCTGGCGGAGATGAATGTAAGAACCAACGTGCAGCAAGCTGTTTACAATGCATTGATCAGACATTGATTTTTTGTATATTTAGGAAAAAATGAAACCTGTCATTCATGTTGGGATACTGTCGTATGGTATGTCCGGTAAGGTATTCCATGCACCACTGCTGCATGTAAATCCCGGCTTTGCCATTTCCAAGATAATGCAACGCACTGGCAACAGTGCCCTTGAACAGTATCCGTATGTTGAAATAGTGAGGAATATTGAGGATATCATTCATGATCCTGCCATTGACCTTGTTCTTGTCAATACACCTGATCATACACACTATGATTTTGCTTCCCGTGCCCTCGAAGCCGGGAAACATGTTGTTGTGGAAAAGCCATTTGTTCTGAATGTTAAAGAAGGGGAATCATTAATTGAAATGGCAGCGAAAAAGAAGAAGGTGCTGACAGTCTTTCAAAACCGCCGGTGGGAAGGTGATTTTCTTACAATTCGCAGTATACTCGATCAAAGATTGCTGGGCCGGCTGGTGGAATATGAAGCCCATTTTGACCGTTTCCGGAATTTCATCCGCGATTCGTGGAAGGAAAAAGCGGATAACAGAACAGGCACATTGTACAACCTGGGATCACATCTTATTGATCAGGCCCTTGTATTATTCGGAATGCCTGCAGGAGTATATGCAGATATCCGTAAACAAAGAACTGGTGCTCAGGTAGATGATCTGTTCGATCTCAGCCTGTATTATCCCGATGTGAAGGTTACCCTTAAGGGAAGTTACCTGGTACGTGAGCAGGGGCCGCGTTTTTTAATACATGGCACGGAGGGTTCATTTGTAAAATATGGCGCAGATCCGCAGGAAGAAGCACTGAATGAAGGCCGTTTTCCCAATGAAGCAGGATGGGGAACAGAACCGGAGGATAAATGGGGTATTCTCAATACAGCAATCGGTGGATTGCATTACAGGGGCAAAATTGAAACCCTGCCCGGATGCTATCACCAGTTTTATAATGAATTATATGAAACACTAACATCCGGTAAAGACATTACAGTTAATCCCCGGGAATCACTGAATGGCATTAAGATTATCCTTGCAGCTTACGAAAGCAGCCAGAAACATGCAGCGGTTGACCCGGCAAAATTTTCCTAGCTTTTCGCTCCGGAGGCGGTTGGTTTTCCAAGCTTCACGAAATAGGCTACCTTTTCAAGAGAAGTAATCATATCGAATTCTTCGAGGTAGATATCATCCGGAACATTGATATTGTGAGTGGTAAAATTCAGAATACCCTTAACACCCGAACCTATAAGCGCCTTGGTCATTTGTTGCGCTGCATCGGCTGGAACGGTGAGAAGCGCAACGGAAATATTATGGCTGTCGATTACTTCTCTCAACCGTTCAATTGAATAGCATTCGACAACGGATTTCCCGGAACCTATCTTTTTCGGATCGATATCAAATGCTGCCACCAGTTTCAACATTGGCCTTTTATTGAGCAGGTAGGCTGAAATAGCCCGGCCAAGATTTCCATAACCTACAATCGCCAGGTTCAGCACATCTACCGGATCAATGATATTGGCAATTACCCGGATGAGTTCCTGGATATTATACCCTTTTCGTCCCTGGCTTGCATAGCCAATAAACATGATATCACGACGGACCTGCACGGCAGTAATATTTTGCATATCTGCCAGTTCATGCGAAAAAATATGAGTTTTGCCTTCATCCAGACAGCGAAAAAGGGTTCTTCTGTATTCGCTGAGGCGTTCGATTGTTTTTTCAGGCAGGCTCTTCATAAAATCATATTTGTTATGAAAGCTAAAATACAAAAAAATAACCATTTACATGTTTATCGTTTAAATTTGGATCGGGATCAATCTTTTTTATCTTTACAGCACTTTTGAGTAAATAATGAATCATCGACGTGAAATTGTAATTTGTCTGGGCAGTTCCTGTTTTGCCAGGGGGAATAAAAGCATCCTGAAGATTGTGCAGCGATATATCAATTCCCATGGCCTGGCAGATAAGGTTTTTTTTAAAGGTGATCATTGTTTTGGGGAGTGCAGTTCCGGCCCGAATCTGAAAATCGGAGGCAAAATTTATACACAGGTCAGCGAAGAAAACATTCATCATATTCTTGCAGAAGCGCTTCATGATTTAAAATAACAAAGGAGGTACTGTTTTGAAACCCCTGGTGAATTTGGATGCCCAGGCATGTGCTAAAAGTTATGCCTGCGTCAGAATCTGCCCGGTGAGGGCAATTCAGGTTAAAACCGCAAATGGCTTTCCTGAGATAAATCATAACCGTTGTATTGGATGCGGCAGTTGCATATCCATATGTAATTCAAAGGCCATTATCCTACCGAAGTTCAATTGATGAAGCCAAACAATTGCTGGAATCGGGAGAGAAAATAGCGGCACTTATTTCTCCCAGCATTGCAGCAGAATTTGATGATATTTCAGATCACAGGAAACTGGTTACCATGATCAAGGCCCTGGGCATTACCTGGGTGAATGAGGTTTCTTTCGCGGTTGATCTGGTTGCTTACAGGTACCTGAGTTTACTCAATGATTTCAAGGGCCGTTATTATATTACGGCCAATGATCCGATTGTAGTATCATATATTGAAAAGCACCATCCCAATCTGATCAGCAACCTGGCTCCGATAGTGTCACCCATGATAGCCATGACCAGGGTGATCCATAAATTACGTGGAAACGATATAAAGATCATGTATATCGGGCCGGAAATTGCTACAAAGGAGGAAGCCCTGATTTTTGAAGATGACAGCAAGGTGGATGTGGTGATCACTTTCGAGGAATTGCGTGAGCTATTCAGGGATTACAAAATTGAAGAATCAAACCTTGAGTTTTCCGTTATTGATGCGCCCCTGAGTTATAAAGGAGCGCTGTACCCTTTGAGAAACGGTTTTGTGCAATCGGCCGATATGGACGAAAATCTGCTCACGGCAAGTCTTACATCTATTGAAGGGAGAAAAGAAATGATAGATGCCGTTGCCGAGTTCGAAAATAACATCAGCACCATCCAGAGGCATTTTTCAATCACTTACGGCAACTCACTGGATGGTCCCGGCATGACGAAGCGTGGGAACCGTCTTTATAAGGAGCACCTTGTAACGAAATATGCCAACAAGCGCCTGCAAAATTTCTTCAGGGTGGAATGGTATGATAACCTGCAACGATATCTTGAGCTTGATATGTCCCGGACCTTTACTGTTGATGATCAGAGGGTGCCCGAACCATCGCCGGAAAGAATACTGGAAGTCCTGGCTGAAATTGGAAAATCGGAGACTGATACAATGGGTTGCCTCGAGTGCGGATATAATTCATGCCGTGATTTTGCAAGAGATGTGGCTGCCGGATTGACCGTGCCGGAAATGTGCATTTCTTTTGCCATGCGCAATACAATGAACTACGAGGAATCATTGCATGAGATGAATGAAAAACTCGCACAGGCCCGCAAGTCATTGCGTGAATCGGAAGAGAAAACAAGGCAGCAGAAAGAGAGCGCCACCCAGGCCTCTGAATTAAGCAATGCCATGCTGGAAAAGCTTCGGGCGGGTGTAGTCATCGTGGATAATATGCTCAAAATCGTTAAGGCAAATACAACATTTACCACCATTCTCGGTGAAGAAGCGGAACAGATCAACGAGGTCATTCCCGGTCTTACCGGAGCTGATTTGAACAGTTTGATCCCCAATAATTTCATTAACCTCTTTTCTTATGTGCTCACAGAAAATGAGAACATAGAAAACCGGGATGTCAAGATCGGTGAAAACCTGCTCAATGTTTCTATATTTCCCGATCGTAAAAGGAAAGATAGCTGGTGGAATTATACAGGGATATGAGAGCCCCGGAAGTGCAAAGGGCTGAGGTTATCAACCGCATTACCGAGGTAATTGACCGGAATCTTGAAATGGTGCAGAAAATTGGGTTCCTTCTTGGGGAAGGGGCTACCGATATTGAACATATGCTCAACTCTATCATCGAGTTTTATAAAGGAGAAAATAAAAAACTGATTCCCTAGGCTATGGGCGACGATTTCTTTGTGGAAGTAGACTGCCAGCAGAAAAGCTATGAAGGACAGCGGATATGCGGTGACATCTTTCTTACAAGCAAGGTAAAGGAAGAAAACCGGATTGTTGTTGTTTTATCCGATGGCATGGGCCATGGCGTAAAAGCCAGTGTGCTGGCAACCCTTACTGCTACCATGGCCATGAATTTTACCAAAGAGCACAAGGAGCCGGAAAAGACCGCAGAGATCATCATGAAAACACTGCCGGAATGCAGTGAACGCAAGATGAACTATTCCACATTCACAATCATTGATATAGAACACCGTGAAAAAGTGACTTTGCTGGAATATGAAAATCCCGAATGCGTAATCATCAGGGACAGGAAAATTCTGAAACCGGAATCGAAAAATGTGGTGCTGAGTGGAAACAATTGTGGAAAAAAGATCAGGGTCTGCAATTTTGTTCCCCTGAAAGGAGACCGCATAGTCTTTTGTACGGACGGAGTTGCCCAATCGGGTTTGGGTACTCCCCGTTTCCCTTTTGGATGGGGCAATGACAATGTCGCGCGATTTTCCATCGACATGATCAAACAATATCCGCAGATATCGGCACGCGATCTGGCAGGAAAGATCCTGAACATGGCCTACCGAAATGACGGATTCCAGTCGAAAGATGATACAAGCTGCGGTATTATTTATTTCAGGGAACCCCGTGAACTGCTCATATGCACGGGCCCTCCGTACAATAAGGAAGACGATGTGCAGCTGGCCAATGAGGTGAGAGAATTCAAGGGAAAGAAAATTGTGATGGGTGCCACAACAGGGGATATCATATCACGCGAACTGGGATTGGTTATTGAAGATGTTTTTAAATTCGAAGACCCTGACCTCCCGCCACTGAATGTAATGGAAGGAATTGACCTGTTTACGGAAGGCATCCTTACCCTCAACAAGGTGGAAAAAATACTTAAGGCATATAATCCAAACTATAAGCTGAATAAGGGACCGGCTGATGAAATCGTCAAACTGATCCTTGAAAGTGATGCCATCCGCATCATCATTGGCACACGTATCAACATTGCTCACCAGGATCCCCATCTGCCGGTTGAACTTGAAATCAGGCGGACGGTGGTAAACCGCATCGCACAGTTATTGGAAGAGAAACTTGCTGAAGAAGGTGAATGTGGGATATATTTAGGGACTGGGGACCTGCAGGACTAGCAAGAGGAATCCCGTAGGGATAATATGTTGGTAGAAATATCCCGAGAGATGAGAGATGAGAGATGCATAATCCCGTAGAGACTGCAGACTAATTATGAATTATTGCGCAGAGCGCTGTTTTTCTTCTTCTCCTCCGAAGGTGGAGTTTGGGGGAGATATCTTTTCTTTAGTCTTTAATAATGAATTACATTTCTCATACGCTTCAAGTGTAGAGTAATAAGTCAAAAGCTTCTGAAAAAACTCTTCATCCTCAAATTTCGGGTGGGCGATATTAAAGACGAGCTTACCCTGAATGGTTAACTCAAACAGTTCGTGGTCATCCATAAATAACTCAGGGGTCATCTCCGGAAGCTCTTCCTCATCGAGAATGGGAAAATCCTTATATTTTTCCATGAAATTCAGAAGGGTGACCTGAAGATTAATAAAATCATTATTTTCACTAAGCAACACCTTATTAATATCATAATGCTTTTCAATATAATAGGTGCGTTCTGCCGAAAGGGGCTGGGTCAGCAACTGACGTATTTCCGACTGGTTCTGGTTGATTGTGTCCAGATTTTCCTTAACCCTTTTCTTTAAAATATCTATCGTACGTTGTAGAAGTGCTTTCATCGCGCTAAACTGATCTAAGTCAAAATTAGACAAAATTTATCTTCGCTGCCATTAATTTTGATAAAAGCAATAATGTTGGGGACAGAAGTGCAGTTGAATGTTATGTCTCAAAATAAGTATCTTACCATTACAAATAGACTGATAATTGTAATTTTCTATTTTATTCTATATTTGTAAGCCCGGAATCGCACTAATTATGCATTAATTTGGCTATAAATTATTTAATATTAGCCTGTTATAATCGCTCAGTCAAATTTAATCTAAATAATAATTGAATGAAAATCCTTGTATGTATTAGCCAGGTACCTGACACCACAACAAAGGTGAAATTCATTGATGGACAATAAAAAATTGGATACTACTGGTATTCAGTGGATCATCAATCCATGGGATGAATTATCACTTACCCGGGCACTTGAATTAAAGGATGATACAGCAACAGGTATAAAATCCGTTACAGTGGCACATGTGGGCTTGCCGGCACAGAACCAACAATCCGCAAATGCCTTGCAATCGGTGCCGACGATGCCATCAGGGTAAATGCCGAACCTGCGGATGCTTTTTATGTTGCTGTCCAGCTTGCTGAAGTGGTGAAAAATGAAAAATATGATATGATCCTCTGCGGCATCGAATCGAGTGATCATAATGGATCATCTGTAGGCGGCATGCTTGCTGAATTATTGGATTATGCCTCCGTTTCATCGGTTTCCGGAATTGCCAATTCCGGTGGCCAGGCCTCTGTCAGCAGGGAAATTGACGGTGGCCATGAAATTGTTACCGTACCCAATCCTTTTGTCGCTATTGTTCAGAAAGGAATTGCAAAAGAGCCGCGGATTGCAGCTATGCGGGGCATTATGATGGCCCGTACAAAGCCAATCAAGGTAGTTGAACCGGTTAATGCAGATGTTTATACTGAAGTAACCGGATTTGAACTTCCGAAACCCGGGGCAGCCTGCCGATTTATTGATCCCGAGAATCCAAAACAGCTGATCAGCATCCTGCAGAACGAAGCAAAAGTGATCTAACAAATTTTTCTTTAGCAAAATAAATAAAACAAAATGTCAGTTTTAGTATTCGCCGAAAATTGGGATGGGAAATTTAAAAAATCATCCTTCGAACTTGTCTCTTATGCCAGTCAGGTGGCCGAAATGATGAATACCACCACCATTGTCCTGAGTCTGGGAAAGGTGGAAAAAAGTGAATTGGAAAAGCTTGCCGGGTATGGTGCCAGCAAAATATTAAACGGTGTCGGGAGCAAATCTGGATGTCTTTGACAGTCAGGCGTACTGCAGGGTGATCTCAGATATTGCCACCAAAGAAGGCGCAACTGTTGTCATTTTCTCAAATAATAATTCCGGCAAAGCACTGGCACCTCGTATTTCTGTCAGGCTCAAAGCAGGCATTGGCGCAGGTGTGAGCAAACTGCCCCTTAGCATCAGTCCCTTTGTAGTGTATAAAAGGGCTTTTTCAGGAAATGCATTTGCACACCTGACTATACGAACAGATATCAAAATCATTACACTGGCGCAGAATTCATTTGAACTGATTGAAAAAAATGCCGGTGCTTCCATTGAGGATGTCGCCATTCAGCTGGATGGTCGTTAAAACCCAGGTTAAGGAGGTACAGAAACAATCCGGTAAAATATTACTGACTGATGCAGATATAGTTGTTTCCGGCGGCAGGGGAATGAAATCACCCGATAACTGGGGACCCCTCGTACAGCTTGCAGATCTTCTTGGTGCCGCCACAGCCTGCTCCCGTCCGGTATCCGATGAAGGATGGCGCGGACATGAAGAGCATACGGGTCAAACCGGGAAGATAATTGCTCCCAATTTATATATTGCCATCGGAATTTCCGGTGCCACACAGCATCTGGCAGGTGTGAGTTCATCCAAGTATATCGTTGCCATCAATACCGATAAGGATG
The DNA here is from genome assembly GCA_963808745.1 of uncultured Bacteroidales bacterium. GTDB lineage: Bacteria > Bacteroidota > Bacteroidia > Bacteroidales > UBA10428 > UBA5072. The sequence goes on from CAWEGX010000014.1 coordinate 148,131, forward strand.
CTCCCATTTTTGAAGCTGCTCAATACGGTATCGTGGGCGATGCAGCAAAAATATTGCCCAAACTGGTTGAAGCAGTGAAAGAAATCAGATCATGAAACAGATCCTCTTTTGCAATTTCCCTGTTAATTACGCTGGGTGTCTTTGCATTCACTGTAAACAGGCTCATTCAATTTTTTAAATTCACCCGTCCGGCATTTCCCGTAAAGGATTTTGGCAAAAGATTCAGGGTGATGCTGGATGTGGCGTTTGGACAGACAAAGATTTTTCGCAAGCCTGTCATTGGCTTCTTTCATGCCCTTGTTTTCTGGGGCTTCTGTGTAATTCTGATTGGAAGTATTGAAATGGTCATTGATGGCCTCTCGGGAACTGAACGGGCCCTCAGAGTACTGGGACTTGTTTATGATGTGATCGTCGCATCAGGCGATGTTTTTGGCTTAATCGTGGCGATTTCCATTCTTATTTTCCTAAGCCGGAGATTGTTTTTTCATATCAGGCGGTTTGAAGGTGTTGAGATGAAACACAGTACCCACATCGATGCCAATATCGCCCTTTCGATGATCCTTTTGCTGATGGTTTCCCTGTTGGGAATGAATACGGCCTATGTTGCCAATAAAACCCTGTCGGGTGAAATGATGTCGGGTATTTATCCGGTCAGCCAGGTGTTTTCGTCTTTGTTCATGAATACTCCGGCTGAAACAACCAGGATATGTATGAGGTATTCTGGTGGTCGCATATTCTCCTGATCTTCTGTTTTGCCAATATGCTGCCTTATTCCAAGCATTTTCATGTTTTCATGTCGGTTCCCAATGTTTTCCTGTCACGGCTCGAACCACTCGGAAAACTTACCAATATGGACAGTATTACCAGGGAGGTTAAACTGATGATGAATCCGGACACCGCATTTGCTGCCCAGCCTGCTGACGCGCCGGTGGAACGATTTGGTGTGAAGGATGTGGAAGATGTGACCTGGAAGAATTATTTTGATTCTTTGTCATGTACCCAATGCGGACGATGTACTTCCGTTTGCCCTGCCAACATTACCGGCAAGCTTCTGTCACCCCGCAAGATCATGATGGATGTAAGGTCGCGCATGAATGAAAAGGGTCCGGGACTGGTAAAAAATGGAAAAGAATACAATGACAGCAGATCGCTGCTGCATCATTTTATCACTGAAGACAGAATTATGGGCCTGTACAACCTGCAATGCATGTGCAATGGAATGCCCCATCAATATAAACCATCCTTCCCTGATCGTGGATATGCGCCGTTACCTTGTTATGGAAGAAGGAGCTGTACCGGGAGAATTGAAATCGGTATTCAGCAACATTGAAAACAATGGTGCACCCTGGCAATTTTCTCCTGAGGACAGGCTGTTATGGGCGAAGGATCTTGAAATGAAAGTTCATTAATTTCTTATCATCAGCAAGTAAATGGAAACTCGCAATATTGAAATTCCTGTCATGGCTGATCTGTTTGCACGGGGCGAACAACCTGAATACCTTTTTTGGGTAGGTTGTGCAGGTGCATTTGATGATCGTTACAAAAAAGTTGCCAGGGCATTTACAAAAATACTGTCGCATCTCGGCGTTAGTTATGCTGTGCTGGGCAAAGAGGAATCCTGCACCGGCGATCCTGCCCGGCGGGCCGGCAATGAAATGCTTTACCAGATGCAGGCCCTGCAGAATATTGAAATATTTAAAATGTATGGCATTAAAAAAATAATCACCATCTGCCCGCATTGCTATAATATCTTCAGGAACGAATATCCTGATCTTGGCGGGGATTATGAAGTTACCCATTATATTGGGCTCCTGGAGCAATATCTCCGCCAGGGCAAACTCAAATTGAATAAATCCTTGCCAGCCGACCTGGCCATCACTTATCATGATCCCTGCTACCTGGGCCGTGCAAATAATATGTACGCCGAACCCAGGTATGTGCTGGGAGCCCTGTCGGGCAAAATGGTGGAGATGAAGCGTAACCGCAGTTTTTCCCTGTGTTGCGGTGCCGGTGGCGCACAGATGTTCAAGGAAGCAGAAAAGGGCAATAAGGAGATCTTTATCGAACGCACGGAAGATGCACTTGAAACAGGAGCCGGAATAATTGCAACCGCCTGTCCGTTTTGCATGACCATGCTGACCGATGGATTGAAATACAAGAACAGGGAAGACGACATTAAAAACTATGATATTGCCGAATTAATTGCAATGGATTTGGACCTGTAGGTAACTAATTCCTGAGATGAATCTATAACAACACATAAATCAATTTACAATGGAACCCAGAAAAGTATTGAAAAGTGGTGAATTTCTCGTAAGCGATATTGAATCAAAAGATATATTTATTCCGGAGGAGTTGAATGAGGAACAACTCATGATCGCCCAGACCTGCCAGGATTTTCTGAATACTGAGGTTTATCCCAATGCAGATAAGGTGGATAAGCAGGACAGGGAATTGATGAAGGAAATCCTGAAAAAATCCGGTGATCTGGGTCTGATGGGAATTTCAATTCCTGAAGAATACAACGGATTCGGACAATCGTTCGTTTCACAGATGCTTGCAGCCGAAACCATCGGTGCCGGTTATTCATTTTCGGTTGCTTATATGGCACATTGCGGAATCGGTACCTTACCCATTATGTATTACGGTACAGAAGAACAACGGCAGAAATATGTTACAAAACTGGCGACCGGTGAATTGCTCGGTGCATATTGCCTTACAGAACCCGGTGCAGGAAGTGATGCCAATGCCGGAAAAACAAATGCCAGGCTTTCAGAAGACGGAAAATATTATATTCTGAATGGTCAGAAAATGTGGATCACCAATGCCGGATTTGCCGATGTGCAGACAGTGTTTGCAAAAATCGACAATGACAGGGTTTTGAGCGCATTTATTGTTGAGCGCAATTTCCCGGGTGTTGTTGTCAGTCCGGATGAGCATAAGATGGGGATCAAGGGTTCTTCCACAGCGCAGATCTTTTATAATGATGTAAAGGTACCGGTGGAAAACCTCCTGGGTAAACGCGGTGAGGGTTTCAGGATAGCATTGAGCATTCTTCACATGGGAAGGCTTAAACTGGGTGCCAATGTAATTGGAGCTGCCAAGAAAGCCATCAATGATTCGGTTAAATATGCCAACGAAAGAAAGCAGTTTGGCCTCCTGATCTCCACCTTTGGGGCGATCAAGTATAAGCTGGCTGAACAGGTAATCCTTACTTATGCCGCAGAATCGGCCACATACAGGGTAAGCAGGGATATTGATGATCTGATTGAAAAGTATAAAACCGAAGGTTGTGACAAGGGCAGGGCTACCATTGATGGGATAAGCCATTATGCCGTTGAAGCTGCTCTTCTGAAAGTTTATGGCTCTGAAGTTCTCAATTATGTAATTGACGAAGCAGTGCAGATCCACGGTGGTATGGGATACTCTGCTGAGATGGCAGTTGAAAAAGGATATCGCGATTCCAGGATCAACCGTATTTTTGAGGGGACCAATGAAATAAACCGGTTACTTATCGCGGACACCGCTATGAAAAGAGCCATGAAGGGAGACTTCGATCTCTTTGGCCAGGCTGAAAAGGTATACAATTCACTTCAAAGCCTCAGCAATGGAAAGGCAAGTGATTTATCCTATTTTGAGGAAAAGAGTCATTACATCCAAAACTTTAAAAAAGTGATCCTGGTAGCCATGCATGGTGCCTCAAAGAAATTCGAAAAGCAGCTTGTACAGGAACAGGAAGTGATGAATAATATTTCGGACATCATGGCAGAAACCTATGTTGCCGAATCACTGGCATTGCGTGTTCAGAAGGTAGAAGGCATGAAAGGTGAGGCAGCAACAAGTCTGTGCAGGGACATTCTGAATGTTTTTGTTTATGATTCCGCAAGCAAGATCCGGAAGTCTGCCCTCGATGCTGTTTATGCATTTGCCGAGCCTCAGGAAGCAGTTGTTTTGGCAAAAGCTATTGAAACCCTCACCACTGTTGCCGGTGTAAATGTGAAGGCAGCCCGTCGCCGTATTGCCGACAAACTGATTGAGGATAATTGCTATAAATTCTGAAAACTGCAGAGAATTGCACCCTCTATTTTGCCAAATTCTTAAAAGCTGATCCAAAGATTAAATAACTGGTATTTCCAGCAATCGTGCCCTCATTCTGTCCCCAAAGAAATGGCCAGTCGTCGTAGTTTTCAAAGTGGTCGGGTTTTCTGAACAATATTCCCGGCGCAACATTGCCCGGAATAAATGAGAAATCGGCCCTGTTATTTCCATAAAAGACTGCTTTGGGACGAGCTGCGCCAACTGCTGCCACTAACGAATAATTGTGATACGGATGGCAGCCAAAAAGCCAATTTGTGATCTTGAAGGCGTGGCTGGCCTCGACAATGTCAGGGAAATATTTGTTTGCAAAGCAAACGGTGGTACCGAAATATATTATGTCTCCGCCACCAGCCCAGTTACCAAGGCCTATGGGTACTCCGTATGGATTATCCTTTTCAAGCCCTTTGATGTATTCATTGTATTTTACAACATATGGCCGGAGTTTTTCTTTAAAGGAGGCGTCCATATGCGGTATGGCATTTAATGCCGTTATTAAGTTGAAATTAACGCTGCGATCAAGGGCAGGCCATAGAAGTTCCTGAAATTTATTGTGGTACTGTTGCTCCCCGGTTGAGATGTACAGTTGAAGATTGGTGGCAATATTAGCGGATCTGCCGCGCCGGTCTGTACTATCCTTCGGCCGGTTGGCGAGCAATTCCGATGCTTCTTTCAAAAGTCTTTTTGACTGCTGCAACGCTCTAGCCGAAAGATCGTCGTTATGACCCTTCAATACCCGGCTTGATGCGGCAAACATCGTTGCTGCGTAAAGATCGAGATCAGGATCCCGGCTTGTAAACGCCCACATATCATCCTTAACTCCGCTCGATCGCCCGTCAGGAGCTATTTCGTAAGGGCCAAGGTTCGGATTATACGGAAGACCGTCAGTTATTGAAGCGGCGTCGCCGAGGTGATGGTAATTGTCAAGAACGGAGTTTGAGAGCGTTTGTGCCATGTGGCCGATAATCTCTGCCTGAGCTACCAGGTTCAAGGTTCCATGCTCGATAAACTGCAGCATATCCGGTGTTCCATCCGGACGGTGAAGATCAACATAGCGTTGTTTCTCATCGACGAAGGTCTCATCCCGTAAGGGTTTGAAATACTCCCATGTTTGGACAAAGTTCTGCACCACGCTGATATTCGATCCTGTCTCGATATCAAAATCTCCGGCGTCAAAAAAGCCGCCAATGTTTAACCCGGGAATCGTTTCCAGCCCTTTATACCGGGTATCGGTTGCTGGTCCCTGATCATGAAGGTCGAAGTGATCAGTGTTTGGCGGCGACTGGAGGTAACCTTCCTTGAAAGGCTCGCCATGCCATACCCTGTAAGCCTCATTGACGAACATGTGATTCATGTGTATCGGGATCCATATATCGCTGGTGGCATCGGTGATCTTATCGTAAACATTATTTTCTATTATAAAGTTGTTTGTCTTGAAATCACCGTACTGAATATAGTATATACCGGGGATTTTAACCGGTGTAAAATCGAATTTTACATAATGATATTTATAATAGTCGCCCCAGGATGCGATCTTTCCGCTGAATACTTCGGTGACATTGCCGTCATCGCCTACTTTATATATCGAAGCTTTTTCAAGGGGCTTGTCGTTCTTGTCGAGTTCAATGACAGAGACTTTTGGTTGCGAAGGGATGTAGCCCACCTGGGAGAAACCGATATTTGGCTCTCTTAACCAACCTTTAATGGCATTTGGTTCAACCGTCCAGGTCAAAACCCTGCCTGTTTTTCCTGCCGGGAGTAAACTCCGAACTACAAACCAGCCGTTTTGTGCCAGCATACGGCCATCGAAAAGCATAAGATCGGCATCAGGCGATGTAATTTTCACCATACGTCCGGGTTCATCGGGTGCAAGAAGAATGGTACGTCCGGTTTCGAGAGGAAGAGGATCGATAAATCTGCCGGTGCCCCGGTCATCAGAAGTTACATACCCCTTGAATTGTTTAATTTTTTCACTGTTTGGCTTCGTAATGGTATTGCTTACTGCATAGCGAGGGAATCGGTTGGGACGTCCATCCATCAAATAGGTCTTTCCCCAGTATTGTGAGGGCAGAAACTCAAGGTTAAACCCGGCCTTCCCTTCAAGTTCCCTGGGAACAGGTTTATCGAGGTAAACGGATATCTCCACACCTTTACCTTTAGCCGTGACAACCACCCGCGAGTCAAAATCGTAATCTTTATATCGTAACGAAGTTTCAATGGTTTTTGATGAATGGTCTGCATTCCTGGTTGGAATTTCCGGTACAAGATCCCACTGTTCCGGAGTGCTGGAAAGTCTCACTGCGCCGCCTTGCGCAGTTCTGACGCCATGGTGGATCAATTCTATACCGGCGTTCTTCTCATCGTTAAAACCTCCTGTAAAAAGGTTACTGTACACAAGGACATTGACACCTTGAGTCTCGAAATACTCAAGATCATTGAGTTTCAATTCCTGGCCCGAAGCCTGGTGGAACGCCATTTGTAACAAACAGGCCGTTAAAAATATGTATCTTTTCATATTGATTAAAAATTACAAGTGTAAACATCGATATTTTTTTCCGAATTTGTACCCGATTGCATCAATCCCTCATAGCATTTCACTTAATGTTCATTCAGGGACGCAACGCCCGTGTGTATGATTACCGGGGTGTCTACCCGATTGCAGTGTATTTTCATTCTGCTTTAACGCTAAAACTTCAGATTTAACCCTACCGTAAAAGCATTCTGCATGAGAGCGAACATGCGGGGATCAGGGAAGGTGTAGTAGCCGTAAAAATATTTAAACATCAATCCATAATAGGGTCCGATCCTGTATTCATATTCCAGTATTCCTGATATTCCGGGATTTGTGGCAATGCTGTTCATCCCGATATAATCCCGGCCATCCACTTCAAAATTGGGGCGGTAAGCCAGTCCGATCAATGGCAATCTTACACTAAGTCCCACCCTGTTCTTACTATCAGGAGTATAAGATATTCTGCCGGATGCTTCCAGGTTGGCATTGGCCGTTACAAAACGGTCCGGCTCTTCAATTTCCGGGAGATAGGTGGATCCGGTCAGCATCGCAGCCAGGCATCCTCCGAAGGACAGGGAAAGGTTAGATGGCAGTTCAGGTAACCTGTACATGAAAGCATAATTCAGAAAAACCATTGAATTTTTTGCCTCAGGTGACACAACCGGACCAATTTTTCCTTTCGAGTAGCCAAAATTCAGATTCTGGATGTTTTTTTCCTTAAATCTTACATGTGACAGATGAAACATCATTTCAGTCCCCTGGAATGTATAGGGAGATTGAAACTGATCTTTTTGTGTGATGATGTTTACTCCGGCGCTTAGATACAATGTGGATGTATCCGGGTTGGTCTGTGCAATAGAATTATCCAGCGAAGGATAACAATATCAGAGATATAACCGAATGTAAAGTCTTCATTGTATGGCCGGTAAAATGTAGTCACTGATCATGTCCATGTCCTGAATCCCGATACTGGTATCCTGGTTTCCCTGCGTGAATATAAGCACCATCTGTTCGGAGGGGATGACAAAAATCTCCTGTCCGCCGTTTCCTGAGGCAAAAAACACATTTACCTGACTGTCATTTTTTGTAAATGCCTGTTTCCACCAGAGAAATCCATAGCCAGTGTAGGGACCTGGCAAAGTTATAACGTTTTGCATGGATTGCAGAACCCAGTCGCGGGGTATTACCTGGTTTCCATTCCAAACGCCTTTATTGAGCATGGTAAGTCCGATCTTTGCCATATCTCTTGGCCTGAGGTAAAGCTCTCCGCCTCCGCCTGAGATTCTGCCGTCGCCGGATATTTTCCATTTATAGTTGGTTATTCCCAATGGTCCGAAAAGATTTTCATCGGCAAATTTGTCAAGACGCATTTCACTCTGGTTTTCTATGATTTGTCCCAGTGTCACAGCTCCGCCTGTACAATACAGGCCGTGTGTGCCTGGATCATAAACCTGAGGCAGATCAAGTGTAAACTTCACCCAGTCACTGCTTTGATTCATATTTTCTTCTGTATTTGCATACCAGTCGTCGCAATCCAGTCCTGAACTCATATTCAACAGGTGCCTGATGGTTATTTCAGATTTCCGCGGATCCGGATTTGCATAACTTGTATATTCAGGAAGCAAAGGGAGGATGATCGCATCTACGGATTCAATCAGTCCCTTGTCAAGGGCTATACCTGTGAGAATGGATGTAATGCTTTTGGTGGCAGAATAAATGTTATGTGGCACCGATTCGGTATATCCATGGAAATATTCCTCGTAAACCAGTTTATTGTTTCTCAGGATCAGCAATCCGTCAATTCGCTTAAATTCTTCTCTGATGATCTTGTCGGTCATCTCAATGATCAGTGAAGAATCCATTCCTTCATTCGTTAAGGAAGAAACCTCAAGCTCATTTCCGGCAGAAGGAATGTGGTATGTATAGTTTACAGACGGGTCGTCAAACTTTTGGCAGGTCACAAGAAATAAAGCTGTAACAAGAAGAAAAAGTGCAATTCTGTATTTCATAAGCTGGAAAGGAATTCTGGTTCAAATTTCCTGCAAAGCTAATCATAAATCGTCAGGAGTTTTTAAAACCATGGAGGGCTGTGATAGCTTTAGGACATAATTTGTGCCTCAGTGTCTCGTGGCTATAATTTTTTACCCTGCGGATCAAAGAAATGACCAATTTTATCCTTACTTTCATATGACAATCTAAAAATCTTAAGAATGAAAAAAATAGTAAATCTGACCTGTTGTTTTGCTGGTTGCTTTTATGCTGCAATCAGCATTTGGTTATGCGAAAAACCCGAAGATCCTTGTATTTGCAAAGACTAAAGGGTTTTTTCATACTTCCATACCCATCGGCATGCAAACCATCATGAAAATTTGTAAGGAAAATAGGATTGCATGTGGATACTACACGCGATGCGTCCGCGTTTACAATTGAAAATCTGAAGAAATATAAGGTGATTGTATTTCTGAATACAACCGGAGATGTGCTCGACAATGGCCAGCAGGAGGCTTTTATTAAATATATCCAATCGGGTGGGGGATTTGTTGGTGTTCATGCCGCCACGGATACCGAATACGACTGGCCCTGGTATAATAAGCTGATCGGCGCATATTTCCTTTCACATCCTCCCAGCAGCAGGAAGCTGTTATTGATGTGGTTGACAAATCAAATCCTGCCACGGCTATGTTACCTGAAAAATGGAAGACGAACAGATGAGTGGTATAATTTCAAGAGTATCAGTCCGGATATTCAAGTGCTGGCATATCTCGATGAAAAATCATATAAAGGCGGAGAAAATGGTGAGAAACATCCGTTTATCTGGTATCATGAATTTGATGGAGGACGTGCATTCTATACCGGTGTTGGCCACCGCGAAGATAATTATGAGTGAGCCGCTGGTGCAGCAGCATTTGCTGGGAGCGATAAAGTGGGCGGGGAAGATCAAATAGTGACGAGGGACGAGAGACGAGGGACGAGGAGACATAGCGAGATGCAAGGACGAGAATCATGTAGAGACGGGTTTCAAACCCGTCTCTAATGCGTATCTGAATAATTCAGTTAAAAAAAATCCCCCCGCCATCGGCGGGGGGAGTTTTTTAAGCTTGTGCGGACGGGCCGCCAAAATTCATCGGTATCAGCATGTCTCCCTGCCCTTCGGCCTGTTTTATTGGTCCGTGGGCTGCTTCATACTTTGCGATATTATCCTTCAGCGCCAGGAGCAGCCTTTTGGCATGCTCAGGCGTAAGGATGATCCTCGATTTCACTTCGGCCTTGGGAATTCCCGGCATGATCCTCACAAAATCCACAATGAATTCTGAAGGAGAATGTGTGATGATCGCCAGGTTTGAATAAATACCCTGGGCAATGTCTTCCTTCAGTTCAATGCTGATTTGATTCGGACCTTTCTTGTCTTCCATAATCCGCTAGTTTTGTTCTTCCTTAATGGCTTCGTGACTGTATTTCTTTTCCTCGACGAGTTTTTCATACTCCTCCCTGGAACCGACAATCAGATTCGAGAACCTTCTGTTTCCTGTACCTGCAGGGATCAAATGACCAACGATCACGTTTTCCTTCAATCCTTCGAGGTAGTCAACTTTGCCGAAGATGGCGGCTTCGTTGAGCACCTTGGTGGTTTCCTGGAAGGAGGCAGCTGACATAAAGCTTTGTGTCTGCAAAGCTGCCCTTGTGATACCCTGGAGGATCTGCTGCGATGTGGCAGGTATAGCATCCCGTGATTTAACCGGCTTCATATCCTTGCGTTTCAGCATGGAGTTTTCATCCCGGAGCTTACGGGCAGTTACAATCTGTCCTGGTTTAAAGGTTTGTGAATCACCTGATTCTTCAATTACCTTTTTGCCGTAAATCCAGTCGTTTTCTTCAAAGAATTCCCACTTGTCAACGAGCTGTTTTTCAAGGAACTTGGTATCGCCCGGATCAATGATCTCAACCTTACGCATCATCTGTCTTACAATAACTTCAAAATGCTTGTCGTTGATTTTCACACCCTGCAGGCGGTATACTTCCTGAACCTCATTTACAATGTATTCCTGGACCTTTGTGGGGCCCTTGATAGCCAGAATGTCTGAAGGTGTAGTTGCACCGTCCGACAGCGGGATTCCTGCTTTCACATAGTCATTTTCCTGAACAAGTATTTGTTTTGACAATGGAACCAGGTATTTCTTCTGCTGACCGGCTTTTGATGTGATGCTGATTTCACGGTTACCACGTTTTACCTTACCAAAGGTAACTTCTCCGTCAATTTCAGAAACAACAGCCGGATTGGATGGATTACGTGCTTCAAAGAGCTCGGTAACACGGGGAAGACCACCCGTGATGTCACCGGATTTTCCGATGGCACGCGGTATTTTCACCAGGATCTCTCCGGCTTTTACCGGAGCACCTTCTTCAATACTTAAGTGAGAACCAACGGGAAGGTTATAGGTTTTCAAAACAACGTCATTCTTGTCCACGATTTCTATACCCGGATTCTTCGTCCTGTCCCTGGTTTCCATGATTACCTTTTCGCGGTATCCGGTAACCTCATCTGATTCTTCTTTGAAGGTAATCCCTTCAATCACGCTTTCAAACTGTACCTTACCCGGAACTTCAGATATAATTACTGCATTATAGGGATCCCATTCGCAGATCAGGTCGCCCTTATTTACTTCGGCACCGCTCTTTATGTACAGTTTTGCTCCGTAGGGAATATTATTTGTAGTAAGTGAAATGCCTGTTTTCTTATCAACAAGACGCAATTCAGCCAAACGACCGATCACAATGTCGTATTTATTTCCATTGTCCTCTACCCGCTCTACCACGCGCAGCTCATCAACTTCAGCGATACCATTGTATTTTGCCACAATCCTTGATTCGGTTGTGATACTCATGGCAGTTCCTCCCACGTGGAAGGTACGCAGGGTAAGCTGTGTTCCCGGTTCACCGATTGACTGGGCGGCAATTACGCCGACAGCCTCTCCGTTCTGAACCATGCGGCTGGTAGCCAGGTTACGTCCGTAACACTTGGCGCAAACTCCCTTACGCGATTCACAGGTTAGAACCGAACGGATCTCCATGTGTTCGATCGGGGAGTCGTCAATTACACGGGCAATTTCCTCATTGATCTGATCACCTGATGTAACAATCAGTTCACCAGTGAGCGGATGGTATACATCATGAACAGCAGTACGGCCTAAAATACGCTCGTACAATGATTCAACAACTTCTTCATTGTTCTTGATGGCAGTTGCGATCAGACCGCGCAATGTGCCGCAATCTTCCTCACTGATGATCACATCCTGTGATACGTCAACCAAACGACGGGTAAGATATCCTGCGTCGGCTGTTTTAAGGGCCGTATCGGCAAGACCCTTACGGGCACCGTGGGTTGATATAAAATATTCAAGAACTGACAATCCTTCTTTAAAGTTCGAAAGAATTGGGTTTTCAATAATTTCAGAACCGGTGGAACCTGATTTCTGCGGTTTTGCCATAAGTCCCCTCATACCCGACAGCTGCCTGATCTGTTCTTTCGAACCCCTGGCGCCTGAATCGAGCATCATGTAAACCGGGTTAAAGCCCTGTTTATCGGATGACAGTCTTTTCATCAGCGTCTGGGTCAGCTTGGCGTTTGTATGTGTCCAGATGTCAATGATCTGGTTATACCGTTCGTTGTTGGTAATGAATCCCATGTTGTAGTTATTCATCACTTCATCCACCTGGTCATAACCTTCTTTCATGAGATCTTCCTTTTCCTTCGGAACGATCACATCATCGAGGTTAAACGACAGTCCACCCCTGAAAGCCATCTGGAATCCAAGGTCTTTGATGCTGTCAAGGAACCTGGCGGTCTGGGCAGTACCTGTTTGTTTCAGAACATTGCTGATGATCTCACGCAATGATTTCTTGGTAAGGATCTCATTCAGGAAGCCCACTTCGCGTGGTACAACTTCATTGAACAGAACACGGCCAACCGAAGTTTCTATTATCCTCTTTACCGGTTCACCGCTGCTGTAGTCCATTATCCTTACTTTGACAGAGGCATGAAGGTCTACCCGCTTTTCATTGTAGGCAATGATTACTTCCTCGGGAGAATAAAATGTATATCCTTCTCCCTTGATCGGCTGTTCCGGAGTGTTTTTGCAGATCTTGGTCATATAATAAAGACCAAGTACCATGTCCTGCGAAGGCACATTGATAGGTGCTCCGTTGGCAGGATTAAGAATGTTGTGTGATGCAAGCATCAGGATCTGTGCTTCGAGCACTGCACCATTGCCCAAAGGCAAATGAACAGCCATCTGGTCACCGTCAAAGTCGGCGTTGAAAGCAGTACAAACAAGCGGATGCAGCTGGATAGCCTTGCCTTCGATCAGTTTTGGCTGGAAAGCCTGGATACCCAAACGGTGCAGTGTTGGTGCACGGTTAAGCAACACAGGATGGCCTTTCAATACATTTTCGAGGATATCCCAAACGACAGGGTCCTTGCGGTCAACAATTTTCTTGGCTGATTTTACCGTTTTAACGATACCTCTTTCAATCAGCTTACGAATGATAAAAGGTTTGTAGAGCTCGGCAGCCATTTCCTTTGGCAAGCCGGTCTCATGGAGCTGAAGTTCAGGACCTACAACGATAACCGAACGGGCTGAATAGTCAACGCGTTTTCCGAGCAGGTTCTGACGGAAACGTCCCTGTTTACCTTTTAAACTATCGCTTAATGATTTCAACGGCCTGTTGGCGTCGGTTTTCACCGCATTCGATTTACGCGAATTGTCGAACAGGCTGTCTACTGCTTCCTGGAGCATACGTTTCTCATTTCGGAGAATGACTTCAGGAGCTTTTATTTCTATAAGTCTTTTTAACCGGTTGTTCCGGATGATCACGCGGCGATACAGGTCATTCAGGTCAGAGGTTGCAAACCTGCCACCATCGAGAGGCACTAAAGGCCTGAGTTCTGGCGGAATAACCGGTACCACTTTCAGGATCATCCATTCCGGATGGTTGACACCCTTGGAAGCGCGGAAAGCTTCAACAACCTGGAGCCTTTTGAGGGCTTCATTCTTACGTTGCTGTGATGTTTCCGTATTGGCCTTGTGCCTTAAATCATAGGAGAGGCTGTCAAGGTCGATGCGCTGGAGCAACTGGTAGAGTGATTCAGCACCCATATTGGCAATGAACTTGTCGGGGTGACTGTCATCAAGCAACTGATTCTCCTTTGGCAACGATTCCACGATGTCAAGATATTCTTCTTCGGTCAGAAAATCAAGGTATTGAACACCGTCGGCTGTTTTGATACCCGGGTTAATGACCACATAACGCTCATAATAGATGATGCTGTCCAGTTTCTTGGATGGCAAACCGAGCAGATATCCTATCTTATTTGGCAATGTACGGAAATACCAGATATGGGCCACCGGAACTACCAGGGAGATATGTCCCATCCGCTCGCGCCGAACCTTTTTTTCCGTTACTTCAACACCGCAACGGTCGCAAACAATACCTTTATATCTGATTCTCTTGTATTTTCCGCAATGGCATTCGTAATCTTTTACCGGACCAAAAATTCGCTCACAAAACAAACCGTCACGTTCGGGTTTGTAAGTTCTGTAATTGATAGTTTCGGGTTTTAACACTTCGCCGCTTGAACGCTCGAGGATCTCCTCGGGTGAAGCAAGACTGATTGATATTTTGGAGAAGCTCGACTTTACTTTCGTGTCCCTTCTGAATGACATAGTTGATTCCTCTTGTTAAGTATCTATTTCCAAAATTGAATGGCTTACATGGGGTGATTAAACCAGGTTGATGCTCAAACCCAGTCCTCTCAATTCATGCAGCAGAACGTTCAGTGATTCGGGTATGCCGGGCAGTGGCAGAGGTTCGCCTTTCACAATGGCCTCATAGGCCTTGGCTCTTCCTACCACATCATCTGACTTGATAGTCAGAATTTCCTGCAGAATATGGGCAGCACCGAATGCTTCAAGAGCCCAGACCTCCATTTCACCAAAGCGCTGTCCGCCAAACTGTGCCTTACCGCCCAAAGGTTGTTGCGTAATCAGGGAGTAAGGACCGATTGAACGGGCATGCATCTTATCATCTACCATATGGCCCAGTTTGATCATATATATGATACCTACGGTGGCGGGCTGGTCAAAACGTTCACCCGTTCCACCATCATAGAGATATGTTTTTCCGAATCGGGGTAAGCCGGCTTTTTCAGTATAGTTGGCTATCTGGTCCACGGAAGCTCCGTCGAAAATGGGAGAAGCAAACTTCACGCCCATCTTTTTGCCGGCCCATCCAAGCACCGTTTCATAAATCTGTCCCAGGTTCATACGGGAAGGCACGCCAAGCGGGTTCAACACGATGTCGACAGGGGTGCCGTCCTCGAGGAATGGCATATCCTCCAGACGGACAATCCGGGAAACAATACCCTTGTTGCCATGGCGTCCGGCCATCTTGTCACCTACTTTTAACTTCCTTTTCTGTGCCACATATACTTTTGCAAGCTGAACAATACCTGCAGGCAGCTCATCACCGATCGTGATGCTGTATTTCTTCCGTTTATAAATGGCATCAACTTCCTTGTGCTTGATTATATAGTTGTGGATCAAGGTCTTGATTGTTTCATTCTTGTCCTTGTCCGTGGTCCATTTGTTCGGATTGATATTATGAAAATCGATATCCTGCAACAATTTCAGGGTAAACTTGGCGCCCCTGGGAATCACGTCTACACTGTAGTAGTCCTTTACTCCCTGTGAAGTTTTGCCATTTACCACGATAAACAGCTTATCGATGAGTTTGGCCTTCAATTCATTTGAATTGCGCTCAAATTCCTCTTCAATCTTATCAAGGATCGGTTTTGTGGAGGATTTCAGCTTCTTATCCTTGATTGAACGGGAGAAAAGCTTTTTGTCGATCACAACGCCGACCAGTGAAGGGGGTGCCTTCAAAGAGGCATCTTTCACATCACCTGCCTTATCACCGAAGATCGCCCGGAGGAGTTTTTCTTCAGGAGAAGGATCGGATTCACCTTTTGGAGTGATTTTTCCAATAAGGATATCACCGGGGTTTACCTCGGCACCTATCCTGATCAGACCGTTCTCATCGAGGTTGCGGGTAGCTTCCTCGCTTACATTGGGAATGTCGGCCGTCAGTTCTTCAAGGCCACGTTTTGTATCCCTTACTTCCAGCATATATTCATCAATATGAATGGAAGTGAAAAGATCTTCACGAACAACCCGTTCAGAAATAACGATAGCATCCTCAAAATTATAACCTTTCCAGGGCATGAAAGCCACCTTCAGGTTCCTGCCCAATGCCAGTTCGCCCTGGCTGGTGGAATATCCTTCAGTGAGGATCTGACCCTTGACAACCTTGTCACCCTTGTTAACAATAGGCTTGAGGTTGATACATGTATTCTGGTTGGTTTTGCGGTATTTCAGCAGTTTGTAGCGGCTTACATCTCCGTCAAAACTTACAAATTTTTCTTCTTCGGTCATTACATAGCGCAGAACGATTTCGTTTGAATCTACATATTCAACAACACCGTCATTATCTGCAATAACCAGGAAACGTGAATCCCTTACCACTTCGTGTTCAATACCGGTACCCACAACAGGTGCTTCAGGATTGATCAGCGGAACAGCCTGCCGCATCATGTTCGAGCCCATCAGCGCACGGTTGGCATCATCATGTTCGAGGAACGGAATGAGTGAAGCGGCAATGGATGCGATCTGGTTTGGTGCCACGTCCATCAGGTCAACATCATGGGCATCTGAAAGAGGGAAGTCACCGTTATAACGGGCCTTCACCTTTGTATTTTCAAATTCGCCACCTTCTTTGACCGGTGCATTGGCCTGGGCAATTACCTTTGATTCTTCTTCTTCGGCGCTAAGCCAGACAATTCCTTCCATGGTAAGATTAACGGTTCCGTTATCCACTTTGCGATAAGGAGTTTCAATAAAACCCAGTACATTGATCTTTGCATAAACACAAAGTGAAGAGATCAGACCGATGTTCGGTCCTTCAGGAGTTTCGATAGGACAGAGACGTCCATAATGGGTATAGTGAACGTCACGAACCTCAAAACCTGCACTTTCGCGCGAAAAACCGCCTGGTCCCAGTGCTGACATACGACGTTTGTGGGTCATTTCAGCCAGTGGATTGGTTTGATCCATGAACTGTGACAACTGGTTTGTTCCAAAGAACGAATTGATAACCGAGGAAAGAGTTTTCGAATTGATCAGATCAATAGGTGTAAACACTTCGTTATCCCGTGACATTCATTCTTTCACGGATGGTCCTGGCCATACGGGCCAAACCAACACCAAACTGGGTAGCGAGCTGTTCGCCAACAGTACGTACACGACGGTTGCTCAAGTGGTCAATATCATCCACATCGGCCTTGGAGTTGATCAGTTCAATGAGATATTTGATAATTTCGATAATATCTTCCTTGGTCAGCACTTTTACGTCCATTGCAGTATCAAGACCCAGTTTTTTATTGATCCTGTAACGGCCAACTTCACCGAGGTCATACCGTTTATCAGAAAAGAAAAATTTGTCGATTACATCGCTTGCAGTTGCTTCATCAGGTGGTTCGCATTACGCAACTGCCTGTAAATATGAATACAGCTTCTTTTTCAGAGTTACACGGATCTTTTTGTAATGTATTGTAGATGATTGCGAAATCAGTCAGGTTCTGATCTTCCTTATGTAAAAGAATGGTTTTTGCACCTGAGTCAATAATCGCATCGATATGATCATCGAGCAATACGTTTCACGGTCGATGATAATTTCATTACGTTCGATGGATACCACTTCACCGGTATCTTCATCAACGAAATCTTCAACCCATGATTTCAAAACGCGGGCAGCCAGTTTACGGCCTACAAGCTTTTTCAGCGCCGTTTTTGAAACTTTGATTTCATCGGCAAGGTCAAATATTTCAAGAATATCTTTATCGCTTTCAAAACCGATAGCACTGAGCAGAGTGGTTACAGGTAATTTTTTCTTACGGTCGATGTAAGCATACATCACGTTGTTGATATCGGTCGCAAATTCAATCCATGAACCCTTGAAAGGAATGATCCTTGCAGAATAAAATTTGGTGCCATTGGCATGAATGCTTTGTCCGAAGAAAACCCCGGGCGAACGGTGAAGCTGTGAAACAACAACACGTTCGGCTCCATTGATCACAAAAGTCCTCGTTGGGTCATATAAGGAATAGTACCAAGATATACATCCTGAACAACGGTATCAAAATCTTCGTGTTCGGGATCGGTACAATATAGTTTGAATTTTGCTTTTAAAGGAACACTATAAGTCAACCCACTTTCAATACATTCATCAATTGAATACCTCGGAGGATCAACATAGTAATCGATAAATTCCAATACGAAATTATTCCGGGTATCGGTAATCGGGAAATTTTCCTGGAAAACCTTGAACAGACCTTCATTTTTGCTGTTTTCCGGAGTAGTTTCCAGCTGGAAGAAATCACGGAATGATTTCAACTGCATCTCAAGAAAATCAGGATAGGACATCTGGTTTTTGGTCTGGCAAAACTAATTCGTTTCAAGTTTAAATTGGTCATTATGTTTAAAATAATTTGAACTAAATTATGAGAAATGACAAAAAGGTTTAGTCCCGAATCATCGGGACTAAACCTAAATGTTATCATAAGGGTAACTTTATTTAAGTTCAACTTCTGCTCCTGCTTCAGCTAATTGAGCTTTAATAGATTCAGCTTCTTCTTTGGAAACATTTTCCTTTATTGCTATCGGGGCATGTGTCAACAAATTCTTTAGCTTCTTTCAGACCCAGGCTTGTAATATCTTTAACCAGCTTTACAATTTGGAGTTTGGCACCACCCGGCTGTTTCAGAATACTGAAAAAGTTGTTTTTCTTCAGCCTTTACTTCACCAGCAGCGGCAGGACCAGCAACTGCAACAGCAGCGGCAGCGGGTTCAATCCCGTATTCCTCTTTTAAAATCTTGGCTAATTCGTTTACTTCTTTAACAGTTAAGTTAACTAATTGTTCTGCAAAAGCTTTTAAATCTGCCATTTTAATTAATATTAATAGTTATCAAAATATTTATTCTTTTTCACTTAAAGTTTTAACAATACCAGCCAGTTTGCTACCACCGGACTGTAAGGCGGAAAGAACATTACGTGCAGGCGACTGCAATAAGAATACAAGATCGCCGATAAGTTCTTCCTTAGACTTAATACCTGACAATGCATCGAGCTGATCATCGCCAATGTATATTGATTCTTCCACGAAGGCTGCTTTTAGCAGGGGCTTTGGTTCGGTTTTCTGAATTCCTTGATCAGTTTTGCCGGAATGTTATTCTTCTCGGTAAACATGATTGAAGTGGAATCCTTCAAAACGTCATAAAGTCCTGCAAATTTGCCTTCAAATTTCTCCAAAGCCTTTTGAAGCAGGGTATTTTTCACGACAACCAGCGTGATATTTCTTTCAAAGCAAGCCCTTCTCAGTTTGCTGGTGGTTTCGGCATTTAAATCCGAAATATCAGCGAGATAGAAATGTTTGGCTTGGCTGATTGAATCAGTCAGGTTATCGATAATCCTGTTTTTTGGTCCGTATTATAATGTAATATGGTCTTTAGATTATCCGTCGAATGCTTTGGCATCGACCTTAATTCCTGGGCTCATTGTACTGGAAATGAAAATACTGCGGATATATGAAC
>CAWEGX010000015.1:0-109064 GCA_963808745.1 uncultured Bacteroidales bacterium
GAATTTTGAAACCTGTATCGGATAAATTCGAAAACAGGCACGGGGGATGATTTTTTTAAGGACAGCACGGATATTGGTATTTATATGTTTATCCTTAGCTTTGTCAATTGAAAGAGACCGGAACATGAAAGAGCAGGATGCAACCATAATGGATAAGATAAAATCAGGGGATCTTCGTGTTTTCGAAGATTTCTTCCGCAGTCTTTATCAGCCGTTATGTTTTTATGCACTCAAATATGTGTCGGTTCCGGATACGGCAGAAGAAATTGTTCAGGATCTTTTTTTTACACTTTGGGAAAAACGCGAAGGGCTGACTATAACTACATCGCTTCAGGCTTATTTATATACTGCAACGCATAATCGATGTTTGAAATTTCTGGATCACCGGCAGATCGAACAGAAATATGAAAAATACCGGCGTGAACTTTCGGCAGATTCATTCGAACCTGCCGCCGATCTTACCAGTGTGAATGAAATACAAAGGATCATCAATAAGACCCTGATTCGCTGCCCGATAAATGCAGCTGTATTTTCAGACTGAACCGGTATGAGGGTTTACGGTACAATGATATAGCGAGCAAACTCTCCATTTCGGTGAAGACAGTGGAGGCCAATATGGGAAAGGCACTAAAAATGCTGAGGGAAAACCTGAAGGAAGATGTTGAAACCGCTTAAGGATTATGGCTATGAATAATGATGAAAGAATAAACTGGGATCGGATGGCGAAACATTTCGCCGGTGAAACCGATGCAGCTGAGAAAGAAGAATTTTCAGTATGGCTTCAGCGATCTGCAATCCATACACAAATGGTTGACGAGATCCGTACAACCTGGGATCATATAAACAGCATGAAGGAAATGAATCAGTTTAATGTGAATAACGGTTGGGAAAAACTGCACAGCAGAATTGCCGTTTCCATGGGAGAACAACCTGTAATAATGAAAGAAAAATTGAGGAACCGGGGATCCTTTTGCCGATGCCGCTGCTGAGAGCGGCTGCCGCCATTGCTTTGGTGGCAATGCTGGGTGCAGGAACCTTCGGGATCATCACCCTCGTTCAAAAAGATTCACGTATGACCATGGTAAGTTCCGGGACCAACGATCAGACACAGATCACGCTTCCGGACGGCACCCGGGTTTTTTTGAATGCCGGGACTAAGCTCACCTATGAAAAACTTTAAGTCCGCAGCCGGGAAGTAAAATTAACAGGGGAAGCCTATTTTGATGTCCGGCATAATGCGGATAGACCTTTTGTCATTTATACCGGTAAAGCCGGAATCAAAGTACTGGGTACGTCTTTCAATGTTCAGGCTTTTAAGTCTTCAGAAAAAGTTGAAGTATTCGTTGAATCCGGCAGTGTACAACTGTTTGAGACGGAAAATACCGGAAACACTGTTATCATTGAACCCGGATTTATCGGATCGATGGAAAATTCGATCGTTGAGAAACAAAAAAATACGGATGATAATTATATGGCGTGGAAAACCAGGCGGCTAATCTTCAACAATACTGAGCTCAAAAAGTGGCTTCGGCATTCAGGATGTTTTTAAAGTGAAAGTCATATTTGAAGATCCGGCAATGGCCAGGTGTAAAATCGGAAGTAATTTTGAGAATGAATCCCTGGAAAATGTCCTTGAAGCCATCTGTACCATACACAACTGGAAATGGGAAAGAAAAGGCGACCGGGTAATCCTGTCCGGTTCAGGATGCCAGGGGCTATAACCAATACCATTGTCCGACGATATTTCTACATACAACCCGGAAAGGAATCCATTGGCCTCATCGTGTGAGGTTACGGGATTCCTTTCGTTCCTCCTTTCCGGTTCGTTTAAGGGGGTTTTCTTTTTTCTTCTTTCTATCACAAGCCGGCCTTTCATGGGGTCAGGACTCCCTTATCTATCAAAAGATCTCCATCAGGGATACAAGCCTGAAGGTTCAGCAGGTATTCGATCTCATCAGTAAATCCACTGGCCTGAGCCTTTCCTATAATCCGGAAATCATCGATCTTGAGCGGAATGTTCGCGTGGAGGCTGACCAGGAGTCTTTGCATTCCATACTGGACAGGGTGCTGGAAGATCTGTCCCTGGAATACCGGATCATTGGCCGTCAGATAGTTCTATACCGTCCATTGGTCATCCAGCGTTCTGATGCAGAAAAATCCTCTGAAAAAGAATTGGTTTCGGTGCTTGTGGTCAAAGGCCGCGTCCTGGATATCCACAACAAACAACCCATTTCTTTTGCCGGTATCTCTCTTCTGGACAAAAGCGAGGGAACAGTAGCCAATCTTCAGGGTGATTTCCTGCTAAAGATTGATTCACGTCATTTACAGGATAGTCTGGCTGTTGCATGCATGGGGTATGAAACACTGGTACTGCCGGTCAGTGATTTTGTCATCCGGCCGCAAAATTACTACCTGCAGCCCGACATTATCCCCATTCAGGAAGTCATTATCCGGAAAAAAAATTCGATAGCCCTTCTAAGGAATGCCCTTGACAACATACCGAAAAATTATCCCGTCCGCCCGGTGCTGCTCACTTCTTTTTACCGTGAAATTATCACAAAAGGCAACCAGGTCATGGCGGTTTCGGAAGCCATCCTGCAAACTTATAAAACCGCTTACACGTTGTCTATCGGTGGTGATCAGATCAAAATTGTCAAAGGAAGAAAAACTGCGGACAACAGCCATTCCGATACCCTGATCCTCAAGCTGAAGGCAGGATTGAATTCCACTCTGTTGCTGGATGTAGTGAAAAACGCTCCTGATTTTCTTATGGAAGAAAATTTCAGTTCCTATTCTTATAACATGACCGATATTATCGTGAATGACCAGAACGAGTCGTATGTCATCACCTTTTCCCCGAAAGAAGGATATCCCGAAGCCTTCTATAAAGGAAAGATATTTCTCGATAGTAAAAGTCTGGCCATAACCGCTGTTGAATTCGAAGTGGATCCCGGAAAAATGGATGAGGCCACCGGCATGTTTGTACTGAAAAAACCAAGGAACATTAAGGTTAA
This sequence comes from uncultured Bacteroidales bacterium, assembly GCA_963808745.1. GTDB lineage: Bacteria > Bacteroidota > Bacteroidia > Bacteroidales > UBA10428 > UBA5072. The sequence continues at coordinate 3,015 of CAWEGX010000015.1, forward strand.
GCCCCAGAAAGCCCAATACAGGGTCACCTTCAGCAAAACAGGAGACCGTTATATATTAAATCTCATACGGTGCGAAACCTCCTTCCGCATACGGCATAAAAACCAGCTTTTCGGATCGGTGTACAGTACGATCCTTGAAATGGCGGTAACACGGGCGGAGACGGAAGAGATCGAACGGTTCAGGATAAAAGAAACCGCACGTTCGCAGGAAATATTCATGGAGCAGATCAGCGATTTCCAGGACAGTTTCTGGGGCGAGTACAACTTCATCAAGCCCGAGGAACCGCTGGAAGAAGCGATCAAGAAGCTGAGCAGGGAATAACGAGGTATTCAGTGACCGGTGATCCGTAATCCCTATCCCCGGCAGTTAGAAATACGGTGCAAGGTTGGGTTTAGTTCCACTACCTGCGCACTGACATCTCAATCATACTCACTGCTTGACCAATCAATTGTTCGGCTTTGCCGAGTGGCATAAATTCAAGTGGCCATAGTCTAATTCCCGTTCAAAATAATGGGTGTGTTTTTCCCGTCTCCCATGATAATCAGCTTGGCATTGGGTGAATTGGTAATGGCCTTGATCATCTCGTACTGCAACTGCTTATCGGTAAGTGACAGGTTGATTATTCTCTGGTAGTCGGCTATACCCTGGGCTTCCACCCTTTTGCGTTCGGCTTCCTGTTTTTCCTTCTGCAGTACAAAGGTCATTTTCTGTGCTTCCTGTTCGGCATTAATTTTTGATTCAATGGCAGTTTTTACAGAGGCAGGCAGGTTAATATTCCTTACCAGAAGCTGTTCCAGTACAAGTCCCCTGCCTTTAAAGTCCGATTCAATGCCTTTAAAGATACGGTCCTGGAATTCATCTCTTTTGGAAGAATACAACGACACTGCGTCATAATACACCGCATTGTCCCTGATCCGGGTGCGGCAAATGGGGCGGACGATTACATCCCTGTAATCGATTCCTATCTCCCTCAATATCCTGGGTGCTTCAGCTGGGATTACTTTATAAAGAACCGTAAGGTCAATGATCACTTCAAGTCCGTCGGCCGATAGTACATGAATGGCATCATCGCCCACTACTTCACCCTCGGTCGTGTATCCCCGACATGGTATAATTCTGGTTCTTTTATCAAAGGGAACTACCTCAACCAGCGGATTTTTAAGGTTCAGCCCGCTTTCGAGCACGTTGTCGCTGACTTTGCCGAAAAGCTTCTGAACGCCGACTTCACCCGGCTCAATCTGGATCAGGGAAGTGCTAAGAAGGCCAATCACTGCAACGCCGATACCAATCCATTTGATAAGTTTAGCATACGTACGTAAAAAAGAATTCGACCTGGCAGCGATAAATCCGACAGCCAGGGTAATCAAACCGAGAACAAATAGTAACATGGTGTTTAGGTTTATATTAATAATTGGATTATGGTAAACTTAAAGGATAGCGTTTAACCTATGTAAAGATAATAATGAAACATTGAAAAAATAATTGCTACTTGCTTAATTTCGGCAATCGAATTGTAAACAATATCATCCGAAGCGATTTCCTATCAGTTTACACCTGTTTAATTTACGATCCCCGAACCTTTGCAAACCTCTGAACCGACCGAAGGGAGATCAGTGAAGCTAAACCCGCATGCACTGTACCCTGTGAGGTGGTCGTGTCTTTCATTTTTTGAACTATTGGGATATTAATGTAATGCCTGTCAAATCAGCAAGGTTATTTTTTAAAAAAGCAAAAGTCAGTTTGTCAACGTTACAGTTAATAAACTTTACCCGATTAAATTTCTTATTGTTCTTAAAGAATGTATTAAGTAGTGTTGCATTTTGAAATTTAACACCATAAAAGGCACAATTTTCAAAACGACAGTCCTCCAATATACCATCAAAAACAATATCCTGAATTCCCATCTCAATAAAACCAGTACCCTTCAACTTGGCATTTACCATTGTGTTTTTACCGAAGCCTCCTGATTTAATTTCCGTTTCGGTAAAATCGGCTCCGGTAAAATCACAACCTTCGATATAGCTCCGTGAAAATTTAGTTCTTTTAAGTGAACAGTTGTTAAATTTATTTTCCCCTAACATAGAATTCTGAATTTGGCTGTTGCTGATGTCAGAATCAGAGAAGTCACAATTATCTACATTATTGTTATTTAGTACAAGTTCAGACATCTCCGAACCGACAAACAAACATCGTTGAATATTTGTAGGAACTTAGTTTTTCGTGCAAATTTTTAAGTCCTGAAAAATCACTGTCGGTCAGGTTTTGTTTTGACATATCCCAACCTGGCTTTTTCTTTTGTGTATTTGGTAACGCAACTAAATTGTCATGGGATTTCTCCAAAGTAGTCATTTCGGAATTAACAGTATGAAAGCTTTCTGAAAAATAGTTAAGGTCAACGCCAAGAATTTCAGCAATACGATTCAGGGTCATAATATCTGGCATTGATTCTCCACGTTCCCATTTTCCTACTGCCTGAGCACTGATAGATACTTGCTGTGCAAGTTCTGCCTGTGAAAGATTGGTTTTCTTTCTTGCTGTGGCAATTTTGTCGCCAATTGATTTTGAATTTAGCATCTTAGTTTTTTTAAATTTTGATGCTACAAAGTTATTTTGTACTGCTACCATTACACAAAATTATCAGCTACTTATGGTTGTATTTACACTATTTTTGGTTGTTATTTGACAACGAATGGTAGTTTTAAGTTTTGTTCGTTTTTGTCTCCCTAAAATTACGGTAAAAATTTTTCAGGTGTTTGGATAATCCTGACATTTCTGGTAACGTCAGCAGGTATGAACCCTTGCGATGCACATGCGCTAAATTATCCAGCTACACCAAGGGAATCCAAATAACTGACCCTCGAAAATCCGCTGTAAGTTTCGGGCATTTATAGTTCATATCCTGATTTTTGGGGTATATACGGCAAGTGACAGCAAATTAGGGTGCATTAAAAACCCTGTTAGCAACATTAATGGAAATACAATAAATGATACTGCAGACCCTTTTCTTCTGATTGTTTCAATATTCATGACTTTCAATGTCAAAAATTAACCCCTATATATATATTTGGCTCAAAAAGAAAATAGTTATTCCATTGGCTATCTTTTTCTTTAAAACCTTCAGGATTATTGGTATTAATTGGCCAATATTGACAATGAATTTGAGGTTCTAAATAAACTCGCTCTTTGAAAAATGAAATATGATACCCAAGATGGTACGAAGTATATAGCTTGAAGCCGTTCCCAATTTTTTTATCATTGTTGTCTATATATGACTTCAATTGAGGCAAAACCTCTAATGAAGCAAACAAACCCTTCCAAAGTATACGCTGATAAGTAACACCTAATCCTGTTTCTCTAAGTCTACCGGGATAGAAATTATTCTCATCGAAATTAAGTTGTTCCTGCATTGGCATACCCATTGGGGCAAACATTTTCCATGTGGCAAACTTTATTCCAATTCTGTCTTTTGGAGTAAGTTTGTACCCAACTTGAAACTCGTAATGGTGCGTGTTTGTCTTTTCTTCTCCAAAATTTAAAAATGAATAGTACGTTGTACTTACTGAAAATTTCCTTTCAGTTGATGTTACTGAACTTTGTTTGGTTTGGTTTTGACCAAACATGCTTGTTAATGACAAGGCATATAATAATGCCATCGTAATTCTTTTTGTTTTCATTTTACTGTAATTTAAGTTGAACAATTATTTCAACACAAAATTACAGCGCCAGGACAGGCTAATTCGTTGACTTAAGTTAAGAAATACAGAAGTCAGAACTATTATTTCATTATCCTTTTACGAATCCGGCTTAAAGATTCAGGTTTTATTCCCAAATAACTGGCTATTTGATGCTGGGGAACTCTTTGAATTAAATCAGGTCTGTTTTTTAACAGAGCAAGATATCTTTCCTCGGGCGAAGCCATTTTAAATTCAGCTAACGTATCTTGGTATTTTGCCATAATAACTTCTCCTAAGGCGCGATTTAATGATTCTATCTGAGGAAATTTCCGATACATTTCTGTTTCCAATTCAGGAGTACCAACTCCAGCAATGGTATCCTCCATGCACTCAATATAATATTCTGAAAAAATTTTCTTGCCATATGCTGAGGGTATTACAGCTTGTTCTTCTGTATAGAATTCCGTTGTTTTTTCCTCCCCATCCTTATTATAGAAGCTTCTGATACACCCTTTAATTATAAAATAGCATTCATTTGAAATTTTTCCTTCTTCAAGTAGAATTGTTCCTTTCGTAAAGAACTTTATAAATTCGATTTTACTGAGTTCCTCCTCCAATTCTTTGGTAACTGGAATGTACTTTGAAAGATATTTATAAATTTCTTTTTCCATTTAATAATCTTGTTGAAGTTCGTTTTTTTAATGCCGCCCAACGTTTGACAATATGGCCAGTAAGGGATTGCGGGCGATTTCCTATCAAGGTACACGAAAAGTTGAAGCGGGCTACAAACCTTCGCATACCACTGAAACCCTTATTGGCTATATTGTGTGTTATGCGTTTGTGTTTTTCTTTTTGTTTGTTCAATGAATTCCTGTTAGAAGTCTGATTCACTTTTATAAAAGAAAATGGTGCGCATAGTTTTAAAGTTATTGCTTTCCACCAAGGCTTTTCTGGAAAAACGCATCATAAAACCCTTTATGGTCAATAACCCCATTTTCTTCTGCATACTTCATCCAATCGCTAATAAGGGAATCCCTTTTTGCAGGAAACTGCTGCGACAAATCATTAATTTCTCCCGGGTCTTTTTCAAGGTCATAAAGCTGCCAGGTGCCTGTTCCGAAAGGCTTACCCAATCGCAGGATTTTCCAGTTGCCTTTGATATAGGCTTTCCCCTCAAACAACTCCCAGCCCATGCCTTTCTCAGCGCTCAGCGCAGTTGTTTCTCCATTCAGCAGCGGAAGGATGGATTTCCCGATGGGTTGTTTTAAAGGGGTCCCTTTTGTTTCCTGCGGATAGTTAGCTCCTGCAAGCGCCAATACCGTTGGCATGATGTCAGAAACATGGACGAAGCTTTTATTCCACTCACCTTCGTGCTTAATTCCGGATGAAGGCATTTTGATGATTAATGGTGCCCTGATACCACCTTCCGAAGTGAAACCTTTAAACAACCTTAACGGTGAGGAAGATGCTTGTGCCCATCCCGGACCCATATCGATTAAAGAGCCGGGCAACCCCCGGTTTTCAAGCGTATTATTGAAGGTGCTTAAATATTTTCCATCGGCATTGCCCGGGTAGGCAGTAGCTGGTGCGCCATTGGCACCATTGTCGGACATAAAAAGTATCATGCTGTTGTCATACAATCCTTCCTGTTTCAGGTAGTTAACGATGCGGCCAATACTCATATCCAGGTAGTCAACCATGGCCGCATAAACCTCCATGTTCCGTGCATACTCTTTTTTCTGCTCGGCATTGAGGGATTCCCATTTTGGAACTCCGCTGGGTGCAAAATCTTTAACATCCTTTGATATAATTCCGAGTGCTTTTAGGTTGTTGAGCCGGAGGTTGCGCAACGAATCCCATCCCATGTCGAATTTTCCCCGGTATTTTTCAATGTATTCTTTGGGTGCATGCAACGGGTCATGGGGGGCAGTGTAGGCAGCATACATAAAGAAAGGTTTATGGTCTGCTTTGTGTTTTTCAATATAGGCTATCAGGGTGTCAGTGTAGTTTCGTGTTGAGTAGAAATCAGCCGGAAGTTCTGCCAGTTTTTTTCCATTCACCCTGTAATCCATCCCCTGTAAAGGGGATAACGACTTTTGGTCAGCGTAATGGCTTCCTCCGCCCTGCAACAAGGCAAACGATTCTTCAAACCCTCTGTCATCCGGGGTTTGTCCTTCTTCTTCTCCCAGATGCCATTTGCCTGCCATATAGGTGTGGTACCCATGCTGCTGCAATATTTCGGGAAGGGTCACAACCTGTTCATTCAAATGTCCTGAATAACCGGGCAGCCCTTTTAATGCAGGATAAGTCATTTCGCCCATGATACCCAGGCCGGCAATATGGTTGTCATTTCCTGTGAGCAGCACCGAACGGGTTGGGGAACAGGTTGGCAAAACGTGAAAAGAAGAGAAGAGCATGCTCTCCTTTGCCAACTTGTCGAGAACCGGTGTTTGTATGTCTCCGCCAAATGGGCCGATGTCGCTGAAGCCTAAATCATCAGCAACAAGAAGGATAATGTTAGGTTTGAATTGAGTTTCTTTCTTTTCATTTTTCTGTTGACGTAAATTGCATGCTGAAACTAAAATTAGGACAAGCGTGCATAAGATAATGTTTTTCATCGATTTCATAATGTTAGATAGTTTTTAAGTTGAGTAAAATTTATTTCCAATCGTTACTGCACAAATTTATAAAAAAGAAGGATACACATCTCGTTACTTTCACTCTTTCATTACTCTATATTTGAATTTTGATGTCTACCAAGCAATTGATTATACATGCTGTTGGGAACAGTGCATTATTATTCTTCCTTTAGGATTTCTTCTATTTGTAACTTATTTTCCGGAAGATAATTTGAGGCAACATCCCATAATATTTCATAATCAATCCCGAAATACTCATGTGATATCTTGTTTCTCATCAGGTACATTTCGTTCCATGGAACCTTCGGATATTTTGATTTTATTTCTATTGGCAAATTTTTTGAAGCCTCACCTATTATTTCGAAGTTACGAATAACTGCATCAACTGTTTTATAATCGTGTTTGAAACCAGAAAATTCAAGTCCTTGAATATATTCAGCCACTCTATTCATAGCCAACAACATATCCTCAAGGTAAAATTTATATGTTCTGGCTTTCTTTTCCACTAAATGTAATTTACTTGACTCAATATGGAATCCTTAAGTTGCTCCTTTATTGAGTTTTTGGTCACCAAATCTATTTTGCGATTAAAAACACTTTCCAAATATAATTCAAGCGAGAAAAACTTCCAGCCGATAGGCTTTTCAAGTTCAACAATTAAATCAATATCACTGTCTTCTGTATTTGTACCATCGGAAAACGAGCCAAACAAACCAATTTCCTTCACAGCATACTCTTTTTTCAAAGTTGGCTTAAGCTCCTGTAACCGTGACAATATGTGGCTCTTATTAATCATAATCCAAATATACGACAATGTGGTTAATTATCAATGGGAGTGGCTATTTGCATTGTTCCCAACTATTTATAGAGTGGGTTCAACCGCTTCTCAACGGCCAATTATGGGTGTATAGAAACGGTTTTTCATATTTTAACTGACTTTTATTTCTAATAATATTTATGAAGATTAAGAAACCAAAATAATTAGAACGATGGTTTATCATAGTAAGTTGTGCAAAGAAAAGTCACGGCATTAATCAAGCAAAAATAAAACAGCTTAAATGTCCTCATTTGCCCACTCCAAATAACATACTATAAATAAATCAAGGTTACATTTAATCTGGAAAACTTAAATGTTTCAGTATTGTTTCAGTTAAAAAAAAGGGCTCTGTAAGACTTTAATCTACAGGGCCCTTTTTAATGCTTTCCGTACCCGGAGCCGGAATCGAACCGGCACGGTCTTGCGGCCACTGGTTTTTGAGACCAGCGCGTCTACCTATTCCGCCATCCGGGCATAATATCCAAAGAACAGGATTGCGAAGATAAAGAAATGTTTGGTTTGGGCAAAATTAATCCTGCAATACCGTATGCCCTCCGGGCAATAATTCATCATTCCCGGGGCTGTATGCGCTCTGCAATCAACAAATCAACAAATCAACAAATCAACAAATCCTACATCAATCCCTTTTCCTTAAGGTAAATAGATCACATCGGAAATATAGGCTTTACCTGTCTTTTCCAGGATATTTCCACGGTGCGTATTAATCGTATAGGGACTTAAAAACAGCTTCTCTGCAATTTGCTCCGTGGACAGCCCGGCCTCAATTAACCTGACAATTTCAATTTCCCTTTCAGACAGGGGATTGCCGATCATCAATAATTCTTTATCCGGGTATCTGAAGAGGGTAGTATCTTTTCCCTCGTAGAAATGGATACCCTTCTTATTCTTTTTGAAACCATCAATATTGGTATGTACTTTAATAACAAAAACCGATTTATACGGAATTTCACTATAATAAAGGTATAACTGGATAAGAATTTCAGAATATCCTCCCTGCGGATTGCGCAATTTAAGATTAACGCTTAACAGGGAAGTTCCTTTCTCCGCGGCATACAGGTCGTGGGCCATTTTGAACAGCTTGGCCCTTCCCAGCGTATGCCTCTGCATATCATCGGGATGCGTGGCTTCAAAGAAATGATAAGGGCTGAGTTCATCCGGTTCAATTCCCAGCATTGTTTTGCATTGCCTGCTTACATAATGAAATTTCATCTGCAGGATATCCCCTACATAAAAAAACTGGTTGTTTTTTTCCAGCATCTGGTCAAGTTCCACAACGAGCGGATCCAACGGATCTATTCCCTTAAAATCAACCGGGGAAAATGTGTCTGACGAATCTGAAAAACAGGTTATAATCTTGATATTCACTACGCATGATGAAAGCTGGTGAATGATTTAACAGGGTTTGAAGTTATATAAAATACGGATTGGTAAGTATTGACTCCGGTCAGAATTGAAAGTAATTTTATTCTGATAAGATCGTGCTAATTGCCTCTAAGAAATGATTTTATAAATATTAACCTTTAAATCTGTCAAAAATGGCTAATGAAAAAAAAACAGATGGAATAAAAGTCACGACTTTTGAAAACACAAAACTAAACGTGGTTCCATTGAACTGGAAAGAAGTTTACTATACCAATTGCCCGCTTATATCAGCAAGTAATGTGGATCAGGAACTTGGCTGGACACGGGAAGAATACAAAAAACTGGGGTACAATATGATTATTTTCGCTACAGGCGTGAGACAGACTGGTACCCCCACTACATTCACAACCTGGACAACCTCATCCGCTTTGGCGGTTTGTTTCCCCCGATTCACGTTCATGCCGACATACGCAGGACAAAGCTCCTGGGAGTAACCCATGCGCCTAAAGAAGGGGGCTGTATGATGGTTCGCTCAAGGGACGATATTTACCGGATGGTTGACCTCAAAGGAAAAAAAATAGGGATTTCCAGAAGTATGAACCAGGTTAAAAACGACTGGTGGCGAATCCAGGAACACCAGGGTATTGAGCTGATGCTCCGGATGAACGGAATGACCATGAAAGATATTGAACTCGTTGAATTCCCCTATGCCGATGACTGGTACAATGATCCGAAGATGCTGGAGCCCATGTATAACCCATCTGACCTGTGGTTACAACGCGATCATAAACACGACCTTGCATTCCGGCCGTTAGAGACCGCTTTGGAAAAAGGAATAATAGATGCCTGCTATACGCAAAGCAAACCGTTCCAGCATCTTCAGGAAGCACCGGCAAATTCAAGGCTATTGAAGACTTATCCTTGTATCCCGACTGGACGCTGCAGGTAGCCAATATACCCGCTGCAATCACCTGCTCCGATGTGATGTACAATGAACATCCGTGAACTGGCTGTTGCCTTTATGAAAGGCATGATCAGGGTGGGACGCTGGAGCAACGAAAACAAACACGCGGCTGCAGGGATTCTCGACAGGCAGACATTCTATCTGGATGTAGAAGATACATATGAAGGAATCAAACCCATCGACCTGGTTCCCAACCTGTCGCCTCAAAACCTTGTTTCCGTGGAAATCGGCAAAGATTTTATGCTGAAACATGGATATATCAAGAACGACTTTGATGTACATGAATGGGCTGCTCCGGATATCCTTGAACAGGCAGCCAGGGAATTGCTTGAAGCCGAATGGAAAAAACGAACTACCTCAAAACTTCCTGCCGCCGCCGGTTCACTGGCATCTGGCGGCCGGATTGGCTGACAGAAAGAAAGTTCAAAAGGACGGCAAATGAAAATTTTCCGATTTGCCGTCCTTTTATTGAACAATAAATATAGAAATAACACCCGGGATGTATGAAACTTCGAAGAAGGTATAAAAAGATGTTGTAGAAAAAAATAAAGAAATGGAAGAAAAAAAAATAAAAACAGTAAAGAAGCCAAACCAATGGGTGAAATGTCTGCAAAAGATGCCAATGAAATGGCGGTTGAACGGACTTTGATGGCTGCCGACCGGTCACTCATGGCCTGGGTGCGTACAGGCCTGTCACTGATCAGCTTCGGGTTTACAATTTATAAATTTCTTGATACGCAGGACAAGCAGCTCGCAGCGATGGGAAAGACCCTAATGGCTGTTTCCAGTCCCAAAGTGGTTGGCCTGCTGATGATCGGCCTGGGAATTATTTCCCTGGTGCTGGGCACAATCGAGAATCTGGCAATTTTTAAAAGTTACAGCCTGCATTATAACCTCAGGCATCCCCGGTATTCCCTTTTTATAACGGGCACCGTCACTGCAATCGGGATTGTTCTGTTTTTCGGGATCATTTTCAACCTAAGCGGGCTGAGTTAAATATCGGATTATACGGACTTACGTATTTACTAAACATCAATTGGCGCTTCCTTTTGCATGCTTTCACGTTCTCATCAGGCAAAGTAAAATTATTAACTTATAAAACTGAAACCATGCTGGACAAAATGCAGGCCTTCACCTTTCTCTTCCTGATGCTGGGACCTTTTAAGATCATTGGCCCCTTTGCACAGATCACCCGGGGGGCGGATCCGGTTTTTATACGCCAGATCGCAATCCGATCCATACTTTTTTCGAGTATTGCCCTATTGATGGCAGCCTTTCTGGGACAGACAATCATGAGCAGATATGGCATACCTATGCCTATACTTGGTATATCCGGAGGTATTATCCTTTTTCTTATGGCACTTCTGAATATCATCAGGCAGTTCTCGATACACCCTGACATTGAAGAAAAGACTGTCACCCCTACGATGAAGATGGCGATGAACCCGCTTGCTTTTCCAACCATAGTTACTCCTTATGGAATTGCCCTGGTAATTATTAGTATGAGCATGTATGCCGATTACAAAAGCAAGCTGACAATTGGTTTGATCGTTCTCGGGATTATGGCCCTGAACCTGGTTTTCATGCTAATTACACGGCACATATTAAAATACCTTGCCGTTGCACTTTCCCTGTTGGGCGCGATCCTGGGCATTATCCAGGTTGCCTTCGGACTTTTGATTATTTATAATCAGTTCAGGCTTCTTTTATTGTTATGATTGATTAAAATGTATGCTTGAAAATATTGAAAAAAACATGGATGAAGATTACCAGCATGAATTTATCTCGGATTCCATGGGCCGTCCATTGGACGGGAATAAAAACTACAGGTTGCACCTGCTTCCCTGCATTTTAAAATGCAGCTTCTGGTCGGTAATAATTTACGACAGCCGGACTCAACTGATTATTCAGAATGACCAGCTATGGCCCTCTGTTCATAGCAACTGCAAGAAGCTTAATGTGAATCCCGATGGTTCAGTTGACATCCGGTTTGGCCCCTCCGCTCAGAATGATAAGGCCACAAACTGGCTGCAGACAATTCCCGGAATAAACTGGTATCTTGTGCTGCGTATTTATAATATGCCGGGATCCTGTTTTGACGAGGAATATAACCCGGGTGAAATTGAAGAAATAAAGCTGAAACTTTCAATTTAGGAGAAAGAACCATGGATTTCAGGCAGGGACTGAGGGGCTTATTTTGTGCTGTTCTATTCATTTCAGAACTATCATCTCTGCATGGCCAGGACCTTGAACCACGGGCTTATTCAAATATTCCGGTACGCATGAATTTTTTGCTCGCCGGGTATGCCTATTCATCCGGCGGGGTCTTGTTTGACCCGGCGGTTCCGCTTGAAAATGCAAATATCAAGATCCACGGAACTGTATTAGCCTATGCCCGTTCTTTTGGCTTTGCCGGCATGTCGGGTAAAATGGACGTGATCATGCCGTATGTATGGCTTTCAGGATCTGCAGAAAATAATGGAATGCCTGTCTACCGGGATGTTTCCGGACTGGGTGATCCAAGATTTCGTGTTTCGGTGAATTTCATAGGAGCTCCGCCCCTGTCCAGGGCGGAGTTCAAAGATTACAGGCAGAACCTTGTTATAGGAGCCAGTATCCAGGTGTTTGTGCCATTGGGTCAGTATGATGCCACGAAACTGGTCAATATTGGAACGAACCGGTATAGCTTCAAACCGGAAATTGGCATTTCAAAAAAATTCGGTCCCCTGTTTTTGGAACTGGCAGCGGGTGTTACATTTTATACTGTAAACTATGACTTTTTTAATGGAAAGACGCGGTCGCAGGCGCCTATAGGTTCCATCCAGGGGCATGTAAGTTACGGTTTCAAACGCGGCATATGGGCGGCATTGGATGGTACCTATTACTGGGGAGGCCGGACTACCCTGGAAGGTGTTGAAGGCAACGATCTGCAAAAAAATTCGCGATTAGGATTTACCTTTGCCGTTCCGTTGAACATTCACAATACGCTTAAGTTTCATCTCAGTACAGGTGTTTCAACGCGCACGGGAAGTGATTTTGATGCCGTGGGACTGGTCTGGCAGTACCGTTGGGGTAAATGATTTTCAGGTAATAATATAAAAGAAACAGCGTATGAAAATCGGAATGATCGGATTGGGAAGGATGGGATCCAATATGGTCCGGAGGTTGCTGAAGAATGGCCATCAATGCGTGGTGTACGATGTTTCTCAGCAAGCCGTTCTGGAAATGGAAAAGGAAAACGCCATCGGGTCGGCTTCCCTGGCTGATTTTGTCAGCAAGATGGAAAAACCTCGTGCCATATGGATGATGGTGCCGGCAGCCGTTGTGGACAGGACCATGGCTGATCTTCATCCCTTACTGGAAAAAGGCGATATCATTATTGACGGTGGAAACTCTTTTTATGTGGATGATATCCGGCGCGCAAAACAACTCAATGCAGACGGCATACATTATGTTGATGTCGGGACCAGTGGCGGCGTGTGGGGACTTGAACGCGGATATTGCATGATGATCGGCGGGGAAAATGAAATTGTGCAGCATCTTGATCCGGTTTTTGCATCCCTGGCACCCGGCCGGGGCACTATTCCAGCTACTCCGGGACGTGAAAAACTTAAAAGCACGGCCGAACAGGGATATTTGCACTGCGGTCCCAACGGGGCAGGACATTTTGTGAAAATGGTGCACAACGGGATTGAATACGGACTGATGGCTGCCTATGCTGAAGGAATGGGGATCCTGGAATCGGCAAACATAGGAAAGACGAAGGGGGATGTCGATTCAGAGACCACACCACTCCGCTTTCCCGAAAATTACCAGTATGAATTTAACCTGGCTGACATTGCTGAATTATGGCGGCGGGGCAGTGTTATCTCCTCCTGGCTGCTCGATCTGACAGCAACGGCGCTTGCCGAAGATGTAAGTTTAAAAGGATTTACCGGGCATGTATCCGATTCCGGCGAAGGAAGGTGGACGATCAATGCCGCGATCGATGAAGCGGTTCCCGTGCCTGTGCTGACCACAGCACTTTATGCCCGTTTTTATTCCAGGGGAGAATCGGATTACCAGGATAAACTGCTTTCGGCTATGCGCTTCCAGTTTGGCGGTCACCATGAAAAACCCGCTAAATAAAAGATTATGATTACAATCAGGGAAATCAGATGCTCTGGTATTTTTTGGCGCGACCGGCGACCTGGCCTATAAAAAGATTTTTCCCTCGCTGATGGCTATGGCCAGGCGGGGAACGCTTGACATTCCGGTCATCGGGGTGGCTAAAGCCGGATGGACACTGGAGCAACTGCGTTCCCGTGCCAGAGAGAGCATTGAAAAATACGGGAAAATGGATAACAATGCTTTTAACAAGCTTTGCAGCCTCCTGGAATACGTTGACGGTGACTATAATGACCTGGATACTTTTCTTGAGATCCGCAAAAAACTGGGCGCTTCCCAAAATCCTACCCATTACCTGGCGATTCCCCCGGTCCTTTTCGGGACCGTGGTCTCTCAACTGGAAAAATCGGGTTGTGCAAAAGGAGCGCGTATCGTTGTTGAAAAGCCTTTTGGCACTGACCTTCAATTCTGCAAAAAAGCTCAATGGAATTTTATCCGGTACTTTTGATGAATCTGCGATCTACCGGATCGATCATTACCTAGGGAAAAGGCCGGTAAACAATATGCTGTTCTTCCGGTTTGTAAATTCCATGTTTGAACCGTTCTGGAACCATCAGTATATTGAAAGCATACAGATCACGATGGCTGAAAATTTTGGTATCCAGGGACGCGGTGCCTTTTATGATGCCACCGGCACCATCAAGGATGTGATCCAGAATCACCTTTTCCAGGTCCTGGCCAATTTAACCATGGAATCCCCTGCGGACCGGGACAGTGAATCCATACGGGATGAAAAGGTCAGGATCCTTAAAGCCATTGAGCCTTTGGGGGCAAATGACGTGATCAGGGGACAGTTTGCCGGTTATAAATCCGAAGCGGGTGTGAAACCGGGTTCAAAAACCGAGACATTCGCGGCCATGCGATTGTTCATTGGCACCCCCCGCTGGAAGGGAGTACCTGTATATATCCGGGCAGGAAAGAATCTTCCGGTGACATGCACCGAAATCATGGTGCGCCTTAAGCGCCTGCCTTCAGCCTTTTCTGCAATTGCCACCACATCCGATTATGTACGCTTGCGGATTAGTCCGGATGTAAATGTGGGCTTCGGAATGAGTATTATGGCAGCCGGAGAGGAAATGGTGGCGGTCCCTACCGAAGTATCGGGCAGGCCAAGACCCTACCCGGAGGAAAAAGACGCCTACGAGCGTGTACTGTCTGATGCCCTTGACGGGGATGCCACGCTGTTTGCACGGCAGGATTACGTTGAAGAAGCATGGCGGATAGTTGATCCCTATATTAAAATGGATTCACCTGTTTTTGAATATGACATTCATACCTGGGGACCCCGGGAGACAAAGGGAATGATGGAGCCTGCCGGAGGATGGTCCGATCCGTTGCCGTCAACCTGATGAACGTCCTCGCAACGAGGACTCAGAATTATTGTCAGAAATCCGCAGATCAACATTCAACTCATAATCAAATACCCCTGGAGATTATTGAACCTCTGAAAATCAGTGTTATAAGCCACATGGCAATTAAGACATAGGTAAGCCAGATTTTTCTCGTAAAGCCACAGATGATAACTACATATTATAAAAACTACTCTACTGATACTTACGTATATCGATTCTTCAAGCTTGTAGAAAAAATTGGTGGCAGTCAGCAAAGCGATCAGAACGTAAAACAGCGGCATTCTATTTATAAAATGTTCTTTTGTTTTATCACCCGGTTCAGGGGTGAAGACAAGTACTGCCAGGTAAAAAAGAATGGGTGAAATAAGAAAAACAAGATAATGAAGGTAGCTTAACCCGGCCAGTTGTTCAATAAGGCGTTCATAAATGAATACATTGTAAACCATAATTTCTGTCAGGAAAAGGGTCATTAATGTATAAGGCAGGAATACTTCACTGCGGTCAAAAACACGTTTCCATTCCCCTAACAGGAGTGTGAGGCCAAGGCCATAAATCAGCAAGGGGATAAACGCCAGAAATTCGGTTGTAGACATAATAATTTTATTAATTAAGGTTCAAGGACAAAGATTCCATTTAAAGTAATCCCTTTGCTTTAAGATCGCTGATTACTCCTGCAATAGATGATTTTCCGGCTTTTTTAATAATATTACTCCGATGGGTATTGATAGTAAGAGGACTCCTGAAAAGCTTCTCAGCGATCTCTTTGGTACTTAGTCCCTGATCAATGAGTTCAATGATTTTGAATTCGGAATGTGAAAAAATAAGTCCGGATGTAAGCAATTCCTTATCCGGGAAACGAAAGATTTTTGGATCATTTCCAATGTAGTAATGAAATCCTTTAAAGGGTTTCTCAAATCCTGAAATATCAGTAATAACAAGTATGAGAAATGTGGATGGATAGGGGATCTGACTGTAAAAAATAAAACACTGATACAGATAATCGGCATATTCCGTTGTCCCCGGTATTCTTCCCCTGAAATTTGCCGAAATGATCTTTGTACCGCTTTTCTGAATGTAAAGCTCTTCGGCAACACTTATCAGTTTTGACCTGGCAAGACGGTGACGTTTCAGATCTTCCGGATGTGTGGTGGTAAGAAAAAATCCTGTAGTAACTTTTTCCCTGTCCATAGCCGAACATGGACTTTACTCCCTTGCTGATGAATTTTATATCCAGTTGTATAACATCAGTTATATAAAATAGCTGCCTGTTACTGTCCATGTAGCTGTCCAGCTCCTTCATAAGCGGATCATTCGGATTGATCGCTTTGAAATCTTGTTCGGAATAAGTTACGAAAAACTTATAAAACAGGCTGTAATCCTCGTATCTGGAATTTATCTCCAATAGAGTAGCTAATATATCAAAGGTTCAATATTACAAAAAAAATACAGATTTATCTGTATTGATAACAGTGTGTTTAGTGGATACCTTTGAATACATACATTTTACATTCATCTGAAATTCCATTGTTTATTTCCCCTTTCAAACAAGAAAACCCGGTAATGGAATATAGAAGAGAGTATATCGAAAAAATAGCTGCCAGGCTTAATGAACTGGATCGTGAGATAGGTGAACTGGAAGCGATTGCAGACAAGGCAGTCGAGGAGGTAAAAGCGGATTACCATCAACAGATAAAAGAGCTGTTTTTAAAAAAAGAAGAGTTGCAGAATAAAGTTACCCAAATCAGGGAAGCAAGCGGAAATGCCTGGGAGGATATGAAAGCAGGAACTGAATTGAGTTGGGAAGTATTCAATGATTCTGTAAAAAAGAGCGAAGAAGAAAACAAAGCAAAAACATAATCAGGCTGATTCAGGAACCTGGTTCTAAGTTCTTTGACATTTTGAAATCTCTACAGTAATCCTTTTTCCTTTAACTCATAAATCAGATCGGAGATCTGCGATTTACCTGACTTTTCCAGGATATTGGAGCGATGAGTATTTACAGTATGTACACTCAGGAATAATTTGTCAGCTATTTCTTTACTGCTCAAACCCGACTCAATGAGTCTGATGATCTCCAATTCACGATAGGTCAGGTCAGGACCAATTTCCAGCAATTTCTGGTCAGGAAATTTAAACAGCGAAAGATCATTTCCGACATAATGATGAAAACGGTCTTTCTTTATTTTATACAAGTCAACATTACTGATAACCTGAATCAGATAGATTTTCTTCTGAGGTATCTGGGAAGAGAAAAAATAGGCCTGACAAAGAGCATTAAAATAGACACCGGAAGGATTACGCAGCCTTAAAGAGAAAGATGCCAGAGCACTTCCCTTTTGTGTTTCCAATACCTCCTTTTCAACGGTAAATGTCAGAGCCCTCAAAAGCCCCAATCTGCCTAAATCATCAGGGTGTGTAACTCCAACAAAATGTTCGGGATTAAGCTGTTCCGGATCTACTCCGATCATCTGCCGTATTTTTTTACTGACATAAAGAAATTTAATTTGAGCAAGATCAGCAACAGTAATAAACTGATCATTTTCTTCCATCACCTGATCCAGCCGCTGGATAATAGGATCATCAGGCTTTAATTTTAAGAAACCCCGATGGCAAATAGGAATCTATAAAATCAAAGAAGATACTATAACTATAAGGATTAGAAACCATAGAATGGAAATGAGTCTTATATAACACAATTACCTGCAAAACTAAAAAAAATACCGACACATCAGTATTGTAATGGGTTAAGGCACACTCTAATTTTAAATAAACTGAAACAGAATTATTTATTATACGCAACAAAGATTCCTGTATCATTTGATTTTAAAATAGAATTATGGCTGAGTTAACAGCAGAATTATTTCGGGATTACTTTGGCGGAAGCTGGTCGGGGAAGATTTCCAGAAACGGTGAATACCAGCGTGAGGTGGTCTTCAACTGGCCTGAATTGAGCGGGAAGTTCTCATCCCTGGGTACCGAAGCCGGATTGATGGTACCTCCGGGGACAGGTGTTTTAGATAATACCCGGCAGGTTTCCATTTCAGGCTGGCGCCACGATATAAGGAGATGGGGCAATTTATGGCACAATGAATTTGGCGGATACGGAGAAATTCAATGGACTTCGCAGGAGGTTGTAAACGAGGTAACCGTTATTTACGGTTTCTGCCATGAATGCAAACAGGAGAGCGATGATCCGACGGATCATATTGTCATGTGCGAAATATTGGATCACGACAATTTCAAGTACACCATCCGGAGTTTCAGGAAAGGGATTCTTGAAATTGTTGCCCGGCGCATAAGAACTGCCCAAGAACTTAATTCAATGATGGAAAAACAGGCTGATTCAGCTATAAGTTTTCCGGAATTACTCAGACTATAAAAAATGAATATAACGCCCGATTACATATTATTATGAAATAATCCATAACAAGCTAAACATTACATGTAAAAGGAGAAATAAAAATGAAAACAGAAACATTAAATCCCACAACAGCCAGGGTAAAAGCCGATAAGGAACGGATAGACCGGCTGAAAGATCAACTAAGGAGTACCGATCCCACAGTGGATTTCGAGCGCGTCCGGATCATGGAGAAAGTCTATGAGGAGACTGCCGGGGATCAGCAGATCATGCGCCGGGCCAAGTTCCTGGCTGCAGTACTGGAGCAGAAGAAGCTCTACATCGACGACAACCTGTTTGTGGGCAGCATGGCAGGTAGCGTAAACGCCATGTACACGTTCCCGGAATGGAACATCGACTGGATGAAGGAAGAGAATGTTGTCGGGAATTCGAAGACTCCTGAGGACAAGAAGGCGAACGAATGGGCCATCAAATACTGGGAAAAACGCTCGATGAGGCCGCGGGTGCTGGAGATATTTGAGAAACGGTATGGTTTTGATCCGAGACCCATCTACCAGGCGGGCCTCATTGCCGAGTTCTTCAGCTGGCCGGGTGGTGGTGGCAACCTGAACTATCCCAAGGTTTACAACGAGGGACTTGAGCAGCATGATCAAGGATGTGAAAGAGCGGCAGATGGCCCTCGAGATGCGCCAGCCGAACACTTCCAAACTCTACTTCTACGAGGCTTGCCAGATCGTCATGAAGGCTGTCATCAGGCTGTCTCATCGTTATGCCGAACTGGCCAGGGAAATGGCGGCCAAGGAGAAGAACGAAACCCGGAAAGCAGAGCTGATTGCTATTGCCGAAACCTGCGAATGGGTTCCCGAACATCCGGCCCGGAATCTGACGCGAGGCCATACAGAGTCACTTCATCTGTCACCTGAGTGCAGAACTCGAACAAATTGGCTGCGGTTACTCCGAGGCCTACCTGGGACAGAACTTCGAACCATTCTACCAGCGCGACAAGGCCGCCGGCCTCGTTACCTATGAAGATGCGGTATTCATGTTCGAAAACCTCACGATCAAGCTGAATGAGATCGGTTATTACTATGGAGAAGCCGTTGCCAAGCAGAACTCGGCCGACCTGGGACAGAGTATCACCCTTGGCGGTTATACCGAGAAAGGTGAAGATGCGACTGCAGAAATGGACTATGTGATCCTCGATTCCTGTGAATACCTGGCTTTGCCACAGCCTCCTCTTTCATGTGCTGTCACCCCGCTCACACCCGGGAAGCTTCTCGAAAAGTGCTTCGATGTCATCGGCACCGGCGTTGGTATGCCTCAATTCCTCAATGCCGAGGTGATGTTCAAGCGGGCACTGCATCTCTGGGGCTACACCGAAAGGATGGGCCATCTGGATTTGGGGAAAGCACGGCGCACCTGTGTAGGAGCCTGCGTGGGAAGCTATATTCCCTACGAGACGGGTCACCCGGTGGAAGGCCAGCCCAACCTGGGAAAGGTGATGGAGTTAACCATGAACGATGGCTTCGATCCCCGCACCAAAAAGCAGATCGGTCCCAAGACCGGCAATCCCGAGAATTTCAAAAACTTTGAAGAATTATATGCGGCTTTTGAGAAACAACTTCAATTCTGTGAAGATACCCTCAGAAGGGGTGCATGGATCGCAAGCATGCTGAACGCTGAAGTCTTGCCGGTTGCCTGGCGTTCCATTCTTACCGGAGGCTGCATTGAGACCGGCCTCGAAGTCTGGCACGGTGGGGCCAACTACTATACGGTCGCCCAGATCTGCGTTGCCAGCGTTGACGCTGCCAACTCGCTGATGGCGGTGAAGAAACTGGTGTTCGACGACAAGAAGATTACCATGGCCGAATTGAGGAAAGCACTGGCGGCCAACTTCGAGGGAGAATATGCAGAAAGTTGGGAAAATGTGCTTTGAAGCACCCAAGCACGGAAACGATATCCCGGAAATGAACCGGTTACTGCACAGGGTGAACGACAGCGTTGTGGAGGCGTTTAGCAAGGTAGATGGCGGTGGTAACTACATCAGCAAGGACATCAAGTCCTCGCTCGACCAATACTCCAAGAGTGTCCATAACCCTATGGGCATGGTCACAGGAGCTCTGCCGAGCGGCAAGAAAGCCGGGGTGGCGCTTACCGACGGAAGTCTCTCGGCTATGCCGGGAACCGATGTCAACGGTCCTACCGCACTGGTGATGTCAGCTGCTAAAAGCAACGATGCAGTGAAGTGGTGTGCCACGCACATGAACATGAAGCTTCCGCCGGATCAGCTCGAAACCCGTAAAGGCAGGGACAATGTGCTGCATCTGATCAGGACACTGTTCGATAACGGTGGCTATCACATTCAGTTCAATGTACTGAACACCGAGATCCTCAGGGATGCACAGAAACATCCTGAAAATTACCGCGACCTCGTGGTCAGGGTGGCAGGTTTCAGCGCCTTCTTCACAAAACTGCACGTAGGTGTCCAGAATGAGATCATCAGCCGTACTCTTCATAAATGCGGCGTATAAATTAAAATTGAGAATAAGTATAAATAAGGCATGGCAGATTGCCATGCCTTATAAATATTTTCTTATACAAATGCATATAATAATTAAGAAAAAATAATTATGAGTGAAAAAAAGGGTCAGGGCAGTTTGCCCGGGCGCGTTGCCATAATGGTAGGCGCCGGTTACATTCCCGGCATAAACGCTGTGGTTGCAGGCGCCTGCTCTTGCCGCCGGCAAGCTAGGCTGGGAGTTGGTGGGTATTCTCGATGGGTTTGAAGGTATACTTCATCCCGAAAAATACCCCGATGGCGGATTAATTGCAATCAATCCCCGGGTATTGAATTTGGATCCGAATACAAGCAGTGTACTCGGCCAGTCGGCCCATATCGATCCGTTTAATGTCCGCACCATCAATAAGGATGAAATGGTGGAAGAAGTGGACATGTCGGATGAGCTGCTTAAAAGACTGAAGGCTGAAAACATCGATGCCGTTATTTCGATCGTAGGCGGAAGGGGTCTTTCCATTCTTTACCAGCTTCACCGGAAAGGGCTTAATGCGGTATGTGTCCCACGCTCCCTTGACAATGAAATTGCTTCCACTTCGGTATCCTTCGGGTTTAACACCGCCCTGACTTTTACCATTGAAATGCTTGACCGTGCGCGGATGGCCGCCAAGGCGGCCCATAAAATTGCAGTGGTTGAGGTGCAGGGAGAGGAAGCCGGATGGATTGCCCTGCAGGCCGGCATTGCTGTTGCTGCCGATGCGGTGCTGATTCCCGAGATTCCGGTAGACCTGAAAAATGTGGCATCACACCTGAAAAATGCGATGTCCGGTAAAAAATCCTGGGGTCTGGTTGTGGTGGCACAAGGTGCAAAAATTATCAATCAGCCTAAAAATGAAGAACCCGTATCCTCACTGAAAGCTTCGTTATCGCCACTGGCAACAAACGATGCCAACAGTGAATTTGTCATTCACAACTCAGGACAGGCTGCACAGGATGTGGCAACCGGCTTGCAACTGCGGATAGCAGAAGAAACTTTTGCCATGGTCGTGGGCCCCTGGGTAAGGGGTGGTGCCCCCTCATCAGTCGACCGGCAGTTGGGTGTGGCTTACGGTGCAGGGGCTATCCAGGCACTCGAGGCCGGCAGTAACGGGGTAATGGTATCGTTTGTTCCTCCCGATATTAAGTTCGTTCCGCTTGTCGAGGCTATCAACAAGGTAAGGAAGATACCTGCTGAAAGCATGTTTTTTAAGGTAGCGGATTCACTTGGTATTTACATTGGAAAATAAGGAGGGAAGAATCATGATAAATCAAACAAATAATATATTGGATATTACAGGCAGAGTTCTGAATATCCAGCGCTATTGCAGCCACGATGGCCCGGGTATCCGCACGAATGTTTTCCTTAAGGGATGCTCGCTTCGCTGTAAATGGTGCGGTAATCCTGAAAGTATCAGGTTGAAGCCGGAAGTATCATACGATCCCAAAAAATGTGAAGGGAAGAAGTGCAGCATCTGCCTCAAAGCGCCCTTCCCCGAAGGTGGTTATTATTTTGTGGAAGGAGACGATTCAAAGGTAAAAGTGAACTGGCAATTGGCTGCAGACACTACACAGGAGATGGTTGCGCTTTGCCCCACCGGCGCTCTCGAAATGTTTGGCAAAATAATGACAGTTCGCGAAGTAATGGACGAAGTGGAAAAAGACGCCTCCATCTATCGCAGTTCCGGCGGAGGGTTATCAATGAGCGGTGGCGAAGTGATGCTGCAACCCGACTTTACTGCAGCTTTGTTGCAGGAAGCCCATAACAGGGGCATTAATACAGCAATAGAAACAGCCTGCAATGCACCCTGGGCAAATCTCGAGAAAGTTTTGCCTCATGTCGATACCATGCTTCACGACCTGAAGTTAATGGATTCGGAAAGGCATAAAAAGTGGACAGGCGTTGGTAACGAACGGATCCTGGCAAACTTTAAAAAGGCCTATGAGACTTTTCCCAACATAGATTTCATTGCCCGTACCCCACTCATTCCCGGTGTGAATGCAGATGATGAACATATCCTTGGTGTGCTGGAATTTATAAAGCCACACAAGAATGTAATTGATTATGAACTGCTGCCCTATCACCGTTTCGGCCTGGGCAAGTATGAATCGCTGGGTGTGGTATACGAACTGGATGATTACAAAACACCATCCGATGAGGTGGTCAAACGCTTTCAGGCGATGATTGACGAGGCGTTTGGAGGCCGACTCCGGTAAAATAATGGAATTGCGTTCCCGATAACGATGTAATTCTTTATAATTTAGTAACAAATTAACGGAATTTTGGGCTATTGCAAAAGTCAATTTTCTCTATGACACCCCAAACCCCCAACCTTGCTCCGCCGAAGCGGCTACGCGAAGGCGAGGGGGGACTTATTGAAATCCAGTGAATTTAGAAAGCCCCCTTGGGGGGTTTGGGGGTAAAAACGAACTTTTTCAACAGCCCCTGGTCAGCCGACGTAAGAGTAGAGACTTTCGCATAAACAAGAGTATACTATAATTATAAAGACTGTTGCCAAAATACTGACGAATTCCATCGCTATCGCGTGCGGATTTACAATTGCGGATTGAGCAAATCAAAAATCTCAAACCTTTAAAAAGTTATAATATGAGTAATAATGAAAGTATTCTTAAGGGCCCCGGCTTCATTGCACAACTGAAATTTTACAGTTGCAAGACCAGATATGGTTGTAAAACAGCCTGCCCTGAAAATGCTATTACCCGCGGGCCGGAACGCTTGCCGGAACGACGAATGCCTTCGTTAACATTATGGCCGGTGCGCTGACAAAATTCGGAAAACAGCTTGTGCAATTCCAGGTCGGACCCCGCATACACGTGGCTGCCCCGGAAGGAAGCAAAGCCAGGTTTGGTGTGAGGACGGCCGTGATTTTTGTTTTTCCAAAGAAATAATTGCCCTTAAAACAGATAAATAACACATTAACCTGAAAAAGAAGAAATTATGATTAAAAATCTGGGTCACGCAGGTACGCACAGGCGCATTGCCATCAATGTGGGGTCGGGATTTGTTCCCGGCACAAATGCAGTGGTTATGGGAGCAGCCATTGCCGGAGGCAAACTGGGATGGGAAATGCTCGGCATCCGCGACGGCTTCGCCGGACTTTTATAACCGGATCGTTATCCCGGAGGCGGACTGATTCATCTCAGCCCCGAACTGATTGAAAACCTCGATCCGGCTACCGGGAGGCATACTGGGCCAGGCTCCCCGGATCGATCCTTTTCATGCTTCCTCCGGTAACGGGAGAAGTTGATCTTTCCGATCAGATTTTAAAAAGGCTGAAAGAAGAAGACATTGATGCGTTGATTTCCATCGTGAGCGGCCAGGGCCTTGGCATTTTGCATAAGCTGCATAACAAAGGACTGCATACCGTGTGCATTCCGCGATCGATCGAGAACGATATTGCCACAACGGCCATATCCTTTGGATTCAACAGTGCCCTCAGCGTTACCATCGAAATGCTGAACAAGGCTTACCAGGCGGCCAAATCAGCCAGCAAGATTGCTGTTGTTGAAGTTCCCGGTGAACATGCAGGGTGGATCGCACTTCAGGCTGGTATTGCCGTCCGTGCCGATGCGGTGCTGATGCCGGAGATTCCATGCGATCTGAAGAACCTGGCAAAGCGGTTAAAAGATAAAATATCAGTCAGGAGACCTTATGGGCTCGTGGTGGTTGCCGAAGGGGCAAAGTTCATTGATTACCCCGAAGATCAGAATGACCGGTCATCCGGAACTACCCCGGAGACCATTGCCGCAGGCCAGGTGGCGGGTACGGTTGCATCCAGGCTTCAAAAACTGGTAACTGCAGAAACCTATCCGCTGGTAATTGGTTCCTGGGCCCGGGGTGGAAATCCCACCGCAACCGACCATCAACTGGGGATGGCCTATGGTGCCGGATCTGTCCAGGTACTTAAATCAGGGCAAAACGGGGTGATGGTATCTTTTATGCCGCCCGATATCCGGTTTGTGCCATTGAAGGACGCTGTTGACAAGGTGAGAACCGTGCCGGCTGAAAGCGAATTCATAAGAATTGCACAGTCCCTGGGAATTTACCTGGGCCAGGGTTTATAATCGGGCGAATTACAATAATTTAAAACAACAATCCATGAGCAATATTAAAATATCAGAGGATGTATATGAAAAACTGGCGGATGCGCTGGATGCCCTTCCGGCCGGTTTCACCCGCACTCCTTCAAAATCGGAAATAAAGCTGATCAAAATGGTGTTTTCTCCTGAAGAGGCTTTGGTTGCCAGCACGCTGAGCCGTAAACTGGAGACTGCTGACAGAAATTGCCGCCAGGCTCCCGCTTCCGCTGGATAAGGTTACCGCGCTGCTTGAAGGGATGATTTCCCGCCGCATGGTTAAACTCGACACCCTTGCCCTGGAGACCGGTGTAAAGGGACTTGGAAAAATAGAGGCAAAACCGGGCCAGACGAAGGAAGAAGGCGTGAAAAGATACCGCCTCTTCCCTTTTCTTGTCGGCTGGTATGAATCGTACCTGCAGGAGGTGAAACCCGAAAGTGCTGAATTTGCCCGAATCTTCGAGCAATATGTTGTTGAGGGCGGAGGCGAAAAAATCTTTGCACCACGTCCCGGCCCGCAGGGTACCATTCCTATGCGCGGCTCGCTTAAACCCGAATGGCTCAAGCGGGAACCCCACAACGACATAGACGCCCACTTCCAGCGACATGACCGTTTCCTGGTACTCGACTGCGTGTGCAAGAAGGAGAAAGCTGCCCTTCACGGCCATAGCTGCAGCATGCCCAACAAGCGGTGTGGATTCGTAGGTATGCCGCCCGTGGTTCCTCTTTCTGAAAACGTCATTAGCCGGGAAGAGGCCATAAAACTGTGGGATGAGCTCGATGCCCTGGGGACCATGATGATCCAGGGATTCTATGGATTCACCATGGGAGCCGAAGAACCCCAGTTTGTCGGTGGCTGTCACTGCTGCGGCTGTTGCTGCACGATATTGCAGGGTGGCCGCCTGGGCAATCTCACCGAAACCGTGGAAAGATCGAATTACCGGGTAGTGAAGGATTATGACAAATGCACCAACTGCGGCGAATGCATCAGGCGTTGCCAGTTTTTTGCACACACCTGGAAAAAAACCGAAGATGGCAAGATGTCGGTTTATAACAGGGACAAATGCGTGGGATGTGGCTCCTGCGGCCTGGGATGCCCCTCGGGTGCACTTCACCTGGAACCGGTTTCGGCAGAGGAATGGTACAGGTAGCATCCAGTTTTATCGGATGGGAAGAGGCCCGTATTAAAAATATGGGAATGGGACAGGCATGAGGTCAAAATTCGAAAGGAAATTCTTAAATTGAGAAGAATTAATGATACTGATTCAATAAAACAATAACAAAATAAATACGAAAACCATGAAAGTAATTATCGTTGGCGGAGTGGCCGGTGGCGCTTCGTGTGCAGCCCGGCTCCGCAGGCTGGATGAAAAGGCAGAAATCCTTTTGGTTGAACGCGGACCCTATGTGTCCTATGCAAACTGCGGACTTCCTTACCATGTAAGCGGCACCATTGAAAAAGAATCGAGCCTGCTGGTGGCAACGGAAGATACATTTCGCAACCAGTTCGCCATCGATTGCAGGACGAACTGCGAAGTGGTGGGTATATCGGCAAAGCAAAAGACCGTGGAGCTGAGGGACAATCTTACCGGGAACATCACCACGGAAAAATACGACAAGCTGGTTCTTTCCCCTGGTTCTGCCCCGATCCGTCCGCCGCTTCCGGGTATTGACCTTCCCGGGATCTTCTCCGTAAGAACCGTTCCCGATGCCCGGAATATCAAGGAATGGCTCAGCCGGGATGCAGAGGAAAAAACCGGGATGAATTCCTATACCGGGTTCCAGACCGTGGTAAAGCCAAAACGTGCCGTGGTGATTGGCGGTGGATTCATCGGCCTTGAAATGGTGGAAAACTTCATCGAACTGGGCCTCGAAGTAACGCTCATCGAAAAACTCAACCAGGTTATGCCGCCGCTTGACCCGGAAATGTCACGCCTCGTGGAGAAATACCTGGTGAAGCATGGCGTCGTCATGGCATTAAATGACAGTGTCGCCGCATTCGAGAAAGCTGCGGACGGTTCCCTGGATGTAATTACCGCTTCAGGCAAGAAATATCCGGCCGACATTGTGATCACGCGCTATCGGAGTGAAGCCTGAAACAGCTCTTGCCAAAATGGCCGGGATAGAGATCGGCAAACTCGGAGGAATGCGGGTGGATGAACACATGCGTACCACCGATCCCGATATTTTCGCCGTGGGAGACGCCGTGGAAGTAAAGGATTTTGTTACCGGGCAATGGGCGCTGATACCGCTTGCCGGACCGGCCAACAGGCAGGGCCGTATTGCTGCGGATGTGATAACCGGACGCAATTCGAGCTACCGTGGCACACAGGGTACTTCCATATGCAAGATATTCGAGGGCACGATCGCCCAGACCGGTCCCAGTGAGAAAGTTCTCAACCAGATAGGGCACAAGGATTTCGAAAAGATCTACCTCTATCCGAATTCCCATGCAGGGTATTATCCGGGTGCAAAAATGATGGCCATCAAAGTGCTGTTCCAAAAATCGGACGGACTTCTCCTGGGGGCCCAGATTCTCGGTGAGGATGCGGTTGCCAAACGGATCGATTCCTTTGCCATGGCAATCCAGATGCATTGCACCATTTACGACCTCGAGGAATCCGAACTTTCCTATGCACCGCCTTACGGAAGTGCCAAAGATCCGGTAAATTTCGCAGGTATGGTGGCTGCTGACGTATTGAAGGGTGACATGCCGATTGTCCATTGGGATTCCATCGATCATGGCTTTATACTGGATGTGCGCAATCCGCATGAACTGGCTGTTGAATCTATCCCGGGGGCCATGAATATTCCGCTTCCGCAACTCCGTTCACGGCTTTCCGAGCTGCCGCGTGATAAGGAAATCCTTATCCTTTGCCGGTCGGCACAACGGGCATATTATGCCACCCGGATATTGCTGCAGAATGGCTTTAAGGCCAGGAATATATCCGGGGGAATGCTGGCCCGTTCACACCGGGCAAATTAACCTTTAAAATAAATAGACCTATGAATGAATTTGTTCAGATTTTGTCAGCCGCTTATATTGGTCCTGGCTGGTAATTGTTTTCACCATTTCCGAACCTTTTGGCCATGGGAATCCAGGTTAACCTGGGCAAGATGTTCAAAGTAGTTGCCAATCCGAAGTTCCTGGCCCTGATGCTGGGTTTTGGCTGGGTGGTGGGACCTGCTAATCGCTTTCCTGATAACCCTTGTGCTTCCGCATGGATAATATGTACAGGTAATCGTGCTGTTCATTGGCAGCCTGGCTCCCTGTGCACCCTTTCTTCCGCCGCTTCTGTCCAAAGGCGAATGGAGATGTGGTCTTCGCCGGAGCTTTTATACCGGTAGCTGCCATCGGCACATCTTCCTGTTAATGCCTGTTAGTTGCCCCCTTCCTGGTAACAGGAATAGAATTGAGCGTGATGTCACTCCTGAAACCACTTTTTATTACCCTGCTCATACCCCTGCTGATGGGTGCTTTAATCAAGACCTTTGCCAGCCGATGTTGCCGATAAGATGTTCAAACCGGTAAAGATTCTGGCGGGATTATCCACAGCACTGACAATCATCCTCTGCTTTATTGTTTATTCGGCCGCAGATGTGGGCTACTGCAGGCAGTATGGCCATGCTTTCACTGACCATTTTTATGGTTGTAATCGGCCTGTTGGCATTTTACTTCGGTTTCGGCCTGAACCGGGGTGAGCGGGTTGTCATGGCCCTGGGAATGGGCACACGAAATATAGCGGCTGTCCTGCATAGGGGTTCTTACTATACCGGATGTAAATCCAAGTATGGTGGCGATGGTCATGATATATGGACCCTGTGGTCTTTTATCCTCAGTATTGATTATATTGCCCCTATGATGGGCCGGAAAGCCGCAAAGGTGGTTGCCACAGCATAAAATAAACCAGGTAAACTATTCCGGAAACAGGAAATACTATAAACTCATGAATTTATGGAGACCGCAGAATTATTATTGGAGGAATTCGTCAGGATACTTGCACTGGCACTGGAATTCACAGCCGCATTATGCATAGCAGTAGGCTTTGTTAAAACATTTATTCTTTTACTTAAAAGAAGGAAGGCGGACTATTCTCCCCTGTACAACCGGTTGCGCCTGTTGTTTGGC
This sequence comes from uncultured Bacteroidales bacterium, assembly GCA_963808745.1. Classification (GTDB taxonomy): domain Bacteria; phylum Bacteroidota; class Bacteroidia; order Bacteroidales; family UBA10428; genus UBA5072. The sequence goes on from CAWEGX010000015.1 coordinate 32,148, forward strand.
GGATGGCTGGCCCTTGCCCTGGAGTTTCAGCTTGCCTCTGACATTGTAAAAACAACGGTTGCACCAACGTATGAAAATCTTATTCAGCTTGGAGCGGTGGCCATAATCAGAACATTCCTGAATTACTTCCTGAGCAAAGAACTGCATGAATTGCCGGAATTGGTAAAGAAGAATTTGGAGAAAAAGGAAAAGGAAGCTATTGATTAAAAGCTGCAATGGAAAAGACACGATTAAAAGAAGCCAAAGAAAATAAAGCCGCCATGGAAAAAGTGGGGGCCTTATTTAAGCGAACGCCAGTGGGGAACTGTCCGGGAGGATTACAGCGAAAACGGTGATGCCTGGAATTATTTTCCGCATGACCAGGCCCGGTCCCGTGCATACAAATGGGGCGAGGACGGGATAGCCGGCATTTCAGATGATAAACAGCTGCTCTGTTTTGCGCTGGCGCTATGGAATGGCAGGGATCCCATCCTTAAAGAAAGGCTGTTCGGGTTAAGCAACGGGGAAGGAAACCACGGTGAGGATGTCAAGGAATATTATTTCTACCTCGACAGCACGCCGACGCATTCGTACATGAAATACCTGTACAAATATCCCCAGGCGGCCTATCCTTACGACAACATCGTTACAACCAACCGCAGCCGCAGCCGCACACGAGCCCGAATATGAACTGCTGGATACGGGGATATTTAATGAGAACCGGTATTTTGACGTATTCGTTGAATATGCCAAGGAGACCCCGGAAGATATTTTAATCCGTATTACTGTGGTTAACCGCGGACCTGAAACTGCTTCCTTACAGGTGATTCCTACGCTCTGGTTCCGCAATACCTGGCAGGATGGGGAGAATGCTGAAATGCCCGGTCTGAAACAACTTATTTTTGAGAAAACTTCAGGCGTAATCGAAGCCACCCACAAAGACCTGGGAAAATGGCTTTTCAGTGTCACCGGGGCCGATGACCTGCTTTTTACTGACAATGAAACCAATACTGAAAGGCTCTGGGGTTCACCGAACCCGACTCTTTTCACGAAGGATGGCATCAATAACGCGATTGTATGGGACCGGGAAAAAGCTGTGAATCCCGAGAAAACAGGGACAAAAGCGGCAGCCCGGTATAACCTGGAGATTGAAAGCGGAAAATCCAGGATCCTGAAATTGCGTCTGACGAAAATGGAGGATGGCAATAAAAAGCCTGCAAAAAACGAGGCGGCCATTGCCCTGGGGAGCCACTTTGATGACACATTCAAATTACGCCTGCAGGAAGCGGATGATTTTTATGCCACGGTTATTCCTCCTTCCCTGGGTGCCGATGAAGAGAACGTGATGCGGCAGGCGCTGGCCGGAATGCTCTGGTCAAAACAGTTCTTCAACTATGACGTGGCCAAATGGCTCAGGCAGCATGGTGTTGATCCTTCCAGATCAAGGCAGCGCCCGATCCGCAATGACCGGTGGCATCATATGAACAATGCGGATATTATCTCCATGCCCGACAAATGGGAGTATCCCTGGTATGCAGCATGGGACCTGGCTTTTCATGTGATCGCACTGACCATGGTGGACGAGGATTTCGGCAAGCAGCAGCTTGAACTGATGCTGAGCACGGAATATCAGCATCCCAACGGCCAGATACCCGCCTACGAATGGAATTTTGGCGATGTCAATCCCCCCGTGCATGCATGGTCGACCATATTCAGCTTTTTCCTTGAAAAGGCGAACAGCGGCACAGGTGATATTAAATGGCTTGAACGATCTTTCCATAAGCTGCTGCTGAATTTCAGCTGGTGGGTGAACCGGAAGGACCGGGCGGGAAATAATGCGTTTGAGGGAGGGTTCCTGGGACTGGATAACATCGGGGTGTTTGACCGGAGTTCGGCACTGCCCACGGGCGGATACCTTGAACAGGCTGACGGCACCGCATGGATGGCGCTTTTTTGCCAGAACATGATCGAGATCAGCGTACAGCTGGCCTTGGTCAATCCTGCTTATGTTCCCATCACCATGAAATTGTTTGAACACTTTTTCTGGATATCCTCCGCCATGATACGTAATGACGAGGATGGCGGAATGTGGGACGAGGAGGATGGTTTCTTTTACGATGTTCTTTGCCTGCCGGATGGCAGGAACCAGAAGCTGAAGGTGCGTTCGATGGTGGGATTGCTCCCGTTATGCGCAGTGACTGTGTATAACCGGGAAATGAAGGAAAAATATCCGGAGGTCTCGCAACAGATATCAAATTTCCTGTCGACAAAACCGGAGCTGACAGCCTTTATCCATAATCCCGGCAAACCGGGCCAGAATGGCAGGCTGCTGGCCTCGGTACTGAACGAAAAAAATCTGCGCCGGGTGCTGTCGGTGATGCTTGACGAAAAAGAATTTTTGAGTCCCTATGGCATCAGGGCCCTTTCACGGATACATGATGAACATCCCTATATAATCAATGTCGGAGGCAATGAGTTCCGGGTTTCCTATTTGCCGGGAGATTCCGATAACGGAATGTTTGGCGGGAATTCGAACTGGCGCGGTCCGATCTGGATGCCGGTCAACATGATCATCATCCGGTCGCTTTTCAACTATTACCAGTACTATGGCAATGATTTCCTGATCGAATGCCCCACGGGTTCGGGCAACAGGATGAACCTTTACCAGGTTGCGGAGGAAATATCCGCCCGGCTTTCCGCTATTTTCCTGCGGGATGAATCCGGCCAGAGGCCCGTGTACGGGAATATTCAGAAATTCCAGGAGGATCCGCGACTGGAAGGACTATATACTTTTCCATGAATATTTTCACGGAGATACCGGGGCCGGCATTGGTGCCAGCCACCAGACGGGCTGGACAGGTACCATAGCCCGGACGATGCAGATGTTTGCGCAAATGTCGATGGAAGATGCCCTTACATTCAGCAAGGCAAAGGCATTGAAGGTAACCCGGGAGCCGGTTCAGACTGAAGTAAAAACAAAAAATGATCACCGAAAGCATACTAAAAACACAAAGAAAAAATAAGTATGAAAGCAATAACAGTCGAACCCAAAAAAGCGGGAACCGCACAATATATGGATTTTCCGGAACCGGATGTGCGTGACGGATCAATCCTCGTGGAAGCCATTGCCGTTGGCGTATGCGGTACCGATGTGGAAATCATGGAAGGAAAATATGGCTGGGCTCCTCCCGGGCAGAAGCACCTTATCCTGGGTCATGAATCCCTGGGCCGCGTGATCGATCCGGGCATGTCAACCGGATTCAAAAAAGGCGACCTGGTCGTTGGCATTGTCCGCCGTCCCGATCCTGTACCCTGTCCGAATTGTGCCGTGGGAGAATGGGACATGTGCCGCAATGGTCTTTACACCGAAAGAGGCATCAAGGAGATCCATGGATACATGTCCGAGCGCTGGAGGATTGAACCGGAATATGCCATAAAAATTGATCCGACACTGGGTATCCTCGGTGTACTGCTTGAACCTACAACCGTTGTTACCAAAGCGCTGGAACAGATCGGCATGATCAGCCGCCGTTCCTTCTGGGAACCCAACCGGGTGCTGGTGACCGGTGCAGGTCCTATCGGGCTGCTGGCAGCCCTGAGCCTGAAAATATGGGGAGTACAGGAAATCCATGTCCTCGACCGGATGGAGTCAGGACTTAAACCCGACCTGGTAAGGGAACTGGGGGCAATCTATCACTGCGGAAGTGTAGCTGACCTTGATTTTGAACCGGATGCAATCGTTGAATGTACCGGGGTCGGACCAGGTGATTGAAGGATGTATTCAAAAACTGGGTGCAAACGGGATATTATGCCTGACCGGCGTGGGTCACGGCGGACATATGACCAAGGCCGGAACGGCTGATATGGCGGCTTCTGCAGTCTTAAGAAACACGGTGATCGTTGGCAGTGTGAATGCAAACAAGCGCCAGTGGTTCAGGGCCGGGCAAACCCTGGCAAAGGCTGACCGGGCATGGCTGGCCAAAGCTCATCACCCGGCGGGAAAAGCCCGAGAACTTTATGAATGCACTCGAAAGAAAGCCGGATGATATTAAGGTGGTCATTCAATTTTCAGAAGTATAACCTGGAGCGTTTCTTAATTCATAAGTTCTGAAGCCTGGAGAATTAATTGAAGGTATCTGAACTTAAGTAGATTATGAATGAATGAGGTGAATGATTTGAATAATGCAAAATATCTGAAATATCGCACAAAATTTTTTATTTCAGAATTCTTTGGTACAGCCCTGCTATTGCTGGTAGGTCTGTCGATTGTAATTTTTATGTTTGGATCCGGCAGCCCGATGGCACAGCTTATTCCGGAGGTGAAAGTGCGCCAGGTGATCACCGGTTTCCTGTTTGGATCCATAGGGGCATCCATTGCCTTATCCCCCATCGGAAAAGTAAGCGGAGCACATATCAACCCGGCCGTTACGATGGTATTCTGGTTATTTCGCAAGATTGAGGGACGCCTTGCCATTACATACATATTGGCGCAACTGACCGGAGCAATTGTTGGCTGCCTGCCCCTGCTATTCTGGGGCGAAATGGGCCGGAGCGTTTATTTCGGGGCAACGCCTCCCGGAGAAGCATATTCCACACAAACTGCATTGCTGGGTGAAGTCATCACCACCTTTATTATGGTCTCACTTCTTGTCATATTCATAGGATTCAGGCAAATCCGTCAGTTTACACCCTATATGTTTCCTTTTCTGTATGCCATCATGGTTCCCCTGGAGGCAGATATTTCCGGCATCAGCACCAATCCTGCACGCAGTCTTGGTCCGGCGGTCATTTCCGGTCAATGGGCTGAATGGTGGATCTATCTGGATTGGTCCGCTGGCAGGAGCATTGCTGGCAAGCCTTGCCTGCAGCTTGCTTGCAAAGCGGATCACAATCGCCAAACTGTATCATTTCGACAGCGAAAGTGAGGGCGATGCATTGCTGCGAAGCAATAAACTTCCTAAGTGATTATCGACTTTCAAAAGCGCAGATTGCTTTAGAAGGTTGATGTACGATGATTTTTGATATTGTCCCTGGCTGTCGGATAAAAAGGAAACAAGGGGACAAAATGCATCCTTCCTAAAATGAAAATCCCTCAATATCTGTATATTATTGGGTTTTAAACTGTACCCGGAGCCGACTTTATTCAGAAACTTTTAGGCGTTTTTATTTAACGTCAGCTTTGCACCAGGTTATGATGACTTAAGCAGGCAAATAATCATTTTTGTCTTCAGGAAAATGAATGCCTTACCATTTGCAAAGTTGCTTAATCAGAAAAATGTGTAAATTTATATGAAAACAGGAGGAAAATGTTTTTATTCTTATCCCTCTTAGGTATTTTTCTGTCCGTAACCCTGCTATCCTTTACTGCCAGGTATTATAAATCATCAATTTATCTTGGCTTTTTCTTTCTAACGATTAGCGTGCATAATTTCCTTGCCTACGTTACATTATATTCAAAATCAGTCCTCCTTGTCAGTATCTTTTTTTTAAACTTCAATTTCATTGTCTATCTCATAGGGCCTATGCTGTTTTGGTACCTCCGCAGCATTTTGACCGACAACCCGCACCTGACGAAATGGGATCTGTTGCATTTGCTTCCAATGCTGGCTTTCCTGGTCGCCACAATCCCTTATATGCTGACTCCTTATTCAGCTAAAGTCGAGGTGGCAACCAAAATAGTTGAAGACTCAATGAATTTAGGTAAGTACAATGGAACTTATATTATATTCCCTGTAATTGTAACATACCTTAGCCGTCCCGTCCTGATTCTGGGGTACTCCTTATGGTCGGCCGGGTTATTTGTCCATTATTTATTACAAAAAGGCAAATCGTCCGTTCTGTCCCGCCAGCATTTTATGGCTAAATGGCTTTCTGTTTTGCTGGTCTTGCATATCATATGGATTTTCAGCCATTTCATTATTTTTCTGGAATTCTTCACATGGTATGATATCAGAATTTTTTACTCCTTTAATGTTTTACAGGTTTTATCCAGCACCGGACTCATCGGATTGTTGATTTCACCTTTCTTTTTCCCTGAAATACTCTATGGATTGCCAAGGGTGCCTCAGGGAATTTTAACATTGGAAACTGAAGATGCGGAAAATGATTCCTCACCTGAAAAGACGAATAAACATCCAGTTAGTTTTGAATCTGATTACCTCCATACCATTGGCAGGAAAGCAGATTCCTGCATGAAAGAACTTCAACCGTACCTTAAACCGAATTTCAATCTTTTTAAATTATCTGTTCTGATTGATATTCCGGTCCATCATCTTGCCTATTATTTCAGGGAGGAGAAGAAACAATCCTTTAACGATTTCAGAAACGAGTGGAGGATTAACTATGCAAAAAAACTTATCCGGGAAGGCAGGGCATCAGAACTGACCATGGAAGCTATCGGAATATTATCAGGATTCTCGTCGCGCAATACCTTCCTGGCAGCCTTTAAAAAAGCCGAAGGGATCGCCCCGGCTGTTTTTGCATCTCAAATCACTATATAGTCTTTCCCTTAAATTACTCTTTGCATCAATTTTACAAAAACGATGCAAGGATCACGGATTATTTTTCTTCCAATTGTAATTCTTGTCAGAACTTTACCTGTGAATTTAAGAATTGACAACTCTTTTATTTTCCTCATCCACGTGAATCGAAGCTCGTGAAATTTAAAGAAAGATCTATAACCAAACTATAAAACCATTACCATGAAAAACACATTTATTATTGCATTGCTGGTGATCTCAACTACACTTCCCGCGCAGATTGAACGTCCCAAATGGGACTTCGGAGGGGGCGTAAGGTTAAATTACATGGGACTAAACGGTGGATTTTCAGGCTACCGGATTTCTGACGGCCAAACTTTTGATCTTAATTACGAAGACATTGGCATGAACACGTCATCTCCGAGCTTTGCCGTTGCTCTTGGCGGAAGGTATAAAAAGTGGAACCTTGAATTTGCCGGTTCGAGAGGAAGTTATAATGGCAGTTTTATCACCCCGGCAGATATGGTAAGGGATGAAATGCAAATTGACTCAGGCTCCGCTGTAAATGGCACCATTGATATGGGCATGTACGCCTTATTCACAAATTTCGCTTTGATACAAAGAAAGCACGATTTAGGTGTAGGTATTGGTTTCATGTTTTTAAACATGGCCACAAACTATACCACTTACGATGTGAATAACGAGGAAATGAAACTGGGTGGCGACCTGTGGTTCCCAATGCCTGTGCTGGCGATAAACGGCAGACTGAAATTTGGCAAATTCCGGATTAACGGTTCCGCAGGCGGAGCTATTTTTAAAGGAGAAATGGATGACATTGACTATGATGTAAAATATTATACAATTGACGTTAGCGTAGCCTATGATTTTTTAGAAACAGCAAGATTGACATACTCAGCAGACATCGGTTACCGGAATTTATATATGGATCTGAAAATGGATAATGATATAGGCTGGTATAAGGAATTAGACAAATACCGGGGCCCATATGCAACTATTCGTATCAAGTTCTCCAGTAAAGAAATGTGGAAATATGTAAAACGGAAAGATCGGAATAAGGAAAACAATAGCTAAATATCTTACGCAAAACGTTTATGAAAAAAACAAAACTGATTTTAGCGCTAATGCTGGTATTGACGAGTGTAGCGATGACTTCAACAATCAGCGCGCAGACTAAGAAGCCCGGCCAGGAAAGCAAACCCAATATCCTGTTGATAATGGGTGATGACATTGGAATTTTCAATGTCAGTACTTACAATATGGGCATGATGGGTTATAAGACACCCAACATTGACCGCATCGGTAAAGAAGGAGCAGTCTTCACCGACTGGTATGGCCAGCAGAGTTGTACTGCCGGAAGGGCTGCATTTATTACGGGTCAAACGCCGATTCGTACGGGCCTTACCAAGGTCGGATTACCAGGCGCACCGGAGGGTATCAAGGCTGAAGATCCAACCATAGCCGAACTTCTTAAGGAATTTGGCTATGCCACCGGTCAGTTTGGAAAGAATCATCTTGGCGACCGTGACGAGATGTTACCTACCCTTCACGGATTCGATGAATTTTTCGGTAACCTATATCACCTCAATGCAGAAGAGGAGCCTGAGAATCCGGACTACTTTAAAGATCCCAGGTTAAAAAAACAATTTGGTCCCCGCGGATTGCTTCACTCCTGGGCACTGCCTGACGGAACGCAGAAGGTGGAAGATACCGGCCCTCTTACCAGGAAGCGTATGGAAACAGTGGATGAAGAGGTTAACGCAGCAACCATAAGCTTCATGGAAAAAGCCGTGAAGGATAACAAGCCGTTCTTTATCTGGTGGAACAGCACCCGCATGCACATTTTTACACATCTCAAACCTTCATCTGCAAACAAGACCGGGTATGGTATTTATGCTGACGGGATGGTTGAACATGACGCAATGGTGGGTGAACTGCTCGCCAAACTGAAGGAACTGGGCATTGAAGAGAACACCATCGTCATCTATACAACTGACAATGGCGCTGAAACCTTTACATGGCCTGATGGAGGAACTACTATGTTCCGCGGTGAGAAAAATACAAACTGGGAAGGCGGCTATCGTGTTCCATGCGTAATTCGATGGCCGGGGGTTATCAAACCCGGTACAATAATAAATGAGATCGGCGCACATGAAGATATAATGGAAACATTGCTCGCTGCTGCCGGCAACCCGAATGTCAAGGAAGAATTGCTGACCGGAAAGAAAGTCGGTAACAAAACCGTCAAGGTGCACCTTGACGGTTACAACCTTCTCCCTGCCCTGAAGGGAGAATCAACCTGGCCCCGCAAAGAGTTCATGTACTGGACTGACGACGGACAGGTCGCAGCTCTGCGTTACGGAGACTGGAAGTTTTCATTCCTGAGACAGAACGCCGTAGGGTTAGATGTGTGGTCACAGCCTTTCGTTGAACTGCGTATTCCTTTACTGGGTAATCTCCGCATGGATCCGTTCGAACGTGCAGAGGCTGAAAGTTGGGGATACGAGCGGTGGAGTGTGGAGCATGCGTTCGTCCTCGGTCCTTCAGCGGCATATGTCGGTCAATGGCTACAGAGCTTCGAAGAATTTCCTCCGCGACAGAAGCCTGGAAGTTTCAATCTCAACAAAGTGATGGAAAACTTAACAGGTGTTCAGGGAAGCAGGTGATAAAGCGTTAAAAAATCATTAAGGTTCATATAATAATATCAAGTTGAATATCCCGTCTGCCCAGGCGGGATATTTTTAATTATATTTATTAAGCAGATTTAGTATATATTCAGAGCAACTTCACTCCCTGTGTGTTCACATAAAGGGCATAAAGTGACTGGCTGGCACACATAAATAATCGGTTGCGTTTGGCCCCACCAAAGCAGAGATTCGCACAGCTTTCCGGTAGGCAAATCTTTCCGATCAGCTTGCTATCAGGAGCGAAGATATGCACCCCGTCAAAACCATCACCACCCCATCCAGCCGCAGCCCATACGTTTCCATCCACGTCGCAGCGGATCCCGTCTGAAGATCCTTTACCCATGTCACAGAAGAGTCGTCCATTTGCCAGCTTCCTACCGTCAATCACATCGAATACCTGGATAGGCTGAGGCGCCCCAAGGGGTTGTCCGGTGTCGACAATATAGAGAAGCTTTTCGTCAGGTGAAAAGCAAAGTCCGTTAGGCCGCACCATGTCAGATACGACAACAGTCAAATCACCATTTACTGGATCAAGACGGTAAACATTAGTAGGTAATTCGAATTTGTCTACATGCCCTTCATAGTTTGAAAGAATTCCGTAACCCGGATCTGTGAACCATATGCTGCCGTTTGAGTGCACGACCAAATCGTTCGGTGAGTTTAGCCGTTTACCCTGGTATCGATCTGAGAGCACGTTAATCGAACCGTCAGTTTCGGTGCGCGTCACGCAGCGTGAATCATATTCGCAACTTACCAAGCGTCCCTGGCGATCCCGCGTATTGCCATTGGCATAATTCGAGGGGCTTCGATAAACACTGACCTCGCCTGTTTCCTCTATCCAACGAAGGATACGATTATTCGGTATGTCACTGAAAAGCAGAAAATGCCCATCTCCAAACCACACCGGTCCTTCAGCCCAGCGTGCACCCGTCCAAAGTTGTTCTATTGCAGCGTTGTCCTGACGATATTTCTCGAAGCGCGGATCGAGAGTTACAATTGCTGGATCAGGATAGCGGACAGGCTGCTTTTCAGAATGGTCACGGTTCGCTGAAATGAGGTTCGGGGCAATCAGTGTACCGGCCACGGTGGTCGCAGTCGTTTTCAAAAAAGAACGGCGACCCATATCTTCTGGTTGATCAACATGAATCAGAGATACGCTGTTGTTATGTTTACCCATTTTCATTGTCTTCAGATTTTTGGTTTGGTAACCATCTATTTTACTGAGGTATATAAATTTATAAAATCAATAGACTCAAGTCAAGTTCTTTTTAATATAAAATGGAAATAAATCGGTCATTATCATAATAGAACATCCTAGCAACGCATAAATAGACAGTTCAAATTATATAACCCTATACGGTAAATTCAGCTAAATACATTCAGCGCATTTTCGTCAAAAAGACATCCAAATACTTGATTTGATCTCATTATGTTGTAAATTATAGAGTTATAATATATTAGAATTACTCCGTCCATTCATTTCTTGTCATGCATTCTTTCCAGCGGTCAGTAACAACCAAATCTGAATCCTATGAAATCGTTGCTGAATGCATCCTTCCTATTTTATTCCAATATCTCTATTAGGGATATGGATTTCATCTCCTATTGTCTGCCATACCACTAAAGCCCAATACAATGAAAACATCATTTATCGTATTGTTGGTTTACTTGATTTTATTGGTAAACCTGGCCAATGCGCAAGCTTTTATAAATTGCACAACAGCAACAACTTCAACTTCTTTATGCAGTAATCAGGTTGGTGCAATTGACTATAGATGCTCAAGGGAATAAATGGTTTGGAACTTATGGAGAAGTTTCAAAATTTTCTATTGAACCTACAGGATTAAAACCAGGTATACACAAGAATTCCTTACAGATTTATCCCAATCCTGTTCAAAACATCCTTCATATTGATTTATCAGGAAAAACAGGTATGCTGGAAATTCATAAAATTTCAGGGAAAGTGAACATTGCAAAAGCAAATTATGGAAAATAGCACTTTTCTTGATGTTTCTGATTTGAGTTGATGGGAATTATACATTATCAATAGTAATTTCAGGTAATCAATTATATACAGGTATGATCGTGAAATATTAGCCTTTAAATATCGCTACCAACCAACCAGTAATACCCAAAGCCATGAGAAAAGCTACAATTCTCCTTAGTCTGTGGTTATTTGCTGGTCAGGCATTATTCCCAGATAAGACCAGAACCTGATCCGCTTCTGTTCAGGCCTGCAACACATAGCAGGAACCTGAAAAGTACTGAAAATCCATACAATGGCAAGTCTTTCTACCAGTCGAAAGCGGACTGGCAGACGATCATCGACACCACCTGGGGGCCGGGACTTCCTTTGAATGAAAAGCTCGCTATTTTCGATGCTTACACACAGGCATTCACTGAAAATTTGAAGGTTTCAATTCACTGGGTATTGACCCGGCAGAATGGGATTCAATAAAAGCTTCTTACCGATCACGCATCGATTCATCCACCAGCAGAGGTGCATTTGCGGCACTGATGGGCCGTTTGGCTTATAATTTGCATGACTTCCATACCTTTGCCTGGGACACAACCGTATTATATAAACCGCTAAATCCCGGAACACCTATTCTGTGATTATTGGTGACTGTTGTAATCAGTCATTTTGGAGCTGTTCTGACGGTTTTACCCGATAGTTCACTGCTTGTATTAAGGGCCATTGATAACCATCCACTTGGACTGCAACCGGGCGATATTGTGCTGGGCTATGAAGGGGTACCCTGGAAGAACCTGGTGGATGAATTGCTTGGGTCCGGTATTCCGATATTATCTATTCAAGAGGCGCAAAGAGTGCATTAAGATACAATGAACTGGTAAGTGCCGGGATGAACTGGCACCTGTTTGAAACCATCGATATTGTCAAATATGCAAGTGGTGATACCCTTCATCTTCCTGTATATCCTCTTGAAAGATCTTGCCGGTTCCCCTATCGAAGAATATTGGTCGGTGGAAAGAATCTCATGTGGTAACAACGAGCAATTGCCTGTCCCGGGTGTTCCTTTTCCTGATCCTGATGAATTTGATAAACAAGTCTGTCTACCTATGGTATTGTTGAAGGAACAAATATTGGTTATATTTATTTATTGCTGCATGAATGAATTTCGGATTGATATAATACGGATAAGCAGTTTTATGAAGCAGTTAAGATCTCTTTCAGGAACAGAAGGTTTGATTATTGATATAAGATATAATATTGGGGGATGGTCAATATTTGAAAGCGGGATTTGAACTTCTTTTTAATAAACAGCAGTATACTTTTGATGATGCTATTCGATGCAATAAAACTAGATTTCAGTCTCTGTCCAACTAGAGATCAACTCTGGAGGAATTACTGTATATTACGGTAATCCAATGTCCTGGTATGACAGGCCTATAGCCATTTTAACCGGTCCGAATTGTATAAGTGATGGTGACATTACAGCTTATAGATTGGCTATCATCCTATGGCACGATTTTTTGGCAAATCAACTTGTGCAAGTCTGAGTTTTAATGAAGGTATTATAGATTTTCTGGGATGGACATTGAGTTATCCTAATAGGCAATTTGTATCATGTCAACAATCCCGGGATTTTTCTTAACCGCCATGAGTTCCCGGTGGATGATCCTGTTTGGTTTGACAGGGAGGGTGTGGCCAACGGGGAAGATGCGGTTGTAAACAAGGCCATGGAATGGATACAAAATCTTTCTTATGCCCACAAAGCAAGGGTTAATCCCGGTTATACCCTGCCCGGGACAGGGGAAGTTAACCTGACTGCAAAGGTTGAAAATCCCAATGGGCATGACCTGGCTGTGAAGGCATTAATCACCAGTATGGATAGTACTGTCAAAGAAACGGTTTCGCTGGCTGATGATGGGAACCATGACGATGGAGATGCTGGTGACGGTATCTGGGGCACAATTTGGACCGTACCGGACATGAAAGCCATATTTTCAGCTGATATACAAACGGAAGATTTGATGCCGGGACAAGCCGGAAGATAACCGGCGCCGTTAGATTCACCACCATCGGTCCGGTTGTGGTGGACGGAAAAAACTATACGGGAAACGACACAATCCCGAATGCCGGGGACAATATCGAATTCAAAGTTGTCCTCAGGAATAATGATTTAACAACACCGGTGACCAAAATAAAAGTTAAACTAACAAGTCTGGACACTACACTGGCTAAAACTCCTGATTTTAATATTGGATTTCCCGATATAGCACCCGGAGAGGTTTCGACAAATACTAGGCTTCATTCCATTTTACATAAACATTGCTGACAATTGCCCTCCCAACACAATAATACCGGTGAAAGTGGAAATTTCCAGCGATTATTATACATTATGGATCGATACAATATCATTTATGGTAAAGGGGCCTTTAAATGTTGCAGGATATCAATACCTTGCCAGCCCGGGTTTATCCCAATCCCGCTGAAGATAAGATAAACATTGAGATCGATAATACTGGTGATCAGGAAACCGTGATTGAACTTGTAACGGTAACTGGAACAGTGATTTACAGGAAGAATACCGGAACAGCCAGGATCATTTCAGCAGGGCAGATCGATGTATCAGATTATGCCAAGGGGGATGTATTTTGTAAGGATCAGGCAGTCAGGTGCGGTATATAACTGGAAAATTATAGTACGATAAAACACATTATTACCTTAAGTTTATTTTCAATTCTGCGGGAATGACATATAATAGTCGCCCATGGTGAAAAGGGAAAGGATTATCAGCTAGCAGATAAATTCCGCATTATGCAGATAATTCAGGTAAGCTGACAGGACGGAAATTGTAATGGGAACAAATTCATAATTTGGATGTTGTACTGCGGATGAATTGCAAAATTCATTTGTGGAGTCAAGAAACCACTGAATAAAACAGGGCGTTTTCTGAAAAGCCAGATGAGTAAGAAAAATCTAAATCCATTCAAAAATGAAATTAAAAAATTTAAATCCCGGACTGTCTGTAGTTACAATTTGCCTTCTCCTTTTTGCATTTACAGGAAGTTTTGCGCAGACTCAAAAAGATAATCCGTCTGCAAGTAGAAAAGTAGAGATTGCATCTCCCGAGTATGCGGAATTAGCGTCAAAAGCGCTCACTTACCTGACAAAATTGGAGATCGATAAATGGGCATCCATGCTGGCAGATGATGTTGAATACAATTTTCCGGACGGAGATGAAGGAACCCGGACAAAATTAACCGGTAAAGCAGCCGTACAGGGATGGTGGAGCAACTGGGTAAAAACGTCCGGGGTCAAGTCAATGACAATGGATAAAGCTGTTTTTATTCCGGTGAATTCCTTTGAAAAAAATCCCTCTACCGGATTAACCGGTGTGAGTGTTATTTCGTATTATTCAAATAACCTGAATATTAACGGAACTCCGGTGAAAGTGCGGATGAATTTTTCCGCCCATTTCAACAAGGATAAATTGATCGATCGCTATTACACCTACTATGACAGGACGCAGATTGTAGCCACCATGGGAAAAGACTTACTGAAAAATAAGAAATAACCGGGTAAAGTATTATAAGCCGCAACATTAAAACAGAAAGCCTCTCAAAAGTATTTTGAGAGGCTTTTTCTGTACCCGGAGCCGGAATCGAACCGGCAAGGGAAAAATCCCACTGGTTTTTGAGACCAGCGCGTCTACCTATTCCGCCATCCGGGCATAAGGTCAGAAGAACAGGATTGCGAAGATAAAGAAATGTTTTGTTTGGGCAAAATTAAGGCGATTTCTTTATTCATTTCGGATAAAAAAGACGAACGGGAATTATTGGGTTTATATCGTATCTTTCTACCAACAGGCAATCCCTCCGGGATTTTACTTCCTTGTCACTTGTCACTCGTCACTTGTCACTTCTTTCTACCGACAGGCAATCCCTCCCGGATTCTTCTTCCTTGTCCCTCGTCCCTCGTCCCTTGTCCCTACATCAATCCCTTTTCCGTAAGGTAATAGATCACATCGGAAATATGGGTTTTGCCTGTTTTTTCCAGGATATTTCCGCGATGGGTATTAATAGTGTAGGGACTTAAAAACAACTTCCCCGCAATTTGTTCAGTGGTCAGTCCCGCCTCAATTAACCTGACAATTTCAATTTCCCGGTCAGACAGCGGATTGCCGATCATCAGCAATTCTTTATCCGGGTATCTGAAGAGGGTGGTATCTTTTCCCTCGTAGAAATGGATACCTTTCTTATTCTTTTTGAAACCTTCAATATTGGTATGTACTTTTATAACGAAAACCGATTTATACGGAATTTCACTATAATAAAGGTAAAGCTGGATAAGAATTTCTGAATATTCTCCCCGGGGGTTCCGTAATTTAAGATTAACACTTAACAGGGAAGTTCCTTTTTCCTCGGCATACAGGTCGTGGGCCATTTTAAACAGCTTGGCTCTTCCAAGCGTATGCCTTTGCATATCATCGGGATGCGTGGCTTCAAAAAAATGATACGGGCTGAGTTCAGCCGGTTCAATTCCCAGCATTTTTATGCATTGCTTGCTTACATAATGAAATTTCATTTGCAGGATATCCCCCACATAAAAGAACTGGTTGTTTTTTTCCAGCATCCGGTCCAGTTCAACCACAAGCGGATCCATCGGATCAATTCCCTTAAAATCAACCGGGGAAAATTTGTCAACAAATCTGAAAAACAGGTTATAATCTTGATATTCAGGGTGCATGATGAAAGCAGTGCAAGGATTTAACAGCGTTCGAAGTTAAAGAAAATACGGATTGATAAGTATTGATTTGGGCAGGAATTGGCAGTAATTTTATTTTGATATTATCCAATAATTCGATAGCAAAGAAATGATTTTATAAAAACTAACCTTAAAACAATCAAAATGGCTAAGACAAAAAAACCAATGAAATCAAAAGTACGACTTTTGAAAACACAAAATTAAACGTAGTTCCTTTGAATTGGAAGGAGGTTTACTATACCAATTGCCCGCTTATTTCAGCAAGCAATGTGGACCAGGAACTTGGCTGGACAAGGGAAGAATACAAAAAACTTGGAGTACAATATGACTATTTCCGCTACAGGCGTGAGAACGACTGGTATCCCCACTACATTCACAACATGGACAACCTTATTCGCTTTGGCGGTTTGTTTCCCCCTATTCACGTTCATGCCGACATACGCAGGACAAAGCTTCTGGGAGTAACCCATGCACCAAAAGAAGGGGGCTGTATGATGGTTCGTTCCAGGGACGATATTTACAGGATGGTTGAGCTCAAAGGCAAAAAAATAGGGATTTCCAGAAGTATGAACCAGATTAAAAACGACTGGTGGCGCATCCAGGAACATCAGGGTATTGAGCTGATGCTCCGCATGAACGGAATGACCATGAAAGATATTGAACTCGTTGAATTCCCATATGCCGATGATTGGTACAATGATCCAAAGATGCTGGAGCCAATGTATAATCCATCTGACCTGTGGTTACAACGCGATCATAAGCACGACCTTGCATTCCGGCCGCTGGAGACCGCGCTGGAAAAAGGGATAATTGATGCCTGCTATACCCAGAGCAAACCATTCCAGCATCTTCAGGAAGCTACCGGCAAATTCAAGGCTATTGAAGACTTGTCATTGTATCCCGACTGGACACTGCAGGTAGCAAATATACCTGCTGCAATTACCTGTACCGATGTGATGTACAATGAACACCGCGAACTTGCTGTTGCCTTTATGAAGGGCATGATCAGGGTAGGTCGCTGGAGCAACGAAAACAAACACGCGGCTGCAGGTATTCTCGACAGGCAAACATTCTATCTAGATGTAGAAGATACATATGAAGGAATCAAACCGATCGACCTGGTTCCCAACCTGTCACCTCAAAACCTGGTTTCGGTAGAAATTGGCAAAGATTTTATGCTGAAACATGGTTACATTAAGAACGACTTCGATGTACATAAGTGGGCTGCTCCGGATATCCTTGAACAGGCATCCAGGGAATTGCTTGAAGCCGAATGGAAGAAACGGACTACCTCAAAACTTCCTGCAGCTGCCGGTTCACTGGCATCAGGCGGCCGGATTGGCTAACAGGAAAACTCGAAAAATATTTAGCTAGAATAAGTAAAACAGGGGACGGCAAACTGCAAAAACTCGATTTGCCGTCCTTTTATTTAATAATAAATTTTGAAATTGATGAACACTCCGTACAAATTAGATACAATCATAAAAGTTGATGAGAATTTGTGCATTAATTGTGGCAGCTGTATAAGAGCCTGCCCGGGTGGTTTAATTACCAAAAAAGATTTCCCTGTTCCTATCGAAAACGCATGGGATATGTGCATTGATTGTGGCCATTGTGTGGCTATCTGTCCTACCGGGGCCATGCACCAGCGTTCCATGAGCCCTGAAGATTGTGAGCTAATCGACATTCACCTGGTTCCTCAATGGGACAAAGTGAAACAGTACCTGATATCAAGACGTTCTGTCCGTACTTTTATCAACAAACCCATCGAAAAAGAAAAAATAGAGCAGTTACTGGATATTGCCCGCTTTGCACCAAACGGAGCCAACCGCCAGGTTATTAAGTGGATAGTAATCAACAACCCCGCAAAGGCTCATCAGATGGCCAAAATGACGATTGATTGGATGAAAATTGTGAAGGAGAAGAATCCTGCGCTTTACCAGGAAGCGAAACTGGAACTGTTTGTTGAACCATGGGATTTAGGACAGGATCGCATTTCGAGAGGGGCTCCCTGCGTGATTGTTGCCATTGCGCCAAAAGATGAACGGACGGCACCTCCGGCTGCCATGATTGCTATTGCGCAAATCCAACTGGCAGCACCTGCACTCGGGTTGGGAACCACTTTTACCGGAAGTATCAACACTGCAGCTCAGGGCTATCCACCGATGATGGAGATACTTGGATTACCAGAAGGATATATTCCCTATGGAACTTTCGTGATAGGTTATCCTGCCGAAAGTTATCTTCGCATACCTACCCGGAAACCGGCAGATATTAGCTGGAAATGATCAAAACATTTAATATCAGATACCGGGAAAATGTTTATTTCAGGTATAGATAGGTATTTCAATTATCTATAAGAAAAGTTGTGCAGAAAAATTTAATCGGAAATGGAAGAAAAAAAAATAAAAACAGTAACGAAGGCAGAACCAATGGGTGAGAGGCATGGTACTCCAAAAGATGCCAATGAAATGGCGGTTGAACGGACTCTCATGGCTGCCGACCGGTCGCTCATGGCCTGGGTTCGTACAGGTCTGTCGCTGATCAGCTTCGGGTTCACCATTTATAAATTCCTCGATAATCAGGATAAACAGCTCGAGGCGATGGGAAAGACCCTGATGGCTGTTTCGAGTCCCAAAGTGGTTGGCCTTCTCATGATCGGCCTGGGGATCCTTTCTTTGGTATTGGGTACCATTGAGAATCTGGCCATCTATAAGAGTTACAGCATTCATTATACTATCAGGCATCCGAGGTATTCCCTGTTTATAGCGGGCATCATTACCACAATCGGGATCGTCCTCTTTTTAGGGATCATATTCAATCTTAGCGGACTTAGTTAATAATCAAAGTAAACAAACGTTAATACTAACTAAATACCAATTATTTAATGAAAGTTATTATTGTTGGAGGAGTCGCTGGTGGCGCTTCCTGTGCGGCCCGACTACGCAGGCTGGATGAAAAGGCAGAAATCCTGCTTTTAGAGCGGGGTCCCTTTGTTTCATATGCCAACTGCGGTCTTCCTTATCATGTTAGCGGCATTATTGAAAAAGAGTCCTCCCTTCTCCTTGCTACGGAACAGAGTTTTAAGTCGATATTCGGGATTGATTGCAGGACGAATTGCGAGGTGATCGGAATTTCGGCGAAAAACAAGTCGGTGCAAATCCAAAATCTTTTAACAGATGCAATTTCTGTGGAGAATTATGATACGCTTGTTTTGTCCCCGGGAGCTGCACCCATCCATCCGCCGCTCCCTGGAATTGATCTTCCGGGAATATTTTCGGTAAGGAACGTCCCGGATGCCAGGAATATTCGTGAATGGCTGAACCAGGGTGCAAAGGAAAACAACGGACTGAATTCATATACCGGATTCCAGACTATCATGAAACCTAAACGTGCGGTAGTTGTGGGCGGGGGTTTCATCGGCCTGGAGATGGTAGAGAATTTTATCCATCTTGGGCTTGAGGTCACCCTGATTGAAAAGCTCAGCCAGGTGATGCCACCCCTCGATCCGGAAATGGCAAGGCTTGTAGAAAGATACCTGGTTAAGCATGGCGTAAAACTTGAGCTTAACGACGGGGTTGCCGGTTTCGAAAAATGCATGGACGGATCTTTGGAAGTACTCACCGGTTCGGGTAAAAGACATCCCGCCGATATTGTGATCATGGCCATCGGAGTAAAACCCGAAACGGGCCTTGCAAAAATGGCCGGCATTGAGATCGGTCAGCGCGGAGGTATCAGGGTAGATGAACAGATGCGCACTTCACACCCGGATATTTTTGCCGTGGGTGATGCCATTGAAGTCAGGGACTTCGTTACCGGGCAGTGGACCCTCATTCCGCTCGCCGGTCCTGCAAACAGGCAGGGACGAATTGCAGCGGACGTGATTGCCGGCCGTGCTTCACGTTTCAGGGGAACACAGGGTACATCGATTTGCAAAGTATTCGAGGCCGCAGTTGCCCAGACCGGGACCAGTGAGAAGAAACTGAACCAGCTGGGCGATGTTGATTTCGAAAAGGTTTTCATTTATCCAAACTCACACGCCGGATATTATCCGGGCGCCAGGATGATGGCTATCAAGGTTCTTTTCCGGAAGTCTGACGGACTTTTGCTGGGAGCCCAGGTTTTAGGGGAGGAGGGAGTATCCAAGCGTATCGATGCGTTTGCCATGGCCATTCAAATGAGATGCACTGTTTATGATCTCGAAGAAGCTGAACTTTCCTATGCACCCCCTTACGGAAGTGCCAAGGACCCGGTCAACTTTGCCGGGATGGTCGCTGCCGATGTACTTCACGGAGACATGCCGGTTCGTCATTGGAAAGATATGAACGGAGAGTTTATCCTTGATGTGCGCAATCCACTTGAACTTGCTGTTGAATCGATACCGGGGGCTTTAAATATTCCGCTGCCCCATTTGCGTTCCCGCCTCAGCGAACTTCCCCGTGACCGCGAGATACTTGTACTTTGCAGGTCGGCCCAGCGTGCCTATTATGCGACACGTATTCTTTTGCAGAACGGGTTTACGGCCCGGAACATCTCCGGCGGCATGCTCTCCCGTTCTCATTATGTGAAGATAGAATAGGAACTTATTAAAACAGAGAAGTTGTTCTTACCCTGGTAGGAGCAATTCTCGGCATTATTCAGGTAGCCCTGGGGCTTTAGATTGTTTACAATCAGTTCTGGGATCTTTTAAAGTTGTGATTGCAGACAAGTGATTGCTGCATGAAATTTCGATTAAGATTAAAAGTATGGATGAAGATTACCAGCATGCCTCAATTTCAGATTCCATGGGACGGCCCTTGGATGGGGGTAAAAGTTACAGGTTGCACCTGCTTCCCGATATACTTAAAAGCAGCTTTTGGTCGGTAATTATTTATGACAGCCTGACTAAACTGATTATCCAAAATGACCAGTTGTGGCCATCTGTTCATAGTAACTGCAGAAAGCTTATCGTCAATCAGGACGATTCAGTAGATATTTGGTTCGGTCCCGTGGCTCCGGAGGGAAAGGCCATTAACTGGCTGCAGACTTTACCCGGAAAAGAATGGTATATCGTGCTGCGCATGTATAATGCCCCCGAATCCTGTTTTTCTGGGTCATGGAAACCGGGTGAAATTGAAGAAGTATTGGCCTGAAAGATATTTAAACATGCAGCTAAATAAAATTGAAGAAATGAAAATTTTAAAACATAGGTTTTTGCTGGCATCCGCATTTTTGTGCCTTTTATTGTTTTTCAGTAATTGTTTGACGCCGCTTTCAGCACAGACGCCGGATACAGTGAAAAAATGGCATGTATTGACAGATATATACCTGATGGCTCCCTATATGAACGGAGAAACAGGGGTTAGCGACCAGATTATGGCACCTGTTGATGCCAGTCCCGGTGACATTTTCAATAAACTTCAGATGGCAGCGATGCTGTACCTTGAAGTTCAGAACGGGAAATGGGCCGTCGCTTCCGATCTTGTGTATATGAGTCTGGAACAGGAGGTTACCCCGGGTAGAATTTTAAATTCCGGTACTGTTTCCGCAAAGGAATTAATATGGGAACCGGCCGGATTTTACCGGATTTTTCCTTTTCTCGAAATAGGTGCAGGCGGTCGGTTGAATAATATCAAGACTGAGACGGATGTTCGTCGCAATGTGTTTCCGGCAGGCACGGAAGAAATAACCGGAAATCATTCAAAGACCTGGTTTGATCCTATATTGATAACAAGGCTAACAGGGGATATAAAGGATAAATGGCTGTTCCAGTTCCGGGGTGACCTGGGTGGATTTGGTGTTGGATCGGATTTTACCTGGCAATTGCAGGCGTATGCCGGCTACCGGTTTACTAAGCTATTTCAGTTAACAGCCGGTTACCGGATACTTTCAATTGATTACGACAAAGGCACTGATAAAGAACGATTTATTTATAATATGGACACCTTTGGTCCGGTCATCCGGTTGGGATTTAATTTTTGATTAGCCATTCGAATTCAAAAAAATGTCTTTACTAGTTTTTAATCTGATTCTGTTTTATTTCTTAAGAGGCATAAAGCCCTTCTATTGTTACATTTAAACATGAAGATATTTATAAATCATTCATAATATCATGAAAAACAGTTTTCTATTATTTTTAGTACTGGCGATGAGTTTGTTGAGCATTCCTGTTTTTTCTCAAACAGGGAATCAGACAGAGGCGGATACTGCATTATTGGGCTTGCCAGGTGATGGCCTGGATCTTTATGCCGTATTGGATCTTTTTCAGAAGTCAAAAACCATTGAAGACTTTGAAAAATCCTTAAATGGAGAAAAAACAGGAATCAATAACCTGGATTTAAATCTTGATAATAAGGTTGATTTCATCAAGGTTGTGACAAAGCAGGATGGAAGTGATTTTACTTTTGTACTTCAGGTTGACGTCAGTGAAAAGGAAATACAGGATGTTGCCGTAATCCTTGTATCAAAGGATAAAAATGAAAAAGTTATTATGCAGATTGTTGGCGATAAGGATTTGTACGGTAAAGACTACGTCATTGAGCCAAAAGCGCCGGCACCGGCAGCCACTCCCAATCCGGGATATACCGGTGCCGAACCGGCAACAGCCCCTGCGCCGGCAACAGCCGCAGCACCGGCTGCAGCACCCGCAACGGCCACTTCCGCAGCTCCGGCAACAACCACCGTTGTGGTAGTTGAGCAGGCGCCCATTGTTCAATATGTGTACTCGCCGGTATATGTACCCTATTATCCTCCTTATCATTACGCGGTCTATCCGCCTTATTTCGTAGCTTTTACTGTAGTGGCAGTTGGCGTATATCGTCATAACCATTATTATCACCACGGGGGTTATCATGGGGGACATGGTAATACAACAGTTGTAGTTCATAATACGAATAATTATAACAATTACAATAATTCCAGGAATAGCTCCAATACCGTGAACCATAACAATGCCAACGGTAATTATAACAGAAACAATGCATCAACCAATCAGTCAAGAGGATCTACTTCAGCTTCGCCTACGAATCAGTCAAGAGGATCTTCTGCCTCGCCGTCAACCAACCAGTCAAAAGGGACGTCTGCATCGCCCTCAACCGGCCAGTCAAGAGGGACATCAGCATCTCCCTCAACCAGCCAGTCAAGGGGATCATCTGCCTCGCCATCAACCAGTCAGTCAAAAGGATCTTCTGCGTCGCCGTCAACCAGCCAGTCAAGAGGATCTTCTGCTCCCCATCCCAATCAACATCTGCCGATCGGTTCATCCAGATCGTCGCGATCCGGGGGTGGTGGCAGAAGGCGGTAAATCCTGAATGCTCTTTTTATGTAAAAAAATAGGCCTGTTGAAAATCTGAATCCTGGTATCCTTATGATTTTATCCTGAACATGAATACTATCTTCATACTCAAGATCGCCGGAACTTTTCTTTTCCTGTTCCTCATTGTTATAATACCCGTGTTGCTGGGTCAGCGTTATGGATTACATCACAGAAGTATTTCCTCGGATCTCGAGAATGCCCCGATTGGTACAGTGGTAGCCGCAGCTTTTGGAACCCTGGCCTTCTTTCTTGCTTTCATTTTTCAGATTACAGCGAGCCGGTATATTGACCGGAAAGAATTGCTTTTAACCGAGGTAACCAACATCCGCACAACCTACCTTAGGGCGGGATTACTGCAGGAACCCATTCGCTCCGACACGAGGAATCTCCTGGTTGAATATGCGGATCTGCGTGTTGAAATAGGCAGGGATACAGCGAAACTGACCCATGCCATCACGCGTTCGCAGGAAATACTTGACACGTTGTGGGGATATACAGAAACGTTGGCTGAAATGGACCGCAGCTCTGAGGTGTATTCTTTATTTACCACCTCGATAAATGATCTGGTGGATAACTATAATCAACGGATAACAGTGACTCTTGAGTACCGGATTCCTTCCTTTATTCTGTTGATTTTGATTATTGTAGCATTCTTTTCCATGTTCTCCCAGGGATATCACTTCGGGATATCAGGAAATGGAAGCCTGAAGATAAATATTATACTCGCCTTAATTTTCGCATTGATGATGTTTCTGATCGTTTCGCTGGACCGCCCTGAGATAGGGCTGGCAAAACTGAATCAAAAACCCGCGATCACACTTCAGAAGCAATTACATATCATGCAATCCAGGGAAAACATTGCTTCTCCGCCAAATCCGGAGAAGTAAGGCGGGGTTAAAATTCATCATCCACCATTCATCATTTATAATTCGCTATTCCAGTTATCATTATCTTTGTGCAAATTTTATATTGTGGAGAATGATCTGAAAACCCGGCAGCGGTTGCCCCACTGGATGAAAATGAAGCGTGCCCATGGAGAGAGTTATTCCATGGTTAAAAACCTCGTAGTAAAGCAGAATCTGCATACAATCTGTACCAGCGGCAACTGCCCCAATATCGGTGAATGCTGGAGCCGGGGTACTGCCACTTTTATGATACTGGGCAATATATGTACCCGGCGCTGCAAATTCTGTTCCGTTCCCACCGGTATTCCTTTGCCTGTAGACTGGCTTGAACCGGCAAGGCTTGCAGAATCGGTGCGGGCAATGGGGGTAAAACATTGCGTTATCACCTCGGTTGACCGGGATGACCTGGATGATCTGGGAGCTGCCCTTTGGGCCGCTGCCATCCGGAAAGTCAAGGAAATAAATCCGGAAACCACCATGGAGGTGCTGATCCCTGATTTCCAGGGCCGGCGCGAACTGGTGCAGACTGATCATTGATGAAAGGCCCGAAGTCATTTCCCACAACGTTGAAACTGTGGAAAGGCTGAGCCGCCAAATCCGGAGCAAGGCCAGGTATCATATAAGCCTGGAAGTGCTGCGCTATATTTCCGGTTCCGGCATAACACCAAAATCAGGTATCATGCTCGGGTTAGGCGAAACGGAAGACGAGATTTATCAAACCATGGACGACCTTCTTGAAGCCGGTGTGCGTGTGATGACCATCGGCCAGTACCTGAGCCCGACAGCTGACCATATGCCTGTTCATGAATATATTCATCCCGAAAAGTTTGAACATTACCATGACATGGGGATCAAAAAGGGATTTGCCATTGTGGAAAGCAGTCCCCTGGTCCGTTCCTCCTATAATGCAGAAAAGCATATTCTGCGATAATACAACCTCTCATTTTATCCCCTATGTTCAGCAAAAAATTATTTTTCCTAATCCTTGTATTGAATGGAATGATCTTTTCCGTTCATTCACAGCAACTAGTTGATTCTGCGGTTTATAATTCCGGAATTATGATGATACGGAATTCCAAAACGGCCAATGATTTTAAACTGGCCGCCACATACTTCGAGGACCTTTCTTCACGAAACCCCTCCCATTGGCTGAGCCTGTATTATGCCGCATTGTGTTACATCCAGGCTTCCCATAAGGTGGAGGAAGACAAGCAGCGCGACGATATGCTGGATAAGGCGCAGCCATTGATTGACAAGGCCGGCAAAAAGAATCCAGAGGAACCGGAAATTTTTGTTCTGCAGGCATTTTTGTACCAGTCGCGCATACAGGTTAACCCCCAGTTAAGGGGAATGACCTATTCTTCTAAAGCTGAGACAAGTCTAAAAAAGGCTACATCGGCTGATGATAAAAATCCCCGGGCATGGTCTCTCTTAGGCTATAATTTGTTTTTTACACCTTCCCTTTTTGGAGGAGGGCCGGAAAAGGCTTTGCCGCTATTCGAAAAAGCCCGTGACAAATTCCGCACTTTCAAACCATTAATGCCGTTTTACCCCAGGTGGGGAGAGCCGGAAAACCAGCACATGATTGCTGAATGCAGGAATTCTGTGAAATAATTCCCCCTAAACAAATAGGGGGAGTTAGCGGATTGCATTTTTCTACCGACAGATTATCCCTAGCGGGATAGCGAACCGGACGGATATCTGAAACAATTTACAAGGTGATCGTTGACCATCCCGATGGATTGCATGAATGCATAGCAGATAGTGGATCCGGTAAAGCGGAATCCCCTTTTTTTCATATCCTTGCTCATGGCATCGGAAATTGGCGAGGTAGCCGGAATATCTTTCAATGTTTTCCAATGATTATAGATGACCTTTCCATCTGAAAATTGCCAGATATAAGAAGAAAAGGTTTCCTGTTCCTGCATTTTCAGGATCAGCCGGGCATTTTCGATGACAGCCGGAATTTTAAGCCTGTTGCGCACGATGCCGGCGTTTAGCCATCAGCTCATCCACTTTGCTGTCAGGAAATGCAGCTACTTCCCGGATATTGAAATGATGAAATGCATCCAGGAAGGCCTCCCTTTTTTTCAGGATGGTCAGCCAGCTCAAGCCCAGCCTGGAAACAGTCGAGCGACAACATTTCGAAAAGCCGGTTATCTTCGTACAGTGGAGTTCCCCATTCCGGTCGTGATAGGAAGCAAGCAACGGATGCGTTTCTGCCCAGTGACACCTGGATTTCCCGTCCTTCACCGCAATCTCCCTGTCCATGCAAATGAATTATTCAGTAATTACAGCAGTACCGCTGGCAGTCACCATCAGCATACTTCCGTTATTACCCACAGTTTCATAATCAAGGTCCACACCTACCACCGCATTGGCACCCAGTCGCCTGGCGTTTTCTTCCAACTCGATAAGTGCATTGTTCTTTGCTTCGCGCAATACCTGCTCGTACGTGCCGGAGCGGCCACCCACAATGTCGCGTATTCCGGCAAAAATATCCTTGAACAGGTTGGCGCCAATAATGGCTTCTCCCGTGACAATACCCAGGTAGGAAGTTATTTTTTTATTTTCAAGGGTAGGGGTGGTGGATAAGATCAGATTTTGCATGGCAATATGAATTATGAATTATGAATGATGATGAAT
Organism: uncultured Bacteroidales bacterium; assembly: GCA_963808745.1. Taxonomy (GTDB): domain Bacteria; phylum Bacteroidota; class Bacteroidia; order Bacteroidales; family UBA10428; genus UBA5072. The sequence goes on from CAWEGX010000015.1 coordinate 58,889, forward strand.
TATGAATGATGAAGCAAGTTATTTAATTTTTCGCGATTGAGAATGGTGATTTCCCTTCTTTTTGTACGGATCATTCCCTCTTCTTCCATTTTTGCCAGTGTTCTGGCCAGGGATGGCCGTGTGACCCCAAAAAAATCCGCCAGTTCGGTCTGCGATTGATCAAGTGTAAATATATGGGCGTCATTTGCAGAATGCATGAGAATATAATTGGCTATTTTTTCCCGGATTGTCTTAAAAGATAAAAAACGGATCTTGCCGGAAAGGAATTGTGCCCGGCTGGATATCGTATTGAGATAGTTTTTCAGGATAACTTCGCTGTTTTGCAGTAAAAAAATCAGCACATCACGGGGAATGATCATGACGGCAGCCGGTTCATTGGCAATGATGTCCACCGGGAAACGGTTTTCCCGTCCAAAGACAAAAGCAGCAGCAAGGGGGCGGGGAGCGGCAATATCCTCGATTTTCAATTTTTTACCTGAGAAATCCGACATTTCACCGCGTACGGAGCCACTGACCACAATGAATAAATCATGGCATACATCCTGGCTATGTGCCACATAGGAGTCGCGTTCAAATTCTTTCAAACGGTAGGGTTTGTTTTCAAAAAGAATCTTCAGTTCCCTGGCTCCCATTCCCTGGAATAGTGGCGTTTTACATAATTCAGTCAATAATTCTTCCATAATTATTCGCATTGTAACATATGATACACAAAACCGGACAAGGTTAGCCTATTTTTATATCAAAATTACGAAGCATAAATTTAAAAAAGAGAATATGGTACGTGAGATGGTAAAAATAGATGAAGTGCTCTGCAATGGTTGCGGATTATGTGTTCCCGGCTGTCATGAGGGAGCTCTTCAGATCATTGACGGGAAAGCGAGGCTGATCAGCGACCTGATGTGCGATGGTTTGGGTGCCTGCATAGGTCATTGTCCCCAGGGAGCCATAACCATTGAAAAGAGGGAGGCCGGGGCCTATGATGAGGCCAGTGTGATAGCCATGATGATACCCAAGGGGAAGAACACAATGATAGCGCATTTGAAACATCTGAAAGAACACCAGGAAATGACCTATTTAAAGCAAGGGGTTACCTACCTGCGGGCACATGAGAAAGATCTTGGATTTTCGTTGCAGGAAGTGATCGATGCGGTCCATGGAAATCAGGTTCAGCCGGCAGCCATGAGCCATCATCACGAACATGGCGGCGGATGCCCCGGCAGCAAGGCCATGACAATTGAAAGGCCTGTAAAAGCAGCGGCAGGAACAGCTGTTGTTGCAGAAGAGTCAGTCGGTGCTTCATCTGAATTACGTCAATGGCCGGTACAGATGCATTTGATTAATCCCCAGGCTCCCTATTACAGGAATGCAGATGTGCTTATTGCTGCCGATTGTGTGGCTTATGCCATGGGTGATTTTCACCAGCATTACCTGAAGGGTAAAAGCATTGCCATTGCCTGTCCGAAGCTCGATTCCAACACAGATGTGTACCTGAATAAGATCACGGCCATGATCGATTATGCAAATATCAATACGATTACGGTGATGATCATGCAGGTTCCCTGCTGCGGAGGACTTCTGCAGATTGTAAACAAGGCGGTTTCAGCGGCACAAAGAAAAATTCCGGTGAAGTTGATGATGGTGTCGCTGGAGGGCACTGTGATCCGGGAAGAATGGCAGTAAAGAAAACAGTGACGAGTGACGAGTTACTGAAGAACGAGTTCATCAGGATTACGGCAGGTTAGAAAGTCGTGCAGTCGTGCAGTCATGCAGTCAGGGCATCTTCGAGTTCGGCGTTGGGTGTTCTGTTCACGTATTTTTTACGTCAAATAACACCGAACATTGAACTCTGAATATCGAACGCCGAAGATATTTCGCCCCTAGTAGCCTAGTAGCCTAGAAGCCTAACAGCCTATCTACAGAGCTGTTGTTCTGCCCGATCCGGTGGAATGGGCATTGATTACGGGATTGCCCTTGTAGTGAACACTACCGCTGCCGGTTATGTCCGTTTCCAGTTCCTTCATCACATTTACCCTTGCTGAGCCGGATCCTGTTATGTGGACCGTGGCATTGGCCACCCGCATTTCATCAGCCTTAATACTGCCTGAGCCGGTTATGGTTGCATCCATTTCTGCCTGGTCATTGTCGCCCGACAGGTAAATATCACCTGAGCCGGTAATGGTGGCCGATAATACGGGTGCCTGGAGAGAGTTTATTTTTATATTGCCGCTCCCGCTAATTTCGATCTTCAGTTCAGCAGCCTTAATAGGTGTCTGACTTTCCACGCTCCCGGAACCACTCAGTTCTATTTCGTTGATATCAGGCATTGTAATGTAAATCCTGATATGACCCAGGTTTTGCCAATGGCCTTCCCGGTTTCTCACAACGAGTGTATTTCCGCTTGTTTCCGTTTCGATATATTCCAGTGAACCCTTATCGGCTTCAACCTGAACCGACTGATGATCGCCCTGGCTCAGGTACACATCGGCGGACATGGTTAATTTTAAGGCATTGAACGCAGGTAAATTCCTGGTTTCTTTTACTGTTTGTCCCGTCAGTACATCAGTTGCACAGGATAACCATAAGCTGCATCCAATGAGCAGTGTCAGGAAGGACATAGTATTCATTTTCCGGGTTTTCATAAAATTGTAGTTTAATATTCAAGGTAAGGACGAATAAAAATTATTGCTGCTGCATCGGAGTATAGAAATCCGGGTAAGTGCTTTCAGCAAAATTAAATAAATACTATCTTTGTAGCCCCTGATTTAAGGACACAACTGCCTAATTTTTTTCATTCCAGCAATGATAAAAGAGGAATCTGTAAAGCCATATGGCGATAAGCAAGTTCAGTTTGATCGCCGATATCTTGAAATGGCTCGAATCTGGTCTCAAAACTCATATTGCAAACGCAGGCAGGTTGGGGCACTGATCGTCAAGGAAAAAATGATTATTTCGGATGGATACAATGGTACTCCGGTGGGGTTTGAAAATATATGTGAGGATGAGGATTATAAAACGAAACCTTATGTGCTTCATGCCGAAGCCAATGCGATTACCAAGGTGGCCAAATCCAACAACAGCAGTGATGGATCAACCTTGTATATCACCACATCACCCTGTATGGAATGTGCAAAACTGATCATTCAAAGCGGAATTCGCAGGGTGGTTTTTTGCGACAAGTATCATAAGCTGGACGGGATTGAATTGTTAAAAAAAGCCGGAATTGAAGTTGAATACATTGAAATTTAAAATAACTGAAATGGAAATTAAAAATAAGGGTCTTGCCGTTTATATTCCGATAATTCTTGCCGTTGCGGTGATTCTTGGAATCCTGATAGGGCGTTATTACAACGGATCAAATGCTGAAAACAAATTCATCATCATTCCCAAGGCCAATAAACTTGATAACGTTATCAATTACATTGAAAATGAATATGTGGATGAGGTATCCAAGAATGACCTGATTGAAAAGACTATTCCAAAAATACTGGAGGAACTTGACCCGCATTCACAATATATTCCGGCTGCTGAACTTCAAAAGGTGAACGAGCCGCTCGAAGGCAATTTTAGCGGGATCGGCATTCAGTTTAATATCTTAAATGACACCCTGGTAGTCATTCAGACCACTCCGAACGGACCTTCTCAGAAAGTAGGCATTCTGGCTGGGGACAGGATAACAAAAGTAAATGGTGAGATTGTGGCTGGCAAAAAAATGCCAAGTGATTCTATTGTTGGGCGCCTGAGGGGGCCCAAGGGCTCGGAAGTGCATGTGGATATTCTGCGAAGGAATGTTGACAAACCACTCGGATTTGACATTATTCGTGACAATATTCCGCTTAACAGCGTGGATGTGGCTTACATGATTAACGACAAAATCGGTTTTATCAAACTGAACAAGTTTTCTGCCACAACACAGGAAGAATTTGTTGAAGCTGTATCGAAACTCAGGGACATGGGAATGAAGAAACTCATTCTCGATTTACGTGAAAATGGCGGAGGATATATGAATGCGGCCATTTTTATTGCCGACCAGTTTCTGAACGGCAATGAGCTGATCGTATATACCAAGGGAAAGGCACGGCAAAAAATGGATTACAGGAGTACACCCGGAGGCCTTTGCACGGATCTCAAACTCACTGTAATCATCGACGAAAACTCAGCATCAGCCAGTGAAATTCTTGCAGGCGCCATACAGGATAATGACAGGGGTACAATTGTTGGTCGCCGTTCATTCGGAAAAGGACTCGTGCAGGAACAAAAACCGCTCTCCGACGGGTCGGCTTTGCGGCTTACAATTGCCAGGTATTACACTCCCACAGGCCGCAGTATTCAAAAGCCATACAGCAGGAATATCAATGATTATTATGGCGACATCAATGCAAGATATATGCATGGCGAATTGCAGAATGCCGATAGCAATAAGTTTTCGGATTCCCTGAAATTTGTCACGCCAGGAGGTAAGATTGTTTACGGAGGTGGCGGCATCATGCCGGATATATTTGTTCCCATTGACACGCTTGGCGTTTCCGATTATTATCTCGATGTGCGGAACCAGGGGCTGTTATACAGGTTTTCACTGAATTATGCAGACGACAACCGCAAGGTGTTGTCTGAACTTAATACACCCGGTGATTTTGTGAAATATCTTGAAAATCAGAATGTTTTACGGAAATTTATTGCTTTCGCTGAGAAGCAGGGCGTAAAAGAAAATACGAAGGACATCCGCATTTCGGGGAAGATATTGAAGATTCAGCTGGATGCCTATATTGCCAGAAATTTCCTGGACAGTGACGGATTCTTTCCGATTATCCAGGAAATTGACAATACTTTAGAGAAAGCACTTGAAACGCTTGAGTAAAGCGTTAATTCCGTTTTCTCTTTGATGAACGGGTATATAGGGATGAATCATGACGCCTGTATTCAGGGGCACGGGCTGATGAATCATTGCGCCTGTAATCAGAAGTACGGGCTGATGAATCACTCCGCCTGTATTCCGGGGCAGAGGATGACGGACCGGATGTTTCAATTGAAACAGGGTTGCCATCAAAAGAGGTACCTTCCAGATCTTTTACCACCTGGGTAGCCAGTTCGCTGTCCACTTCAAAAAACGAAAAATTCCGCAGGATTTCAATTCTTCCGATACCAATCCGTTTTCCGCGACTGTGACGGTTAACCCATGCAATCAGGGAACCTGCATTCAACTCATGCTTATTGCCGATATTGATGTGCAGCTTTGTAAATGCAGCAGGATCGGATTGCCTTGATCTTTCAGGTCTGTCAGATCTTTCAGTTCTTTCACCACTACCCCTGCTTATCGTGTTAAGATCCGGAGCATCTTTATAATAATCGAGAAAACGGTTAAATTCAACCGATATGAAATGTTTGATCAATTCCTCCCGGCTAAGCCATTCGAGCTTTTTATAAATTACAGGAAGGTATTTCTCAATATTTTCATTGTCAACCACCGTTTTTTCTACCGTGTCAACGAGTTTAAATAATTGTTTTTCACAAATTTCCTTTCCGCCCGGAACCATCTTTCTTTCGAAAGTCTTCCTTGCCATCCGTTCCAGATCCTTGATCCGGTTCAATTCACGTGTATGAATAAGGGAGACTGAAACTCCGCCTTTTCCGGCACGGCCGGTTCTGCCACTGCGATGAACATATACTTCAGGATCATCTGGCAGATTATAATTGATAATGTGTGTCAGGTCCTGAACATCAAGTCCTCTGGCAGCCACATCCGTAGCTACAAGTAACTGCAGGTTCTTGATCCTGAACTTATTCATGACATAATCCCGCTGAACCTGGGACAAATCGCCGTGCAATGCATCGGCATTATATCCGTCCTGCATCAGTTTATCCGCAACTTCCTTGGTTTCAATCCTTGTGCGGCAAAAAACAATTCCGTAAACAGACGGATTCATATCTACCACGCGCTTTAATGCAAGGTACCTGTCCTTTGCATGCACCATGTAATACTCATGTTTTACATTGTCAGCACCTGCATTGCGCTTACCAAGAGAAACTTCCTCAGGGGAATTCATATATTTCCCTGCAATTTCTGCAATACCTTTCGGCATGGTAGCTGAAAAAAGAAGGGTTTGCCTTTCTTTCGGCGTCTCAGCCAAAATGGCATCCAGATCCTCTGAAAAACCCATATTCAGCATTTCATCAGCTTCATCAAGCACTACCCAGCGGATAGCGGAAAGTTTCAATATTTTGCGGCGGATGAGATCCATAACCCTGCCAGGTGTTCCAATGATTACCTGCGGATTATCTTTTACGGCGCGGATCTGTGTAAGAATATTCGTGCCGCCATAAACCGGTACAACCCGGAAGCCGGGAATAAATTTCGAATATTTTACAAAATCAGCGGTTATTTGCATGCAGAGTTCCCGCGTGGGACAAAGCACAAGCGTTTGTAAACTCTGTGATTTCATATCACTAAGCTGCAGCACCGGCAAACCGAAGGCTGCTGTCTTCCCGGTACCTGTCTGTGCCAGAACCACGAGGTCATTGGCCGAATTCAGAATGATCGGGATCGTTTTTAACTGAACAGGTGTTGGGGTGGTAAAACCTAATTCTTCAACTGCACGTAACAATTCGGGAGCAAGTCCCATTTCAAGGAATGTATCCATTTTTTTCTCCATTTCCAGTGATCCGAATTAAAATCCGCTGGAAAGAAGATTTTGCTCTGGACCAAAATTTTAAATTGATTAATAAATATAATTAATTGAAAGTCAATAAAAATTTCAATTAACCGGCGCGAAGATAAGACTATTTTATATTAATCAACGTTTTTTATGTAATGATTATTAAATTTACTATATTGAGCAGCATCGGGCCAATATGCATAATACACTGTTTAATAGCTTTTTATACGTTATTTGAAAACATCAAAAATGACTAAAATCAGTAAGTATATTTTTATTTTGACAGCCTGTTTGATGCTGTCAGCAAAGGTTTATCCGCAGCAAAGCAAGTCAGCCGCTGCAACAAAAAAGAATGAGCAGGTAAAGGAGGCAAACAAGAAGGCTTACCAAAAAGCGAGGAAGAAAACGATTAAGCACCGCAGGGAAATCCAGACCAAAGAAACACGCAAGCGGATGGATGAGGCAGATAAACGGGCCGAAGCCTATAATAAGCGGGATGATAAGAAGTGGTACCAGGATTTATTTAAGAGGAAGAAGCACCGGAAGAGGTAATCGGTAATCGGTAATCGGTATTCGGTATTCGGTAAAGGGGAATATTATTGTAGAGACAAGGCATTGCCTTGTCTCTACGATTTCCATTACAGAGAAAGATTGAGGATATATCGTAAATCTAAAATCGTAAATCGTAAATAAATTTTTATTTTGAAAAGAATATAATTATCACTAATTTAGTCTACTTATTTTTCCGAAGGAATAAAATAGGGCATAGTAAGGCAAAACAGCAGTTAAATATTTTTAAATCAGGATATTAAAGAGTTCCGAAATTGTCGGAATTCTTTTTTTTATCGCTATATCAATCGTGGAGGTAGTTATGACAAAGGTTTCTTATATTACAGAAGACGGTTTTCAAAGACTTAAACATGAACTCGACCATTTAGTGGGTGTCGAGAGACCTTCAATTTCCAAACAGATTGCTGAAGCGCGCGATAAAGGTGATCTGTCGGAAAATGCCGAATATGAAGCAGCCAAGGAAGCCCAGGGTATGCTGGAGATGAAGATATCCAAGCTGCAGGACCTTATTGCCAGCTCAAGGATAATGGATGGTTCAAGGATCGACACCGAACACATCCAGATCATGAACAGGATAAAGATCCGGAATACAAAGAACAATGCAACCATGGAATACATGATTGTATCCGATAATGAAGCTGACCTGAAGCAGGGCAAGATTGCTGTCAGTACCCCCATCGCCAAAGGTTTGCTGGGTAAACGTGTTGGCGACCTGGTTGAAATAAAAGTGCCATCAGGAGTTATCCCTTTTGAAATTATTGAGATTTCAATCTAACATCCATAAATAGTGATGGCAACAATATTTACCCGTATTATTCAAGGTGAAATTCCTTCCTATAAAATTGCGGAGGACAGGGATTATTATGCTTTCCTGGATATCAATCCGCTTGCCCTGGGTCATGTATTGGTGGTGCCCAAAAAGGAAACAGATTATATTTTCGACCTTGAAGATCAGCTCCTGGCCGGTATGGTTGTATTTTCCAAAAAAATTGCAAAAGCGATCGGCAAGGCAGTACCCTGTAAAAAGGTGGGTGTTGCCGTACTGGGACTGGAAGTTCCCCACGCCCATATTCACCTGATTCCGATCAATGACCTGGGAGACATCAATTTCGGAAAACCGAAGCTGAAGTTTTCAGAGGAGGAGTTTAAGGCGGTGGCTGAAAAGATAATTAAAGCCCTTTAACCATAGAGATGGCCCAAAATTTAAACGCAGAGCTCGCAGAGTTTTTACGCAAAGCGCGCTATAAATTTTAGAGGTCGCAGAGGAATCTCATTGCATTCGATTTAATGGTTTCAGAGAGAGAATGGGTAAAATGATCTCTCGCAGATCCCGCTGATTTCGCAGATTTAATCGCAGATTTTTTAAAGGCGCCAATATCTTTTCCACCTTTACCTCTCTTCAAAAACTTTAAATAATCTGCGTAATCCGCGAAAATCCGCGAGCAAAAAAGCCCCGAGAAAATAGATGCATATCTGCGAGATCCGCGAGATCCGCGAGAGAAAAAAGCCCCGTAAACTCTGCCTGTTCTGCGAGATCCGCTACTACCCGCTGATCCGATTCGGATTATTTTTGATGAAGTCATCCCAGCACCCTTACCGTTGTACTTGATTTCGCCACAGGATTGTTTTCCTGGTAAAAATGGCACATGGCAGCTGCCAGGCCATCCGTAGCATCCAGTGTTTCAGGTTTCAGGTCAATCCTCAGAATTTGCTGCAGGAAATTGGCGATCTGCTCTTTCGAAGCATTGCCATATCCCGTGATGGATTGTTTGATTTTTCTGGGTGCATATTCAAAAACAGGCACACCCCGGTAAAGGGCGGAAGAAATAGCAGCACCCTGGGCACGTCCCAGCTTAAGCATCGATTGAACATTATTTCCATAAAACGGAGATTCAATGGCCAGCGCTGCAGGTTTATATTCATCAATCAGACCCAATGTACGATCAAAGATCCTGGCGATTTTCTCAAAATGATCTTTCACCTTCCGCTGGTCCAGTGAACCCAATAAAAGAAGCTTCGGGGTATTCGCACTTATTGTAATTAAGGCATATCCCATGATGGTGCTGCCCGGATCAATGCCCAGAATAACTGTATTGTCTTTCACTTAATAGGCTTTCTGATATTGTCTGATTCCCTTGTCAGGTCCGATGATCCTGGTCTTTTCCATACCCGGCCGGGTAGATTTAAGCTGTACGGAACCGGTATTGATATAGTCAAGAATTGCCTTCAGGCTCTCTTCCTGCGGGTCGCCGAAGTCTCTGGTGAGATCATCCATTGCCTGCAGGTTGGGTGCAATTCCCTCATAAAAATCGCCCTCATCATTGGCGTTGGTATATTTAAAGGAAACAGGAAGGACCACGTAGTCATAATAGGTAAAGGGGAAGGCGTACATGCCAACCGGTTTTCCATGTGTAGTGTCCCCTGCCGTGATATCCGAGGTAATATAAGGCTTCACTCCATTGATAAGCAATTCACTGGCGGATGCCGTATTCCGGGTTGCGATAAAAAACATACGGTTCAACGTCAATCCATTTGCATTGCCCGGCAAATTAAGGGTTGTATCCATACTTGCGAGGTTTGCATTATGTCTGAAATTGACAAATGCCTGGTTTCCATGATTCTTTCCCGATCAGCCATGCTGCCATGTATTCTGCAACACCAACACTGCCGCCTCCATTATACCGCAAATCCACAATAATTTCATGGATACCTGCGGCAGTAAAGCTATTAAATGCCTCATCCAGTTCAACCTTGGCGGTGTCAATAAAATCCTGGAAAACAATGTATCCGATGCGTGAATTACCCTGGTTAATTACCTCGTAATGCAAAACCGGTGTTATTGCGATCACAGATTTGGTGAGGCTGAGTTCCGCTGTAGTGCCGTCATTTTTTATAAATGTGATCGTATTGATCCGGCCGGATTCAGCAGGGCCAAGCAGGTCAAAAGCATTGGACGGTGTGGCGTCCGTACCATTGATCTTTGTAACGATCCATCCTCTTCTTACGCCCAGGTTATAAGCCTGGGTGTTGCGGTACACAAAGGCGATCCTTATTTTGCTGCTGGCATCCAGTCCGAGTTTAAAACCATGGCCGATCATCTCTCCCTGAACAAAATACTGGTTGTATTCAGTTTTGGTAATTACAGCGCTCCAACGGTCATACACATCATATCTCAGGGCATCCATCAGGTCGTTTGGAGTGGCATAGGCAGATGGATCAACTGAAGCAGGCAAATGATCATTCCATAGGTATACTTCTTTCATCAGATCATAGATTCCCTGATTTACTGCTTCTATCTCGGGATTTCCGGAATCATCCTTCTTGCAGGATGAGATGGTCATTATTGCGGACAGTAGAAGAAGAAATATTTTATTCAGATTTTTCATAACAGATTTTCATAACAGATTGTCAAAATTAAGATTTGTAAGGTTCATATCTTACGATACAAAGTAAACGAGAAAAATGTGATAATAATTTATGAAGGCTGTTTTTTAATACGCTGTATGAGAATTCCGGATACGATAAGGCACAGTCCGATCAGCGAAGTATAGTACAATCTCTCTTTCAGGATGGTGTGTATGAAGATGAGCGAGAGGAAGGGGGTGAGATAAATGAGATTTGAGATCTTGCCTGTGGATTCCGACAATTTAAGGGCTTTCAGCCAGAGTACAAAAGGGATGCCCATTTCAAAAAGGCCTATATATACAGCTGGCAGCAGGGGTTTTGCAAAAATGAAGGACAGGTTGCCGGTGGCTGCGGCCAGGACAAAAACAAATACAAGTGAAATCAGGGCGCTCAGGAATAATTTAAGCACGTCATCCCTCTTATCATTTATATTGATGATCCAGAATAATGACCATACAAGGGAGGATGAAAGGGCCAAAGCTATTCCCACAGGCTCTTTTATCCTGAAATGAACCAGGTCTCCCTGGCTCGATAATACAATAACTCCGGCAAAGCTGATCAGAAGCGCAAGGAGCCCCGGCAATCTGATGGGCTGTTTGAGCAGCGGAGCTGAAAGAAGCATCAGCACCACGGGCCAGATAAAATTTGCGGGCTGTGCAATCTGGGCGGGTAAAATACTATAAACCTTGAAAATGATGAGGTAGTAGCCAAAAGGATTTAACAATGCCTGTAAAACTGAGAATCCGAGATCTCTCCCGGACAGTGGCAATATTTTCATGTGTTGACGGCGAAACAACAGGATAAGCCCATAAACTCCCAGTGCTACAGTATTGGCGATCAGCAGCACCTGGATGTAATTCAGTTCGCGTAAGGCGATCTTAAAGGCTGTGGCAACAGTTGACCATGATAAAACGGTCAGCAGGGCATAAAGGTAGGCTCTTGACTGATTTATCTGACCCATCAGTTACCGGCGTCCGTCAATCAGATCGAAACCGGTATATGCCTGCAGGACATCCGGAATATGGATACCTGAGGCCGACTGGTTATTTTCGAGCAGAGCGGCAACAATGCGCGGAAGTGCCAGTGAACTGCCATTCAGCGTATGGGCAAGTACAGGTTTCTTACCTCCTTCTTCCCTGAACCGGAGTTTGAGGCGGTTGGCCTGGAATGATTCAAAATTGGACACGGAACTGACTTCGAGCCATCGTTTCTGAGCAGCTGCATATACTTCAAAATCATAGGTGAGTGCCGAAGTGAAGCTCATATCGCCTCCGCATAATTTGATAATGCGGTAGGGGAGTTCAAGCTTTTTTACAAGGCTTTCCACATGGCTCACCATTTCTTCAAGCGTTTGATATGATTTGTCGGGATGCTGGATTTGTACAATCTCCACCTTGTCAAACTGGTGAAGGCGATTAAGGCCACGCACATCCTTGCCATATGACCCGGCTTCGCGCCTGAAACAAGGGGTATAAGCTGTATTTTTTATGGGCAGTTCTGAAGCATCCAGGATAACATCACGATATATATTGGTAACCGGTACCTCGGCAGTGGGTATAAGATAAAAATTGTCGAGGCCCACAAAATACATCTGGCTGTCCTTATCCGGCAATTGTCCGGTTCCGAAACCTGAATCCTCATTCACCATGAGCGGAGGCATGATTTCAAGATAACCTGCCCTTACATTTTCCTCAAGGAAGAAATTGATCAGCGCACGCTGCAACCTGGCACCCTGTCCTTTATATACAGGAAAACCTGCACCGGTGAGCTTATTCCCCAATTCGAAATCGATGATATCATATTTTTTTGCCAGGTCCCAATGGGGTACCGCATCCGGAGGTAAATCGGGCATTTCGCCGCCCTTGCGGATCTCTACATTGTCTTCTGCCGAATTTCCCGGAGGGACCGACGAATGCGGGAGGTTGGGCAATACAACCAGGATCTTGTCAAGACGGGATTCTGTATCGCTTAACTGTACCCCGAGTTCCTTAATTTCATCCTTTAGCAGGAATGTCTTATTCCTGGCGGCCTCTGCTTCTTCCTTCCTGTTGGTCCGGATCAGTTCACCGATTGCCTTTGAGGTGTTATTGAGCTCGGCCTGCTTGCCATCCATATTGTTTTGAATGGACCGGCGGCCTTTATCCAATATTACTATTTCTTCAATGATCCTGGCGGCATCGAATTTTTTTACTTGTAACCGGCGGATGACCTCGTCGGTGTTTTCACGGATCAGGTTAAGTGTAAGCATGCTGAAAAGTGGTTTGTGCAAAAATAGAAAAATCCCCTGAACAATAAGCCGAAATGCGGTTTATGTGCAGGAGATCAGTGCTTTTTTTGAAACCAGGCTTATTCGCTGACGGGCTCGCTGACGGGAATAATTGATACGTAGGAGCGGTCGTCTTTTTTACGCTGATACTTAACTTCCCCCTCACTCAGGGCATACAGGGTATGGTCCTTGCCCATTCCCACGTGTAAGCCGGGATGATGAACAGTGCCGCGCTGGCGTACGAGAATACTGCCTGCTTTTACATGTTCGCCTCCGAAAATTTTTATGCCGAGCCGCTGGCTATGGGATTCACGTCCGTTTCTTGAACTACCGGCTCCTTTTTTATGTGCCATGGATTATATTCTTTTAATGGTTGTTGATCTTTATTTTGCCTTGCTTTCGCCCTTGCCTTTTGCGGGTGCTTTTTTTGCAGCCGGTTTGGCTTTTGGTTCAGCTGCTTTCTTTTCAGCTGCTTTCTTAGGTTTTGCTTCAGCTGGTGCTTTTGCTGCCGGCTTCTTTACAGCAGCCTTCACAACCGGTGCTTTTTCAGGTACCACGGCTGCAGTTTCAGTAACAACTGCTTCCTGTTTAGGGGCTGCTTTTTTCTTTTCAGTCCTTTTTGGAGCTCCTGATTCTGAAATATCTTCGATTAATATCTGGGTGAAATCCTGCCTGTGGCCATTAAGCTTCTGATATCCTTTTCTTCTTTTTTTCTTGAAAACAAGCACCTTGTCGCCACGATTATGCGAAAGGATTTGTGCAAGAACTACAGCATCAGGAAGATAGGGGGCGCCTATGTTGGTTTTATCATCCTGGCTGATGAGTAACACCTGGTCGAAGCTGACCTCGTCGCCAATGTTGCCCGGAAGCCGGTGAACAAACACTTTTTTACCTTTTTCAACCTTGAATTGTTGTCCGGCTATACTTACTATTGCGTACATCGAATTTTAAATTACAGTTTTATTTTGGGTCTGCAAAAATATAAAAGTTTGCTTTAAGAACAAACAAAATCACCTAAATAATAATAAAATAAATCATTTCTGCCTTAATCCATGAGGTACAGAATCTATAAAGAGGTATGAAGTGGAAAGAATGAAATCATTATATTTGTGTACTATTGTAAAATAATACCGGCAGGGCATAATGGAAAAAGTCAAGCTCAACGTACTGGGTATATCTTATAGTCAGACACAGACGGGTGCGTATGCCCTTGTGCTGGCCGAGGAAAATGGAAGAAGAAGGATACCCATTATTGTCGGAGGTTTTGAAGCACAGGCAATTGCTATTCAACTCGAGGGTCTGAAACCCCCCAGACCACTGACCCATGATCTTTTTCTGAATTTCTCACATACCTTTAATATCGATTTATTGGAAGTGACTGTTTATAAGCTCGAAGAAGGGGTATTTTATTCCAAACTAACCTGTGATAACGGACAACGAATTATTGAAATCGATGCGAGGACTTCTGATGCCATTGCTTTGGCATTGCGGTTTAAATGTCCGATATATACCACGGAAGACATACTTAAAAAAGCAGGAATAATTCTGGATTTTGAGAAGGAAGCGGCTGTACAGCCTGGCGCAGAACCGGTGGCTTCGACAAGAAATATTCAGGTTTTGGATAGTTCTTTCATGGAAGAGATCAGAAAAAGTAATCTTCTGGAATTGAAGAGTTTACTTGATGAGGCCATTAAGGATGAAGACTATGAGAAGGCTTCCCTGATACGTGATGAAATCAACCGAAGGAAGAAGGAATAGGGGGGATCGACATTTTGCTTTCACGTTTAGACAGCCATGGGAAATAAGAACAATAACGACTTTGAGAGGATACTATTGGATAATATCCCTTTCCTTGCCTGGTACAAGGATAGCGAGGGAAAATATATCATGGTCAATGAGGCCTTTGCCCGGGTCTATCATCTTTCTCCGGAAGATATTATCGGTAAAACCGATTTTGACATCTGTTCATATGATAAAGCTCTTGAATTTCAGCGCAATGATGAAGAAATAAAACGGTTGGGCGAAAGGCAGTTTGTAGAACAGATCGAAGAGCTTTCCAAGGGGCCTACCTTATTTGAAACCTATAAGACACCGATTCGCGACAGTGAGGGAAACATCATTGGGATCAGCGGCATATCAAGGGATGTGTCGGAAAGCTCCTGGATGGAAAAAACCCTGCGCGATCGCGAAGAACAGTTCAGTGCATTGCTTCAGAATTCTTCTGATGCCATTAGCATCATTGACAAAAATGGGAAGATCACTTTTGAAAGTTCTGAAAAAAATAAAATACTGGATTTCAGCAAGGTGGAATTGTTGAAGAAACCCATTTTCGATACAGTTCATCCCGATGATGTAGCCATCATCAAAATGACATTCAGGGAAGCACTTGCCAATCCGGGACGACAAATTAAGAAGGAATACAGGAGCCTCCACAAGAATAAGAGATGGATCTATGTGGAGAGCATTTTTTCAAACCAGCTGAATAATCCCGCCATAAGAGGTGTGATCGTCAACTCGCGCGATATTTCCGATCGTAAAATGGCAGAGCTCAAAGAAAGGGTTTATCACGACAATCTTATCTTCCTGAGCAATTCTGCACTTGAATTACTCAGTCTTTCATCGAAAGATCAGATTTACAAGTACATTCCTGAAAAACTGGGCACGTTTCTTGAAAATGCAGTTGTTATAGTCACTTCTTACAATCACGATGAAAACAGGATTATCGTGGAAAGCATTTCGGGACTGGAGTCCTATGAACAGCAGGTGGAGGAGATTATCGGCAGGCCACTAAAAAAACTTTCATTTCCTATGCATGCCATGCAGGATATCATGGACCAGGCGGGAATGGTGATGACAATGAAGTCCGATATGCTGGAAGCCGGACTGGACGGAATTAATTTCACGCAAATCGACCGGATTAAGGAATTGCTGAACGTACACAAGATTTACAACATTATTCTCGCCCGGGATGAAAAGCAGCTGGGTAATATTACAATTCTCACCCTGAATAAAAGTATCATCAAGTTCAAGCACATTATTGAAACCTTTGTGCACCAGGTATCTGTGGCCCTGCACAGGAGCCAGCTGGAATATGAACTGATCAAGGCAAAGGACAAGGCTGAAGAATCGGATAAATTAAAAACGGCATTCCTGGCCAATATGTCGCATGAAATCCGGACACCGATGAACGGTATCCTGGGCTTTGCCGAAATGCTGAATGACAATACGCTCAGTCCGGCAAACCGCAAGAAATATCTTGAGATCATCAACAGCAATGGCAAGATGCTGATCAACCTCATTGATGATATTATTGATTTCGCCAAGATCGAATCCGACCAGGTAAATATTGTACAGGATGATATTTCATTGAATAACCTGCTTAACCAGGTTGAATCCACCTTTCTTACCAGCCGGTTAAAGCGGGATAAGTCAAGAATGCGCATCGTTACCAAGAAGTCATTTCCCGATGAGAAATCCTATATCCGTACTGATCCCATCAGGCTCAGGCAGATACTGACCAACCTGGTTGGAAATGCTATTAAGTTTACGCATAAAGGATTAATTGAATTCGGGTATAACCTGGAAAGCAGCAAGTTCCTGTTGTTTTATGTAAAAGATACAGGTATCGGGATTGAGAAGGACAAGCTGCAGCTCATTTTCGAGCGTTTTATGCAGGCGGACAGTTCACCTTCACGGAAATATGGCGGATCGGGACTTGGACTGGCCATATCACGAGGGCTGGTTGAATTGCTCGGCGGAAAGATGTGGGCCGAATCTACCCTTCATGAGGGTTCCACTTTTTATTTCACAATACCATTTCATCCGGTAATCCGGAAAATGGAGGAAAGAATCGAGAACAAGCATCCCCGGGCAAATTATCAATGGGAAGGAAAGCTTTTCCTGATCGCTGAAGATGATAAATTCAGCTATAAATTCCTTGAAGGATTTCTGAAACAAACCAGGGCTGAGGTGATCAGGGCTGCCGACGGAAGGGAGGCTGTGGAATTATGCAGGAATAACAGGAGCATTGATCTGGTGCTTATGGATATTCAGATGCCCGAGATGAATGGACTGGTTGCAACCGAGGAAATTAAAAAATTCAATCCCGGTATTCCGATCATTGCACAAACTGCCAATGCCATCAGTGAAGAAAGGCAACGATGCATTCAGGCCGGTTGCGATGATTTTATAACCAAACCGGTCAATATTACCGAACTCTATTCGAAGATCGATAAATGGCTGACGGTTGGATCCTCCAAACTGCCAGTTTGATAGTTGAACATGATATTCCTGGTTGTAATCAGCGTATTGGTGACCTTGTTATACATGCTCAAAATTGGCATGTACCACCACTACTGGAAAGAGTTCCCCACCCTTGGAAAGACGGATATACCCCCATCCCCATGCATCGGGATGAGCGTTGTAGTGGCCTTCAGAAACGAAGAAAACTTTTTACCCCGGCTGCTGGATTCTTTAAATAAACAGGCATACCCCCGGGTGATGAGGGAAGTCATCCTGGTCAACGATCATTCGGATGACAGGTCCCTGCAGATTGCCGAAGATTTTGCGCGCACAAATCCCGGTTTTCGTTGTTTGCAGAACGAAAGGCATGAAAACGGTAAAAAGGCCGCTGTACTGAAGGGTATACAACATACAGCATTCAGCCATATAGTTTTTACGGATGCAGATTGCACGATGGGAGAAAACTGGCTTTCTTCTTTTTCGGCAATTTTCAGCCAGCAGAATGCCGGTATGATCATCGGACTGGTTGATATGAAAGCGAAACCCGGTTTCTTCAACCGTTTCCAGGAAATTGAATTTCTAAGTCTGGTTGCCTCAGGCGCCGCTGCCGCTGCAGGTGGCAGGCCAATATACTGTAATGCAGCCAACCTTGCCTTCCATAAAGAACTTTTTCTTTCCCATGCCGATCCTTTGTCCATGGCTGTTCCTTCAGGGGATGACACGCTTTTTATGCTGAGGGTTAAGAAAGATCCTGCCACACGGATCATATTGCTTAAATCGGTGAACGGTATTGTGACGACAAAGGGGGCGATGAATATCCGGGAATTCTTTAACCAGCGCAGCCGCTGGGCATCCAAAAGCAGGTATTATACCGATTGGGATATCCTTTATACAGCGGGACTTGTCCTGGGTATTTCAGCGACATTGTTGCTTTCCGCCCTGGTGATGGCGCTGGGTGTAAATACATGGCTATTTGCTGCCCTGCTCATTGCGAAAAGCACTGTGGATTATTTATTTCTCCGTAATTTTTTGCGTTTCTATTCTAAAAGGATCCAACCCGTGCTTTTCGTATTGTTCGAAACAGTGTATCCGGTATATATTCTTGTATCGGCAGCAATGGGTTTATTGAACCTTTATACGTGGAAGGAGAGAAAAAACAGGCGGGAAGCAGATTAATTTCCCAGCTCAGAAATAAATTTTATTCGCATGAGGCGAACTTCCTCCTCAGAATAGTTTTCTTCGCCCAATTCCTTTAAGGCAGCTTCAACAGATTCGTTTTCAGCTTCCTCCATAAAGTAGTCATAAATATCCTGCTGATGGTCTTTGTCCATCACACTATTGATATAATAGTCCACATTGATCTTGGTGCCTGAATTCACGATGGCTTCAATTTCATCGAGAAGGCCGGACAGGTCGATGTTCTTTGCAGCAGCAATATCCTCAAAGTCCATCTGGCGGTCAATGCTTTGAATAATAAATACCTTCAGGTTTGATTTATTGATTACTGATTTAACCACCATATCCTGGGGGCGGATAATTTCTTTTTCTTCAACATAACTTTTAATAATCTTGATGAATTCACCGCCATACCGTTTGGCTTTTCCGGCTCCGACGCCCATAATGTTCTGAAGTTCTTCAAAGGTGATGGGATACTGGATAGCCATGTCCTCAAGGGAGGGATCCTGGAATAGCACAAAGGGAGGAAGGGAAAGTTGCTTCGACATTTTTTTCCGCAGGCTTTTCAGTATGTTGAACAATTCTTCGTCCACGGTGCCTGGCCGGTCAGGTCCGATCATGTTATCTTCCTCTTCATCCGTATCGGAATAATCATGGTCTTCAGAAAGCGGAAACGGATAGGGGTTGTTTAAAAAATCAAGGCCCTTGTCATCCATTTTAAGAAGGCCGTAGTTTTCAATGTCTTTTTGAATCAGGCGGGCAATCAGTGCCTGCCTTACCACCATGCTCCAGAAATTAAAGTCCTTATGTTTGCCGGCGCCGAAGTTATCCAGCATCTGGTGATTATATGATTTGATGGCGCTGGTCTTAATTCCTGCCAGTATACTGGCAATGTGATCTACCTTGAATTTCTCCTTTACTTCAAGGATGGTTTTGAGCACAAGGACCACATCATTCTGTCCCTCGAATTGTGATTTCGGATGCAGGCAGTTATCACAATTATCGCATTGGCCGGGCATTTCCTCGCCAAAGTAATTCAGCAGCTGCCGGGGCCTGCAAACAGATGATTCGGCATAGGCTACTGTTTCAAGAAGCAGTTGTTTGCCAATTTCCTGTTCTGCAATTGGCTTACCCTGCATGAATTTTTCAAGTTTCTGGATATCCTTGTAGCTATAGAATGTGATGCATTTGCCTTCACCGCCATCACGGCCTGCCCGGCCTGTTTCCTGGTAATATCCCTCCAGGCTTTTTGGAATGTCATAATGAATTACAAACCGCACATCAGGCTTGTCGATTCCCATGCCAAAGGCAATTGTTGCCACGATCACGTCTATTTCTTCCATCAGGAACCTATCCTGGTTTTGTGACCGGGTTGCCGAATCAAGTCCCGCGTGATATGGAAGTGCCTTTATGCCATTTACCTGCAGCATTTCTGCCAGTTCTTCCACCTTTTTCCGGCTCAGACAATATATAATACCCGATTTACCATGGTTTTTACGGATATATTTTATGATCTCCTTGGTGACGTTTTTTTTGGGTCTGATTTCGTAATACAGATTGTGCCGGCGAAAGGAGGATTTGAAAATTGTAGCATCCAGCATTCCCAGGTTTTTTTGAATGTCATGCTGAACCTTCGGAGTGGCTGTAGCTGTAAGGGCCATTATCGGTGCATTGCCTATTTCATTAATGATGGGGCGTATACGCCGGTATTCCGGGCGAAAATCATGGCCCCATTCGGATATACAATGTGCCTCATCAATTGCATAAAATGAAATATCCAGTTTTTTCAGGAACTGTATGTTTTCTTCTTTCGTAAGTGATTCAGGGGCAACGTACAGGAGCTTTGTTTTACCCTCCATGATATCGTGTTTCACTTTAGCAATGGAGGCCTTATTCAGTGAAGAATTCATAAAATGGGCGACGCCATCTTCCTCGCTGAAGCTTCGCATGGCATCTACCTGATTTTTCATCAGGGCTATAAGGGGTGAAATGATTATGGCAGTACCCGGCAATATCAGGGCAGGAAGCTGATAACAAAGCGATTTCCCGCCACCGGTAGGCATTAAAACAAAGGTATCTTTCTTTGCCAGTACATTTCTGATAATAAGTTCCTGATTTCCTTTAAAACTGGTGAAACCAAAATGCTTCTTTAAAACGTCACTCAATGAAATCTCCACACCAACACTCATTTTTAAAAAGGTTTAACACCAGACGCCTGTCTGATGCCAATCTCAAAATATTAAATACATTTGTAAACTAAATTAATAATTTTTTTCTTATTTCGCTATGGCCCGGAGGCATTTTAAGTATAATTAACATTTATAATATACCGCTAAAAAATTTACGATGGAAGAAAAGGGTGAAATGACATTTTTACAGCATCTTGAAGAGCTAAGGTGGCATATTATCAGGGCGGTATTGGCGATTGTAGTTTTCAGTATCATGGCATTTATCGGTAAAACATTTCTTTTTGATACAGTGTTGATGGCGCCCAGCAATGAGAATTTCTGGACAAACCGTATGTTATGTGAGTTAGGTCACCGCATGAATGCGCTAAATCTTTGTATTAACCAGACACCACTTGAATTGCAGAATATCCAGGTTTCAGGCATGTTCATGGCCCATATAAAAATCAGTCTTATTGCCGGACTTGTACTTTCGTTTCCTTTCATTTTTTATGAATTCTGGCGGTTTATCAGGCCGGCTTTGTATCAGAATGAAAAGCAGCATACAACCGGAGCGATTTTTTATATAAGTTTTTTGTTTCTCCTGGGGGTTGTATTCGGTTATTTTCTCATTACTCCCTTGTCTATTAATTTCCTGTACAACTATCATATCAGCGATGTGGTTAAAAACGTGCCCACCCTCGGTTCTTATGTATCCCTGATTACATCCATTGTACTGGCAAGCGGCCTGTTATTTGAGCTCCCTGTGCTGGTTTATTTTTTGAGCAGGATCGGTTTGGTTACGGCCTCATTTTTGAAACGTTACAGGAAGCATGCCGTGATTGTGATCCTGTTGGTTGCCGGAATTATTACACCTCCTGATATTTTCAGCCAGATCATGGTCTCCCTCCCGCTATTTCTGTTGTATGAGATAAGCATTTTGATATCGAAACGTGTTGAAAAGAAAAGAGAAGCTCAAATGCTGGCGGGCTAGATAACAAATCATCGAATCATTAAATCAACAAATTGCTAAATGAAATTGAGGACCGAAAATCTGGTAAAACGATATCGTACCCGAACTGTTGTCAAGGATGTATCTTTTGAAGTTGAACAGGGTGAGATTGCCGGATTGCTGGGTCCGAACGGAGCAGGAAAGACCACTTCATTTTATATGATTGTGGGCCTGATCCAGCCCAATGCAGGAAAAATATTTCTCGATGACAAGGAAATAACCCATGAACCTGTTTACAGCAGGGCAAAAATGGGAATCGGTTACCTGGCCCAGGAGGCCTCAGTATTCCGAAGGCTAAGTGTAGAGGATAACCTTCGTGCGGTGCTTGAAATGACCTCACTGACCAAAGAGGAGCAACGCTTCAGGGTGGAATCGCTGCTGAACGAATTTGGACTGCAGAAAATCAGAAAAAGCCTTGGAATTCAGTTATCCGGGGGAGAACGCAGAAGGACTGAAATTGCCCGGGCCCTGGCTCTGAAGCCTAATTTTATCCTGCTGGATGAGCCTTTTGCAGGAGTTGATCCCATCGCGATCGAAGACATCCAGGAAATCGTGGCCAAGCTTAAAGATAAAAATATCGGCATCCTGATCACGGACCATAATGTACATGAAACCCTGTCCATTACCGACCGGGCCTATCTTCTTTTTGAAGGGGAGATACTGAAAGCCGGCACTGCCAAGGAACTGGCGGATGATGAACAGGTACGGCGGGTTTATCTGGGAAAGAATTTCGAGCTTAGATAATGTGCTAATGTGCTAATATGCCAATGTGCTAATGTGCTAATGAGGTTTTAGTCATGCAGTCATGCAGTCGTGCAGTTTTACGGTCATGCAGTTTTGCAGTCATTCATTAGTGGATGATATCCCCCTTCGGAGGGGGCAGGGGGAGGATTGGAGTAGTCCACCCCCTGCCCCCGCCAGCGGGGGACATCGTCCCTACAGGCTATCAACTAACATCAACTAACAACTATCAACTAACCATGTCCTCCGTCTACTTCACCGATCTCAGGGCCAATCCTTCCCTGAACCTGCTAAAAAAATTTGAGAATCTGATCAAAAAAGCCGGGATAGACCGGATCGGTTTTGACAGTAAAATTACTGCTTTGAAGATACATTTTGGCGAACCGGGTAACCTGGCTTATATCAGGCCTAATTTTGCGGCTACCCTTGTAAAATACCTGAAAAAGCAAGGGGCCAGGCCCTTTCTTACAGACGCCAATACGCTTTATTCGGGCCATAGGTCCAATGCCATTGACCATATTAAGTCGGCCTGGGAAAACGGTTTTAATCCCCTTGTTACTGATTGTCCGGTAATCATAGCAGATGGCCTCCGCGGTGCGGATTATGCCGAAATACCACTGAACCTTGCCCACTGCAAAACGGCCAAAATCGGTAAAGCCATTGTGGATGCAGATATCATCATTTCATTGACCCATTTCAAAGGGCATGAAATGACCGGGTTTGGAGGAACGCTTAAAAATGTTGGTATGGGATGTGCTGCGGTGGGCGGGAAACTTGAACTCCATTCCACTTCATCTCCGCAAATTGTGGCAGAAAATTGCACTGGCTGCCGGGTTTGTGAAAAATATTGTGCCCATGATGCCATCCAGGTAGGTGCGGATAAGATTGCCCATATTGATTATGAAACCTGTGTGGGTTGTGGTCAATGTGTTGCCGTATGCCAGTACGATTCTGCGCAGGTTGTGTGGGAGGCCGCATCGGAACTGGTAAACCGCAAAATTGCCGAATATACACTTGCCGTATTAAAAGACAAGCCGGCATTTCATGTCAGTTTTATCATGAATGTGTCACCTGATTGTGACTGCTGGAACTTTAATGATTACCCCCTGGTTCCCGATATCGGAATAGCTGCCTCCTTTGATCCGGTAGCACTGGATCAGGCATGTGCTGACCTTGTAAAAGCGGCACCCTCACTTCCCAATAGCAGGATCGGCGATAAAAATTCGCATGATCATCACCGGGGACAGGATAAATTCCACCTTGCCCATCCAAATACACATTGGGAGGCCGGCCTTGAACATGCCGAAGAAATAGGCCTGGGTTCCAGAGAATATGAGCTGATCCGGATCTGACGCAGGCATGTCAGCTATATGGTTACCGCAATAAGGAAAATACAATCAATTATTTTCGCGGAAATTAAAAAGTGGTATCTTTGCGCCACATTTTAAAACGCGGGTGTGGCGTAATTGGTAGCCGCGCAAGACTTAGGATCTTGTGCCGAAAGGCGTGGGGGTTCGAGTCCCTTCATCCGCACGGTGAGTCTGATCCGGGATATAACCGGATTCAGGTGGGCATCCCACCTGGTGTATGGCAGTTATCTGCCAATCAGGCGGGATATTTGTATTGAATGAATTATTAAAAACAAATCTGATGAACATTAAAAAAGACAGCCTTGACGAGTTAAATGCAGTGTTAACTATTACCGTTGAAAAGTCTGATTATGAGGAAAGAGTGGATCACGTACTGAAAGATTACCGCAAAAAAGCACGGATCGACGGTTTCAGGCCGGGAAAGGTTCCACAGGGTCTTATCAATAAAATGTACCGTAAACCGGTCCTGGTTGAAGAAATAAATAAAATTCTGGGAGAATCGCTGGGCAAATACCTGGCGGATGAAAAACTGAATATTCTTGGCGAGCCCCTTCCAAGTCTTGATAAACCGGTTCAAATAGACTGGGATGCAGATGCACAGTTCGATTTTTCCTTTGACATTGGCATGGCTCCGGAAATGGATTTTACGGTTTCAGAAAACGATAAAATCGATTATTTCCTCATTAAAACAGATGAGGAAGAAATCAGCAAACAGCGTGATCGCATCTGTTCACGATATGGCTCATTCAAAGAGACTGATGTGATTTCAGATAATGAAATGATCAAGGCTGACCTGGCAGAACTGGGCCCGAACAATGAACCTGCAGGGGGGATACATGTTGAAGAGGCCACCATATCGCTCGAATTTGTAAAAGATGAAGAGAGCAAGAAGAAATTCATGGGCCTGAAGGCAGGAGATGTTCTGGACATCGATGTAAAGAAAACCTTTGAAAATGAAACCGACCTGGCCGCCCTGCTGAAGATAACCAAGGAGAAGCTGGCAGAAACAGGAAATAACTTCAGGGTTACCATTAAGTCGGTATCCCGTTTTGATAAGGCTGAGATTAACCAGGAACTTTTCGATAAGGTATACGGACCCGACCAGGTTAAATCGCTCGAAGAATTCAATGCCAGGATTTCAGAAGAACTGAAAGCTGCATTTGAGCGCAACAGCAATTACAAGTTCAGAATAGATGCAAAGGAATATTATCTCGGCAAATTCAAAAAGGACTTACCCGCTGCCTTTTTGAAACGCTGGCTTGTTTATACCAACCAGGGCAAGATGACAATGGAACAGATCGAAAAGGATTTCGATGCTTTTGTTACTGACCTGAAATGGCAGCTTATCAAGGGCAAGGTTGCCCGGGAGAATGAAATGAAGATAAAGGAAGAAGAATTGATTGCTCATACAAAAGATGTATTCAGGCAACAATTCATTCAATATTACGGAATCGCTGATGTTCCTGAAGAAACACTTGAAAAATATTCCATTGAGAGTCTGGGACGTGAGGAAGAAAGAAACCGTTATATGGAGAGCCTGATGGAAAATAAAGTGTTTGAATTCATGCAAAAAACTGCAAAACTTGACACCAAAGAGGTAACTTTGCAGGAATTCAACAAGATGTTTGAAAAGTAACTACAGGTTATCATCAATTTTTAAGAATATGGATTTAATCAAGGATTTCAACAAATACGCCACACATCATCTGGGCATCAGCAGCCTTGATATGCACAGGTTCGCGTCAATTACAAACAGTTATATATCACCCACGATCATTGAGGAGCGCCAGCTTAACGTCGCACAAATGGACGTTTTTTCGCGTCTGATGATGGACAGGATCATATTCCTGGGACTTCCGATTGATGACTTTGTGGCCAATGTAATCCAGGCACAATTGCTGTATCTCGATTCTGCTGATCCGGGCAAAGACATCCAGATCTATTTTAATACCCCTGGAGGCGCTGTTCATGCCGGGCTTGGAATTTATGACACAATGCAATATATCACCTGTGACATTGCTACAATCTGTACCGGGATGGCTGCATCAATGGGAGCCGTATTGCTGTGTGCAGGAGCCAAAGGCAAACGCTCGGCATTAAGACATTCCCGGATCATGATCCATCAGCCGATGGGTGGTGCACAGGGACAGGCTACTGATATTGAGATCACTGCACGTGAAATTCTGAAATTAAGGGCTGAATTGTACAGCATCATCGCTGATCATACAGGCAATCCCATTGAAAAAGTGGAAAAGGACTCTGATCGCGATTACTGGATGACTTCAAAAGAAGCCCTCGAATATGGCATGATTGATGAGGTACTCGAAAGGTCAAGGAAAAAATAATTCGGGTAATCTTATTTTTTGTAAATTTGTCACGGATATTTCCGTTATACCTTAAAGTTGTCTCATGGATAAATGTTCCTTTTGTGGTCGCGATAAGCGGGATACAAACCTCCTTATAGCCGGCATTTCCGGGCATATTTGCGATAATTGCGTGGAACAGGCTTATGAAATCGTAAAAGAAGAAACGAAGAAAAGCTCGCAGTTTGACATTAATACCATTAAGCTCCTCAAGCCAAAGGAAATTAAGAAATTCCTTGATTTATATGTAATCGGACAGGAAGATGCCAAAAAAACAATTGCGGTATCTGTTTACAATCATTATAAAAGGCTGATGCAAACCAGCCGTCATGATACTTCCGATGATGTGGAAATCGAAAAGTCGAATATCATCCTGGTTGGGGAAACGGGTACCGGAAAAACGCTTCTGGCCCGCACTATTGCCAAATTGCTGCATGTTCCCTTTACAATTGTTGATGCTACTGTTCTTACAGAAGCTGGTTATGTAGGCGAAGATATTGAAAGCATCCTGACCCGCTTGCTGCAGGTAGCGGATTATAATACCGAAGCAGCCGAAAAAGGTATCGTCTTTATAGATGAGATTGACAAGATCGCCAGGAAAGGTGACAATCCATCTATTACCAGAGATGTTTCAGGAGAAGGGGTGCAGCAGGGACTGCTGAAACTGCTTGAAGGTTCAGTGGTGAACGTTCCTCCCCAGGGCGGACGCAAGCATCCTGATCAGAAAATGATCCCGGTGGATACCCGCAATATTTTGTTCATTTGCGGAGGTGCTTTTGAAGGTATCGAGCGTAAAATTGCCCAGAGGCTGAATACCAAGGTTGTCGGGTTATAATGCCGCAAGGAATTCCGACCGGATTGAACGGGAAAACCTCATGCAGTATATAGCTCCCCAGGATCTTCGTGCGTATGGAATGATCCCGGAAATCATCGGACGGCTTCCGATACTTACATTCCTTCATCCGCTCGACAGAAAGGCGCTGCGCAGTATACTTACAGAGCCCAAGAATTCAATCATCAAGCAATATGTTAAGTTGTTCGAGATTGATAATATAAGTCTTAGGTTTGATGATGATGCACTCGACTTTATTGTCGACAAGGCAGTTGAATTCAAACTGGGAGCACGGGGTCTCAGGTCAATTTGCGAGGCCATCATGATGGAAGTGATGTTTGAACTTCCTTCCACAGAGGAAAGTGAACTGACAATCACAAGTGAATATGCCCGGTCAAAAGTTGAAAAGATCAATCTTCAGCGGTTGAAAGCAGCCTGACATTTTGTTTTTATAAAAACGTATCTTATATTTGCATACATATTAATACAGGAATGACAAGAATTTATACTAATTGGTGGTGGTGGCACAGTAATTATCTCATAACTCCGTGAGACCGTCAATCTATTGTATAAAGCAATAATATAACAGCGGCCTATCGTTCTCACGGTAGGCCGTTTTTGTTTTTAACAGGTACCAAAAAATACATCATGAAGAAATATCGGATCAGAACCAGAACCAAAAAATTGCTTGCCGATACAATAACGCCGGTGAGTATTTATCTGCGGATACGGGATATTTATCCAAATTCCCTCCTGCTTGAGAGTTCGGATTATCACGGAAACGAGAACAGTTATTCATTCATTTGTATAAAATCCATCGCCAGTTTTGAGATTGAAAACGGTGTGGCCACCGAGACTTACCCGGATAAGAATATTGTTGTAACTCCATTATCCGCTCCAGCAGTTTTCAGAAACCGCTTTTCCGGGTTTCTGAATTCATTTGAGCAGGCAGCCGGAAATGATGAAGTTCCGGTAAACGGGCTGTTCGGTTATACATCCTATGATGCGGTGCAGTACTTTGAAAAGCTGAAATTCAGTGCCAGGGTGGTTGAAGCACACAAAATACCTGAAATGCGCTATCATTTCTTCAGCTATATCATTGCCATCAACCATTTTCAGAATATTCTGCACATTATTGAAAACCAGGTGAACGGGGAAACAAGCGAGCTTGAAAAAATCGAATCTCTTTTGAACAGCCGCAACCTGGCGATTTACCCGTTTAAGCCGGTGGGCATGGAAAAGTCCAACATCACGGATGATCAATACAGGCAGATGGTCACACATGGCAAGGAACACTGTTACCGCGGCGATGTGTTTCAAATCGTACTATCACGCCAGTACTCACAGCAATTTAGTGGTGATGAATTCAATGTTTACAGGGCTTTGCGTTCCATCAACCCTTCTCCCTACCTGTTTTATTTTGATTATGGCAATTACAAGATTTTCGGGTCATCGCCCGAAGCCCAGCTGAAAGTAAACAAGGGGAAAGCATATATCAACCCGATAGCAGGAACTTTTAAAAGGACGGGTGACGATGAAAAAGACAAACTGCTTGCGCAGCAGCTATCCACTGACCTGAAAGAAAATGCAGAGCATGTAATGCTTGTAGACCTGGCGCGGAATGACCTCAGCCGGCATGCCCGGAGCGTTAAGGTGGAAAGTTATCGTGAAGTGCAGTTTTATTCCCATGTGATACATCTTGTATCCGCAGTTTCAGGTGAGTTGAACAGGGATTCAAATATTACGGATATGATGACAGCTACCTTTCCGGCAGGGACCCTGTCGGGAGCTCCCAAATTCAAAGCCATGCAGCTGATCGATCAGTATGAAAACCAAAACCGCGGATATTATGGGGGTGCTATTGGATTCCTTGATTTTGAAGGAAGGTTCAACCATGCCATCATGATACGGACTTTTCTGAGCAAGGGCAATACCTTGTTTTACCAGGCGGGGGCGGGCATTGTGGCAATTTCAGATGAGGAAAGCGAGCTGCAGGAGGTGAATAATAAGCTGGGGGCTCTTAAGAAGGCAATTGTAATGGCAAAGGATATTGTTTAAACTGTGAAGCAACTAATTATGAAGAAGATACTTGTTATCGATAATTACGATTCGTTTACTTATAACCTGGTGCATTATATAGGCCAGATTTCCGGGGTTACGCCTGATGTATTCCGGAATGATGAGATCACCCTTGAAGATGTTGGTAAATATGATAAGATCCTGCTCTCTCCCGGACCCGGGGTACCAGTGGAAGCAGGTATCTGCCTTGATCTTATCAGGCTATACAGTCCGGCAAAAAGCATCCTTGGCATCTGCCTTGGCCTGCAGGCTATTGGTGAGGCTTTTGGCGGCAAGCTCATTAACCTGAGCCAGGTTTACCATGGCATTGCCACTCCCATCCTGTTTACAGAAAAGGATGAGCCGCTTTTTAAGGGACTTCCGGCTACTATTAAAGGCGGGCGTTATCACTCGTGGGTGGTGGACAGTCGTGACCTTCCTGCCAGCCTGGCTGTAACTGCTCTCGATGACAACGGGCTAATCATGGGACTGAGCCACCGGGCGTATGATGTGCGCGGACTGCAGTTCCATCCCGAATCGGTGCTTACCGAGCACGGATTTGATATTATGAGGAACTGGGTTTCCATGTAGCTCATTAAAAGATAAAAACTAATAACTAAAAACTAAAAGTGGAAAACAATGTGCTAATGTGCTAATGTGCTAATGTGCTAATATGCTAATGTGCTAATGTGCTAATGTGCTAATGTGCTAATGTGCTAATGTGCTAAGTCATGCAGTCTAAGTGCAGTTTGCAGTTCAATGGTTTTACAGTCTTGCAGTTCTAACATTCGGTTTTGCAGTTTTGCGGTTCTGCAGTTTTAAACCACCTACAGCCTAGCAGCCTAGAACTAGAAGCCTAGCAGCCTAGTAGCCTAGTAGCCTAGCAGCCTGGAAGCCTAACAACTAACAACGATCAACTAACAACTAAGTTAATGAGAAAGATACTGAACGAACTCTTTGAAAGCAAAACGCTGAAACGGCAGGAAGCCGAGGAAGTGCTTACAAACATTGCCACAGGGGCCTACACGGAGTCTGAAATTGCCGCATTTCTTACAGTTTACCTGATGCGCTGTATCACGGTGGAAGAACTGTCTGGTTTCAGGGATGCCCTGCTCAATCTTTGCATCAGGGTGGACCTGTCGGGATTTGACACGATTGATGTTTGCGGAACAGGCGGGGACGGGAAAGATACATTCAATATATCCACGCTGAGTACATTTGTGCTGGCCGGTGCGGGTGCATATGTTGCCAAACACGGCAACTATGGGGTATCTTCATCATGCGGTTCCTCCAACATCCTGGAGTATTTCGGTTACCGGTTTTCAACCGACCAGGATAAGCTTAGAAAAGAAATGGAGCAGGCAGGGGTTTGTTTTCTTCATGCCCCCTTGTTTAATCCGGCCATGAAAAATGTTGCACCTGTCAGGAGAGCCCTGAAAATCAAAACTTTTTTCAATATGCTGGGTCCAATGGTAAATCCATCCTTTCCGAAGAAGCAGCTTGTAGGGGTTTACAGTCTTGAACTTGCGCGTTTATATAATTACCTTTACCAGCAATCGGATATACAATATGCAATCGTGCACAGCCTGGATGGATATGATGAGATATCTCTCACCTCCGATTTTAAATTTATTCTGAACGGGGTGGAACAGATAGGAACGCCCGGCTCATTCGGATTTGAAAAGCTTCAGCCGGCTGAACTGGCCGGCGGCAAGTCAATACCTGAGGCAGCTTCAATTTTTTCCGGTATACTGGAAGGAAAGGGGACTTCTGCCCAGAATAATGTGGTGCTGGCCAATACAGAACTTGCCCTGCGTTGTTATTATCCTGACATGCCCGTGGCTGAATGCCGTCAGATAGCATCAGACTCCCTGTTTGGCGGGAAGGCCCATGCCCGGTTTAAAAAATTAATCGACCTGCAGTCATGACAATCCTGGATGAAATAATCGCCAATAAAAGAAAAGAACTGGCTCTCGCAATTGAACGAACTACAATCCGGGATCTTGAGAAACGGAAGTTGTTTAAGCGCCGGATCCTATCCATGACCGATTTTATTGTCGACCCCGGTAAGACCGGGATCATTGCGGAATTCAAGCGGAAATCCCCATCCCGGGGAGTCATCAATGCCGATGTGACAATTGAAGAGGTAACCACCGGTTATTTCCGGTCAGGTGCATCGGCACTTTCAATTTTAACTGACAAAACCTATTTCGGTGGCAGCGAATCAGATCTGACCCGGGCCCGGGAACTCAATTCAATTCCCATCCTCAGGAAGGATTTTATTCTCGATGAATACCAGATCATTGAAGCCAGGGCTATGGGGGCAGATGCCATCCTGCTCATTGCGGCCGTTCTTTCAGCAAGCCAGGTGTTGCATCTTGCCCGCTTTGCCCGGTCGCTTGAAATGCAGGTACTGCTTGAGTTACATGGCAGGACGGAACTCGACAGGATATGTGAATTTGTAGATATGGTTGGGGTGAACAACCGCGATTTGAAAACCTTTGAGGTTGATATGGAAGTGTCACTGGAACTGGCGGGAGAAATACCACCTGATTTCGTGCGGATTTCTGAAAGCGGGATTACTTCCCCCCTGGTTATAAAAAAGCTTAGAAGTGCCGGATTTCAGGGATTCCTGATCGGTGAGAATTTTATGCGTGCGCCCGATCCGGTATTGGCATTCTCCGATTTTGTAAAACTTATTATGTTTGATTATGAATAGGGTGAAGGTATGCGGGTTGACAGATGCCTGGAACGCCAGGCAGGTAGCTGAAGCTGGTGCTGACTTTGCAGGTTTTATTTTTTATCCCCGGTCAAAGCGGTTTGTAGGGGAAACTCCGCATGCCGACTTATTCATGAATATACCGGCCCATGTAAAGAAGGTTGGAGTATTTGTGAATGAGAATAAAGAAAAGATAATTGAAATTGTGCGGAAATATCAGCTTGATCTGGTGCAATTGCATGGTAATGAACCGGCCGGCTTTTGCAATGACCTGAGATTAGAAGGCATATCGGTAATGAAGGCTTTTGGCATCGGGGAGGATTTTGATTTCGACCGGCTGACAGGCTACAAAGACTCATGTGATTTTTTTCTGTTTGATACCCGGACGATATTGTACGGAGGTAGCGGGATTAAATTCCGGTGGGAACGGCTTGAAGAATATAAACTCAAAATGCCGTTTTTTCTGGGAGGAGGCATTGGTCCCCTCGATGTTCAAAAAGTCCGAAGCATCAATCATCCCGGTTTCTTCGCGGCAGATATAAACAGCCGGTTCGAAACGGCACCCGGCATGAAAGACATTGGCATTGTGAAAACTTTTATTCAGCATTTCAAAAATATTTGACATGAAGTACAACGTGGATCAGCAAGGGTATTATGGCGAGTTTGGAGGAGCCTTCATTCCCGAAATGATGTATCCCAACATTGAAGAGCTTCGGGAGAATTACATTAAGATACTGGAGGACAAATCATTTCAATCGGAATTTCATCACCTGCTTGAAAACTATGCAGGACGTCCCTCCCCTTTGTATTTTGCAAAAAGGCTTTCGGTTTTTCATGGGACCCGGGTTTATCTTAAGCGCGAAGATCTGAATCATACCGGGGCCCATAAGATAAATAACACCATCGGCCAGATACTTATCGCCAAACGGCTGGGTAAAACCAGGATCATTGCTGAAACCGGGGCAGGTCAGCATGGTGTGGCCACAGCTACGGTCTGTGCCTTGATGGGGCTGAAGTGTTTGGTATATATGGGAAAGCTCGATATTGAGCGGCAGGAGCCCAATGTGCTGCGCATGAAAATGCTGGGAGCCGAGGTTATCCCTGTTGTAAGCGGGAATATGACGCTGAAGGATGCAACCAATGAGGCAATCCGTGACTGGATCAACAACCCGTCCGACACACACTATATAATCGGTTCGGTCGTGGGACCCCATCCCTATCCTGACCTGGTGGCACGTTTGCAATCGGTGATCAGCGAGGAGTTGCGGTGGCAGCTGAGGGAACAAACGGGGAGTTCCGATCCGGATTATATTATAGCCTGTGTAGGCGGTGGCAGTAATGCAGCCGGGGCATTTTATCATTACCTTGATAATCAATCTGTTCAGCTTATTGCTGCAGAAGCCAGTGGCAAGGGAATTAATAGTGGTGAATCAGCAGCGACAATGGTACTGGGACACCCCGGAATCATCCACGGAAGCAAGACCATGCTCATGCAAAATGAGGACGGACAGATCACGGAACCTTATTCAATTTCTGCTGGACTTGACTATCCCGGTATTGGTCCGATGCATGCCTTTCTGCATAAAACAGGGAGGGCCATATTTGAACACATAACGGATGATGAGGCTGTAGAGGCAGCATTCCGGTTAACCCGGCTTGAAGGCATTGTTCCTGCTCTTGAGTCAGCCCATGCACTGGCTGTATTGAAAAAAAGAAAGTTCAAAATGACAGATGTTGTGGTCGTCAACGTTTCCGGACGGGGAGATAAGGATATGTCCACTTACATGCGTTACATGGATACTTATAAACCTGAACAGGACGAAACTAATAAATAAAATTTCTCATGAATCGCATCGATACCCTTTTTCAAACCAGGTCCGGTCAAATCCTTTCTGTTTTTTTTACTGCCGGATATCCGGCACTGCATTCCACGGTTGAAATAATAAGGGCCCTTACAAAGGCAGGGGCTGATATGATTGAGATTGGCATGCCCTTTTCCGATCCCATGGCCGATGGGCCGGTTATACAAAAGAGCAGTGATGTTGCCCTTAAACAGGGGATGAGCATGAACCTGCTGTTCAGGCAGCTGAAAGATATCCGAAAGGAGACAGATATTCCGCTGCTGATGATGGGGTACCTCAATCCGGTTATGCATTACGGCATTGAGAAATTTTGCAGTGAATGTGAAGAAACAGGTATCGACGGCGTTATCCTTCCTGATCTGCCGCTGGAAGTTTTCCTTGGAGACTCCGGGAAAGTTTTGGGCAGTCAGGCACAAGGATCCCTGCAGGATCTGTTTGTAAAACACAATCTTCATGCTGTATTTCTTATTTCACCACAGACGCGCACAGAACGCATCCATGAAATTGACCGCATCAGCAATGGATTTTTGTACATGGTCTCCTCCTCTTCAACCACAGGAGTAAAAAGTGGTTTTAACCCTGATCGGCAGGCCTATTTTGAAAGAATACGCGATATGAAACTGAAAAATCCACGCCTGATTGGTTTTGGGATCTCAAATCATGCAGACTTTGCCAATGCCTGCGAATATGCAGAAGGGGCGATTATAGGAAGTGCATTTGTGAGCATGCTGGGGACTGCTTTGGATCTGGATTCAGCAATATCGAAATTTGTGGAGGGAATTAAGAAGGGCGATAATTTAATTTGAAAATCAGCAAATAAAAAACCTGCTGTAGCACTTTGCCGACAGCAGGTTTATCCCTGATTAAGATTTTGAGTACTCATAAGCCTGGAATTTATTTGGTTTGATCGGCCAGCATTGAATTTGTTACCTCGGTTGCAGTAGTTTCGCTTTCGATAGCGTCATCTGCCTGGGGTGCTTTGAAAGCAACTGCAGCTTCAGTGGCAGCTGCCAGCTTATCAAGTCCTTCGATAGCTTCTGCAACTTCTTCAGTTTCTTCATTAGCAGGTGCTACATATTTAATGTTGGCTTCAATTGCAACTGCCATAGCGTTTAAGCTTTCAATTTCGGGGGCCAATGCTTCTTCTTCGGCTGCAGGAGCAACATATTTTACTGATGCTTCGGTCGTTTCAGCCAGTGCATTCAATTCTTCCATGGCATAATAAACATCCTGTGATTCTTCAACTGCAGGAGCGACAAATCTGATGGATTGCTCGGTGGAATTCATCAAGGTTTCCAGCCTGCTTGCAGAGACCATTTCCTCGTTGTTAGCCGGAGTTGAACTGGCAAAAGTTCCGGTTGTCAAAACCATTGCGGCGGCAATTGTTACCACCATTTTTTTCAGGTTGCTGATGTTGATTTTTGTTTTCATTTTATTTTGGTTTTTAAGTTTCATGTTTGATAAAGAATGTAACACATTCCGTGCCAAACTTTGTAATAAATTGTATTACAGATAATTACATTAAAAATGTTACATTGTACCCTGATGTTCGGTTGTATCATTATTAATTATTTTGATGTACGGATTCGTACAAGGGGATGCCATGGATACGGTTTATTTCGTTGAAACCCTTAACTGGTGGGTTTTTCAGCTATACAGAGATTTGACAGATTTATGTGCGGGTATCGGTGAATGGGAACGGTAACCGGTAACCGGTTCGTAATCGGTAGTACCGGTAATCGGTCCATGCCGTTGACCTCGGTTGAGGTTGATGTTATTGAACGCCTTTGGCGTTCATCATTTTTTTAACGCAAAGAACACAAAGGATTTCGCAAAGAACACAAAGTCTTTTAACGCTTAATCATATATGGCTCGGTGAGCCTCTGTCTTTTTCAGTGTCCTCTGTGTAACAATAATCGAATGCAATGAGATTCTTTGCGCTCATTGCGAAAACCTTTGCAACCTTTGGGTTAATTTTTAATAAACGCCACAGGCGTTTAAAATCAAAAAAATCATAACTTACCACCCAAAATACGATCATATATTGAACCAACTATGAAAAAGCTGATGTTTTTCCTGGCACTATCCATCCTTCTCACCTCATGCGGAAAAAAGGCAAATGGTCCTGAATCCAAAAGCGCGGTTCCCATTATTGGAACCTGGAAGCTCATTTCGGGAACTCTTATTGAAAGCGGCGATACCACCGTCACCGGTTATACCAAAAATGTGTCTTTTATTAAGATCATCAACGATACACATTTTGCTTTTTTGCAGCATGACCTGAGCCAGGGCAAAGATTCATCTGCTGTTTTTGTGGCCGGCGGCGGTCGTTATATACTTGCCGACAGCATTTATACCGAACATCTTGAATATTGCAATGACAGGGTATGGGAAGGGAATGATTTTTCATTTGTTGTTACGGTGAAGAATGATACGCTCATTCAAAGGGGTATTGAAAAAGTGAAAGAGGCAGGAGTCAACCGCATGAACATTGAAATGTATGTAAGAATAAAATGATGTGTCAATTTCAACATATTGTATCCGCCATTATGAATGTGATTAAATTTATTTGCTAAGTGCAAAAGCCCCGACAGATCCCCCATACCTTTGTTATAGTTTTCGCAATTATTATAATTGCCGCCATTGCCTCCTGGTTTGTTGAAGGAGGGGAGTATGCGCGAATGGCAAAAGTTCTTCCCGACGGAAGCACAAAAAACATCATTATTCCCGATTCATATAAGAATGTACCAGGCAACCCGCAAACCTGGCAAATATTTTCAGCGCTGTTCGAAGGTTTCGTCGCCAAAGCAGACATCATTGTTTTTATTCTGATCATTGGCGGGGCCTTCTGG
Source organism: uncultured Bacteroidales bacterium (assembly GCA_963808745.1). Lineage (GTDB taxonomy): Bacteria > Bacteroidota > Bacteroidia > Bacteroidales > UBA10428 > UBA5072. The sequence continues at coordinate 95,172 of CAWEGX010000015.1, forward strand.
ATTTTGAATGCAACCCGGGCAATTGATGTAGCTATCCTGTCATTTCTCAGATTCTCAAAAAACCTTGAGAACAGCCGCATCATCAGAAAAATGGGTGTCAATAATATTATCATGACACTTATTATGGTCATATTCAGTTTATTCGGTTCAATATTCGGGATGAGTGAGGAGACAATTGCCTTTATTATCATATTTGTACCTCTTTCCATTAAAATGGGATATGATTCCATTGTGGGTGTTTGCCTGTGTTTTGTTGCAGCCGGACTGGGTTTTGCCGGGGCCACTTTTAATCCTTTTACAATAGGGATCGCACAGGGACTTTCTGATGTTCCTTTGTTTTCGGGACTTGAATTCAGGATATTCTGCTGGTTTGTGATCACGGCAACGGGGATTGCATTTATATTGAGATATGCATCCAGGATCAGGAAAGACCCCGCAAGGTCACCGGTATATGAAGAAGATCAGGTATGGAGAAACAAGGCTGCCGGGGACCTGGAAATTGTTAAATATGAAACGCCTGTTTCAGCCTGGATCGTATATGCCCTGTTGATGATTGTGATGCTTGTTTTTTCCTGTTATTATCCAATGTCAGTTATAAAAATCGGACAATCACAATTGCACATGCCGGCAATTCCCATACTCACCGGCATGTTTGCGATAGCCGGAATGGTAACCCTGCGTAAATCGGCTCATTTCTTTATCCTCAGCATTTTTTTGTTTACAATCCTTTACCTCATTATAGGAGTTATGGGATACCAGTGGTATGTTCTTGAGATAGCCACCCTGTTTATGGTAATGGGCCTATCATGCGGACTTGCCATGGGATATGGCGCAAACCGGATCACCGAATTGTTCATTGCGGGAATAAAAGACATTCTCAGCGCCGCACTGATCGTTGGACTGGCAGGAGGAATCATCATAGTACTGCAGAACGGGAAGGTAATTGACCCTATATTGCATAGCATTGCCGGGTCCATGAAGGATGTTGGCAAGTATGGTTCAGTCACCATCATGTATGGTATTCAAACGCTCATTAATCTGGTGATGACATCGGGTTCAGCCAAAGCTGCCCTCACCATGCCTATCATGGCGCCATTTTCCGATCTGATCCATGTTTCCCGGCAAGCTACCATTATGGCTTATCAGTTTGGTGATGGTTTTACAAACATGATCACTCCCACATCAGCAGTTCTTATCGGTGTGTTGGGAGTTGCGAAGATCCCCTATGAAAAGTGGTTTAAATGGGTATGGCCGCTGATCCTGATCCTGTTTGTCCTGGGCCTGCTGCTATTGATACCTACAGTGACAATGAAGTTAAATGGATTTTAGAGAGCCCTTAGACAAAAAGACCTCCGGACTTTTTAAAATCTCAGAGGCCTTTATAATCGTAAATCGTATATCGTAAATCGTTCCAAATTCCTGTTATTATCTTCTTCTTGATGAACCGAACGCTCCGGCCAGGATAGAACCCAGCACTCCCCTTACCAGGGTGCGGCCAAGTTCATTGCTTACCTGGCGGGTCAGGCTGCGGCCGGCAACCTTGGCAAGATCACCAAAGATATCGCCTGCACTGCCCGGAGCAGGTTTCTGCTGTTTCTGTTGCTTCAGCATTTCCTTTTGATCAGCAGCTGCTTTTTCATCAGCATCTTCCTGGGCAAATTTCTTCTGCAATATTTCAAATGCTGATTCCCGGTCGATTAGTTTTTCATATACCCCATAAATGACTGATGTTCGGATCAGATGGTTTCTTTCCTCTGGCAAAATGGGACCGATCTGTGATTGCGGGGGTACAATCTTTGCTCGTTCAACTATACCAGGGATCCCTTTTTCATCAAGGAATGAAACAAGGGCTTCGCCCACACCCAATTCCGTAATGACCTCTTCAACCTTGAATTTCGGATTAGCCCTGAAGGTCTCTGCCGCCGATTTAACAGCTTTCTGGTCTCTGGGGGTGAAAGCACGTAAGGCATGCTGCACCCGGTTTCCCAACTGACCAAGCACGGTCTCGGGGATATCGATCGGGTTCTGGGTAACAAAATAAATCCCTACACCTTTTGAACGGACCAGCCGGACAACCTGTTCTATTTTATCAAGCAATACCTTTGGAGCATCGTTAAAAAGCAGGTGTGCCTCATCAAAGAAAAAGACAAGTTTTGGTTTGTCAAGGTCCCCGGCTTCCGGCAATTGTTCAAATAATTCCGACAACAGCCAGAGCAGGAAGGTAGAATATAATCCCGGGGAAAGCATCAGTTTTTCCGAGGCAATGATGTTCATCACACCTTTTCCCCTGCCATCCGTCTGAATAAAATCCATGATATCGAGCGCAGGTTCAGCAAAGAATTTATCGGCACCCTGTTCTTCAAGGGTCAGCAAGCCACGCTGGATGGAGCCGATGCTGGCAGAGGAAACATTGCCGTATTCATTTGTATATTGTTCACGGTGTTCACCCACAAATTCAAGCATTTTGCGAAGATCTTTCAGATCAAGCAAAAGCAGGCCATTGTCATCAGCTATTTTAAATACCAGGTTCAATACTCCTGCCTGTACATCATTCAGGTTCAGAAGCCGGCTCAGCAAAAGGGGTCCCATTTCAGAAATGGTTGTCCGGAGGGGATGACCCAGTTCGCCAAAAATATCCCAAAAGCAAACCGGGAAAGCCATATGGAGTATGTCCTTCGATTTTCAGTTCCTCTATGCGCGATGTAACTTTGGGATTGCCTCCGCCTGCCTTGGCAATTCCGGATAAATCTCCTTTTACGTCTGCCATCACAACCGGGACGCCAATGCTGCTGAAAGTTTCAGCCATGGTCTGCAGAGTGACTGTTTTGCCTGTTCCGGTTGCACCGGCAACAAGTCCATGACGGTTCGACATTTTAGGGACCAGGTATAAGTCCTTGTCTGACCTGGCGATGAGAAGGTTTCCGTTGAGATCAATCATGGGGAGGTTATTTTTGGTATTGGATTTATGTAAAGATACAAAAAAGTGACAAGTGACAAGAAGTAGGAAGTAAGGAGTAAGGAGTAAGTGAGTAAGCGAGTAAGGAGTAAGCGAGTAAGGAATAAGAGTAGAGAGTAGGAATGTGAGATGAGAGATGAGAAGTGAGAGATGAGTGATTATTTTCTCACCTCTCATTTCTTTTTACTTGTCCCATAGTCCCTAGTCCCTAGTCCCTACTCTGGGATTAGTACCGGTAATGTTCCGGTTTATAGGGTCCTTCAACAGGAACGCCGAGATAATCGGACTGCTGTTTTGTAAGGGTGGTGAGTTTGACGCCAAGCTGGGCAAGATGCAGCCGGGCTACTTCTTCGTCGAGTTTTTTACTCAGGCGGTATACTCCCACATCATATTTATTCTGCCACAGGTCGATTTGTGCCAGTGTCTGATTTGTAAAAGAGTTGCTCATTACAAATGAAGGATGTCCCGTTGCACATCCCAGGTTGACAAGGCGGCCTTCAGCGAGGAGGAATATTGCATTTCCGGTCGGGAAAGTGTATTTATCCACCTGGGGTTTGATATTGACGTGTTTAATGCCGGGCATGGTAACCAGCTGGTCAACCTGGATCTCATTGTCGAAATGGCCAATATTACATACAATGGCCTGGTCTTTCATCTGTTTCATGTGGTCCAGGGTAACAACATCCTTGTTACCGGTTGTGGTGACAAAAATATTGCCTTCTTTCACGGCTTCTTCCATGGTTGTAATCTCGAATCCTTCCATGGCTGCCTGCAGCGCGCAGATGGGATCTATTTCCGTGATCAGAACACGGGCGCCATAAGCACGCATGGAACGGGCACAACCCTTGCCCACGTCACCGTAACCAAGTACAACAACTACCTTACCGGCAATCATCACATCGGTTGCACGTTTGATACCATCTGCCAGTGATTCGCGGCAGCCATACAGGTTATCGAACTTGCTTTTCGTAACAGAATCGTTTACGTTAATAGCCGGGATAAGCAGTTCGCCTTTTTCCATCATCTGGTAAAGACGGTGAACGCCGGTGGTTGTTTCTTCTGAAACACCCTTCCACGATTTTGTATACCGGTGCCATCTTCCTTTATCTTCGGCAAGAATTTTCTTCAGCAATTCAAGGATTATTCCTTCCTCCTTGCTGGACGGTTTTTTATCCAATACAGAAGCATCATTTTCAGCCTTGTATCCCAGGTGGATCAGGAGCGTAGCATCGCCGCCGTCATCAACGATCAGGTTGGGTCCTTCACCGTTGGGGAAGGCGAGTGCCTGTTCAGTACACCACCAGTATTCTTCAAGGCTTTCTCCCTTCCAGGCAAAAACCGGAATGCCGGCCTTGGCTATGGCAGCGGCGGCATGGTCCTGCGTGGAAAAAATGTTGCAGCTTGCCCAGCGAACATCAGCCCCCAGTACTTTCAGAGTTTCAATCAGTACGGCAGTCTGTATTGTCATATGAAGTGAACCCGATATGCGGGCCCCTTTCAGCGGTTTGGACGTGGCGTATTTATTGCGGATTGCCATTAATCCGGGCATTTCCTTTTCAGCGATTTCAATTTCCTTCCGGCCAAATTCAGCCAGACTAATGTCTCTAACTTTGTAGGGAAGTGTTTCTGCAGCTATTTCTGTTTTCATAAGGTATTGAAGAGTGATTTAGTATATAACTATTTATTAACTGTATTTGTTCTAAAAAGTTTCAATACTTCCATTTTATCTGTAGCGATCTGATCGCTTAACTCCTGGAGGGAATTGAATTTGATCTCATTTCGAAGCCAATCTGTAAATAAGATCTGTATTGGCTTATTATAGATGTCGGCATTAAAATCAAAAATATTAACCTCGATGGTCCGTTCATGCTTTTCCGATTCAATGGTTGGCCTGTAACCAATACTCAGCATTCCCTGATATTCCTTTCCTTCCACTTTCACCCTTGTGGCATACACTCCGGTTCTGGGAAGAAGTTTTAACGGTTCGAGAGGTTCTACATTTGCAGTAGGGAATCCCAGTTTACGTCCAAGTTTCAGCCCCTGCACAACAGTGCCGTTTAAAAAGTAGGGATAGCCCAGGGCCTTGTTGGCGGCAGTAATTCTTCCTTCTTCGATCATATGGCGAATGCCTGAAGAGCTTATCCGAATTTCGTCCTGTATGACCGGATCGAGTCGTTCGGCATGAATATTATACTGCTTTGCACTCTTCTGAAGGCTTTCAAATGTGCCCTTCCTGTCTTTGCCAAAATGATGGTTGAAACCAACTACCACATGCCGGGCACCGATTTTGCCCACGATGTAGTCCTTTATAAACAGATCATAGGGAATGTTGGATAAATCTTTTGTAAAAGGAAGGATGAGCAGTTTATCGATTCCCTGTTTCCCGATCAATTCGATTTTTTCTTCCAGGGAGGTCAGTAATCGCAGTTCTTTGTTATCAGGCTGTAATACAAACCGTGGATGCGGCCATAGGGTAATTACGACGGATTCACCTTCATATGCCTGGGCCAGTTTCTTGATCCTTCGGAGAATTTCCATGTGTCCCATATGCACGCCATCAAATATGCCGATTGTGACAACGGGATTGTGGGCTGTAATTTGGCCTATGTCATTGAAAACCTTCAACTCCTTTTAATTTTTCACAGGGGGGCAAAGTTAGCATTTATCATTCAATTAAGAAGGGTTATAAACATGCATTGATAACCATATTCCGGTCATAGGTCAAAAATTATGAAACGCCTTCGGCATTTTTAAAATCTAACGCAATGTTCACAAAGGCATCACGAAGGCCGCATAGAAAAAAACTCTGCGTTCTTTGCGTAACCTTTGCGACCTTTGCGTTTAAATCGGGGATTAATTCATAAATTTAGTTCGAAATTGAAATGGTTGAAAAATACCTGTACACCATTTCAATAAATTAATCTACTGAAAGATGACAATCAAACAACCCCGAATTGTAGATAATGACCCCTGGCTTGGGCCATATGCGGAGATCATTTATCGCAGGCAGATGAAGGTTTTCGAGAAGGAAAAAGAATTGGCGGGAGATGATAGGAGCATTTCAGATTTTGCGACGGGATACCTTTATTTTGGTTTGCATCGCACCGACAGGGGATGGGTTTTTCGAGAATGGGCCCCGAATGCAACCAGCATGTTCCTGGTTGGCGCTTTCAACGGGTGGAAGGAATCGAATGAGTACAGACCCAACCGTCTTGAAAATGATGTTTGGGAGCTGGAACTCAACGAAGATCAAATAAAACAGGGAGACCTTTTTAAGATTATCTGTCCATTGGAAAGGCGGCCAGGGACACCGGCTTCCTTCCTATGCAAGAAGGGTGATTCAGCATGATGATTCAAAAATCTTTGATGCGCAGGTTTGGGCTCCCCTCGATGATTACCAATGGAAACATAAAACGGTAAATGCCTCAGGCAGGCCTCCCTTTATTTATGAAGCCCATGTGGGGATGAGTACGGAAAAGGAAAGGATCGGAACATTTGATGAATTCCGGCTAAATATTCTTCCACGCATTAAAGCGGACGGATATAATACAATTCAGCTGATGGCTGTGCAGGAGCATCCTTACTATGGGTCATTTGGTTACCATGTTTCGAATTTCTTTGCCGTATCATCCCGTTTCGGAACGCCCGCTGAACTGAAACACCTGATTGATGAGGCCCACGGAATGGATATTGCCGTTATCATGGACCTGGTTCATTCTCATTCGGTGAAAAATGAACTGGAGGGACTTGGAAATTTTGACGGTACGCCATACCAGTATTTTCATTCGGGACCCCGGCGGGAACATGTTGCCTGGGACTCATTGTGTTTTGATTACGGAAGAAATGAGGTACTTCATTTTTTGCTTTCAAACTGCAAATTCTGGCTGGATGAATACCGTTTTGACGGTTTTCGTTTTGATGGCGTTACCAGCATGCTGTATTATGATCACGGTTTATCCCGGAACTTCACCAATTATGGCATGTACTATGACGGCCAGGAAGATGAAGATGCCATAACCTATATAGCACTGGCTAACAAGCTGATCAGGATGGTCAACCCAAAGGCAATTACAATTGCGGAAGAAATGAGTGGAATGCCGGGCCTTGCATCTCCTCTTAAAGATGGTGGATACGGATTTAATTTCAGGATGGCAATGGGTGTGCCTGATTACTGGATTAAAATTATAAAGGAATTGCCGGATGAAGCCTGGAATGTTTCTGAGCTGTATCACGAACTGACCAGCAAGCGCAGCGATGAAAAGACCATTTCATATGCCGAATCACACGACCAGGCATTAGTTGGCGATAAGACTCTGATATTCAGATTACTCGATAAGGAGATGTATCATTTTATGGACAAGGCCTCACAAAACCTGATTGTTGACCGAGGCCTGGCCCTGCATAAAATGATCAGGTTGTCCACCGCATCTACCGGAGGTGGCGGATACCTTAATTTTATGGGCAATGAATTCGGACATCCTGAATGGATCGATTTTCCAAGGGAGGGCAATAACTGGTCATATAAGTATGCACGAAGACAATGGAGCCTGGTGGATAACCCAGACCTGAAATATCACTGGCTCGGTGATTTTGACAGGGATATGATCCATCTTTTGCAGGATAATGGTTTATTGGATATACCCTTGGTGCAGGCTGCTTGTGGATAACCGGCCTGATCAGATAATGGCCTTTGAACGCGGCAATTTTATTTTCGTTTTTAACTTCAATCCGTTCACCTCATTTACAGATTATGGCATACAGATGCAGCCCGGCAAATACCGGATTGTTCTGAATACTGATAATGAAAAATACGGCGGTAAGGGACATGTAGATGAATCACTCACTTATTTTGCACAAGTGGGGATCAAATTAAATGACCCCCACTTCCTGAAGATGTATATCCCGTCAAGGACAGGTATCGTATTTAAAAAAATTCCGACTCCTTCAGCTTACTAGGGACAAGGGACTAGGGACAAGGGACAAGTAAGAACCGGGGCGGATTTTACTTGTCACTGGTCACTCGTCCCTAGTCCCTATGATGATGGTGATTATGATGTTTGTACACGAACGGCATGTTTAAATGGAATCCGTTTTTATTTAAAACAACAGAACCTTCACATCCGGTGCTTGTATAATCAATCGTACTTACTCCGGTTACACTGTTGGTTATCTGTATGGTTCCTTTCACAATTACCCAGCGCCACTTCACATCCTGGCATCTTACCAAAACAAGCGGTGAGGTGATGATCCGTTCATATTGTTCCCCCTGAATATTAATACCACTGGCAGATCCTGTTACAAGCATTGTATCATTCATCGGATTGTAGCTCCTGATCCATTCACGGACATGATTTGATTCCCTGGTTAGGAATGCGGTGTCGTTAAAGATCACCTTTCCGCCGGTGAGTACAATACCCAGTTCAAAATGGTTTTTATCATTGAGTCCCTTGTTGGTTATTGTCCTTGTGCCTTCGAGCTTGACCCCATTTATATAGAAATTATTAAATGTGACTATATGCTGGGAGCCTGTCAACAAACCAGTGGTCAGTAATGGTTACAATAATCTGCCCTTTAACACAATCGTATCATCTTGAAATATCCGGGTACAACCTTCACCAAAGTCAAGGGTAACCACCTTGGGAAAAGAAACCGAATCAGGATGATCAACGGTTACCGTCATGCAATCATCGCTGTCGTCATGCGGTTGATTTCATGTTTACGGTTGAAAAGCCCAGACCGATCGAGCGTGGTAGATACTTAGATACCACTGTATTATCAACTTCTTCATAAAGCGCATTCGCATAAATCTCATCCTGGGCGGAGGCAACATCCTTCGAAGAAATAGCGCCCGAATTGTCCTTTGAGCAGGATGGAATGAGCAGCACTCCAATAGCTGCCGATAACATAAAAACAAAAAAGATTTTTTATTTTTCATAACATGTTGGTTTTAGTTGATTAATAGCTCAGGCATTCATGCCGGGGCCAACAATAATAAACGGGAAAATAAGAATTATATTACAAATGCCACCCTGTAAAAAATCTATTGCCGGCAGTTTAAACTGCCGGCAATAGATATCTTACAGGGAAAGATGATCCGGTTTTATCCCAGATAAGTCTTTAATAATTTGTTTTTTGATTTCTGACGGAGGTGCTTAATGGCCTTTTCCTTTATCTGGCGGGTGCGCTCACGCGATATCCCGATGGTTTGGCCAATCTCCTCCAGTGACATGGGCTTTGTGCCGATGCCATAAAATGCGCGGATCACATTGCTTTCCTTTTCAGGAAGCGTGCTTAACGTCCGTTCAATTTCTTTGGCAAGAGATTCCTCGATCAATTTGCTGTCAGTGGAAGGAGTATCGTGACTGGGCAATACATCCAGCAGACTGTTTTCTTCGCCGTCCTGAAACGGGGCATCAACAGACAGGTGCCTGCCTGATAATTCCAGTGTGCCTGCCACTTTTACTTCAGGAAGTTCCAGAATAGCCGCTACTTCTTCCGGAGAAGGTTCACGCTCATGTTCCTGCTCGAGTTGTGAGAAAGCCCTGTTAATTTTATTCAGGGCACCAATTTTATTCAGGGGGAGACGCACAATACGCGATTGTTCGGCCAGGGCCTGAAGAATACATTGCCGTATCCACCAAACTGCATAAGAAATGAATTTGAAACCCTTGGTTTCATCAAATTTTTTGGCAGCTTTAATCAGTCCGAGATTGCCTTCATTGATCAGATCGGGTAAACTTAAACCCTGGTGCTGATATTGTTTTGCAACCGAGACAACAAACCTTAAATTAGCCTTGGTTAGTTTTTCGAGGGCTTCCTGGTCACCCATTTTTATCCTTTTCGCCAGTTCAACTTCTTCTTCCGGGGTTATTAATTCCTCTTTGCCAATATCGTGCAGGTATTTTTCGAGAGAATCACTATTTCTGTTTGTTATGGACTTTGTTATTTTTAACTGCCTCATATGAACCTTTCGTTTTAATTAGAGCTAATAACGAATAATTTATCTAAATAACAAAAAAAGGACTGTTTTGTTGCAATCTTATTTCTTAAAAAATGCTAAATCCGGTTCCTTTTATTTTCTTTTGCTTGAAAATACGAATTATTCTTTTAATATCAAAACCTTAATTAATCTAATTAAACAAAAAACATGCCATGAATAGCCGCAAAGGTTTCTATATATACTTCCCTGTTTTGCTGGCCATGGTATTATGGAGTTTTAGTTTTATCTGGTATAAACAGGTGTTTGTATATTACCGTCCCGTTACTGTTATCGTGCTCAGGCTGGTCATTGCCATACCGCTTTTATTTGTATTATCGCTGGCCGCAGGTAAGTTACAGCGAATTCAACGCATCCATCTGAAATGGTTTATCCTCCTTGGTTTTTTTGAGCCCTTTCTTTATTTTATGGGAGAATGTTATGGCATGAATCTGATTGCTCCGAGCCTTGGAGCCATTATTATTTCCCTTATCCCGCTGATGGCTCCCATTCCTGCCAGGTATTTTTTCAGGGAAAAGTTTTCATTTTCAAACTATGTGGGCCTGTTTATCTCACTAACCGGTTTGGTGCTGGTAGTTGCCGGTGATAGAAGCGCAAAGCCTGCCGCCATAGCAGGTGTATTGCTAATGCTCCTGGCTGCTGTTTCCGCCGTCTGCCATTCTATTTTTGTGCGCAAGCTTTCTGAATATTACAGTTCGTTCACCATTGTCACCTATCAGAGCACTTTTGGTCTTGTTTATTTTATACCGGTATTTGCAATAACCGATTTTAATGTATTTATTCATCAGGCTCATACCTTCGCCTCGCTTTTGCCGGTCATCAAACTGGCTGTTTTTGCATCAACACTGGCGTTCCTGTTGTTTGTATATTCAATAAAAAACCTGGGCATGGCCAGGACAAATGTTTTTGTCTATCTAATCCCGGTTTTTACAGCCATTTTGTCATACTTTATAATTCATGAAAAATTCGGACTGACAAAAATTGCAGGGATCCTTGTTGTAGTAGCAGGACTTATTTTCAGCCAGATTACTCATATGAGAAGGTTGGATCGTGCCGGATGAAATGGATTTTTCAATTAACTTTGCGCTTGAAAAACTTCAGTTGTTTTATGAATATATCCGGATCACTGGCAAGGTATCCGGGAAAAATCATACTTCCTTTCCTTTTGGTGCTATTGGTTATTTTCAATGGATGCTCATCATCTCATCATGTTGCCAAAGGCAAGTCCGGCCAGGTTCCGTGTCCCTGTGAGAAAAAAAGCAACCGCAGATGATTCCGTTACGCGACACAATTCCTTCGCGCAGTTTTCCTATTGTAAACTGGATACTGATTATTGCAAATGTAATTGTTTTCATTTTTGAGTTATTTATTCTGAGCGGACCACAGGCGGAATCTTTTATTTACTCCTATGGCCTGGTTCCCGATAACATCCGTCTGGCGGGATTAACCAGTCTTCATGAACTCCGCATCATTGTTTTCAGGCCTTTTTTTACCAATATGTTTTTGCATGGCGGATGGGGGCACCTGATTGCCAATATGTGGATACTATTCATTTTCGGGGATAATGTGGAAGACCGGATGGGCAAGGTTCGTTATTTCCTCTTTTACATATTTTGCGGATTGATTGCCACATTTACCCATTTCGTTTTACACCGTAATTCTCCCATACCTGCCATTGGTGCATCCGGTGCTATTTCAGGGATCATGGCTGCCTATATGGTTATGTTCCCGAAAAGTACAATCATTTCTTTTATCCCCATTTTTATCATTCCGCTCTTTTTGCCTATTCCGGCTGTTATATTTATCGGCATCTGGTTTCTGGGCCAGTTGCTCAGTGGTACCACCTCACTCATGCTTTCAGACAATGCGACAGGCATTGCTTTCTGGGCACATATCGGCGGATTCGTCGGGGGATTATGGCTTTACAGGTATTTTGATTCTCCCGGCCGTAAAGCTCATTATCAATAGACTTATCGATAACTTATTTTTATTATGTCAAAACAGACAAAACCGTATAAATTTTTGCCCGAACCTGTATTTATGTCAATGATATACAGGATAGTAGTAATGTATGTTTTGTTTGGCATATGCCGGTTGCTATTTGTTTTTTTTAATTTCAGGTATTTTTCCATTTCGGGACCAGCCCATTTTTTCCAGTGGTTGTGGGGAGGCCTTGTTTTTGACACGGTAGCCATTCTCTATGTTAATATACTGTATATCGTTCTGGCGACGATTCCTGTGCCGTTCGGTATAAAAAATGGTATGAGGCCATCCTGTCCGTTATCTTTGTTGTTACCAATTCAATCGCTATAGCTGCCAATCTCACAGATATTTTTTATTATCCTTTTACTTTGACCCGGACAACAGCCTCAGTGTTTAAGCAGTTGTCAAATGAATCAAACCTGGGTAAGCTGTTTTCTAAATTCCTGGTCGATTACTGGTACGGCACACTGATTTTTATTGTCGTGGTTGCAGGCCTTGTATATTTCGCCAAAAAAACCAGGCCCACCAGACCAGCCGCACGTTTCGGATTCTTTTATTATGGGTATGCCCTTGTATTAATGCTTCTCACCTATACCCTTTTCATCGGAGGCGTGAGGGGTGGCTATAAACACAGCACCCGTCCCATTACCCTGAGCAATGCGGGCCAATATGTGCATAAACCCGCCGAAGTCAGCATTGTACTCAACACGCCATTCTGTATACTGAAAACCCTGGAAATCAAAACCTTTACGAAGGTGGAATATTTTTCGCAGGCGAAGGCCGACAGCCTTTTCCCTGTAATTCATTATCCTGTAGGATTGGTGAAATGGACAAAAAAAACGTGGTCATCATAGTTCTTGAAAGTTTTGGAAAGGAGTTTATCGGCTTTTTCAACAATGAACCCGGCAAACAATATAAGAGTTATGCTCCTTTTATGGATAGTCTTTGCGAGAAAAGCCTCACTTTTCAATATAGCTATGCAAACGGCCGGAAATCAATTGATTTTATGCCATCTGTCCTTGTCAGCATTCCATCCATTATTGAGCCGTATGTGCTGACAGAATGTTTCAATAATAACACGCAGAGCCTCCCGTATTTGCTGGTTAAGGAGGGTTATCACAGTTCATTTTTCCATGGTGCCTCCGAAGGGTCGATGGGATACCTGGCCTTTTCAAATCTTATCGGTATTCAGCAATATTTTGGGATGAATGAATACGGAAATAAAAATGATTTCGATGGCTATTGGGCGATATGGGATGAGGAATTTTTCCAGTATTTTGCCGGCAAGCTTTCCGGATTTTCCCAGCCATTTATTTCTACCATTTTCAGTGCCACCTCTCATCATCCTTTTATATTACCTGAAAGATACACGGGAAAATTTCCCGAAGGGCCGCATCCCCTTAACCGTTGCATCGGTTATACGGATATGGCGGTCCGACGATTCTTTGAAAGCGCTTCCAGGCAACCCTGGTTTAATAATACCATTTTCGTCATTACCGCAGATCATTGCCAGTCGCAGCCGCAACGGGACGTATACCTGTCATCCACCGGGTCATTTGAAGTACCTGTTATTTTCTATACTCCGGATGGCAGCCTGAAAGGCAAAGATCCACGACTTGTGCAGCAGATAGACATCATGCCTGTATTGCTGGGACAATTAAAATACAATAAACCCTATTTCGCATTTGGAAATGATGTGCTTCATGAAAAAGGAAATAATTGCGTTGTAAATTATATCAATGGCACCTACCAGTTGTTTTATGGTGACCATGTGCTGATTGCCGATGATAAGGAAACAAAAGGGATTTACAATTTTAAAACTGACCGGTTGCTGAAAAATGACCTTGAAGGGAAGGACGGGGCAGTTGATGACACCCTGAAACTCAAAATGAAAGCATTTATACAGCAATATAACAACCGTATGCTGGAAAACCGGATCAGTATACGGTAGTCCGTA
>CAWEGX010000016.1:0-31982 GCA_963808745.1 uncultured Bacteroidales bacterium
TTTTCAGATTATTCAAAAGCGCGATGTAATCTTTAGTTTTAGCCGTCTCCAGAGTGAAGTCCTCGAGAACAACGATCTCATGGTTTTTTGCCTTATAGCTCAGCGCTGATTTGCGAGCCAGGGCTTTTACCTTTTTGTTCAGTTTGAACCAGTAGTCACGGGGTTGGGGACCAAATACGCGTCCACCACCTGTGAATAATGGATTCTTGATGCTACCGGCACGGGCACCGCCTGTACCTTTTTGTTTCTTGATCTTGCGCGTGCTACCGGCAATTTCGTTACGCTCTTTCGACTTGTGCGTTCCCTGACGTTTATTGGCAAGATATTGCTTTACATCAAGGTAAATGGCGTGGTCGTTAGGCTCAATGGAAAAAATAGTATCCATTAGCTCAACCTTGCGGCCTGTTTCCTTTCCTGCTGTATTTAAGACTGTTAATTCCATCGTTCGCAGTTTATTTAAGCGTCCTTTTCAGGGCTTTGTATAACAATATATGATCCCTTTGCACCGGGAACTGATCCCTTTAAAAGCAACAGATTATTCTCCGGAATTATTTTAACCACTTTCAGGTTAAGCACTTTCACGCTTTTGTTGCCGGTTTGTCCAGCCATTCTCATTCCTTTGAAAACCCTTGAAGGCCAGGATGAACCCCCTAATGATCCGGGTGCCCTGGAACGGTCGTGCTGACCATGGGTTGAATCACCGATTCCACTGAACCTATGGCGTTTAACAACACCCTGGAAACCCTTGCCTTTTGAAACAGCAACCACATCAAGCCAGGGATCGTCGTTGAAATAATCTACCGTGATCACATCACCCACATTCCAATGACTGATAAAACCTTTCAACTCAACCACCTTGTGCTTAGGAGTGGTGTTGGCCTTTTTGAAGTGTCCCTTCATGGCCTTGGTTGTGTTCTTTTCCTTTTTCTCATCAAATGAAAGCTGCACAGACTGGTAGCCGTCATTCTCCACCGTCTTGATCTGTGTGACGACACACGGACCTACTTCGAGAATTGTACAGGGAACATTGTTTCCCTTCTCGTCAAAAATAGAGGTCATTCCGACCTTCTTTCCAATTAATCCAGGCATTTATAATGTAATTAATTGTTTCAAACTTTGATTTCAACTTCAACACCACTCGGTAACTCCAATTTCATCAATGCATCGATCGTTTTAGGCGTTGAGCTGTAAATGTCCAGCAAACGCTTGTGAGATGAAAGTTGAAACTGCTCTCTTGATTTCTTGTTCACAAAAGGCGACCGCAGAACGGTGAAAATTCTTTTGTGCGTAGGAAGAGGAATGGGGCCGCTTACCACAGCACCGGTAGACTTAACCGTCTTGACAATCTTCTCGGCTGATTTGTCTACAAGGTTGTGGTCGTACGATTTAAGCTTTATTCTAATCTTCTGGCTCATGTATTTGGTCTTAAAGTCGATTATACAATTACTTTCGTTCCGGTAATCTTTTCAATAACCTCTTGCGACAATGCCGGAGGTACTTCTTCATAATGTGAAAATTCCATGGTAGATGTTGCCCGTCCGGATGAAAGGGTACGCAGTACCGTTACATAACCGAACATTTCTGCCAGGGGCACATTGGCAAGGATAACCCTTGCTGACATCCTGGATTCCATTCCGGTGATCTGTCCGCGCCTGCGGTTAAAATCGCCGATTACATCACCCATGTATTCTTCCGGGGTAACAACCTCTATCTTCATCACAGGCTCCAGGAGGGTAACTTTTCCCTTTTTCAGACCGTGCTTGAATCCCTGTTTGGCTGCAATTTCAAATGAAAGCGAGTCGGAATCAACAGGATGGAACGATCCGTCCTTAAGTGTAACCTGCAGGTTTTCCATTGGAAATCCGGCCAGGATACCATTTTTCATGGCTTCACGGAAACCCTTTTCAACGGAAGGAATATATTCATGCGGAATATTTCCGCCTTTTACATCATTATTAAATGTCAATCCCACTGTACCCTTTTCTGCCGGAGCCAGTTCAAACACGATGTCGGCAAATTTACCACGGCCACCGGTCTGCTTTTTAAATGTCTCCCTGTGCTTCACAACGGTATTCAACGCTTCCTTATAGGATACCTGGGGTGCACCCTGGTTGCATTCCACATTGAATTCACGTTTCAGACGATCCATGAGGATCTCAAGATGAAGCTCACCCATACCACTGATGATGGTCTGACCTGAGTCTTCATCAATTTTTACCTTGAATGTGGGATCTTCTTCAGCAAGCTTGTTCAATGCGACGCCCAGTTTGTCAATATCTGCCTGGGTTTTTGGCTCAATGGCCACACCGATTACAGGTTCAGGAAATGTCATTGACATGAGGGAGATCGGATGCTTCACATCGCAAAGCGTATCTCCGGTCACCACATCTTTTAAACCGACAACACCGCAGATATCCCCGGCCTCAATACGGTCACGGGCATTCTGCTTGTTGGCATGCATCTGGTATAAACGGTTGATTCTTTCTTTTTTGCCCGTGCGGGGATTAAGTACCTGCATTCCTGCATCAATGGCACCTGAATAAACACGCAGGTAAGTAAGCCGGCCAACGTAAGGATCGGTGGCAATCTTAAATGCAAGCGCAGCCATCGGCTCATTTTCATCCGCCTTACGCAATTCGGTCTTATCAGTGTCGGGATTTATTCCTTCGGTTGCTGCAATGTCGAGGGGACTGGGAAGCAAGGCACAAATGGCATCCAAAAGCCGCTGTATGCCTTTATTTTTAAAGGCAGCTCCGCACAGTACCGGTACAATACGATGATTGATAAAGGCTTTGCGCGTATGATCCATAAATTCTTCTACAGTAATGGAAGCCCGGTCTTCAAAAAAACGTTCCAGTAAATCGTCGTCCTGTTCGCAAACTGCTTCGATCAGCTTTTCACGCCACTCTTCCACCAGCTCGACCATATCTTCCGGTATATCGATATATTCATACCGCATACCGATCTTTGGATCTTCTTTCCACACAATAGCCCTGCGCTCAATCAGATCAACGAGGCCGGTAAAATGATCTTCAGCTCCGATGGGAATCTGCATGGGTACTGGGTTCGAACCGAGCTTATCCTTGATTTGTTTTACAACGCCAAAGAAATCAGCTCCCGTCCGGTCCATCTTGTTGATGAAGGCCAGCCTGGGTACATTGTATTTATCAGCCTGGCGCCAAACGGTTTCCGACTGCGGCTGAACACCACCCACCGCACAAAATACGGCTATGGCACCATCCAGCACACGGAGGGAACGTTCCACCTCTACGGTGAAGTCAACGTGTCCCGGTGTATCGATCAGATTGATTTTATAACTTTGGTCCTTGTAATCCCAAAAGGTTGTTGTTGAAGCGGCAGTAATTGTAATCCCTCTCTCCTGTTCCTGCACCATCCAGTCCATAGTAGCTGTGCCATCATGCACTTCTCCCATCCGGTGAGTCATACCAGTATAGAAAAGGATGCGCTCGGTAGTGGTAGTCTTTCCGGCGTCTATATGGGCCATAATGCCAATATTCCTGGTATAATTCAAATCAAAATTCATAAAGCACTAATTATCAGCTAGTGTAGCTATAGGTATTATCCGCAATGTCAAATATCTCTGTTAGAACCTGAAATGCGCAAACGCCTTGTTAGCTTCTGCCATTTTATGTGTATCTTCTTTCTTCTTAAAGGCTGCACCCTCTTCTTTGAAGGCTGCCAGTATTTCTGATGCAAGTTTATCGCTCATTGAATTGCCTGCCCTTTTCTTAGAATAAAGGATAAGGTTCTTCATGCTGATGGATACCTTGCGATCAGGCCGTATTTCGGTAGGAACCTGAAAAGTGGCTCCACCTACCCGGCGACTCTTCACCTCAACCTGAGGTGTGATATTTTCCAGTGCTTTTTTCCAGATATCAAGCGGTAAAGCTTCGGTATCCTTTGCACGTTTGGCAACCAGATCAAGTGCCTCGTAAAATACATCATACGCTGTACTCTTTTTTCCCCTGGTCATCATGTTGTTCACAAAACGGGTTACCAGCGTATCGTTATACTTGGGATCCGGTAACAGAATTCTTTTTTTTGGCTTAGACTTTCTCATTATATTGTCTATTCAAAAATCTATTTACTTTTCGGTTTCTTTGTGCCGTATTTCGAGCGGCGTTGGTTACGACCTTCCACACCGGAAGTGTCAAGTGCTCCCCTGATGATGTGGTAACGCACACCGGGTAAATCTTTTACCCTGCCGCCCCTGATCATCACAATCGAGTGCTCCTGAAGGTTATGACCTTCTCCGGGAATGTAAGCCGTAACTTCAATACCATGCTGCAGCCTTACCCTCGCCACTTTGCGCATCGCGGAATTAGGTTTCTTGGGCGTTGTAGTGTAAACACGGGTACAAACACCCCGCTTCTGCGGACAAGAATTCAAAGCCGGAGCCTTGCTCTTGTCTTCGATGGTGGCTCTGCCCTTTCTTACTAATTGCTGTATCGTTGGCATGTATGTTTATTTGTATATTTTCTTCAAATTTGGCTTGCAAAGGTAGATGTTTTTTTGTTAAAAGCAACATGTGCTGAAAATATTTTCCTCTTTTGTTCATTAATTGTCTTTTGTAAGACATTTATTTATTTCTTTACTTCAAAAATAAGCATGATGAAACTTCGACGATTGCTCCTTGTCTGCATTTCAGTCTCTCTCGGAATATCTGCAATGCAGCGGGTCTCAGGTCAGTGCGATGAGCTGGTCTGGGCTGATGAATTTAACTACAACGGCCTTCCTGATTCCACGAAATGGTCATATGAGGTGGGTGGCAGCGGATGGGGAAACAATGAACTTCAGTATTATACAAGCAAACAACTTAAAAATGCCAGTGTGGCCGATGGCAAACTTACCATCACTGCCCTGTTTGAATCATTTGGCGGAAAATCATATACCTCGGCAAGGCTGGTCTCGAAACAAAAAGGCGACTGGCTCTATGGCCGTATTGAGGTAAGCGCGAAACTTCCATCCGGCAGGGGAACATGGCCAGCCATATGGATGATGCCTACTGACGATGCATATGGGATTTGGCCGAATAGCGGCGAAATCGATATCATGGAACACGTGGGGTACGATCCCCATGTGGTACATTGCAACACCCATACCAATTTATATAATGGCGCAAATGGAAGGGGCTCGAGCAGGCAGGTTATGGATGCATTCGAAGCATTCCATGTATATGCAGTTGAATGGACACCGAGACAAAATGGATTTTTATATAGACGATACAAAATACTTTACCCTAAATGTCACTTCAGACTATAGAACATGGCCTTTTGACAAACGATTCTTCCTGATCATGAACATTGCCGTTGGCGGTAATTGGGGTGGTGCCCAGGGTGTGGACAATTCGGTCTTCCCGGCTAAAATGGATATCGATTATGTACGGGTATATAAAAGTTCGGATTTTTTGCAGATTGCTGGGAACAGCCAGGTTTTCAGCCTGGAAAAGGGAACACGGTATTCTGTCCTGAATGAAGAGGGACGCACTTATGAATGGACCGTTCCGGATGGAGCTACAATCAATTCGGGACAAGGAACAAATGAAATAGTTGTTGACTGGGGATGCGCGGGAGGACAGGTCCAATGCCACCTCGGAACAGCATGTGATCAGTATGACCTCAGCCTGGATGTAACCAATAAGGAGTATGCCATAAACGGACCTTTTTTTTTACTGACAACCAGCAGGGAATTAAACTAATCGCGCAGGGTGCAAAGGGCTCCGATATCACCTGGAGCCTTCCTGCAACCGCAGCCATTGTATCGGGACAGGCAACGGATACACTGGTATTTAACTGGGGAACCAGCGCGGATACAGTGAAATTACAGGTAGAAAACACATGTGGCACATGGGACCTGTTACATACACTCCGTCACTACGGGCAATATGCCTATCCAAATCCTGAAATACCGCATACCATCCCCTGTATCATCAGTCCGGATAATTATGATTATGGTGGAGAGGGCGTTGCCTATCACGATGTCACCGGCGGAAATGCCGGCCCGGGTCCCCGCTCCAATGAATCGGTAGATACCGAATTTTCCGGATCAGGCACCAATGTTGGCTGGATCGATGCGGGAGAATGGCTTGAATATACAATCAAGGTCCCTGTAGCCGGAACCTATTATTTCAGCATGCTTACTTCAAGTGCAAATGAAAACAGCCGGGGTCCGGCAAAGATCATCGTCAACAATGAAACAAAAATAATCGCGCTCTACCCCTCCATGACCGGCAGCTGGTCTGTTTTTTATCCAATCCCTTATAAGTCCATCACCCTTGCCGCAACGGATACACTGTTGCGCATTGAAATGGGATCCGGAGGTTTTAATGTGGGCAACATCAGCATCCTTGACCATATTCCAACTGCGGTAACCGACAGGCCTGCCGACAATCTTGTCGTATACCCGGTTCCGGTAAAGGATTTTTTGCATATTATTTGTCCGGAGGGAGCTCTCCTGGTAACCGTCTCCGATCTTTCAGGACGGGTGTTATACAGCACCAGGCCAAAATCATTCACAGGAAATCAGCTGGTTGTAAACTTTGAAGGCTTTCCGGCAGGGATGTATGTTGTTTCCCTGACTGACAGGAACAATCATACATCCATTTCCAAGGTGGTGAAATGAGAGGTGAGAGATGAGAGATGAGAGATGAGTAGGTAGAGTAGAAGAGTAAGGAGTAAGGAGATATGCAATTAAGAGCTATAGGCTCCAAGACTTCAATGAATGCCGGACTGCAATTAACTGCATATTCACTTTGCAAAACTGTAAAATCATTCCTGATGATTATTCCTAAAATTCCGGAATTTGCATTAATTTTAACGTTCTTTTGATTCCAAACTATAAACTCAAATCAAATATTCTGTTATGAAAACAGCACATTCAAGAAGGGACTTTTTAAGGGTTACTGCTGCCGGCGCCCTGGGAGCATTTGCGCTTACTAAACTTTCGGGCCAGTCTTCCAGTCCGGATTTTTCTGCGATGCGTGATGACCTCAAACGCTTTGGAGTAGGTCTGCAGTTGTATACCATACGCGACGCCATGGATAAGGACTTGGCAGGATCATTAAAGAAAGTTTCCGACCTGGGATATAAAAACCTTGAACTGGCAAAATATGCCGATGGAAAATTTTATGGTTTTGCCCCACAGGAATTTAAAAAAATGGTAAATGACCTGGGCATGGAAATTATCAGCAGCCACACGCAGGTTGAAGCAGCCGGAATTACCCTCGACAATGCCAACAAAATGGCTGAAGATCATGCCAAACTGGGTGTAAAATACTGTGTTCAGCCATGGGTTGTTGAAGAGGCAAGGACCACAGTTGACAGCTACAAGAAAATGGTAGCCGAGTGGAATAAGGTAGGAAAGATCATGAAACAAAACGGCATCCAGTTCGGATACCATAACCATAATTTCGAATTTGATACAGTAGAAGGTAAGGTGCCTTACTTTGATATCTTTATGCCTGAACTCGACAAGGATCTCGTCACCATGGAGCTTGATCTTTTCTGGACAACCAAGGCAGGACATAATCCGGTTGACCTGTTCAAAAAATATCCGGGCCGCTTCCAGCTGTTACACATGAAAGACATGTTCACCAAAGAAGCTCCGTTCTATCAGGTTAAAACCAATGATTTCGCTCCTGTTGGTGCCGGTTTGATTGATTTTAAAGCAATTCTGGCAGCAAAAGATATCGCCGGTATGAAATACTTCTTTGTTGAACAGGATAGTACTAAAGACGGCAAGCCGTTTGATTCAATTGCCACGAGCATCAAAAACCTGACAACCAAATTACTGGTGTAAAGTTACCTTGAACCAGGTTTTTCGTATTAATGAACAATGAACAATGAATAATGAAGGGTAACCTTGATTGTTCATTGTTCATTGTTCATTTTTTCTTACTCGTCCCTCGTCCCTCGTCCCTGGTCCCTTTTATTGTACAGGTCCACAGCCCGCATGAGACTGTATTCCGTACCATCGAGCCTGATCCTGTTTGATTTAAGTACCTCTTTCATCTTTACCTCGTCAATAGCAGGAACTTTAAACAACAGTCTTTTGCTTGCCCCTACAAAATATGCGTTACCATTACTGAATAACAGATATCGGGTATCATCACGCAAGGTGTAATCATTGGCAGATTGCATAACCTTTCGGTAGGCAACTAATTCAAGGTTCCCCTTTACGAGAACCTGCAGAAAAGTCTCAGAAGAATCGGCCTTATAAGGAAGCTTTACCTTCTGTCGAACAAACTCAGCCAGGGGTACCTTTCCTGTATTATAAATAACAAATCCACTGATATCGCCCCGTGGTAAAACACCTGTTTTAAAGTCGGTTTCCCTTAACCACAGCACTTCATCCATATACTGGTCATATCTGAGAAAGATATCAGAGATCACATCGCCATTTTCAAGATATACATCACCCCTTGCCCAGTCATTAAAATACTGATTTCCCTTATAGCGTGAGGCACTGTTTCTGTATTCGAATCCCATTAAGCCATTGCGCAGGGTATTTTCATAGTCTTCGGATGAAGGTTCCTGGGAATATGCCGGATAAATTACCGGGAAAAAGAGAATGAGTAAAAAGAGATGCTTCATATTCCTTTCAGTTATTTTACTTCGAATGAAGTTTTGCCACTCAATGCTGAGCCCGTATGGGTAAGTCCGTTTACCACGATGAAATAAGTGCCGGTAATCAGGGAGACCGGAAACCGGATAACCAGTTTCTGATCACCTGTTATTTCCCGGGCCGGATCCCATAGCAAATTCACCCTGAAATCGGGATCATGTGATATACCTGTACCTGCCCTTTCAGATACAATGCGGCCAGCCGGCTTGTCTGAAGGGATTACAGTATTCTGAAAAATGTAACTTTTGGTTTTCAGATAGGATTCGGGAATTTTATGATCATGTGTGTATATTGAAACAAGGCCTTCTAATGTAAGGTCCCCCAGGAGATAATTGCCCCCGATTACTTCAATCCGGCTGATAGCTTTGTTACCCAGC
The DNA here is from genome assembly GCA_963808745.1 of uncultured Bacteroidales bacterium. Taxonomy (GTDB): domain Bacteria; phylum Bacteroidota; class Bacteroidia; order Bacteroidales; family UBA10428; genus UBA5072. The sequence goes on from CAWEGX010000016.1 coordinate 9,021, forward strand.
GTTGCTATGAAATTCATATCATAAAATGGAACACCATTCAGCAGGATCATATTGGACTCCGGCCATTGCCCGGTTCTCACATTATATACCTGTATTGTATAGGTATTGCTGCTGCCTGCAAACCTTACGCCCGGTAAAATGTTTTCGGTTATTTCCTTCAGGTTCACCAGTTCAGAATAATCACCAGGTTTTACCAACATGTCGGGCGGACCAAAATAATTTGTGCCTGGCGGTATAACCTCCGCCGGTCCTGCAGGAACCTGGGCCCTGTAAACCGATTCAATAATCCTGCTTTCATTCAGTGTTGTCACAGAATTGATTTCGCCCGGATGCACGGCATAGGGAATATAAGGCCTGCCTGCTGCTGCCAATTCTTTCCTGTCGATTTCCCATACAACTCCTCCTTCAACGGCTGCACCCCTGTTTTGAAGGATCAATTCTTTATTATCAAACCATCTGTCAAGATAAAATATAAACCTTCCGGTAGAATCCGTCCTTGAATACCGGATGTGGGGAAAAAGGCTGTCGATAACTGACAGGATGATGCTTCCTCCGATAATGGGCGCATCGCTGATTCTGCTTCTGAGAGTACCGGAAAGCATGTAACTCTTATCCTCAACAGGGTAAACCTGGCCGGATAATCCGCTGCCAGAACCCGCCTTTCCGGTATTGTTTCTTTTAAGCTGTAACAGGCTGTCATTGATCATTGTATTCGCTAACGGCACAGACAGGTACACTGAAATAGACAGACTGGCCGTATCCCCGGTAAATTCCTTGTTCATGCTGATGACCGCTTCTGCTGTATCACCGGCATTATATTTACTGCCGGTTTTCACTGAGAGATCCTGATCGGTCTCCTGAAATACCTGGCTGAACGCCTCCCGCCGGTTTAGAAAGGGTATGAAAAGTGTATCCGGAAACTCATGAGACAGGCTGGAAATAATGATATTCTGACTATAAAGATTTTCAGAAGGGCCATTTCTCATCCGGTTTGTATATGCGGTAAGGGTATACACACCACCCGGCAAATCGGCCGGTAATTTAAATGATCCGGGATTATTTCCCTTTTTCAGATTAATCCGCCATTGAAGCGCAGTATTTCCCTTATAGTCCGTGAGAACAAGATAAAGTATCCTGCTTTCCAGATAAGGATCGTTGGATTTTTTGTTAAAGGTAAATATCCGGTACTTCAACATTTCACCGGCAACATAAACCGGCTTGTTTGTGTGCACCAAAACTTTCTCGTCCCCAACGCCTGTCGCTTGTCCATTTACTGAAAACGCCCCGCCCGGTATCGCGAATAAAGGCACAATAATGAACAGGAAAAGAACCTTTTTTCTATTACCCGTGAACCTCATTAATCTCTTTGTTACAGTGCTATTCATTGCCTTAATTAAAACTTATCCAGAAACCGGGAGGAGAATAAAGTTTTGAACCTGCCTGAATATTGTCAGGAAATGATTCCAGGTCGATGTATTCATAGGTATCCAGGCTGATCCACCGGAAGGCCTTATAAATTGTTCTGCCTGATATTGCTTCAAATACACCTACCACCGGCAGCTCAGGATTGGTAGTGCAATGTATATTGCTTTTAACCTGAGAAGGTACCGGGGCAAACATCTGATCATTTGAATTCAACTGTGTACCAACCGACTGGTAATAATCATAAACGTCGGAGGAAATGGCATAGACCTTTAAAGAAACAACCCAGCCTGTTATTATCGGGGCGGAAAAATTGACAGTTGCCAGGGTAGGATCATAAAAATACCGGACAAAACCGAGTGGATGTTCAGGTCTGACTTGCCCGCTGGCCGATTTCACGGTGAAGTCAACAGAATAAATATTATCCAGTGTGGATGGCTCCCAGATAAACATGGGTGAGGAATTCGGTGTGCCCGGATTCCTCATACAGGTTGACTCCTTCAGGACAGAGGTATTAAACCTGTAAAATAGCGTAGAATCGCCATTTGCACTTAGACTGGTTGAAAAATACAGTCCTTCATGTGTAACCGAATAGGGGTTATTAAATTGATCATAGCCAGTCGCTTTTTTAGTGCCCGGTTCAGCATACAGGCTATCCACATATGGTCTTCCGGGCATTGTCACTGTCGAAGAGACAAATTCCTCCCCATCATCCATTTTTACCTGCAACTTATAGGCAGTGCCAACGGTGCCAATAATCTCACTAACGGCATCCACATAATGGCCAGGCGTACTTTCAGTCAGCGTAACCTCGTTCCCTTTGCTGTCGGAAACGATTACCTCGGCTCCGCTGATATAGTCGGGCACAGAACTTTCATAATCCATTGCCCGCGATATAACAACCGTTGGTGGTTCATCTTCAGCTATCCGGCCCTGGATAATAGGAATAGCCTTCCCCGAGTTCAGATCTTCGGGATAATATACCTCTCTGCAGGAAAAAACCAGCAGGAGCATGACCGGAAGAATAAGTGTTATATATAGTTTCTTTCTCATTTGGCAACATTAGAAAATAAAGGAATAGGACAGGGTTGGAACAGGCTGCCCGATAAGATATAATTTATATAAACTATACCGGTTGTAATCATTGGCATGACTAGGTTCCTCTTTTTTATAGAAAACAGTATAGGCATTTCTCCTGCCGTATACATTCAGCAAAGAAAAACTCCAGCTTCCCTTCCACCTTTTTTTGATTCTCAGGCTTTCATCCAGGGTAATTGTCAGATCCAGCCGGTGATAAGGCGGGATCCTGTAAGCATTTTTATCTGAAAAGAATACAACTACCTCATTGCCCTCCAGGTATTTATACTCCGGCAAGGTGATGGGCCTGCCAGTGCAGTATGTAAAATTGGCTGAGAACTGCAGCCGTTTATTAACATGGTAATTCATCACGGTATTGAAGTCGTTTGGCCTGTCATAGGAAGACGGAAAATACCTGTTGTTATTGATGGCCTCTCCATTGTATACTCCATCCGTTCTGCGCAATGATCGTGAATAAGTATAGCTGATCCATCCGTCCAGCTTACCGCTGTTTTTCTTTAACAGGAACTCGATCCCGTAATTCTTCCCCGTGGCGTTCAGCAATACACTTTCAAGGTTCGGATTCATTTCAAGATAGGCTCCGTCCTTGTATTCAATCACATGAAGCAGCCTTTTGTAATATACCTCCACTGATGTTTCAATGCTGTTATTCAAAAAATTATGGTAATAACCTACTGCAACCTGATCCGCCGTGAGTGGTTTTACATAGGGATCCGACAGCTTCCAGATATCAGCCGGGGTACTAACGGCAGAATAGGAAATCAGTGAGAGGTACTGGACATTGCGGTTGTAGCTGATTTTGACAGAACTGTGCTCATTTAACTGCAGGCGTGCAGATAGCCGTGGCTCAAAACCAAAATAAGTCTGCACCGGTTCATTGTTGCCATATTGAACAAATCCCGTTATTGAAGAAGTATCACGGGCCATGCCGGGAGCATATTGGGCCAGACTTTCCGGACCTGTTTTCATATATCCCGAAAACCGCAGGCCTGCATTCACCATAAAGTAGTCGTTGATCACATATTCATCATTAACAAAGAACGCCCCTTCATAAGCCTGCTCCGGCTGAATGGTACCCTCATTCACAAAGGATACCTCATTCAGCGGGCCTATCTTTCCGGGTTGTATGGCATATTTAATAATGTTAAAGCCTGCGTCCATTGTATGTCCGCTGATTCCGCTATATTTCATGCGGTACTTCAAACCGTAATAATTAATACCTGACAACAGGCGGCTCTGCATCACCTTATCGCTGATGTCATCCTTTTCCACATTATATTGACTGTAGGAAAGGGTAAGATAGGAGGCCAGGTTGGAATTGAACATATAGTTCCAGTTCAATGATCCGAGTATGCTGCCGTAATGATATTTAACTTCTGAAGCGAACTGGAAAACATCATTGCTTCCATATCCCGAGAGCGAAAGCCTGCTTTTGCCAAGGTTAACATGCAGGGTGCCGTTCAGATCATAAAATGAGGCCAGGCTGTTCCGAAGGTCCGGATCATTTGTAGTCTTCAAAATCCAGTCGGAATAACTTGTTCTTCCCCCTATATCAAGAAATACTTTATTCTTATAAAGAGGAATATTAGCCATCAGCCTGCTGTCATATGTTCCGATTCCTCCCTTAATCTGCGTTTTCAAGGGGGCTGTTTCTGTAGTGCGAATATCTACCACAGAAGAAACCCGTTCCCCATAAGCAGCCGGAATATGACCCTTATAAAGGGAAAGTTTTTCAACCGCATCAGGATTGATTACGGAAAAAAGGCCAAATACATGGGATGTATTAAATAATGGTGTACCATTAATAAGGTAGAGATTCTGATCTTCACCCCCACCCCTGACATTTATGCCTGAACTGAATTCACCGATTGATTTCACGCCGGGCATGGTGGTAAGCCCTTTTAAAATATCCCTGCCACCCGCAACCGAGGGGAGTTGCTTGATTGATCTTGAGTCCAGTTCAACAAGGCTCATCTGATGGCTGCTAACATTCCGGTCCACACGCTGACCATAGATGATGATGTCATCCAGGGCGATGGATTTATCGAACAATTCAAAGTTCATTTCACCATGACTAACAATCTTCAGATTGAAGAGCGATTTTTCATATCCCACACTTGAAACATTCACTGTATACAGGCCAGGTGGCAGCGCCAGCTTATAGGTTCCCTGCACGTTGGTAACAACCCCCTGTGGCAGATTATTCACCTGGATCACGGCCCCTATAATCGGTTCTCCGGTCTTACCATCTGTAACTTTACCTGATACAGTGGCCATTTTAAGTTTTCCGGATTCTTCGGATTTTCCGACAAGGATAAATGATTCATCCGGGGCCTTGTTGTCGCTGTAATTATGCATATCCCCCATCAGTATCGACACCTGGTCGTTGGGAAGGAAAACAACATGTTTGCCCTGGATGATGCGGAAAGTAAAGTGCTTTCCATACAATATAAGGTTCAGGACCTCCGGAAGCGGCTTATTTACAAGGTTTACAGTAATTGTATCATTTTCAAACCAGGCGGGTTTGTAATAGAATTTTATGGGATAATCAGTTTCAATCCTGTTAAAAAATGAAACCAGGGAAACCTTATTGAATTTTCCGGAAAGCAATATCGCAGATCTGTCTTGAGAATAAGCGTTGCAGGTAAAAAGAATGATCAGCAGGAAGACATGAAATACCCGCATCTTTTTTTTAAACATGTAGAGTACAAATAATGGAGTTCTTATAATAATCCGGGGTTGTATGATCTATAGCCTCAAAATTAATTAATATCCCCTGCCTTCCAAATAAAATAGACAAACACTTCAGATTTAGTGTCAAACAGGCCTATCGCCGTTTTGGCTACCCCGAATAAGTAGATCCTGCAATCAGATCCGTATAGCGTTTTCTCGATATATGAATTGTAGTCTATGCTCTGGAATGTTTTGCAAACAGCATCTGAAACGCCTGTTTCCGTTGTAATGCAGAAATCAAGGACAGTATGAATATTGGCGGCGATTCTCTCACCTGAAAGTTTGTTTAATAACAGGTCCTGTTCACTGGTATCCGCTTCTTTTTGCATGATCATTCCCATGAGTGGTAACCTGGTAATTCCTGTTTTTCCGGTCATCCATGGAGACGGCTTATGCTGCGAAGGCTGCAAAACCTTTGTGAGCCGGTCAAGGATCATTTTGGTAAGGACTGATAAGAAACCTTGCTCCAACGGACTGGCTATGATCAGAAGATCCGTTTCTTCAAGACTGTTGAGAATATATCGGAAATCATCAGTAAATTCCTGAATATCCACCGTATTTACTGAATCCATGGACCTTAAATCCTGCATTTTCATGTCCCTCAGCATAAATGACCTTACATAATGCTCGGTATTGTGCATTTTCACTCTATATAAATCAAGATACCTGTCAAACTCCTGATTGTGACTGTAGGGATTGCCGTTAAGGATGGTGATATTCATTGCCAGTCTTTTTAAAATATTTATTCAAAGGTAATCTCAGCCATAGGTTCCTGTATATGAAAATCGGCAAATGGAGGAAATTTAAGGATGAAATACGACCGAATATCCCTGAAATACATTTTATGAACCAGCCGACATCAGGATATAATCAACCATCAGGGGAATATCGAATTGCTGAATGCCATGAACAGTGAGGTATTTGCTATCATCCATAAGGGCCCTGGCAAACCACTCATGATCCATGTGGGATGCCTGCAGACTTTTCCTGTAATTATCAATTGCCTTTGGCCTGTCATGAAGGCACCAATAAATATGTCCCAGGTTCAGACAATCGTTTTTGGTAATTTCTTTCCCAAGTGATTTTTCCAGGTATTTCCGTGCATTTTCCATGTTACCCAGCATGAACGAACACCATGAGATGGGCCTTTGAACCTTATGGTTTTCGGGCTGCAGGTATTCAACCTTGAAATAATATTTCAAAGCCCCGGCATAATTCTCCATATCCATAAAGGTATGTCCCAGCCATGCCTGTACCTGAAGATTTTCCGGCTCCAGTTTTTCAGCTTCATGATAGTAAGCCACGGCCTTTTCGTTCTTTCCGATTTTCCGGTAACACCAGGCTAAGCGTGTCAGGAGCCATAACCTGTTCCTGTCAAGCAATTCAGCCCGGTGATAATATTCAAGTGCCTCATCATATCTGCCATTTTGCTGATGGCAGTAAGCTATTTTTTCAAACAATTCATAATTCTGGTTTTTGCCTACAATCTGCATAAAGATCATGCAGGCATCGGTATAATGGCTTTTCTCAAAATAGAATTCCCCGATATTCCGGAGCATATTGATATCATCAATCCACAGCTTGAAAAATGCAGCCTGATGAATTTGCACAGGCATTTTAAACACATCGTCAAATTCATTTTTCAGGGAATGAAGCTTATAAAACCGGTACAGATCGTGAAAATACTGGGTTATGATCACCTGGGTCTTCGCATTTGTATGGATCAGGTCGTCATCCTGTGCCATTTCATTCATGGCTTTCAGCTCCATATTAAAAAGTTCCATTACGGTTGATTTCTGAAATGCGGGCATATGCCTTACATTCAAACAGAATGAATACTTGTCGGAATTGCATAAAAAAGTGCTGCGTTCAATGCCTTCTGCAAACTGGCCTGCGTTGAATCCTTCACCCACATCGCCAAAAGAGCGGGAAACATATTCATTTTCCTTATAAAAAGGCATGAACCAGTTTCTGAAATCATCGAAGAAATCAAACTGTTTCAGCATGGCAAAAGCGCCGAGAAAAACGTCTGCTCCTTCAAGCTGCAGGTTGGTGAATTCTTCCAGCTTATTATATACATCGGGAGATTCCTTGAAAAAGGTTTCCCATTCCGGGTTTTTTTCTTCGGGATTGGTTGATGACAGCAGGTTTTCCAGGTCAAGTTTTTCCTCGAGCTTCGATTTCATCCTGATCATCTCGGGCAGGATATCCTGCTGTATTTTCCTGGTGATCCGTTCGGTTTCCCTGGCCTTAATAAACTGGATGATGATGCTCTCAATGCTTTTATCAGCCGGACGTATTCCCTGAAGTGCCTGTAACCGCGACAGGATCTCAGGGTAATACTGTATTCTCTTGTCAAAAAAAGTCAGGCCGAGTATCAATCCAACCAGTGCCCTTTGCCAGATTTGCATTTCCCCGTTTTCATAAAAATTGAAAAGCATATCTATTTTATTACTGTCAAAATGGCGCATTAACGATAATGTCAAAGCGCTGACAAGGGTACATTTGTCATACCATGCAATTGTACCAGGCTGGCTTATTTTTTTTATTATCCTGATTTCGGTATCTTTCAGTTTATCTGCATGCCATATTATCTGGAAAAGCAAATTGATTTTCTCCTTGTATTCTTGTGATTCAAACGCTTTGCGGAGAGCGTCACTTTCTTCATTTCCCTCTTTCGATTCGCTGAGCAGGGTCAGCCTGTCCATTAACCTGTCAATTTCAACGATCGCCTGTTCTGACTGTGCCTGCGGAATTGTTTTAAGCTTGTAGTAACGGAGCAGATTACCGGTGCGGATGATATCCTCCTTCACATCATCAGCGAGTCCTATGATGGCTTTGATCAGCCGGTTGTAAACAAGTTCCTTCTGCGGATCATCCGATAGTTCAAATGAATACTTGAGCATATTCAGATACGTTTGGGTATGATCATCCAACCGTGTCCTTAAATCGAGGTTTCGCCCATGATTACATAGGTACCGCAAGGTATCAAGTGCATCCCTGACCCTGCTTTTTCCAATATAATCAAAAACCTGGTTGTATTTCGTGCTGAGTTCCGCGTATGTCATGATGATCTCATGTTTGTGGAGATTGTTCAGTTCAAGATGTATGCCAAATCAACTTTGAGTCAGTACAGGGAGACCATCTGGATTTAACATCGGGGCCCATTGTTAATGAAAAGAATAAAACAGACAAAAAATGGTATTAAAATAAATTGTATTTTTAATGATAACAAAGTTGCTTTCCAAAAACTTCCCTATTCTTCAACTAACTGCTTATGAAAATGTTTTTAAAAAACCTGAAAAGAGCATGTCTTTTTTTTGGCTTAATCGCATTATCTGCGGGTGCCTCCGGACAAATTCCTGTCAGCGGTAAAGTAACCTCTGCGGAAGATAACCAGGGAATGCCCGGCGTAAATGTACTTATCAAAGGAACCAGCCAGGGTGTGATCACCGGAAATGACGGGTCATACACCATTAGTATCCGCAATGCAGAGGATATCCTTGTGTTCAGCTTTGTGGGATTCAATACCGAAGAAATCAGTGTTGGCAGCCAAACAACCATTGACGTGACCCTGGTCCCCGGTATCACTGCACTTGAAACTGTGGTGGTAATGGGGTACAGTTCAAAAAAGCGCAATGAGATCACAAGCGCCGTGACTACTGTTACCTCCGATAAGCTTAAGGATGTAACAGCCAATGATATTGGCACAATGCTGCAGGGTAAGGTCCCTGGCATACAGGTAGTCAACAGTTCCGGTTCGCCGGGTTCGCTGCCCGACATCCGGATTCGGGGTGTTTCTTCTTTCAGTGCTCCCAAAGATCCGCTGTACGTGGTGGACGGTATCATCGGTGGAAATTTCGACCCCAATGATGTGGAAACAATAACAGTTATGAAGGATGCAGGTGCCACTGCCCTCTATGGATCCCAGGCCAATGGCGGGGTTATTGTTGTTACAACAAAAAGAGCCGTTGCCGGAAAACCAAAGTTTGAATTTAAGGCAGTAACCGGTCTAAGGGTGGCTGACCATGGCCATGTTAACATGATGGACAGTAAAACACTGTATAACTATCACCGGGAGTATTTCCGTGACCCCACCCTGTTCGTGATTGATGACCGGAAATTCAAGGAGGCACGACCCGAATCATTGCTCGAAACAAATACCGATTGGCTTGGTGAAACCTTTAAGCCGGCACTGGTTCAGAACTATTTCCTGTCCTCGGCAGGAAAAACCGAAAAGCTGTCATACTATATCGGGGCCAGTTACTATGATGAAGAGGGCACTTTTATAAATTCCTATTATAAAAGAATCAATGTGCGGGCAAATACAACCTACACATTTTCTGATCATGTAACACTGAGCAATAACATCAATCTGAGCGGTTCCAAAACACGCGGCGCCGACTATATGAACATATATTACTCATATACAAGCATGCCATGGGACGATCCCTACGATGAAAACGGAAAGGCAAGAAGCTTTAGTAATGCAGATAGCATATGGTCAAAGGACAAGATAAATCCGATACAGGCAGCTGAAAATTCGGAACTGAGCAATTCAGGTTTCAACCTCGACTATGATCTTGGTCTCAATATCAAGCTCACATCGTGGTTATCCTTTGTTTCCGCAAACCGGTTAAGTGCAGGAACATATATGGACAAACAGTATTATGCCGCAAAAGCGGATAATTTGGCTTATTACGGAAAGGGCTTTGTGAATTCAAACAGCGGAATGAACTATGGAGGCATTTCAACAAACCTGCTGAAGTTTGATTTTCAGAAGGGTGCCCATTCCTTCAGCGGTCTGGCCGGATTTGAGGCCCAGGGTGACAATACGGACTACATCCGCGGAGAAGGAACAGGTATCCCTGAAGGATTGAGTGTGCCTTCGGTAGCATCGGGAGAGTATGAGATTGAAGGAGCTCCGGACCGGTCTGTTCAGCAGTCGATCATTTCCCAGGTAAACTACAGTTTCAGCAACCGTTATTTCCTGTCAGCGTCTTACAGGATCGACCAGTCGTCGTCCTTTGCCCCCAATAAACGTACGGCTAAGTTTCCCAGCATTTCGGGTGCCTGGAATATCAACAATGAGCAGTTTATGCAGGGAATGAGCTTTATCAATAACCTGCGGTTGAAAATCAGCTGGGGAAAAACGGGAATGAAGGATATCGGACCTTATATGTATCTCGAACAGTTCAGCTATGCCACGCAATATGACGGACAACCGGCCTCCGTGCCTTACCAGATGGCAAATCCCGACCTTACCTGGGAACAAACCAGCCAGTTCAATACCGGACTTGAAATCGGTTTGTTCAACCGGATTGAACTGGAAATAAATGTCTACGATAATGTCACGGATGATTTACTTGTATACCGTGACCTTCCCCCGTCAGGCGGATTTCGTAAACAATGGCAGAATTTTGGAAAGGCTGAAAACACCGGTTTGGAAATTGGCCTCAGCTCTGTCAATATCAAAACGTCCAACTTCACATGGACAACCGATTTTTCAATTGGCATAAACAAAAACAAATTATCCGGATTTGGAAACGATACGCTGTATAATGCAAATTCATATGGAATAACCCAGATTTATCATGATGGCGGTTCGCTGTATTCATGGTATGCAAAGGAATATTATGGAATTGATCCTGCAAATGGATCCATGTTGTGGGTGGACAAGGATGGCAATCCAACGCATGACTATGACCTGGCAAGGGAAATTGAATATGGCACCCCGATTCCTAAAATACAGGGTGGTTTTGGAACTGAATTTAAGTACAAAGGCCTTTCTCTGAGAGCGAATTTCTCCTTTTTGTCTGGAAACAAGATTTATAATTATTTCAGACGTTATGTGGACCATGATCTGCAGGATGTCGGATTCAATGTAATGATGCCGCGTGATGACTGGAAACTCTGGCAAAAGCCGGGTGATGTGGCAAATCATCCGCTTCCGCAGAATGCAAGTAATTCATTTGATCCTTCAACCCGTTTTATCGAGGACGGCAGCTATTTGAAGATCCGGAATATTACACTTGCCTATGAACTTCCATTCGCATGGGTTTCGAAACTTAAGCTTACCGGACTGACGATTTCAGTGGGGGCCGACAACGTCTATACATTTACGGATTTCTGGGGCCAGGATCCGGAGGTTTCAATTGACCCTAACAATGGGTTACCCGGTTATGCGGAATTCAAATATCCGAATAACAAGCAATATGTTATTGGCATACAGGTAAGATTTTAAACTGATAAACAACAGACCATGAAAAAGGCTTTACTATATATAATGTGCCTGACGGGCTTTTTCTACCTCGCAGGCTGCGACCTGGATGTTATTCCCAGCGATGCCCTTACCGGCGATCAGATTCAAAACACATCTGACGGACTGATCAGTCTGGTTAACGGATGCTATGCCCAGTTTAAGGACTATCCCGATCCCAATACATCAAACAACTGGTATCTGCGACAATATTATCATCTCAGTGATTTTGCCGGAGATGACATTGTCTGTGGCTATAAAACCGAGGATGACCTGATCAATTCTTTCCGGTATAAGGACCGCGCCTCGATAAAGTCAAACATCAACAGTTTTTGGGAAGTGTCTTATAAAATCATATACGGTGCCAACGTGGCTATAAAAATGGCCGACGAAAAAGGGGATGACGAAATGACAAACCAGCTGAAGGGAGAATGCTATTTTTTACGGGCTTTCTCAACCCACAACCTGGTGCGTCTGTTTGCAAAACCCTATTCGCAGGCAAACCTTTCGGCACCGGGAGTTATTCTGCGTGAGTCCTCCCTGGATGGCGCCCCAAAAGAACGGTCAACAATCAGCGAAACCTATGATTATATAGTTTCGAGCTTAAAAACTGCTGCAGGACTTATGAGTGAAGTGACACCCGATGAACGCAACACCAAAGGATTTGCAACCAGATACAGTGTGTGGGCCCTTCTTTCAAGGGTTTACCTGTACATGGGAGATTATCAGAATTGCCTCGCCTATGCAGATTCGGTGATTAATTCAGGATATTACTCATTGGAATCGGCAGAATCATTTCCCGATTATTTTGCCCAGGCAAAATCATCGGGAGAAACAATCTGGTGCATTCCTTTCGTGCTAAGTGATAATAAAAATGAGGCCTCTGTTGCATCCATGATATATAATGGAGAAGCATGCTGGGGAGAAGAGGGTGCTTCACCCGCACTCCTTTCTGAAATGGGATTTGGAACAGATCTGATGGAAGTCGACCAGCGCTGGTCATACATCGAAACAGCCAATCCGGGACCATTAAATGGGATCACCATCTATTACATCAGGAAGTTTTCGGGCCAGGATGGATTCCCCACGCTTAGTTCACCGGTAATGCTCCGCCTCGCTGAGGTTTACCTGAACAGGGCGGAAGCCTATGCCAACACAGGTCTTCCCGAAGAAGCACTGGCTGATCTGAATGAGATCAGAACGAACAGGATGGTTGTACCCGACGGCGGTGATTTGAACGATTATTTGTACGATGCAGCCAGGGACAATATAACTGAAAACACTATTCAGGATGTTGTATTGAAGGAACGGAGAATTGAACTTGCGTTTGAAGGACACCGTATTTTTGACCTGATGCGCAATGGAAAAGATCTCGTAAGAAATTACTGGGGTTATCACCTCGACAGCTATAACGGGATACCTGTCAGCAGTGAACCTGGACTGGACGCCGGCGGTGTTGTCATTTATGCCGGGGATCCTTCAATGATTTATCCTATACCGTCGAGTGAACTCAGTACGAACAAGTTATGTGTCCCCAATAATTAATTTAACATCAACGAGGCCATGAAAAGAATTTATTATAATTCCCTGTATCTGTTCGCCAGCCTGATGCTTCTCATATCCTGCAGCAAGGAAGGCGAATATGCGCTCACTGAAACCGCTCCCATGGATTTCAAGACATATTATAACGGGCTCACTGTCACCTTTGTCAATAAGTCGGAAAATGCCACGGCCATATCCTGGAATTTCGGGGATAATACCGGCAGAAGTAACCGGAGATTCCGTATCGCATACCTATGCATCCACTGGTAAGTATGTAATTAACATGAATGGAACGGTCGAAGGCAAAGCCTACCAGTTCAATACTGTACTCCGGGTTGACAAAGCTTCCGTAATCAGCCTCACTGATGATTCATTCGATGATTGGGACCTGGTAACCTATCCTGATTTTCAACTGGAAGGAAAAGACCATGTGATTGGCGGAAAAATGGATTATGATGCCAATTACGTGTACATCTATATTGAATACGATACAGCAGGGACAAATGGACTTGCCTCCCTCGAAGGGGCGATCATGGATCTCTACATGGATGTGGACAATACGGGATCAACAGGTTTTTCTTCTGCAATTGGCGCAGATTTATTGTTTGAAGGCAATATTCCAACCGAATGGTTCGATTATTACACCTTTCTTGGCACTGACCAGTCACAATGGAACTGGGAGTATTTCACGATGGATGATGCAATTATCGCGGGCTACAGTGAGGAATCTGAAAATTCTGTGAAAATGGAATTTGCCCTGTCGCGAGAAAAACTGAAAATCACAAAGGACGCCTTTGGATTCACGCTGATCCTGAATTATTCCGACTGGTCGGGCGAAGCCGGCTCACTGGCCAAGGACAATGAAACAAAAATCATCATGAAAATGGATAAACAATAAATCTCGGATCAATCCATATGAAAAATAAGGCCTTATTTGTACTTGCCCTCTTAATGGCAGGGCTGAACGGAAATTTATCCCCCTTGCACGCTGAAGAGATTAAAACCCTTGAAATCGGAGCCACAGCACCAGCTTTTTCGCTGCCGGGTGTGGATGGAAAAACCTATACTTTAGAAAGCTTCAAAGAATCGAAGATTTTAGTGATCGTTTTTATGGCCAACCATTGTCCTACGGCACAGGCCTATGAAGACAGGATCCTGCAGTTGTATCAGGAATTCTTTCCGCGGGGTGTGGAAATTGTGCTCGTATCCTCCAATGATCCCAGGGCCCTTTGCCTTGAAGAAATTGGTTACAGTGATCTTGGAGACACCTTTGATGAAATGAAGATACGGGCCAGGGATAAAAATTTCCCGATGCCTTATCTGTATGACGGGGACAGGCAGGAGATGGCAAAGGCTTATGGCCCCACAACTACTCCTCATGTCTTTATATTTGATAACCAGCGCAAATTGCGTTTCTGCGGTCGTATCGACGAAATGGAGAATCCTTATGAAAAGGCCACCCAGCATGATACCCGTAATGCTATTATAGCTCTGCTGGACGGGAGACCTGTTCCGGTCGAAAAAACCAAGACTTTTGGTTGTTCTATTAAATGGTCCAGTAAAAGTGAATGGAGAAATAAGCTGGATGAAGACTGGAGTAAAAAACCAGTGGAGGTTTTGGAAACAGATATAAACGGGATAAAAGAATTATTGGCGAATAAGACGAATACATACCGGCTTGTTAATTTATGGGCAACCTGGTGCGGACCCTGTGTTATTGAATTTCCGGAATTTGTTACTATGCAGCGCATGTATGGTGCACGGGATTTTGAATTTGTTTCCATCAGCACGGACGGAATAAAGAAGAAAGAAAAAGTATTGGAGTTTTTGAAAAATAAGGAGTGCAGCCACGAAAAATTATCTTTATGCTGAAGAAGATAACTATAAACTCATTGAATCCGTGGATAAAAACTGGTCGGGCGCCATTCCCTATACGCTGCTGATCGCACCCGGAGGAGAAATTGTTTACTCGCACGAAGGAATAATTGATCCATTGGAAGTGAAAAAGGAGATCATAAAAAAAATCGGAAGATTCTTTGCAGATGATAATAAGTAATTAACAAAAACAAAACACATGGCAAAAATTTTCTCCCGCCGTCATTTTACCCGGGTCTCACTCACCGGATCCACTGCATTTGTGGCTTTAAATCCGTTTGGAATGATCCCGGACATGCGAACCGATTCCAATTGCATACGCCTCGGAGGCCCGGTGTTTGGTGACCACAAGGACCCGCATGAATGGGCAAATGAGGTGAAAGGCACCGGGTATAGCGCTGCTTATTGTCCCGTTGAACCCGGGACGGATGAGGTTACAGTAAAGGCCTTTGAAAAAGCCGCCAGGGACGCAAATATTATCATTTCCGAAGTAGGTGCATGGAGCAATCCTATTAGCAAGGATGAACAGGTAAGAAAAGCGGCTCTTAAGAAATGCAAGGATTCGCTGGCCCTTGCAGAACTTATCGGAGCGGGTTGTTGCGTGAACATCACCGGCTCCCGCGGAGAGAAGTGGGATGGTCCGGATCCTGAAAACCTGTCTGAAGAAACCTTCGCCCTGATCGTACAAACCACCCGGGAAATCATTGATGAGGTGAAGCCTGTCCGGACTTTTTTTACCCTGGAAACAATGCCCTGGGCCTTTCCTGATTCACCCGACTCCTACCTGGAACTATTAAAGGCCATTGACCGGAAACAATTGGCCGTGCATCTTGATCCGGTAAACATGATCAACTCCCCCCGAAGGTATTATGACAACGGTGCTTTCATTAAGGAATGCTTTACAAAACTGGGCCCTTTTATAAAGAATTGCCATGCCAAGGATATTCTCTTACGCACCGACCTCACCGTTCATTTGGATGAAGTATTATTGGGAACAGGGGGACTTGATTACCGGATATTTCTGTCAGAATTAAGTAAGCTGAAGAATGTCCCCTTAATGCTCGAGCATCTCAGGACAAAGGAAGAATATGATCAGGCAGCAACGAATGTGAAAAAAATAGGCACCTCTATCGGGGTAAAGTTTTGCTGAGAAAAACGGCTGGCGTTAAAATCCTCGTGAGGACTTAAAATGGATGATTTATATTAATCTGTTTTCAACCAGAATTATACATTATGAATCAAAATCAAAGTATTGCACAACCCGGACAGCGACTGCTTTCACTGGATTTTATGAGAGGTCTGATCATGGTCTTCCTGGTACTTGAAAGCACCGGGTTATATGAACATCTCCATGAAGCAGCAGGCACCGGCCCTTTTCAGTCGCTCATGATCCAGTTCTTTCATCATCCCTGGCATGGTTTGCGCTTCTGGGACCTGATACAGCCCGGATTCATGTTCATTGCAGGTACTGCCCTGGCCTATTCGCTGCACAAGCAGCAACAGGCAGGGGTTCTCTGGCGTCAGTCATTCATAAAGGTATTAAAACGGTCATGGTGGCTGTTTTTCTGGGGTGTTCTGGATTATGCGGTAGGAAAAGACGGACTCTCGTTCAAGCTATGGGACGTGCTGACACAGCTGGCTTTTACAACCCTGGTTGCCTTTCTTATTTTCAACTGGTCGGCCAGGTGGCAGATTGTCTTCAGCCTGGGATTGTTGTTGCTGACGGAAGTCCTGTTCAGGTATACACAAATACCTTCCTTTGATCAGCCGTTTACAGATCAGCATAATTTCGGGAATTACATGGATCTGATCCTTATGAACCGGATTAATCCTGACGGATGGGTCGCCATCAATTGCATACCTACAGCCTGTCATACCATCTGGGGCGCATTGGCAGGGAAGCTATTGTTCTCAGACCGACCGGCCCATCAGAAGGTGGGATATCTGCTTGCCGGAGGGATTGTTGCCCTGATCCTCGGATTTGGCATGGACTTAAGCATTACGCCAATTATCAAAAGGATTGCTACCAGCTCATTTGTGCTGGCTTCGGGCGGATGGTGCCTGCTCGGACTTGCGCTGTTCTACTGGTGGATTGATGTGAAAAACCACAGGCAGCACCTGTTGTTTTTTACCGTGGTAGGAATGAATTCCCTGTTTATTTACCTTTTTATTGAAATCGTCGGAGGCCGTTGGTTTAACGGGTATATCAATACAATTGCCATGAGTGTTTTCGGATCCCTGAGCATACCGGCTTTGCTGGCAGCCATACTCTCCTCCCTCTGTATCTTTACACTGGAATGGTACCTGTGCTGGTTCCTCTATAAGAACAAGATCTTCATCAAGATATGATCTGACTATTTAAGCCCCTGAAACCATGTCCTCAAAAACGCGTTCGAATCTGGTATTCATTTTCATCCTTGCTTGCTGGAATGTCATATATATACCGGTCTGCGCCCAGAATGCAGATCATCTTCTGCTGAAAAATTACAGGCCCGTTTCTTTGTACAATGTTCCTGTAACCAAAATTCAAAAGGCAGCCTTCCCTGTGATTGATGTACATTCCCATGATTACCCTGCAACAGACGAAGAAATTGCACAATGGGTAAAAAATATGGATGCCTGCGGAATAGAAAAATGCATTATACTTACAATGGCCACCGGCCCTGGTTTTGATTCAATCATGCAGAAATATTCACGGTTTGGCGACAGGTTTGAATTATGGTGCGGTTTCGACTATACCGGGTATGATAAGCCCGGATTTGGACCCGCCGCCGTAAAGGAGCTCGAACGTTGCTATAAAACAGGAGCCAGGGGAGTTGGTGAGGAAGGCGATAAGGGCCTGGGATTGTATTATTCAGAACCGGCAAAAGCCTTGGGTATGCACCTGGATGATCCCCGCATGAAATTATTATTGGAGAAATGTGCGGAACTTCACATGCCTGTTAATATTCACGTAGCAGATCCGATATGGATGTATGAGAAGATGGATTCAACCAATGATGGACTGATGAATGCCCAGGAATGGAGAATTGATACGTCGAAGCCTGGTTTGATTGGTTTTGATGGCCTGATCCGGACACTTGAAAATGCGGTGAAAAACAATCCGAAAACTACTTTTATTGCCTGTCATTTTGCCAATCTGAATCATGACCTGGAAAGACTTGCCCGGTTGTTTGATGCTTATCCGAATCTTTATGCCGATATATCCGCCAGGTTTGCAGAATCAGCGCCAATACCACGGTACATGAAGGCGTTCTATGAGAAATACCAGGACAGGCTTTTGTATGGAACGGATATGGGCTATAGCAATGATATGTACAGAATTACGTTCAGAATACTGGAGTCGGCAGATGAGCATTTTTATGAAACCGGACAATTCGGTTATCACTGGGCACTGAATGGCTTCGGGCTTTCTTCCGCTGTTCTTAAAAAAATCTATCACGATAATGCCGAACGAATTTTAGGGACTGGACTAATGTCCGTAGGCATTTCCCCGAGATAAATTACTGAAATGGAAAATGCGAGCAAAGCGGCATTTGCATACCGAAGGCATCCCTTTAGGAAAATCTGTCTAGAAGAGCAAAGATCAATACCTCTGGGCGTCTACAACCAGTCACCAGTTACCGTTTTCGGTCAACGACCACCGAATACCAAATACCGATTACCGATTACCGACCACCGACCACCGAATACCATTACTGACTACCGATTACTGACTACCGCAGACTACCGTAAACTGATCCGGTTTTCCAGCATACGGTTGTTATACTGCTGCATAAAAGCTTTCATTTTGAGTTTCAGGGTATCATCAACTGCCCCGTCCTTCCCTTCAAGGTCATTCTTCAGCAACCGGTCAGTTTTAAAATGGTAAATCCCTTTTGTTTCCTTTCATCGGCAATCATCACATGGTCGCCATAAAACAACTGGTAAGTGCCATTGATATAATTCACAACGCAATTATTTCCTTTCCCATGAAGCACATCATTTCCAAAAGCAAAATAGGGTTTATTGTATTTTAACTGTCCAAGCACTACCGGCATGATGTCGATCTGCTGAATAAGCCGTGGATCTTCACCTTTCAGGCTGCCATCCGGGGTATAGAAAATAACCGGTACTTCAAATGACCCGGTGGAGATAGGTATACGTCCCGTTGAGGTTGTGACTGGCAATGATCTGCGGTAATGACGAAAATGGTATTATTAAACCAGTGCTGCTTTGAAGCGCTTTCAAAAAATCGCCGGACCGCCATATCGGTATAACCGATGCAACGGTTTATCGGATGCGGCCCTTCGGGAAATTTTCCGGTATATCTTTCGGGCAATATAAAAGGATGATGAGAGGTAGCGCTGAAAATGGTAGAAAGAAATGGCTGGGAAAATCCGGAAAGCTTGCCGGCAAAATACTGGAAAAATTCCTCATCCCATATCGCCCAATAGCCATCGAAATCATTTTTATTCCCGTATTCATTCAACCCAAAATATTGCTCGATACCGATAAGATTTGAAAAGGCCAGATATCCCATCGAACCTTCGGGGCACCATGGAAAAATGAACTGTGATAGCCCTCCTTAGCCAGCAAAAACGGAAGGCTCTGCATGTGGTTATTGAAACATTCTGTAAGTACATAAGGCTCAACAATGGAAGGAATGCTGACAAGGACGGATGGCATAAAATCGATTGACTTCCGGCCGTTTGCATAGCAATATTGAAAAGTAAGGCTTTTCTCGCAAAGACTATCGATAAAGGGTGTATAACTCTTATATTCCTTACCGTGATCATTGTTGAAAAATCCGAAAAACTCCTTTCCAAAACTTTCAAGAACGATGATGACCACATTTTTTTTATTCATTTCACCAATCCTGCACAGGATAATGAATTACAGGGAAAAGCCGGTCGGCCTTCGCCGGCGTAAAATATTCCTCCTTCGAAAATGTTTTGATTTCGAGGGTTTTCAGTATACAGAATGGAGTGTTGAGTACAATGCTGACTTCGGTGGGTTTATTCACATATTGTCCGGCATTGCTCAGGGTAATGGGACGTGTGCTGTGTTTATATCCCCCCCTCACACCTCCTATGAAAAGGGTATAAGTCAGAACCATTAAAACAAGGGCATACCCGTAATAAAAGAATCCGAAACGTGCGCTGGTCTGTGCCGGGCCTGGTTTTCCTGGCGAAATATACAAGGCCAGCAATCAAGACAATAAAAACCAGGGTGCCGTACCAGTAATCAACCAGGAATTTAGAAAACAGCTTCCCCAGGTTTGATTCATTTGAAAACTGCCTAAATACTGAGGCTGTTGTCCGGGCAAAGTAAAAGGATAATAAAAGATATCGGCCAGATTGGCAGCTATGGCAATTGAATTGGTCACCACAAACAGAACGGACAGGATTGTCTCATACCAGCCTTTATACCGAACGGCAAAGGAAGCGTTACCAGAATGATATACAGGATATTGACATACAGAATGGCTACCGTATCAAAAATCAGGCCTCCCCAAAACCACTGGAAAAAATGGGCTGGTCCCGAAATGGAAAAATACCTGAAATTAAAAACAACAAAGAGCAACCGGCATATGCCAAACAAAACATACATTCCTGCTATCCTGTATATCATTGACATAAATACAGGTTCGGGCAACAATTTAAACGGTTTTGTCTGTTTTGACATCATAACAGTAGGTTATCATACTATTGATAATGAGCTTTACGGCCGGGAGAATCAAAATACCTGTAAAGCCATAATCCCCCGATGAATCCGCCGATATGTGCCCAGAAAGCAATGCCTGTCGCATTGTCTGAAAGCATCAGTGAGGTGGTACCACTGAGCAACTGGCCCAGAAACCAGATGCCGATAAATATAACAGCCGGGATAGGCAAAAAGAGCGGAATGATAAAGATGGGTATAAATGAAATGATCGTACTTTTCGGAAACATCACCATATAGGCAGCCATGATCCCCGAAATAGCACCGGATGCCCCAATGGCAGGTATGGGAGAATTACGGTGTAAAACGAAATGGGTAAGTGTGGCAATCAATCCACAAAATATGTAAAAGAGGAAATAACGAACCTTGCCCATCCGGTCTTCCACATTATCCCCAAAAATGAAGAGTATCCACATATTGGCAATCAGGTGGCCCCAACCCCCATGCAAAAACATATTGGTAAAAAAAGGCCTGAAAACAATGATGCGGAGTTCATGAAGATTGGATAATCCGGCCAGACGGATGTTATTGGGAACCAGGCCATAGGTGTAAATAAAAGATTCCGCCTGTTGTCCGTTCAGAATAAATAACTCAAAAATGAAAACAATGACATTTGCAAAAATCAGTATCCAGTTTACAATAGGAAAACTGCGCGAAGGAATTGTGTCGCGTAACGGAATCATCTGCGGTTGCTTTTTTTCTCACAGGGACACGGAACCTGGCCGGACTTGCCTTTGGCAACATGATGAGATGATGAGCATCCATTGAAAATAACCAATAGCACCAAAAGGAAAGGAAGATGATTTTTCCCGGCCTTGCCCGTGATCGGGATATATTCATAAAACAGCTGATGTTTTTCAAGCGCAAAGTTAATTGAAAAATCCATTTCATCCGGCACGATCCAACCTTCTCATATGAGTAACCTGGCTGAAAATAAGTCCTGCAACTACAACAAGGATCCCTGCAATTTTTGTCAGTCCGAATTTTTCATGAATTATAAAGTATGACAAAATGGCTGTAAAAACCGGGATTAGATAGACAAAAACATTGGTCCTGGCCATGCCCAGGTTTTTTATTGAATATACAAACAACAGAAACGCCAGTGTTGATGCAAAAACGGCCAGTTTGATGACCGGTAAAAGCGAGGCAAAAGTATGGGTCTGATGAATAAATACATGAAAATCGGTAAGTGCAAATACCGGAATAAAATATACAAGACCAAAAGTGCTCTGATAGGTGACAATGGTGAACGAACTGTAATATTCAGAAAGCTTCCGTACAAAAATAGAATGGCAGACAGCGGAAACAGCGGCCAGGAGCATCAGCAATACGCCTGCTATGGCGGCAGGCTTTGCGCTTCTGTCACCGGCAACTACCAGAACCAAACCGGTTAGTGAAATAAACAGGCCCACATAGTTTGAAAATGAAAACTTTTCCCTGAAAAAATACCGGGCAGGAATGGGAGCCATCAGCGGGATAAGGGAAATAATAATCGCTCCCAGGCTCGGAGCAATCAGATTCATGCCATAACATTCTCCCATAAAATAAAGAAATGGCTCAAAAAACCCAAGGAGGATAAACCATTTCAGATGGATGCGTTGAATTCGCTGTAGCTTACCTGCAGCCAGCGATAATACAAATAAAAGCGGAATAGCAATGACCAGCCGGAGAACGATAACGGTAACGGGACGGTAATATACAAAAACCTGTTTATACCAGATAAAACTAAAACTCCATAATACCATGGCCAGCAAAACAGGGAGGTATATATAGAAACCTTTGCGGCTACTCATGGCATGTTTTTTGTTTAATTAGATTAAATAAAATTTTGATATTAAAAGAATAATTCGTATTTTCAAGCAAAAGAAAATAAAAGGAACCGGATTTAGCATTTTTTAAGAATAAGATTGCAACAAAACAGTCTGTTTTTTGTTATTATAAATTATTCGTTATTAGCTCTAATTAAAACAAAAGGTCAATATGAGGCAGTTAAAAATAACAAAGTCCATAACAAACAGAAATAGTGATTCTCTCGAAAAATACCTACACGATATTGGCAAAGAGGAATTAATTACCCCGGAAGAAGAAGTTGAACTGGCGAAGAGGATAAAAATGGGTGACCAGGAAGCCCTCGAAAAACTCACAAAAGCTAATTTAAGTTTTGTTGTATCCGTTGCAAAACAATACCAGCACCAAGGTTTAAGTTTACCCGATCTGATCAATGAAGGGAATCTCGGACTGATTAAGGCAGCTAAAAAATTTGATGAGACCAAGGGTTTCAAATTCATTTCTTATGCAGTTTGGTGGATCAGGCAATGCATTCTTCAGGC
>CAWEGX010000017.1:0-116470 GCA_963808745.1 uncultured Bacteroidales bacterium
ATAAGATTAATCGCTTCATACCGATCAGATTAATTGTTGATTTAAAAGTTGTTACTGCCATTCCCGCCTTTTACCTGGCCGGTACGACAAAGGATGATAGGTTAATCCTCAAATCTACACTTAAGATAGGCAAATGAAGGGAGTCTGATGCAAAAGGTCAGGATAATTCAGATCCGGGTTCCGCACTGTTGGAACCCGGATAGAATCTCAGGATCAGGGTAAAAGTATTAAAAAAACATTTTAGTTTTCCAGCAGGCCGTAAGCTTTCCACTGGTTAAGTGTATCAATTGTTGAAGCAGATAGTTTGGTACCTCCCTTAGGCATAAATCCTGCTGCTGAAACATCAAGGTTGACCCTGCCAAGAATTGCATCAATTTTAGATTTTGCAGTGTTATAGTCATCCCATTTATTTGGATTCCCGCCACCTGCGACATGGCGGGGCACAATTTGTTACAAAGATAGATTTGGCCGCATTGTTGTAGGTGACTTTGGTAACTGCCGGATCTTCTTCTTCCTGAATAGCGGCTAGGGTTAACCCGGCCGAAAATAACGCCAGAAGCAATGATTTTGTTTTCATATTTGTTATTTATTAAGTGATACACTGGAATTTTAATTCAGACTTTCATTTACTCTGGACTTTTACAGGACAGGTTGAAAGTCCGAAAATCCTGTAAATCGGACAAAAGCTGATCAGGCTTGTTAATACAAAGACCCCTGCCAATATCAGGAGGACGATACCCAATGTTCCGGTAAGAACATTTGTAAAATAAAGTATTGCGATAATCGCAGCAATTATAACTCTGACAACTTTGTCAATTGTACCCATGTTTTTTTTCATGATTTTATGTATTTAGTGATTGATGAATTAATTTTTTTCAAATGTCAGTAAGTCTGTTCCGCCGTTTCCGCCGCTTACGTGTTCCAGACGGATTTTTGAGGCACTCTTCTCCAGAATTACCCAGTCTTCATTTTGTTCACTGAATTGAACCGTCGAACCAAAGTCAAGGATAAGCTTATTCTGACTGTCGTCCACTCCGGTGTTCCATGTACCATTTACTGTTGAGGTATTCTTAACTGCCGCAATTGTTCCATTTATATTAAATGTAAGATTGTAGCCGGCAAAGTTTTGTGTTTCTTCATTACCGCTGTCATTGTAAAGGGTAATTTTCCATGTTCCCTGACCCACTATTTCCGAAGTTGAGGAGTTCGATGGATCTGGTGTACTTTTGTCTTTTTCACAGGCATGCAATCCAAACACAAGGATTGCCATTGTAAGTACTAATGATTTTGTTTCCTTCATATTAAAAAATTTAAAAATATCTGTACAATAATACTGATTGCATTTGGCCTGGACCTCTGATGACTTGTAAAGCCTCAGAGGTTCCTTTGCCTGTACAAATATAGACTGGTGAAAGAGGGGTTTGCAGTGACCAAAGTCACCGGCTTATAAAATACTGATGGCGGATTTGAGTTGCCTGATCTTTTTTTTCGTTTTCAAGCTTCTTCAGAACACGGGTCACAACCTCCCTTGCGGTTCCAAGTTCAAGCGCTATTTCACGGTGAGAAATCACATAGGGATTTTTACCTGTTAGCTGGACTTTTTCCTTGAGGTACTCATATAGCCGTTTATCCAGTTTTTGGTATAACAAATGGTTGATTGTGTCCAGGAGATCGAGGTAGCGCAGGTTGTACTGCTGATAAAACAACCTGTTTAATAAGGGATAATCATTGATCCATTTCAAGACTTTATCAGATGGTATCAGCAGTATAGTGCTTTCATCCTCGGTAGTGGCAAAAATTTTACTTTTATCATTTTTCAGGCAGGCTGAAAAAGACATTACACAACTTTCAAATGGTTCGATATAATAAAGCAAAAGTTCTTTCTCTTCATGCCTGGTGGTAACCTTGACCAGCCCCCTGATAACAATAGGGATATACTTAATGTATTGTCCTTCCCTGACTATTTCAGTCTCTTTCTCAACTTCAATGACTTTACAATTATCAATGATTTCTTTGATGAGATCCGGACCAAGATAACTAAGATGCTTTTTTAATTCATGGCTTTCGAACATCTATTTTGCGTTGAATCAATTAGTGACTAAAGTTTCGCACCTAAAATTACTGCAATCTGATATTGGTTTATAAGCAAACCGTTTTTCATAAATCAAATATAATCAATATGGTAAACACTGATTCGAATGAATACGACCTTAGTTTAAAAGCATTGAAGCTTTTTCCAATTCCGAAAAACTTAACAACCTTAAATTCCCTGAAAATAAAATCCGGATTTACCCATGAAGGGGTAAAACTGTTTTTTAGTTCCAAAATATTCTTTATACTTTTGTTTGGCAGCATGATTTTTGGTTTTGGATCACCCCTACAATATACTGTTATTCAGTGTATTTACCAAATTTTCATACTGCTTTTTTTAACTCAATTCATAATGTTATCAACATTTTTGTATGTGCGAAACTTCAGTTAATTATATTTACCCATCTGATAACCATGAACATCATGTTTGCCTTTTCCGTAAAAATCACTCACCTGTGCCTTGTTGCAGCCCTTCTTTTTTCTTCCTGCAATACAGCACCTTCCCAGCCGGCGGTTCGCACAGGGTGTGAACGAACCGAATTATACCTTCAGAAACTGAAGGGCAAATCAGTTGGTCTGGTGGCCAACCATACCACGGTCACAGGTACGGAACACCTGGCAGATTTTCTCATCAGGCAGGGGATTGGACTTACCAGGATTTTTGCGCCCGAGCATGGGTTCCGCGGAGATGCAGATGCAGGGGCTGATATCCGCAATGATGTTGATGCTGCCACCGGTGTGCCGGTAGTATCGCTTTACGGAGACAAGAAAAAACCAGCAGCGGCTGACCTGCAGGGTATCGATATCATGATCTACGACATCCAGGATGTGGGAGTGCGTTTTTATACCTACATTTCAACACTTCATTATTTGATGGAGGCCTGTGCTGAAAATAATATTCCGCTGCTTATTCTTGACAGGCCTGATCCATTGGGTTACTATGTGGACGGACCTATATTGGAAGATCAATTCAGGTCATTTGTCGGCTTGCACCCGATACCGATCGTATATGGCATGACGCCTGGCGAACTGGCAGGCATGATTAACGGTGAAGGTTGGCTTAAGGATGGAGTGAAATGCAACCTCCAGGTGATCCCCTGTTCAGGATACGATCACAATACACGGTATCAGCTTCCGGTTAATCCTTCACCAAACCTCAACTGCATGCAGGCAATCTATCTTTATCCTTCCATTTGCCTGTTTGAAGGAACCATCATGAGCCTTGGACGGGGCACATCTTCACCCTTCAGGGTTATCGGTCATCCTGATTATCCGGATAAGGATTTTTCCTTCATTCCAACGGCGGGCAAATCCAATCAGAATCCCTTGCTTAAGGATCAAACATGTTATGGAATTAATTTGCAGAATATTCCGGTGGATAGCCTGGAGCAACTAAACAGCATTAACCTTACATGGATTATTGACGTAAGCAGCAAAATGAACCGGGGCAAGGATTTCTTCATACCCTATATCGATCGGCTGGCCGGTACGGCAAAATTCAGGGAACAGATACTACAGGGTAGTACAGAAAAGCAAATCCGGCATAGCTGGCAACCTGGGCTGGATGAATTCTGCAAAAAGAGGAAGACCTATTTGCTTTATCCTGATTTTACCCGTTGATGATCCGGATTTTTAACTGGACAATATCATGATTCCTGAGACTTTCGTCATCCAAAGCGGCAATTGCTCAATTGAGGCAAAACTATATTCCAGGGCAGGCACAGATACGGTGATCCTTCTGCATGGCGGTCCGGGTGTGCCCGATGAAATGACCGAGGTTAGGGAAACCCTGGGCCAAAAATACCAGGTTATCACTTTTGAACAGCGGGGAACCGGGAAGGGCAATCACAGCAAGTGCACCTATACCATAGCGGATTATTTGCAGGATATCAATAACCTGGCCGTATTTTTCAAACTTACTGCATTCCATCTTTTTGGCCATTCATGGGGCGGTTTATATGCCCAGCTGTATGCCGATAAAAATCCGGAGATGATACTGAGCCTTTTCTTATGCAGCCCTGCCTCAGGATGCGGCCCAATCATCTGGAAAATGACGGAAAGGGAAGTTTTACAATACAACAGGAGGCGTTCAACAACCCTGGAATGGTTAGGCATGGGCGTCAATTCATTGCTCGGTATGATGGGAAGTGACCAGGCATGCCGGAGACTGTTCAGACAGGTGATTATAAATTATCATAAGGGTTATCCTGTTGATCCCCCTGAACCTGAAAAGCTTGCCAAAATAAATGCCGACCCTGTAAACAGAACCAGACCCTTCATTGTTGCATATCCGTCGCTGGGATCCTTTGGCCATACAAATTACCCGGTGATCGTTACTTATGGTGACGATGATGCCTATGGCAAAAGCAGGGAGTACGTATACGAACGCCTTCCTGAGGCCCGGTTTGAGATAATTCCTGAATGCGGACATACACCCTGGAAACATAATCCGGTTGCCTTTCTGAAACTGCTGAAAGATTTTTATTCAATTTAATCCATTACCCAGGCAACGATTTTTCTTTTTCCCGGGTTCCTATTATTGTAACAGAATACCGGCTTGAACGAACAGCTTTTAATAAATCAATGCAAACAGCATCAGCGGCGAGCCCAAAAAAAGCTCTTTGAAGAACTGTATGTCCCTGCATATCGCCTTGCACGCCGTTACCTGGTGAGCAGTTTTGATGCAGAGGAAGCACTCGCCAATGCATTTATCCGCGTCTTCAACAACATTGACCAGTTTGAATACAGGGGTGAGGGCAGCCTTATTAAATGGATCAATACAATTGTGATCAATGAGTGCATTCGATTCCTCTCTAAATACAAACCGGTAATTGTTGAAGAAGATATGGCCGTTCTTATTGCGGAAAGTGGATTTGATGATTTTTCTTCTGACTATGATGCCGGAAAAATACAGGAAATCATCGATCATATGCCAGCCGGCTACCGAACAGTATTTAACCTTTTTGCCATGGAAGGGTATTCTCATCAGCAGATTGGCGTTATGCTGAATATCAGTGAAGGAACATCCAGGTCACAGCTATGCAAGGCCCGGAATTATATTATTGAAAAACTGAAACACAGGACATATTATGGAACCGCATGAACTCGACAAGTATATCGGAAGCAAGCTCAGGGAGGCTGAAAATGGCCGGGGCGGGGATGAGATGAACGGAATGAACAGGATATGGTCCGCAATCGAGCCGCAACTTGAAAAACGAAACTCCTTCGGATGGATTAAAATGGCAGCCCTCATTCTGTTGCTTCTAATACCCTCGTTTTACCTGTATCTGAGAAACCGTGAACAGGGAAGGCAAATCATGACACTGAATACCAAACTAACTATTATTGAAAGAGACTACAGGCAAAAGCTGCAGTCCTTCACGGTTAACCAGCCGGACAGGGTTGTAATTCAGCATGACACCATCAGGCTTATTAAAACCGTTGAAAAGAAAATTATTCCGGAAACGGTAGAAATCGTAAAGCATGTGACAGATACTGTCATTATTTATCAGCAACCGGATAGGGCAGGGAACCTGGTTGAATCGGAGCTGTCTGTTCCACCCGATGATGTCGTTAATTCCGGCTGGCAGGAAAGTACAGTTAAGACCGAATATATTCTGTCGAAGGACGCCTCTTCAGCCAGGAAGAAGAAAAAAAGCCGCACTTTTCAAATCAGCCTGGGGGCAGTCAATCATTCAGCACAGACTGAACCTGAACTGGCATTTAAAACAAAGCTATAACCGAATTAACAATCATACATAATCCATTTCACAATGAAAACAAACACGTTGTTTATTTCCATCTTTCTCATGATGAGTGCATTCAGGCTGAATGCCATGCCGGAAAAACAGTTCCTGGATACAGTGATCATCACCTGCAATGACAGGGTTCAGGTAAAGATTGCCGTATATAGTGAGTCAGAACTAAAAAGTGATACAACCATCGCAGCCATTGTGTCAGAATTGCAGAAAAGTCTGGGAAAGGTCAAGGACAATATTCCCAAAGGTTTTTATAGAATTGTTTATAATCCGGGAGAATCCATGGTTGTCGAAAAACGTGATCCTGAAAGCAAATTCCGGATATCCGGAGAATCTGTGACACCCTTTCTGCAGAGAAATGAATGCGAGGTGATCACACCCCGATTCCATCTTTATTTCACTTTTGAGGAATTGAATGACATACTCGATCCGTCATTAAATCCATGCATCAACGCTTCCATTGAAAAATTGCCGGCAAAAGTGAGATATGCACAGACCTTTCACTATTCATACCATGATCAAACAGGGGCAAAGGAAACATCAAGGGTCAAGTCAAATGGTTTGGATATGCTGACCCTGAAGGCCGGAATCGGAACAGCTTTCGTTAAGAACACAATTGTTACCGATATGGGAGGAGAAATCGGATTTAATTTCAACAAAAAAGGAGTCCTGAAAAATTGTTATTTTCTTTCAGCAAATGCCGCGTATGTATTTAGCGATCAAAGCGATCATTTCGCCATCAATGTTTTTCTCAATGCAGGCTATAAGTATAATTTATCGAATGACCGGTCCAAATCCAACTGGATTGGCGCGGAGCTGGGACTTCCCATTCATAAGGAAGGGTCGTTTTTCAATGATGACCTGTTCAGGTTTGCGGTTCAGTGGGAGTTAGGGAAATCAGTGTATGTTGCCGGACAATTGTACATAAACAAGGGATTCGAATCGGCCTATCCCGGCCTCAGGATCGGGTTCTTCTTTTAGGAATCGGGAATTATTTCAAACTTGTCAGGCCATTTCGTCCTTGGGAATTTTCCATCAACAAACATTTCAAAGATCCGTTTAATCACCTGTTCAGTCATATCAGGATAGGAAATCTCAATTTTGTAATCTGAATTGACCCAGTCGCGTATCTCTCCCACATGGGATGGTTTGAGTTTCCTGAGTACAGTTACTCCCATGCTCTTGAGCGCGGCAGCGTTATACGCCTGTTCATATTGATTTTGCATAGGGATGACCATAAGTTTCTTCCCGAGGTATAAGGCCTCTGCCGGTGTTTCAAATCCTGCCCCGCACAAAACACCCCTGCAGGAAGTGAGGCTTTGCAAAAAGTCACCGTTGTGAACAGGATGTATATTGATGTGATCAATTGTCACGGAAGAATTTGCATGCTTTGAAAAAACCTGCCAGTCGGCCTCCGGTATTTTTGCCAGCACATTAACCAGGCTTTTATTGTCATAGGAGGGAAGATAAACAGTATAATGTCCCCTGTCCTTATTTTCAGCCTCCCTGATTTCTTTTCTGATTACCGGCGTAAAAATATTTTTTGAGTACCTGCTGAAGTGAAAACCAAAATTGGCTGATGCCGGCGCATAATTCTTCAGGATAAAGCTACCGAGTGTGTCTTTATGCTTTGGTTGAGGCACGTTTTTATCCAGCAGTGAAGACTGATGACTGAGTGCAATACATGGAACCTTACTGCGGTAACAGGCCCAAGCAGAAACAGGTTCAAAGTCATTGATCACAAAATCATATTCTTTAACAGGCAATTCACTGATCTCACGGAAAAACCTCTTTGTATTTGCTTTGGTATAAGTTTTGCGAATATCAATACCTCCTTTTTTGCCAAAAACAAAACTCAGGCCGTGTAGGCGGTATTTAACCTCAAACGGTAATTCAAGATCTGTCTCATACCCGCTGATGAGTACATCTGTTTCACATCTTTTCTGAAGCACCGGTAAAATTTCAGCTGCCCTGATCATGTGACCATTTCCGGTTCCCTGTATTGCGTATAATATTTTCATTCTTTTTCATGGATTACAGGTTGTTCACAAAGTAAATGCAGAGATAAGACAATGATATTGCAATACGATTAAGATATTATTGCATTATGGCCGGGCCTGTGCCTGGAAGTCTTTCTGACAACCGAAAAATCATAAATCGAAAGGTTTTATTGCAACCTTATCTCCCCTGAATAAGTATAACCATTGTAGATTCAAGAATACATCAATTATTCTCATTTCAGCCCTTTCACGTGACCAGATTATTCAAGCTTTGCCTGTTTCCAAGAATGCACATATTGAAGTGGCTATTGCTGTTTGTTTACCTTTTACTCCCGGAAATACCTGTCAATGCTGTTGAACCTGATGCCGAAATCCGGCTTTATTCAACAATCTGTGTCGTCAGAGATGACAAACTGACGGAGACAGATACAATCATCATTCAGATTAATAACCGCAACGGGGAAGAGTATTGTGATGTGGAAATATCCTTTGATAAGGGTGATCCCCTGTCCCGTTTTTCAGCCTGGATATGCGGATACAAACGGGATTTTTATCAGGGAACTAAAGAAACAGGATTACAGGGATGAAAATGAAATAGATGATAATTCACTCTACCAGGATGACTTTGTCCGCAAATTCACCCTCAAGCACAATGTGTATCCTTATTGTATAGGGTATACATATCAGATGGCTTCAAGACAATTCCTGGGAATTTCACACTGGTCACCAGTGATCGATACCGATATCCCAACCAGAATAGCCCGTTTAACAGTACAATACCCCGACAATTATAAGTTGCATATTTTTGAAAAAAACATCACTTCTTTTCCCGTAGCTCAATCTGCCGGATATTCATGCCGGTCCTGGAATACTTCATATAATGGATCTTTAAAAAAGGAAGCATACTGTCCGGCACTTTGGAATTTCCTTCCCTTTGTTAAAATCATCCCTCTTCAGTTTACCTATGGAATCAGTGGCAGCACAGCCAGCTGGCAGACATATGGTGAATGGCAGTATAATCTGAACCAGGGACTGGATGAACTGCCTTTATCTGAAAAGGAAAAGATATCCTATTTAACAAGTCAGGTCAAGGATAAAAAAGAAATCATCAGGATCCTGTATCATTATTTGCAGGACAATACCCGCTATGTGAATGTCAGCCTGGGCATAGGCGGAATGAAGCCTTACCCTGCCGAATATGTTTCAAACAACAAATATGGTGATTGTAAGGCATTGACGAATTATATGAAGGCACTGCTTCATTATGCCGGCATTGAATCATATTATTCAACCATATATGCAGGCGGGCAGCCCCGGGAAGTGATCACTGAAATTCCAGGGCAGCAATTCAATCATGTAATTCTGGCTGTTCCATTGGAGAATGATACGCTGTGGCTCGAAAACACAAGCAATACCAATCCGTTTGGCTATACAGGTACCTTTACCCAAAACCGGCAGGCATTACTGGTGGATGCTGGTAAAAGCAAACTGGTAAGAACACCTTCTCTGAAGGAAAAGGATGTACAGGTAACAACCAGGATGGAATTCTTTCTTGATTTTGAAGGGAATGCCAAAACCAAGCTGAACTGTAATTTCAGGGGAAGCAAATTCGAAACGTATAATTCGCTGTATACCCAGTATAACCATGACGTACAAAACACCTATGTGCATGATCATATGCCGTTTCAGGCATTCGAATTGCAGGACTGGATGTTAGTGAAAATGGATCGTGATGACCGGAATATTTTGCTTAAATCTTCTGTGTCCGTTAAAGCATGTGCTAAAATCAATAGGAAATGAGCGTTATTTTTCAATAGTCGCCCTCTGACATTCCTGATTTTACTTCGCCCAAAAGCCGAAAATTACCCGTGCAGTTGCCCTATCCGTTGTATATGACGGATACCCTTATATATCACCTGCCTTTTACCGGAAAGGTTGAATTTCCGGATAGCATCATCAGGGAAGGAAAATATGGATCGTATCATTTGAAATTCAGATGCAACGGTAATACTATCACCGTATTCAGGGATTTATTGCTGCATGCCGGAACAATTCCGCTGACCGAATACAATGATTTTTACAGCTTTCTCGCATCCATCAAAACAGATGAAAAAAGAAAAATTTTAATTCAATTCCTATGAAAGCCTCATTATTTGCCTTCCTGCTTTGCGTTACATGTAGTGGAATTTTGCCGGCTCAAACACAGCATGAATTTGGCAAGTTAAACATGGATGAGATCAACATGAAATCTTATGACCGTGACAAAATTGCCGAGGCTGTAGTATTGTACGATATCGGCAATACCTACTTCAGTTATGAATATGAAGCCGGATTTAATATAATATTTGAAAGAACCACCCGCATAAAGGTATTATCCAAGGCTGGAATAAAATACGGTGAAGTGGAAGTGCCTTATTTTAGAAATGATGACGCTCATGAATCTGCATATGATATTGATGGGTACACTTACAATCTGGATGACAATCAGGTAAAAATCTCCCGCCTGAATTCAGAAAATGTATATGTTGAAAAGGTAAACGATAACTGGTCCCTGAAAAAATTTGCCATGCCCGATGTAAAGGAAGGGTCTGTTATTGAATACAAGTATAAGACCAGTTCTCCGTTCTTTTTCAATTTCCAGGATTGGACATTTCAGGGGAAGATCCCTGAAATCTATAGCGAATATACCGTCCGGATGATCCCGTTTTATGAATATAGTTACATTTTCCAGGGAGCTGCAAAGTTCGATTACTATAATAATCGAAAGGATAATTTGAAAAAGATGGTTGGAATGGCTGAATACGTGGATAATATTTTCACATTCGGAATGAGAAATGTACCTGCTTTCAGAGATGAGGACTACATCACCTCAATCAACGATTACATTATGAAACTCGACTTTCAGCTGGCGGCCGTGCATCATATGAACGGCAGTACAGAGAATATACTCACTACATGGCCGATGCTCATTGATGATTTGCTGAAAGACAATAATTTTGGCCTGTATATGAAATCCGTGTCAAAGAATTCCGGGGAAATCCTGGGCTCACTTGACCTGTCTGCAGGCAGTTTAAATGAAAAGGCAGGGCGTATATATGACTATGTAAAGGCAAATTATAACTGGGATGGAATACACGGCATGCAGACCAGTAAAACAGTTAAAGAATTTTTAAAAACTAAAACGGGGAATACAGCCAATATTAACCTGTTTCTTTGCAGCCTGCTAAACTCCGCAGGAATTTATGCCTGTCCCGTGCTGCTAAGTACCCGTGATCATGGCAGGATACCCAGAGAATATCCCTTCAGGCAATTCATTAATTATGTAATTGTCATGGCGAGAATCGACACCACGGATATCATGCTCGATGCCACCGAACCACTCAGTTGCTTCGGAATGTTGCCGGCCCGGTGCATAAACAATTCAGGGCTGGTCGTGGTAAAAGATAAAACCCAATGGATCACGCTTATTGATCAGATTGAATCGGAGGTATCAGATTCAGGGCATATATCATTCAATGAGGCTCTTGATTCAACCTTAATCGATTATAATCTGCTGGCGACCGGACATACCGGATTGGATTACCGAAGTTCCTACCAGGATGATCCGGAAGAATTTAAAAAAGAGTTTTATACGGATGAAATGTCAGTTAAAAAAGAAATATCAGTAGTGAATGAGCATGCAGCCGATCTGCCTTTTATACATAGGTATTCAGCTTCGCTGCCGGTGGAAATGGTTGGAGACAAGCTGCTTGTAAATCCTTTTCCAGGCCTGGTACCCACGGAAAATCCTTTGAAGCTGCCTTTCAGGACCTATCCGGTGGACATGGTGTATAAAAACAGGCATACATTTTATACCACCCTTGATATTCCGGGAGGGTTATAAATACCTGGATCAAAACAAAAATGTTTCAGTTGACAACGACCTGGTCAACATCCAGTATCGGATTGAAAACATCGAAAATCAGCTGGTGATTTCCGGGTCCTATGAGTATAAAAAACCCGTTTATCTGAAACACGAGTATTACGATCTGAAGCGGTTTATTACCAAAATTGTGGAAACATTTAATGATAAAATTGTGTTAGTAAAAACCTAACAGGTATCATTCCGGTAAAAACACTATTTGAAAGTTTAGTAACTTGCAGCGAATTTCACTTCGTAAATAAAGCAAAGATTGAATGGTTGAATTGTGTGCAATTGCATCCGGAAGCAATGGTAATTGCTATTATATAGGCAATGACCGGGATGCTGTATTGGTGGATGCCGGTATTACGGCAAAACTGATCCTGGCCAGGATGAAAAAGCAGAACCTGGAGGCCTCCAAAATTAAGGCCATATTTATCACCCATGAGCATTCCGATCATGCCATGGGTGCCAGGGTACTTTCAGTAAAAACTGCATATTCCGGTATTCCTCACTTCCAAAACCTTTGTCGGGATGTATCCCAATCAGAAGCCACTTTCACCCCGGTTTTTTGAACCCGGACGAGGAAATCGAGGTTGGCAGTTTCCGTATTCATACTTTTTTGAAAAACCATGATGCAGCCGAACCCTGTTCATTCAGAGTAGAGCATGATGGAATGCACGTGGGAGTATTTACAGATATCGGCAGTGCCTGCGATAATGTACGGAGGCATCTTGAAATGTGTCATGCCCTGTTTCTTGAAACGAATTATGACGATACCATGTTAAGGGAGGGAAGTTATCCATGGCCTCTGAAAAAGCGCATATTATCCGATCACGGTCATCTTTCTAACGACCAGGCTTTTGAACTGCTGAAGAATAATTCGCGGATCACAGCTGGAAGTTGTTTTCCTCAGTCACCTTTCGGCAGAAAACAACACCCCTGAAAAGGCAATCGGCCGTTTTGAAGAATTAAAGGAGAAATACAAAATTCGCCTGACTTCCCGGCATGCCCCCACAGATGTATTTACACTGGGAAAGCGTTTTGTGCAGGGAGTTTTAGAATTTTAGTTGATATTAGTCAGCCGTGGACTGTCACCCACGGTTATTGAAATCAGATCTCTTTGAGGTCATTGAGTTCTTCCGGGGTAGGCTTCCAATCCGTACCGCAAACATTCCATAGCCTTTTTCAGATCATCGAGGTTAAGCACATAGGCAATCCTGACTTCCTGCCTTCCAAGGTCTGTGTTGAAGTAAAAACCGGAACCCGGGGCCAGCATTACGGTTTGTTTCTGATAATCGAATTCCTGAAGCATCCACATGGCAAATTTCTCGGCATCATCTACCGGAAGTTTGGCCATAACATAAAAGGCCCCTTTGGGCATGGGACAAAACACACCTTTTATGTCATTAAGGGCTTTTACAACAAAGTTCCGCCTTTCGAGGAAATTCATTGTAATACATAATCGAGGTATTCCTGCGGAGAATCAAGCGCTGCCTCTGCTGCCAGCTGGCCCAGGTTGGGCGGACAAAGCCTGGCCTGGCAGAATTTCAGGGCTGTCTGAAGCAGTTCCCTGTTTCTTGATGCCAGCACTCCTACTCGCAGGCCGGTGGCACTATATCTTTTGGAAACAGAATCAATGAGGATCAGGTTCTGTTCAATTCCTTCCAGTTGCATGGCCGATGTAAATTCTCCGCCGTCATAGCACAATTCCCTGTAAACCTCATCACAGAGAAAAAACAGATCATGCTTCTTTACCAGGTCGCGCAAGTTGCTCAAGTTCTTCTTTTGAGTAGAGATAACCCGTGGGATTATTCGGGTTGCAGATGATGATGGCCCGTGTGCGGTCCGTAATTTTCTTTTCAAATTCACTGATGGGAGGAAGGGCAAAACCGCTTTCGATACTGGATGTCACAGGAACAACAATTACATCGGATGCAGTGGCGAAACTGAAATAATTGGCATAAAAAGGCTCCGGAACAATGATCTCATCTCCGGCATTCAGACAGGTTAGCAGGGTAAGTGTAATGGCCTCGGATGCGCCGGTGGTGATAAGAATATCCTGGTAATCGAGATCCACCCCGATGGTTTTGTAATAGCCTGTGAATTTTCGTCGCAAGTGATTCATTGCCGGCGCTGTGGCCGTAATCAATTATTTTTGAGTCGATATTCCGAATTGCTTCAAGCGCATTGGGGGAAGTAAGAATATCCGGCTGACCGATATTCAGCCTGTAAACGGTGCAACCTCTTTTGCCTGCTTCTTCAGCAAGGGGAACAAGTTTCCGGATGGGAGAATTGGGCATTAACTGGCCCCGGTTCGATATATTGGGCATGTGATGTGGCGTTAAATTATAAAAAAATCCTGTTTAGTGTGGGCTTTGCCCCGGTGATTCGGATTTAATTCGCCGCCGGTTCTACCTTTCCTTTAATCTGAAGAACAACAGGATCTCCTTCAGCATTGGAATATACCGTAATCGATTTTGAGAAACTTCCTGTTATACGGGTATTATAGCTGACTTTAATGGTTCCCTTGTTGCCCTTTTTAATGGGTTCCTTCGGCCATTCCGGTACTGTGCATCCACAGGAGGAGCGGACATTTTTCAAAATAAGGGGCTCTCTTCCCGTGTTCTTAAACACAAAGGCAAAAGTTCCGTCGCCCTTTTCAGGAATTGTACCAAAATCATGTTCCGTGGTTTCAAATTGAATGCCGGCTCCGCTAATGTTTTCTGAAGTACCGTTTGTTTGTGAACAGCTTATCATGAACCCGCATACAGCCAGGATGAACAGTGAAAAAACCTTTTTCATAACTTATGAATGTTTCTTTAAGGCAGCAAAAATAATGGATTTAATCAAATGAGTTGCATATTTTATAGTTGATAGTTGATAGTTGACAGTTGTTAGTTGCTGCCCGTTGGGAGTTACTAGTCAACTAACAACTAACAACCATCAACTAATTGCCGAAATGTTTTATTTTTGTGGGCTTAAGACGAAGTTGGTACAGTCACAAAATTTTTACGACATGGAAATTCCCAGCAAATATGACCCTAAACAAGTTGAGGACAAATGGTATAGCTATTGGATGGCCAGGGAATTCTTTAAATCGGTGCCTGACGGGCGTAAACCGTATACTATCGTAATTCCTCCCCCAAATGTTACCGGTGTTCTGCATATGGGCCATATGCTGAATAATACTATTCAGGATATTATGGTGCGCAGGGCAAGGATGCAGGGAAAAATGCATGCTGGGTTCCGGGAACGGATCATGCTTCGATTGCAACGGAAGCAAGGGTTGTGGCAAAACTAAAAAGTGAAGGCATCGATAAAAATACGCTTACCCGGGAGCAATTTCTGAGTTATGCCTGGGAATGGAAACAAAAGCATGGCGGGATCATCCTTGAACAGCTAAAAAAGCTGGGCGCATCCTGTGACTGGGAACGCACAAAATTTACCATGGATGATGAAATGTCGGAAAGCGTTATCCGGGTATTTGTTGATTTATTCAATAAAGGACTTATTTACAGGGGCATTCGCATGGTAAACTGGGATCCCCAGGCCCGGACTGCTGTTTCGGACGAGGAAGTGATCTACCGTGAAGTGAAGTCCAAATTATATTATGTTAAATACCGGATTGAAGGATCGGATGAATTTGTAACGATTGCCACTACCCGACCTGAAACTATTCTCGGCGATACCGCAGTATGTGTAAATCCGGCAGATAGCGGTATCAGCACCTGGCCGGAAAAAAGGTGATCGTTCCGATGGTAAACCGTGTAGTTCCCATTATCCAGGATTCCTATGTGGAAATGGAATTTGGCACAGGTTGCCTGAAAATCACTCCGGCGCATGATATCAATGACTATGAGATTGGCATGAAATATAATCTTCCCGCGATTGATATTTTCAACCTGGATGGCACATTGAGTGAAAAGGCCTTGCTTTTTGTGGGAACTGACCGGTTTAAGGCAAGGGATCTTGTGGTTGACCGTTTGAATGAAGAGGGACTGCTTGTTAAGGTTGAAGATTATATCAATAAGGTTGGTTTTTCAGAACGCACGGATTCCGTCATTGAACCGCGGCTAAGCATCCAGTGGTTTGTTAAGATGAAGCAAATGGCCGGACCCGCGCTGGAAAATGTTATGAACGACAACATTACCCTTTGTCCGCCGAAGTTCAAGAATACCTACCGCAACTGGATGGAAAATGTCAGGGATTGGTGTATCTCCCGCCAGCTATGGTGGGGACAGCGGATACCTGCATATTATATTGGTGCCGGCTCTGATTATGTGGTGGCTATGAATCCACAGGAAGCCCTGGAAGCTGCCCGCCTGAAAACCGGAAATCCTGCCCTGGGTGCGGATGACCTCCGGCAGGATGAAGATGTGCTGGATACCTGGTTCTCCTCCTGGTTATGGCCCATTTCGGTATTTGACGGGATCCGGAATCCCGGTAATCCGGATATTAACTATTACTATCCGACAGATGATCTGATCACTGCCCCCGAAATTCTCTTTTTCTGGGTAGCCACGGATGATCATGGCAGGTTATGAATACAGGAAAGAAAAGCCATTTAAAAATGTATATCTTACCGGTATAGTCCGGGATACCAAAAGGCGCAAAATGTCAAAATCTCTTGGTAATTCTCCCGATCCGCTTGATCTGATTGCCAAGTATAGTGCTGACGGCGTGAGGGTGGGGATGTTGCTGTGTTCTCCTGCCGGGAATGACCTGTTGTTTGATGAGAGCCTGCCCGAGCAGGGACGGAATTTCACAAATAAAATATGGAATGCATTCCGCCTGGTGAAATCCTGGAATGTGGACAAAACCCTCCATGCAACCCCCGCTTCGGAAAGGGCAATGGTATGGTTTTATGAGCGGCTGAAACAGGGCGTTTTTGAAATTGAGGAAGCCTTTGCCCAATACCGCATTTCAGAGGCCCTCATGATTGCCTATAAATTGTTCTGGGATGAATTTTCATCCTGGTATCTTGAAATAGTGAAGCCCGAATACCAGAAATCAATTGACAGCCGTACCTATCAAACTACAATTGAAATGTTTGAGGTGCTTCTGAAAATCCTTCATCCTTTTATACCCTTTATTACGGAGGAAATCTGGCATTTGCTGAAGGAGCGTCCCCAGGGATTCAGCATTATGTATGAAAGAACCCCTTCGGTAAAGCCCATCGATCATGAAAAGCTTCGTCTTTTTGAACAGGTGAAGGAAATAGTAACTTTTATCCGCAATGTGCGGGTCGATAACCAGATACCCAACAAGAATAAACTCACTTTGTATGTTAAGCCGGTCAATTACCATGGAGATTTTAATCCGGTTATTATTAAACAGGGTAACCTCGAAGAAATTAAAATGATTGAAGGAAAATCCGGAAGGCGCTGCAAGCCTGATCACCTCCTATGCAGAATTTTATCTTCCGTTAGGCGATTTTCATAATGCTGAAGATGAACTGGCCAAACTCCGGAAAGAACTTGAATATGTTCAGGGATTTCTGGAATCCGTGATGAAAAAACTTAATAATGAGCATTTTACAAGTCATGCTCCTGCAAAAGTGATCGATCTCGAAAACCGTAAAAAGGCAGATGCGGAGCAGAAGATCCGGGCGATTGAGGAGGCGATCCGGGGGCTTGGGGGTAGGACTAGGCTGAGGCAGTAGGCAATGGCTGGAACATTCGAGTAAACTTCGAACTTCTACTGGATGCACTGCTGAATGCAGGACTACAATGTGACTCGTACAGCTGCATGACTTCCTTAGTCTACCGCACAGGTCATCCCTCTGGATTATTCATGCACTTCTTATTCGACATTCGTCACAAGGGATTTTCATTCACTCGTCACTCGTCACTCGTCACTCGTCACAAATCGCGTTGGCTCGTTCGTCAATAATATTTTCCTTCGCGAGCAAAAACTCGTAATAAGAAAGGAATAAATAAATCCAAATTCTCATGAAAGGAATAATCCGCTTAATTGTTTTAATAACATGTGGGACGGCATTATTCTCCCATGTTCGAGGCGCAGGAACGATCAAACCAGATCACTCCTACCTACAAATTCGAATACAGACTTTCATCCAAAAGCGATACAATGACTACATTGTATTGTGTAATTAAAGCCGAAGAAATATCCCGGTTTGTTAAAATTTATGTGACCTATAATGACAAAACCAGGCAATATCTGACCAAAAATATTATTGAGAATAAATCAGCCGGAATTTTTCCTCCTGGATAACATGGTATACATAAAGATCATGGAACAGCTGGAGGATCCATTTGTAATAATTGAAGGTGAAGACCGCGCGGGCAGGAAAATAGTCATTAATGAAAAAAGTGCCAATGGAAAAATCAGTTAATTCAAAGCATGGAAAGAGAAAACTGGAAAAAATCAATGGCCAGGATCGATTCGATGGATTTTATCCGAAGACACGGATCATGCTTTTAACGGGAAAGAGGGTAAAACAAAATACAAGAATAAAATGATGGCAGCAGACGGGTCTTCAATGTAAATCAATCCC
Source organism: uncultured Bacteroidales bacterium (assembly GCA_963808745.1). GTDB lineage: Bacteria > Bacteroidota > Bacteroidia > Bacteroidales > UBA10428 > UBA5072. The sequence goes on from CAWEGX010000017.1 coordinate 18,271, forward strand.
TATCAGCCACTAAAAACGGTAACTCTCACTCCCAGCAAGGATGCCTATCTGTATATGACGTTAAAACCCGGTTACGAATATTATGCATCAACAAATTATGGCACAGACACCAAATTTTACTCGGGGGAATGGAGTGCCAGTAATTACAGGGTAAATCAACGAAGTGTAATGGATTTTGATGTGGCTTCCATTCCGGCTGATGCAGTCATTCTGGAAGCCAAACTCACACTTTATTCCATGACGCCGCAAACCAACGATGATTACAGGCATTCAAGCAGCCTTAACAAGACCAAGTTCAGTTTACAAATCCAATGCGAGTTATATTGAACGAATCACAACAAGCTGGACGGAATCAACCGTAACCTATAGTACACAGCCCGCAACATCCACAAGTCACAGGCTAGTATTGCCGGAATCGACATGCAAGTGATGAAAATTATGTTGACTATGATGTCACCGGCATGGTACAGGATATGCTGAATAATCCGGGTGAAAGCTTTGGTTTCATGCTCCGCTTGCAAAATGAAACAAAATACAGCCGTATGGCTTTCTGTTCACGTGAGTTCCCCGATTCGGCCAGATGGCCCAAATTGGTGGTTAAATATATTATCGCCGATAAGCTGAGTACATTTTATCATCATAGTTTTGTCCTGAAAACGGACGGAAGTTTATGGGCATGGGGCGGTAATATCAGTGGAGAAATTGGTGACGGAACAACAACCGACAGATATTCACAAGGTGAAGATTGGCACCAATGAATGGAAACAGGTTTCACCCGGCTATAATCATTCCCTGGCCATCAAAACGGATGGATCACTCTGGGCGTGGGGCGCAAATATAACCGGACAATTGGGGGACGGAACAACAGTAGAAAAAATTCCCCGTTAAGAATCGGGACAGCCAATAACTGGAAGCAGGTAACCGGCGGAAATAATTATTCCCTGGCCATCAAAACGGACGGAACTTTATGGGCCTGGGGTTACAATGATAAAGGACAGCTGGGAAACGGTTCGACAACCAACAAAAATACACCTGTAAAAATCGGAACTTCATCGGATTGGAAAATGGTGGTTACCCGGAATAATTTCACCCTGGCTATAAAAAAAGACAGCACTTTGTGGGCATGGGGAAGCAATGATCATGGCCAGCTGGGTGATGGAACAACCATTGACAAACATTTCCCGTGCAAATAGGGACGGATAAAGACTGGAAAACAATATCTGCCGGATGGGACCATGCTCTTGCCCTCAAATACAATGGCACATTATGGGGCTGGGGACATAATAATTACGGGCAATTGGCCGATACTTCAAAAGCAAACCATCTTACCCCAATCATGATTGATAATTCATCCGACTGGAAAGATATTTCGGCAGGCAATCAGCATTCCTTGGCCATAAAGGCTGACGGAACATTATGGTCGTGGGGATATAATTATTATGGACAACTGGGAAATGGTTCCGATGGGAATGCGATGTTCACATTCGAACCTGTGGAAGGCATGACCAATTGTTCGCAGATTGCGGCAGGTTATTTTTATTCCCTGATATTGAATCCCGATGGCAGTTATTGCGGCACCGGAGTAAATAATTCAGGTCAGCTGGGAGATGGAACTAATGCAGGCAGATTTTCATTCGCCTGTGTTATGCTCCTGCTTACAGAGATGAAAATCCACTATGTTCCGGGATGCTGCCATCGAAGAATCTGCTCATCCAGCGAGGAAGTGGATTTGCAGAAGTCTAATATGGAACAAAATTATCCGAATCCTTCAACCGGAATCACCACGATTGACTGCTATGTATCCGAAAATGCAGGGAATGCCAGGATAGTGGTATATAATATGTCAGGTATTCTTGTCGGATCAATATCCTGTAGCCGGCAAGGGTAACTCCAGTGTCACCCTTGATCTGCAGGATCTTCCTTCAGGGGTATATTTCTACAGCATGAATGTTGATGGGAATGCGGTTACGGAAAGAAAGAGGACTGGTATTGATAAGATAGGTGACTGGTGACTGAAGAGAGTGACTGGTGACTGGTGACTGGTGACTGGCGCATGTGACATAGTCACGAGTCACCAGTCACCAGTCACTGTCTTTACGGGGCCAGCCTGTGAATTTCCCAGATACTGCCATTCATCTTATATTCAAAGCGGTCATGGAGCCGGTTTTCTCTTCCCTGCCAGAATTCAATTGTATGCGGAAATAATTTGTATCCGCCCCAGTTTTCAGGTCTTTCAAGCACTTTGCTTTTAAACAGCACTGATATAATCTTTCTGAAGATTATCAAGGTATTCACGGCTGGGAACCCTGCGGCTCTGCGGAGATGCCCAGGCACCGATCTTGCTTCCTTCGGGACGCGACTGAAAATATTCATCTGAAATATGACGTGGAGTTTTCGCTACTCTGCCTTCAATCCTGACCTGCCTTTCAATCTGTGGCCAGAAAAACAGCAAGGATGCATTAGGGTTTTGTGTGATCTGGATTCCCTTCCTGCTTTCATAATTGCTAAAAAAGGTAAATCCGTCATGATCCAGGTTTTTCAGCAATACTACCCTTGATGAAGGCATTCCTTCATTTCCCACGGTCGACAGCACCATGGCGGTTGGCTCCGAAACACTTGCCTTCAGCGCGTCATTGAGCCAATACCGAAACTGCACGATGGGATCTAATATCCAGGTTGTCAATTTCAAGCTGAGAATAAGTATATTCTTTTCTGATCTCGTTTAAGTCCGACATGTTCTATGGGGGATGTGCCCTTTAAAACATCTCAGATCGCCATTGGTTCAAATTTTATCTCCCTTGCATTCCGTATGCTTGCATTGAGTTCAAAGCCTGCCAGAAGAGCCAGTGCATTAAAGTTCATCCACAGCATCACAGCGATAAGGGTGCCAATCGATCCGAAGAACTTATTAAACGGAGCAAAGTGATTAACGAAGTACGAGAACCCAATGGATGTGAGAATTGACAACAAGGTGGCCAGAATGGAACCAGGGGTAAAAAATCTCAATCTTGTTTTTCTCGCAGGGGCCAGAAAGTATAGAAATGAAATGGCAAGAAATGTAAGTGTTAATATCACTATCCATTTTCCAAGCTGGAGCAGCAAATAATTACCATAATCCATGATGATGCCATGCACATAGAGATACTTGATCCCGAGATTGCTGAAAAACAATAAGATTGCTGCCAGGGTAACCAGAACAAAAAGTATTGCAAACAGTCCCACAGATATTAACCTGCGGTCGATCCACTGACGAGTTTCAATGGAATGGTAAGTGGCATTAAAGGCCTCAAGGATGCCGTTGATTCCCTTCTGCACAAAGAACAGGGTAATAAAGAAACCAAATATCTGTAATCCATTATGTTTATCCTGAAGCAGGATTTCCAGGGCAGCATATGAATTTTTTGGGATCACCTCCATAAGGATTTCCATCAAACCCTGCTGAAAATTGCGGATCGGCAGGTAAGGAATGAGTCCCAGCAGGAAAATGATGGCCGGACCCAATGCCAGCAGGAAATGGAAGGCAATGGATGTTGCCCTGATGTTCAATGATCCTTTTGAAAGCCCCCTGATAAAATTGGAAATGACCTCATAGGCAGAAAGTCCTTTGGTTCCCGGGAATTTTATTTGTTTGCTCCACCGGACCAGCCTTTTATTGCGGAAATATGATTTTAAAGGTATTGGTGTGACGGTCCGAATTCATCTGTCTTGTAATTTAAGGCTTTCAAACTCAGATCGAGACTTTTAATCTGGTGGGTCAGTGCTCCTACGGAAATAAAATCCACTCCGCATTCGGCATAGGACCTGATATTCTCAAATGTAATTCCTCCGGAGGATTCTGTTTCATATAGTCCGTTAATCATTTCCACTGCCTTGCGTGTATCAGGGATATTGAAATTATCGAGCATGATCCTTTGAATGCCTCCAATGGATAGTATGGTCTGAATATCCTCCAGACTTCGGGCTTCAATTTCAATATTCAGATTTTTTCCGGTTCGCCGCATATATTCTTTTACCCTGCTGATGGCCTGGCTGATACCACCTGAAAAATCAATGTGATTGTCCTTGATCAGGATCATATCGAATAAACCGAACCGGTGGTTTTCCCCACCTCCGGTTTTTACGGCTGCTTTCTCAAGCAATCGCATTCCCGGAGTGGTTTTTCGGGTATCAAGGATACGCGTTTTCAATCCCTGCAATTGACCCACATAGCGATGAGTGGTTGTTGCAATACCGCTCATACGTTGCATAATATTCAGCACGAGCCTTTCTGCCTTCAGTAAGGCCAGGATCCTGCCTTCCACAACAAAAGCAATATCAGGAGGGGAAACCCATTCCCCATCGTGTTTGAATACTTCGATCTGAACAGTCGGATCAAGCTTATGGAAAATTCGCAAGGGCAACATTTACTCCGGCAAGGATGCCTTCTTCCTTAACAAGCAACTGGGCTTTGCCTGTGGCATTATGGGGAATACAGGCGCGAGAGGTATGATCCCCGTCACCAATATCTTCTTTCAGTGCGTTGTCAATGAATTCGTCGAAATAGCTATTCGGCATTTCCCTCTTCGAATCGGAGTTGGTGAATATATGGTTTGTTCTGCGTCATCTTAATCCAGATCGTTACCCTGAAAGTTCCCGATGATGTTACCAGGTTGCCGATCGCATACTGCGACCCTTCTTTTCCTCCCCTGTGCAAAATATTGAAACTGCTTGGCACGTGTTTTGCGAAGAAATCCTTAATGATAAGTTCAGCCTGTTGCTTACTGTAAATATCTTCCTGGTCAAGGATGGCCAATTCAATGCTTGTACTGAAATATCCCGACAGGGCAGTAGTGTTGCCAGTGCGCAATGCATCAATCACACCTTGAGGAATGTCGTCAGCCATCATTTTTTCCGCACTCACAGGAGCAAAAAAAAAAAGAAATATCAGGGATAATATAAAACTATTGATCTTCAAAGTAGTGTTTGTCATACTTCTTTTAAAATAAAAAGTATTTTTGAACAGAAATAAATCCGTTTGCATGGCAAATTTAATTATTTAATTGAATTATAATTATGCTCAAATTCCTTGCCAACAATTCTGTCTCACCTATTGAGTTTGGTTTATTGTATCGTTTGCGATGAAAATTGCACTATTGAACATCGGGCGTACAGGCGAATCCTGGCTAAGGGATGGCCTTGCCATTTATGAGAACAGACTGCGCCATTACGTTACTTTTGAGATGGTTTATCTTCAGGAACCAAAACCGGCAAAAAACCAATCTGAAAAAATGCAGAAAGAAAATGAAGGAAGGATCATCCTTTCTGCTCTTGCAAATTTTGATTACAAGGTGTTACTGGATGAAAGGGGAAAAATGGCGAGTTCAATTGTTTTTGCAGGGTTCCTTCAAAATGCAATGAACCGGGGCACAAAAAATCTTGCCTTTGTTACAGGCGGACCTTATGGATTCTCCGAAGAGGTTTACAAGGCGGTTCCTGAGCGGATTTCCTTGTCGGAGATGACTTTTTCACATCAAATGATCCGGCTGCTTTTTCTTGAACAACTTTATCGTGGATTTACAATCATCAGGGGAGAACCCTATCACCATGCCTGAATTTCAGTTTTAATCCTGGGAGGGAATCAGTATGAATCTGAACAGAACATTTTTTGTTTTTCTTGCGCTTCTGGCACTAACCATCGGAAGTGATTATTTTCTCGACAATTATCATTACCGTGCTGCTGAGCACAGGAGACTGCAGAAGGGGATAGACGAAAAATTCAAAGCGGCTGACAGGATACATGATAAACTGGAGGAAAATAACTGGCAGCTTAATACCCTGATACCCGACAAAGGGATTATTATGTTTGCCTACCTCAACGACAACCTTTTATACTGGTCAGATAACAGTACAACACTTTATCCCTTTAATGAAAACCTGATTGATGGCAAGCGTTTTGAGTTCATTTCAAACGGATATTACGTTATTAAATCCTATATAACCGACTCTATCCGTTCTTATGCACTGATCCTGATTAAAACCCAATATCCCTACGAAAATGAATTTCTTCAGAGCCGTTTCCAGCCTGATCTGAAACTGCCGAAGTCAACAGAATTGCTTACCGAGGCCCAGCCCGGATCATTTGCCGTGCATGATTGGGAAGGCATCTATCTTTTTTCTGTAAAGTTTTCTCAGAAGCGAGCTCAGGTTTTCACAGGTTGAAAAGCGTCTTACGCCAATTCTGTATCTCCTTACCCTGCTTGCATTATTGCTTTTATTGAGGGGACTAATAAGGCAGATCGTAAACCGCAGGATAAAAAATGCTGTCATATTTGGATTGGCAGTGTTTCTGGCACTGTTCAGATATGTTCAATATGTATATCATATTCCGGGTGATATTTATGCATTAGAAGCCTTTGGCCCGGTTCCCTTTGGTAAATCTGCCTGGCTCCCGTCACTGGGTGATATTTTTGTGAATACCATCTTTATCCTTTTTCTGATTGTACAGTTTAACCGGGATTTTACCTTTCCGCGTTGGTTTTTTGATTCCAAAAAGGGCGGATCCCCGATTATCATCATTATAATGACCATTCTGCTTACCTGCTTTTATATATATACTCATGGCATCTTCTCAAACCTCATTCTCCATTCTACCATCAATTTTGAAACCTATAAGGTAGCCAGCCTGAATATTTTTTCAGTCATCGGGTTGATGATTGCAGCCATGCAGTTTGCCTCACTGCTTTTGCTGGCCCATAAAATGCTGTCGATTTGTAACAGGAACTGCAAACCCGACAGGGTCTTTCTGATGTTTTTAATTGTCAATACGCTGTTGTTCTTTGGATTGTACCTTCTTCATTTTAAATTTGATTTTGGGTCTCATCTTGCTTTTGTTCTCCTTTTTGCCCTGCTCTCCCTCTTCCAATACCGGAAGGTCCCCCTGGGAGGTTATGCACCGCTCGCTTTAATGGTCGTATTTTTCTCAGCGTATGCCGTTTATTTTATATCCTATTATTCCAAACAGAGGACTGTGGAAAATATGAGGGTTATGGCAGATAACCTGGCTGCCCAGCATGATCCGGTTGCTGAATACCTGCTTGAAGACATCAGCCTCCGCCTTGAAAAGGATGAAACCCTGGCGAAATACCTGTTTAATATGAACATTCCCAGTGATCAGATATTTAATCATTTACAGGTAAATTACTTTAATGGCTTCTGGGGAAAATATAAAATCGTATTCCAGGATTGTTATCCTAATACTAAAATTCGTACTGATGACGGACCTTTTCAGAAACAGCAGAACTGCTTTAATTATTACGATAGCATGCTGGTAAATGGAAGTACCAAACTACCCAAGACTGATTTTTATTTCTGGGACCTGCAAAACGGGGGAATCAATTACCTGGGATGGATTACCTATAAACTTCCGGGAAAGAAAAAGGAACTTACTTTTTTCATTGAACTGACATCAAGGCTGATCGCCGAAGAACTGGGATATCCTGAATTGCTGCTGGATGAGAAATACCAGAAGAATAAGTTGATGGAGGAATATTCCTATGCAAAATATTATAAGAACCAGTTGATCGCACAATCGGGATCCTTTCAGTACAGCCTGAACTTTGATACTTACAGGAACAGGTCTCTCCGGCTCGATACGCATAATCACCTGATGTATTTTGACGGATACAATCACCTCATCTATTATGTGAATAAAAACAGCCTGATCATGGTAAGCCTGCCCGAAACGCTGTTTTTTGACAAGCTGGTTTCTTTCTCCTATTTGTTTTTATTCTTTTACCTTATCCTGTTGTTGTATACGGCTACCAACAATTTCTCAAAAATCGGGCGCAACATTGACCTCAACTTTAAAAATAAGATACAACTGTCCATCATTGCAGTTTTATTCCTTTCCCTTTTGCTGGTTGGCGGCGGGACTATTTATTTCAGCATCATGCAGTACCAGAAAAAGCAGCATGATCAGCTCAGTGAGAAGATCCAGTCGGTATATAGTGAACTCGATCATAAACTGGCTTATCTCCCTGTAATAAGAAAAGATTCAAGGGGGGCTGATTATGACAACCTCAACCAGCTGCTGATCGGGTTTTCTGATGTTTTTTATTCCGACATAAACCTGTATGATCCTAAAGGGAACCTCCTGGCCACATCCAGATCGGAAATCTTCGACCAGGGCATACAGGGAGAAAAAATGAATCCGGTAGCCTATGACAAAATGGCGATTGAAAAACAGGCTGAATTTATTCATCGCGAAAAGATTGGAAGCCTCACTTATCTTTCTGCCTATGTTCCCTTTGTGAATGTGAAGGGAGAGCTTATGGCCTTTTTAAACCTTCCCTATTTTACAAAGCAGAACATACTCAGGAACGATATTACCACGCTTGTGGTGGCTATTCTGAATATATACGTATTGCTGGTGTTGCTTACAATAGCCATGGCTGTAATTATTTCCGACCAGATCACCCGGCCGCTTAAGCTCATCCAGAAGAAATTCAGTGAGATTAAGCTGGGAAAGAAAAATGAGCAGATCGTATACCAGGGAAAGGATGAGATTGCCGGCCTTGTAGATGAATACAACCGGATGGTAAAGGAACTGGCAAAAAGTGTGGAAATGCTGGCGAGGTCGGAGCGTGAAAGTGCCTGGCGTGAAATGGCCAAGCAGATTGCCCATGAGATCAAGAACCCGCTTACTCCCATGAAGCTGAGTGTGCAGCATTTATGGCGTTCATGGAAGGATAGCCGGGAAGACTTTGATGAATATCTTGAAAAAGTAACTCAGACGTTGATTGAACAAATTGATAATCTGTCATTTATAGCTTCAGAGTTTTCGAATTTCGCCAAGATGCCAAAAGCAATCAACGAAGAGATCAACCTGGTGGATGCCATCAAGTCAATTCTTCAGTTGTTCGAAAATACAGAGGATGTAGACTTCCTGTTCGATTATGAAAGCAATGTGTTGCAGGTTTATGCAGATAAAGAACAACTATCCAGGGTATTCATCAATCTTATAAAAAATGCCATCCAGTCCATTCCCGAAAACCGCAAGGGAAGGATCGGGATCAATGCCGTATTATCCGGAGGCATGGTAAGGGTAAGCATATCCGATAATGGCAAAGGAATTCCGGATGAACTTCATAATAAGCTATTTACTCCAAGTTTTACTACAAAGTCGAGTGGTATGGGACTAGGCCTGACCATTGTCAAGAACATTATTGAATCCTTTGACGGGCATATCACGTTTAAGACAAAGGTTAATCACGGTACAACTTTTCTGATTGAATTGCCATATTACAGGAATGTATAAAAGATTGAAGAAAAGTTGATATAATGAAACCTTGGGTAAGGTAACCATGTATACATAGGTTACTTAAACAAACCAACTAGCTAACCCATAGATCATTTGAAACGCATATTTTTCATATTCGCCGGCCTGTTATTATGGCTGCTGGCAGTTCTACCCCAAAATGTCGAAATGCCCGGTGTCGTCAATCATTACCTTCAGGTAAAAAATGTGTTGAGCGACCGGGTATTGATTACCTCTTCTTCCGAATTAAGTTATTTTCAACCTGGTGATAAGGTTTTGCTGATACAGATGACGGGGGCTACCATGCCGACAGGTCCCGGTTTTCTTACAAATCCAAATAAATATAAGGATGAATGGCGAAATGCCGGGATGTACGAAATCCTGCAGGTGAGCGAGGTGATCACCGGGGCGAACAATTATATTGTATTTACGGATGACCATGTTAAATCTATATGATGATGGAGAAAAAATTCAGCTGGTCCGCCTGGTGGAAGGTGATAATGTAACTGTAAAAGCAAATGTAACTGCAAAACCCTGGGATGGAATCACCGGGGGTATTATTGCCATTATCGGAATGGATTCAGTTAAGCTGGAGGCAAACCTTGATGCAGCAGGATTAGGGTTCAGGGGCGCCGCCGTACCTGTTGAAGATTATACCAATGGATGCCGTAAAAACGCTTTTAGCAAACCGGGACATGAAATTCTTGATACGCTTCATTTTGACAAATATCATTTAAACAGATCCGGAAACAAAGGAGAGGGTATTGTTACCGTTGATACACTATTGTGGCCTTATACTAAGGGAGCCGGTTGTGCTGTTAACGGCGGTGGTGCAGGAAACGGACTGTTTTCAGGCGGCGGTGGCGGTGGAAATTACTGGCAGGGTGGCGATGGAGGCAGGCAATCCTCCTTATGCGTTAATGATACACTTGTAAGGGCCTGGGGTGGCCTGGCATGCGGTTCACTATACAAAAATGACGGCGGCGTTATCATGGGCGGTGGCGGTGGCACTGGTGTTCAGAATCTTCTGACATCAAATACGGCCACCAATGGTGGCAACGGGGGTGGTATTATTTTTATTATTACAGGAACCCTGGTTGGGAAAAGCGGAAAATATATAACAGCTAACGGGCAAAGTGTTACTACACCGGCAACAGGCAGTGCAGGAGGCGGTGGCGCAGCAGGGACAGTTATACTGGATGCAACAAATTATTCAGGAGCATTATCCGTGAGAATTCGCGGCGGTAATGGCGGGGCCGGAAATTCGACAACCTGCACAGGTTCAGGCGGAGGAGGAAGCGGAGGAGTATTGTGGCATTCCGGTAATTCACTCACCGGCGCAACTTTGGCTGTGGATTCAGCCGGAGGTGCTACCACACTCGCTTGCCTGTCCCATCTTGGCGACTATGGTTTTCATGGCGTCAAACTGAAAAATATGATGGTCAATCTTACCGGCTTTCTGTTCAATTCAATCCGTGGCGTGGATACCCTTTGCGCAGGACAGATCCCTAATAAAATTAAAGGAAGCCATCCCAAAGGTGGCGATGGTACATATACATGGCAATGGGATCAAAGCACAGATAGTCTGAACTGGGTTCCGGCGATCGGAACTGCTTACAGGGACAGCATCAGGCCTCCGGCGTTAACGCTGACTACATTCTACAGAAGAATTGTGAGATCACTGGATAAGAACATGAACACCATATCCGATACAAGCCGTGCATTGAAAATTTTTGTATATCAAGCCATTTCAAATAATATAGTTTCGGGAACAGATACGATCTGTTATGATCTGCCTGCTAAAACACTCACCGGAACCAATCCCACAGGAGGCAACAGCATTTATCAATACCAATGGCAGTTCAGCACCGACCAGTCTGTTTGGAACAATGGCGGAACCCTCAGTTCATATAATCCCGGTCCTTTGCAGCAATCGCTGTATTTCCGGCGCCATGTCACATCAACTGCTTATTGCGCTCATACAAGCAATTCGGTGAAGATCACTGTACTTCCTTCCATTACAAATAATACATTTGCCTCTGCTGATTCAGTGATCTGTGAGGACCTGGGTCCCGGTTTGCTGAATGCCTTATCCCCGGCAAACGGTGACGGAACCTATTCTTATTTATGGCAATCCAGATCCACATCCGGTAACTGGACTTCTTTGCCCACATCCAATTCAAAACGCTACGATCCCGGAATCCTGACTGACACCACCCTGTATCGCCGGATCGTGTATTCAGGAAATGGACAGGCCTGTAAGGATACTTCCGCAACGAAAACAATCAATGTGCTTCCCCTGATTTCCGGTAATATACCCTCTACAAATGACAACAGGGATTGCGCAGGAGAAGTGCCGAAACCAATTACCGGTTCCCAGCCTGCAGGCGGGAACCTGGCATACAGCTATCAATGGCTGATTCGCACTTCCGGCAACTGGAGTCCCATAGCCGGAGCTACGCTTAAAAACTATACTCCTGATGAGGTTGTTGATACAACCACACAGTTTAGCCGGATTGTCGTTTCAGGAACATATAATGCATGTGTAGATACATCTGCTGCACTTGTAATTGATGTGGTTCCTGGTATTCAAAACGGCATTACACTTGCAGATCAGACTATTTGTGAAAACAGCACTCCGCTGGCCTTAAACGGGACATCCGCAACCGGCGGATTGGGCGGTTTCACATACGAATGGCTTGAAAAGAAGCAAGGCCTGCCCGATTGGTCCCCTGCAGCCGGGATAAATGACCAGGTGTCCTACATTCCGGGTGCCTTGACAGTTACTACCTTGTTTTCGCGGACAGCATCCAGTGATATTTGTACAGATACAAGCAGTGCCCTTACGGTTACCGTGTATCCGTCCATAACAAACAACAGTATAACAGGAGGAACAATTCAGTATACCTGCTTTAATATCCGCCAGGGCATTAACCGGTTCACAGCCGGCCAATGGCAGCGGAAGTTATTCCTATGAATGGCAGCAAAGCATAAACAATGCAGATTGGACGCCGGCCAATGGAACCGCTCAAAATTACAGTACTCCTGCGTTGACGTCACCTTTGTTTTACAGAAGAGTTGTATTCTCTTCCCCTGTTATCCATGAATGTGCAGATACAAGCAGTTCAGTGGAAGTACGGATCAATCCGCTGCCGACAGGTGATCTGATCAGCGGAACTGACACGTTGTGTGCCGGTGAGGCCATATATGTCAAATTCAACACCAGCGGAGTACATCCTCCTTTTTCAGTGACTATCGGAGGACAAAATAAAAATGGTGTTACGGCCTCACCTGATTCAATGATCTTCACGCCGGCTTCAACACAAACCTTTGCCATGGACACCATTGTGGATGACAGCGGTTGTGTGTGCTGATAATTCCCTCTTCACGGAACAGTTGAAGGCTGTGGTTTACGAGGTGCCGGTAGCCAATGCAGGCAGTGATGATGAGATATGCAGCAACACCTATACCCTGAATGCAGTAAAAAGTATTCCTGGTTCTAATGGTATCTGGTCTGCCAGCGGGGCAACTTTCACTGATCCTGCTGATCCGGGTACAGCTGCAACAGCGGATCAGTACGGAGCCAACCTGTTTACATGGACTGAATATAACTGGCGTTGCATGGATGACGACCAGGTGAGGATTATCTTTAATGAACAGCCTGCTGCAGCCGAGGCCGGACCCGATCAAACACTTGATTTCATCTATACCACGCAGCTTGAAGCAAGCACTCCCCTGGTTGGTTCAGGAAAATGGACTGTAGTAAGCGGGACCGGAAATTTTAATAACGATACCTTGCCGGATGCCGTTATTGTAGAACTGGACAATTCAACAACACTGAAATGGACGGTTCATAATGGCAATTGTCCCGAAGTTTCTGACCAGGTTGATATTCTGATTAATCCGCTTGTAATTCCGAAAGGCTTTTCTCCCAATGGCGATACAAAAAATGATGTTTTTGACCTGGGGGCGGAAAATGCGGAAAGAATCAGGATAAAAATTTATAATTCCACCGGCGTTCTTGTATTTGAATCCGATGACTACCTTGAAGGAAATCAATGGGATGGAAAAAATACAAACGGGGTAGAATTACCCGAAGGCACCTATTTTTATATTGCTGATGTAAAGATAGCGGGCCGGGAGAAAGAGTTCCAGTTCAGGTCATTTGTTGAAATTCTACGATAGATGCGCAAATTTACCCTTATCATCATTTGCCTGCTCTCCTGGATTGGGATGAAAGCACAGGAAAAAGCACTGTTATACAGCCATTATACTTTTAATGGACTTGCTCTTAATCCTGCCTATGCAGGAAGTCATGAAATGCTCAGCGTAAATCTGTCACACCGCAGTCAATGGATGGGTTTTGAGGGCGCGCCTTCCTATAACATATTCGCGGCACACACTCCATTGAAAAAAACAGCCATGGGACTCGGATTGCTGGTGATGAATGAATCCATCGGATTGCGAAAGTATACCGGATTTTATATGAATTATGCCCACAGGCTGAATTTCGGCAGCGGCAAGCTTGCCCTTGGTCTGAAAGCCGGTCTGGCAACAGGTAAAATGGATGTTTCGAGCCTGGAAGGCGATGATGACGTTTTCAATGCAAATTCCAGCAGCTATTTATTGCCCAATTTTGGCTTGGGAATGTATTATTATAGCCGGAATTTTTACGCAGGATTATCGGTGCCCTTGCTCCTGGGTTATAAAACCAGTGAATCGGGAAAAATTGCGGTATATCATGACTTTAATAAATATGCCTGGTATTTTACAACCGGTGTGAATATTAAAATTGCAGATCCCTGGGTATTACAGCCTTCAGCGATGCTGGAATATGAAATACCTTCAGGACTGATAGCTGATGCCGGTGTTAGCGTAATTTATAAGGATCTGCTGCGTGTTGGCTGTACATACCGGTCAAAACAGGCCCTTGTAATGATCATGGATTATAAATTAAATTATCAGTTGCATGTGGGTCTCGCCTATGATTATGGCATGAATGGCATTAATGAATACAATCGCAATTCGTTTGAGATTATTCTTGAATACAATTTTGGTTTCCAGGTAAAAGCATCCAATCCAACCCTATTTTAACCATGTCCCTTCAAAGAAAAATATATTTGTTGCTCTTGCCAGTCCTTTTTTCGGGAAGCTGTCTCCTGGCGCAGCCATACGTGGAATCGCACCGGCTTTCTTTCAATTCTTCATCGAAAGAACTGGCCCCTGCATTTTTTAAAAACGGATTGGTCTTTTGCTCAGACAGGAAAAAGGATGTTTTCCCCAGCTATGTGGATATGAACAACAGCCAGTTTACCAATTTATACCTGGCGGTTCAGAAAAAACCAGGCAAATTTGAAAATCCGGTCTTGCTTTCCAAAGATCTGACCACCTTCTTATTTGAGGGACCATCCTGTTTCAGCAAGGATGGGAATACGATTTATTTTACCCGTACAATTGATGTTTCCTCAAACAAAAGAAACAAGCAGCGGGAAGATACCACTTTTGGTATTTTCAGTGCCACCCTTGCCAGGGGAAAATGGACCAACACAACTCCGTTCAGGTATAACAGGGCGGATTGCCATACCGGTTACCCAAGTTTATCAGAAGATGGCACTCAGTTGTTTTTTTGCTCCGACAGTCGTGACGGCCTTGGCGGTTATGATATCTATGTTTCAAAACTTGAAAATGGCCACTGGGGTCAGCCCGAAAACCTGGGAAGCAATGTGAATACAGACAAAAATGAAGTATTTCCCTTTCTTCACCATAGTGGCAGGCTTTATTTTGCTTCCCGGGGTCACCATCAGAAAAATGACCTGGAGATATATTATACGGTAAATGAGAATGGAAAATGGCAGAAGCCTGTGGCGATGGAATCACCCTATAATTCTGCCGGCGATGATTACGGACTGATCCTGAATGCTGCCATGGACACCGGTTATTTTGTATCTGACAGGTCAGGAACAGCCGATATTTTTTCGGCCTATTCATCCATTCCTACTTTTGCGGATTGCAAACCACAGGAAGAAAATGAATATTGCTATGTTTTTTATGAACCCAACAACAATGAACTGGATACAACCGTTTTGGCCTATGAATGGGATCTTGGTGACGGTACAAAAATAAGGAAGCTCCAGGCAGAACATTGCTACAGCAAAACCGGAAACTATCTGGTGCAGCTGAATGTTATTGACTTGCTTACAAATGAGGTTGCGCTTAACCAGGCAAGTGACAGTTTTCTCGTGGAAGATGTTGAGCAGCCATATATAACAGCCTCAGATACTATCATGACTGGCCAGGAATTTACGCTGGATGCTACCAAAACATTTTTGAAGAACTACCAGGTGAGTGGATATTACTGGGATTTTGGAGATGGATACAGGTCATCCGGTGAAAAGGTTAAACATAAATTCCTTTATCCGGGAATATACCAGCTTCAATTGGGTGTCACCGGCAAAAAATCGGATCCGGATATGGAAGATCCAAAAAATTGCAGTACACGTCAAATTGTAGTGGTTCAGCCAGGGCAATAATTATAATGAACGGTTTTATGCTTAAAATGAACCCAAAGGCTTTTTTTATCGTATAGTTTAAAACGGATTTTTAATTTCTGGATCTCACATATGAAGTACTTTCTTTTTCTGGTATTTGTCGTTGGGTTCACTGGTGGTATTTATGCCCAACCAGTTCCGGCAGGGGATGAAAACATACCATACCTGATGACCTTCGGTCCGAAAGCCAGTACATCCTGGGGCGATGATGACTTTTCGCAGACTTTTTTCTTCCTGGTGCCAAAAAACTTCAGCCAGCCTGTTTACATCCGTGTTTTTGATCCTGAGATCGGCGGAGTTGTGGATGAATTGGATGGGGTATTTGATACAAAAATGACCTATTCAATATATGGCGGCAAGGAATGTTACAGCAGCAAAGATGCCAGGGAAACCCAGCCTGCCGGAAATTATAAAAGCGGCAACCTTCTGGGATCCAAATCTTTTGGTGATCAGTCAGCCTATGATCAGAAATGGTATACTTTCGGTCCTTTCAATCCTTCAGAAGGTGAATATGTACCCATGTTTGACGGGTACGTATTTAAGGTAATATGCGACGGAATTGAAGGAGATGATGGCAACCTGTACAGGTATTATCTGTCTACAATGCCCGATGAAAATAAGGCAGTGGAAGGTGCAAATGCTTTTGCATTCGAATACTCATTCAGAATGTGGGATACTCCCACAGAAGTCTCTCATATTTATCCCTTTGTAGATGACAGAGCCATATCAGTCAAGCTATCAAATTTTGACTGGGACGGTGATGGAATGATACGCACGGTTTCGGTGGCAAGGCAGGGACAGTTAAGCAAAACGTCAGGCGAAAACAACTGGATTGAAGATGAGTTTAAGATTTTCGATACAGAAAAGAATACCTCCCTTGATATTCAGTTTATCAAGCGTAAAAGCCCTGTAGTTAAGAACAACAATGTGGTTGTGAGTGTGAGAAACCAGTATGGGGAATTGCTCCCCTTCTATGTGATTCCCATTGGGGGTGTGCCGAAATACAAATATGCAGTGGCAAGCTAAAAAGGTAACTCCCGGGCAAGACAGATAAATAATATTTTCAGGCATGCACATAAAATCCAAGACCCTCCTATTCGCCATATTGGCTTTATTTCTGAGTGGAATCACTTATACACAGGAGTACAGGATACGCAATTTCGGTGTAAGGGAAGGGATATCTCATCCTTTTACCTATACCCTGAACCAGGATTCTCATGGCTATATCTGGATTGGCACCGGAGAAGGTTTGTGCCGGTTTAACGGAACTGATTTCAACACTGACGTTCAGCAGGATTCCCTGTCGCGTGAAGTGGCAGGAACAAGTTTTAAGGACCATACCGGGGCTCTTTGGTTTGGTTACCAGAGCGGAAATATTGCCCGATATACAGGTTCTCATTTTGAAACGATCAATACAGGGTATCGAACTGAAGGGTTCAATCACCGGTTTTGCAGAACTGGATAAGAATAATCTTTTAGCCAGCACGTTAAATCAGGGTGTGGTTGTGATAAACAGGGCCACCGGCCAGGCGGTTAAATTAGCCGGGACACAATCGATGATGAGCACATCCCTGGCAGTATGGAACGACATTTTATTGCTTGGAACCACCGATGGCTTATCAATGTTCACGCTGGACAAAAAGGGTTACAAAGCAGAAAACCCGGAAGTGGTAAAGGAACTGGAATTTGTAAAAATACAGGATATTCAGCAATCACGCGACGGAAAAGCTTTTTGGCTTGCCACGGAAGACCAGGGGATTTTCATGCTGGTCATGAAAGGTGACCAGTATACATTGAAAAAGATCGGTGCATCCCAGGGTATTGGAAGTGAAAATGCCCAGTCGGTTTTTGAAGATTCGGAAGGACAATTATGGATAGGTACCCAGCGAAATGGTGTTTTCAAATTGTCCCACCCGGATGGAAAGGGAAACTTCGAAATGGTTGCTCACCTTACAAAGGACAATGGATTGGCCGGAAATTCAATAAAGAAGGTATATGAAGACCTCGAAGGCAATATTTTTATAGCTACCTATGGTGACGGGATCAGTGAGCTTACAGGCCAGTCTTTTGCTTTCCTGAGTTATGATTACAGGGGACTCGATAATAATATTCAATCGGTAGCTGTTACAGGCGATGGAACAATTTATATGGGAGGAATGGAAGGACTGTTCAGCCAGAAAATGGGACAACCGGCTGCTAAAGTAAATGCCATGCCATCAGAACATGTTACCGCACTGGCGCTGGCAAACCAGGTGCTTCTGGTGGGCACGGAAAAAAACGGATTATACGAGCTGGATTTACAGACATCTTCGGTAAAAAAGATACAATATGAAGCTAATTCACTTGGAAATTCTATAACCTCCATTGCAGTTTATGACCTGGGATTTTACCTGGCTACTGGTGACGGTATTTATAAGTTTGACAAAAATTATCATGAAACCGGCCATTTTACCACGCTCAATCAGTTGCCCCATAACAGCATTGCCTGTGTTTTCATGGACAGCCATAAACGATTGCTTTTTGCGACCAGGACCAATGGCGTGTACCAGTTAAATGAAAAAGATGAACCCGTGAATTTATTTCCGGTCGGGGCAATCTGAGATAGAATTTAAGTCCATTGCTGAAGACGAAGAGGGAAGCATATGGGCTGCTACATATGGTGACGGAGTGTACCGGTTTAAAAATGACTCTGTATATCATATAACATCCAACCTTGGTCTTAAGAATGATTTTTGTTACAGCATTGTCAATGGCATCAATCACAGTATGTGGACAGGGCACCGTGTAGGTATAAGCCGTATCAATACAGAGAATATGCGCGTGACAAAATACGACATGAACATGGGTATAACAGGAGACTGTAATCCCAATGCCGTATATAAAAGTAAAACTGGTGTTCTCTATTTCGGCACCACAGAGGGATTAGTATCCTATGATCCTTCAAAGGAAAGTAAAAGAAAAGTCCCCCCATTTCAAAATATTACAAGGGTAATGATCTCTGATAAGGCATATGATCCAAATCAGCAGATCGCGATCGTGTTACCTTATAAACCATACCGGCTGAGAATTGACTATATTGGACTGAATTACAGGGATCCCGGTTCGGTAAGATATCAGTATAAGCTCGAAGGTCATGACCTGGTATGGTCGGATGTGACAGATGCCACATCTGCGTATTATCCCCGAATTGAAGAAGGAGAATACGTTTTCATGCTAAGATCATACAACAGTGACGGTCTTACGAACACCGACCCTGTTTCAGTAAGGATTCGCATCAGGCCTCCCTTTTGGAAAACCTGGTGGTTTATTACACTTGCCGTGCTCACCCTTATCATTTCAATTGTCATTTATGTGAAGATCAGGGAGCGGAAACAGAAACTACTGCAGGAATATCTTGAAACCGAACTGGCAGCCCGGACAAAGGAAGTGGTGGAGCAAAAAGAAGTGATCGAAATAAAGAACAGGGATATTACTGACAGCATAAACTACGCAAAACGTATTCAAACAAGCATGTTGCCACCGGTAAAACGCCTTCAGCAATTCTTTTCCGGTTGTTTCGTCTTTTATCACCCCCGCGATATTGTCAGTGGCGACTTCTACTGGTTTGATCAGGTCAGCGAGAACAAATTTGTTGTGGTTTGCGCTGATTCAACCGGACATGGAGTTCCCGGTGCATTTATGTCAATGATAGGGTCCACCATGATAAAAGATATCTGTACACGTGTAAATGGTAATTCACCCTCTGCCGTTCTCCGTGTGCTCGACTGTGAATTGAGGAATACCCTGAATCAGAATATTGAGGACGGTTCCAGTGCAAATGACGGAATGGATATCATCGTGTGCGAAATTGACCTGAAAACACATTACATGCGGTTTGCTTCTGCCATGCGCCCGATGATTATTTACAGGAACGGCGAGGAAGTGTTTATCAAGGGCAGCCGGAATTCTGTGGGCGGACATTATGACAAAGACGACAATATCTTTGAAGATGAAGGAATTCAACTCAGCAAGGGTGATATCATTTATATGTTTTCTGATGGTTATTCCGACCAGTTCGGAGGCCCAATGGGCAAGAAATTTAAAATGGTAAGACTTAAAAATCTGCTGCTGGATATCCATCAGAAACCCATGGACGAACAGTTCGATCATGTAAAAAACACATTCAACCTGTGGATGGAGAATTTTGAACAGGTTGATGACGTTTTATTCATGGGAATCAAAATCTGATCCCCTCGTCCCTTGTCCCTTGTCCCTAGTCCCTACTTGTACGCATTCATCTTCAGCATACTGACTTCCTTTTCAGATAATATGCGCCATTCGCCACGGGGAAGATTTTTCTTGGTAAGCCCGGCAAAATAAACCCTGTCGAGTTTAACAACCTCATATCCCATGGTTTCGAATATTCTCCTTACAATATGGTTACGGCCTGAATGGATCTCAATACCCACCTGGGATTTATCTACAGGATCTGCATAATTTATTGCATCTGCCTTGATCATCCCGTCATCGAGGTGTACCCCGGTGGCTATTTTTTCGAGATCAGCATATTTCAGATTCTTATTCAGATGTACATGGTATATTTTGAGTTTCTCATACTTGGGATGCGTGAGTTTTTTCGTAAGGTCACCATCATTGGTAAGAAGCAAAACCCCTGTTGTATTTCGGTCGAGCCGTCCTACAGGGTAAACTCTTTCCTTACAGGCACCCTTAATTAAATCAAGTACGGTTCTCTTGGCATGCGGGTCCTCTACGGTTGTAACATAATCCTTGGGTTTGTTAAGCAGGATATAGACCTTTTTTTCTTCCCGCAGGGCTTCACCATTATATTTCACCTCATCTCCGGGTTTGATCTTAACACCCATTTCGGTTACAAGCTGACCGTTCACGGTCACAAGTCCGGCCTTTATATACTCATCGGCTTCCCGTCGGGAGCAAATACCTGCGCTGGCAAGGTACCTGTTCAGCCTGATCTCTTCGCTCTCATGACCGGTTTTTGCAATCTCATGAGAAAATCTTTTGGGACTGATCACCTTGCGTTCCCTGTTTTTCTGTGGTTTTCGAAATGAGGCAAATGCTTCCTGGCCGGTTTTTGGAAGGTCACGGGATGGCCTTTTTGTAGCTGTGAATTTAGATGATGCCTTTTTTGTTGGCCTTCCCGAAGATGGAGCAGCGCTTTTTTTTGATGCAGCTCCGTCTTTTCGGGTTCTTCTGACAATTACCATGCGTTCCGGGTTTAATAGGTTAAGAGTATTGTATATTATTTATATTTTAGCTTTTTGAAGACCAGCTTCCGGATGGACACCTAAAGTAAGTTGGAATCAGCGCAAAATTACGAAATAAGCATGCTTAATCCATTTAAAAAAGTAAATAATCCCAACCATGACACTAATTAAATCTATTTCCGGCATCCGTGGCACCATCGGGGGTGTCCCGGGCGAATCGCTTACACCGCTTGATATCATCAGGTTTACTTCCGCATTTGGCATTCAGTTGATCAGCCGGAAAAAAAAAGAAAGCTACAAGGTGGTGGTTGGACGTGATGCGAGGATTTCCGGGGAAATGGCTTCCATGCTGGTGGCAGGTACCTTAATGGGACTGGGAATAGATGTGATTGACCTGGGCTTTGCCACCACGCCTACAGTAGAATTGGGTGTTACTTACCACAAAGCAGACGGGGGCATCATCATAACGGCAAGCCATAACCCGGGACAGTGGAACGCGCTGAAGCTGCTTAACAGTGACGGTGAATTTATTTCAGCCAAAGAGGGAAACGAATTGCTGGAAATTGCTTCACAGGAAAAGTTTACCTATGCCGAAGCCACGAAACTGGGAAAAATCACCCGGTTTACTTCCATGAATGAAATCCATATTCAGCAGGTATTGGAAATGGATCTCGTTGATAAAGATGCCATCCGGAAGTCGGGTTTCCGGGTTGCCGTGGATTGTGTGAATTCAGTGGGCGGAATTATTATTCCCGATCTGCTGCGTGCCCTTGGAATAACTGATATAATACCCCTGTATTGTGAGCCTAACGGTTTATTTCCGCATAATCCCGAACCACTTCCGGCAAACCTTGGAGCTATTTCTGAGGCGGTAAAATTGCATCATGCGGATGTTGGATTTGTAGTGGACCCGGACGTGGACAGACTGGTCATCATCAATGAGGATGGATCCATGTTTGGTGAGGAATACACACTGGTTGCAGTGGCAGACTACGTGCTTCAGCATACGCCCGGCAATACTGTGTCGAATTTGTCTTCCACCCGGGCACTCCAGGATATAACGATTAACTACGGGGGCACTTATACTGCGGCTGCAGTGGGTGAAGTGAATGTTGTGGATGAAATGAAAAAATCATCCGCTGTTATCGGGGGTGAGGGTAATGGGGGTGTGATTTATCCTGCCCTGCATTACGGCCGTGATGCCCTGGTGGGTGTTGCCCTGTTTCTGAGCAGCCTGGCAAAGTCAGGCAAAAAATGCTCAGAGTTGAGAAAGTCGTTCCCCGATTATTATAATTCCAAAAACAAAATTGAACTCAAACCCGGCGTGAATGTTGATGAGGTAATAGCAAATGTTCGTAAAAAATATGCCTCACATCCTGTAAATGATAAGGATGGGATTCGTATCGATTTTGACCGTGAATGGGTTCATCTCAGAAAATCCAATACAGAGCCGATAATCCGGGTAATCAGTGAAAGTACAACACCCGACAAGGCGGATGCCCTTGCAGCTAAAATGATACAGGAGATACATGAACTCATCGCATAAAAGAGGAATTTTTTTCTTTGTTTTAGTTTTCATTTTGACACTGGCATCCACTGCCAGCTTAAATGCCCAGGATGGATATTTATCGGGGATGGTTATTGACAGTGCCACCCATGAACCGCTGGCTTTTGTAAGCATAGTATATAATTCATCAGGCCAGGGTGTGGTCACCAACCTGGAAGGAAATTTCCGGATACCCAAAAAAGCCCGATCCGTTACTTGAAATTCAGGTATGTGGGATACAGGGATAAATCAATCACCCTGGATCCGGCAAGCCTGCCTTCGGGCATGGTGGTGGCCATGAGTGCGGAGCCCTATGAGGTGGCTGAGGTTGTGATCAGGCCTACTGAGAATCCGGCCCACCGTATTATCCGGTTGGCTGCAGAAAACAGGAATAAAAACAACCCGGAAAAATCGGGACCCTTTTCCTATATTTCCTATGATAAGATGATCTTTGGGCTGGAACCCGACACCATCGCAAGCAGCAAGCCGGGGCGATTCCTTACCGGCCATGCCCTTTAAAATGCCCGACTCGGTAAAGTTTGGCATGAACCAGAAAGGATCTATTGATATGGACAGGCTTCTGAACAAGCAATACCTGTTCATGATGGAAACGGTGAGCAACCGTAAATTCCTTTCTCCTGAAAATAATAAGGAGGAGATCATTGCTTCCAAGGTTTCGGGAATATCGCAGCCTTCCTTTGTTGTAATGGCAAGGCAGTTCCAGTCTTTTTCTTTTTATGACAACTTCATCACTATTGCCAATAAGCAATTTCTGAATCCGATATCATCCGGCAGCACGGATAAATATTTTTTCCAGATACAGGATACCCTGTATACCGAAGCCAATGATACTGTTTTCATTATTTCTTTTCGTCCTTATAAGGGAAGGAATTTTGAAGGAATGAAAGGAGTATTGTATATTAATTCACATGGATATGCAGTTCAAAATGTGCTTGCCGAAGCCTACGATCAGAAGAATGAATTTTTTAAGGTTTCCATTCAGCAGCAGTATGATCTGATTGAAGGAAAAAGGTGGTTCCCTGTACTTTTAAGTAATACAATTATTTTCAGCGGTGCACAGATGGGAAACCAGGCCGCCCCGCAGGCCGGTCCGCTGATGATGGTGGGAACGGGTAAGTCATATATTGTCAACATCAATTTTAATCCTGAATTCAAAAAAGGCGAATTCTCGGATGTGCAGATCGAGATGAAACCTGATGCGTCAAAGCAATCCCCTGAAACCTGGAATGCTTACCGGGTAGATACCTTGAACCAGAAAGAGATTGAAACCTACCGGGTGATCGACAGCATTGGCAAGGCAGAACATCTCGACAGGACCCTTACTTCCTTTGAGACTATTTTAACAGGATACCTTCCCGGGCGATATTTTTCTTTTGATCTGCGCCGGTTTATTGATTACAACGGATATGAGGGATTTCGTTTTGGCGCAGGCGGAAAAACAACAGACCAGGTTTCAAAATTTTTTACGTTTGGCGGTTACCTTGCCTACAGCTTGCGTGATGCAGCCTTTAAATACAGCGGGAATGTTACCCTGAACCTGGTACCAAAAAAGAACTGGGTCTGAATTTATTTTATCTGAATGATGTTCGTGAATCAGGGGGCATACGGTTCAATGAAACATGGAATCTTTCGGGTTCGGCCTTTATCCGCGATTACATGGTTGAGGTAATGGACATTACCAAAGAAGCCCAGGTATCACTCAGCTGGCGGTCATTTAAATTTCTTACAGCACAGCTTTATGGTTCTCATGGTATATATACTCCTACAAATGGATACGGATACAGCCTGAGTGAGGAAAATCCCCAGATGGTGCTTACCACCTATAATTTTACAGAGGTGGGGATCAGGCTTAGATATGCATTCCAGGAAACATACATGAAAACGCCCAGGGGAAATAAATTTTCAATGGGGACAAAATATCCGGTGGCTTTTCTTAATGTGGCCCGGGGCGGATATGCCCTGAACGGGTATTTTCAGTACTGGCGTACCGAAGCCAAAATAACCAAGGTATTTAAGACCAAATCAATAGGCGATACAAGGGTTGCGCTTATTGGCGGAATTGTAACGAGTGGCGTGCCTTACAGCAAATTATATGCAGGATTGAGCAGTTATAAGCCCTTTACCCTTGAAGCCGAACAATCGTTTGGCACCATGCGGTTCAATGAATTTCTTTCAGACCATTTCGTGGCGCTGTTTTTGAAACAGGATTTCGGTAAACTGCTGTTTAAGCCCAGGGGTAAATTCCAGCCCGAAATTGCCCTTGTGCAGAACATGGGTATCGGTTCCCTTGCCGATGGGCAACATCATGAAAACATAACCTACAAAACCATGGAAAAAGGATATTTTGAATCGGGGATCCTTATTAATAATATCTTCCGGCTCCAGATATTCAGATATGGTTTTGGTGTGATGTACCGATATGGTCCCTATGCTTATCCGAAAACTATTGATAACTTTGCGTTCAAATTAACAGTGCAGCTCAGCATGTAATTTAACGCAGGAGAACATGGCTTTTAGATCAGGATTCGTTAATATTATCGGTAATCCCAATGTCGGGAAATCTACATTGCTGAATGAACTGGTCGGCGAAAAACTTTCGATTATCACCTCCAAGGCGCAGACTACCAGGCACCGGATACTGGGTATAGTCAACGGCGAAGAGTTCCAGATCATCTTTTCCGATACGCCGGGCATTGTGAAGCCCGTATACAAGCTTCACGATTCCATGATGAAGTTCGTCAGAACTGCCATTACCGATGCAGATGTCATCCTGTACGTGACAGATGTGATTGAAACCTGGGATAAGAATGTACAGTTCATTGAAAAACTGAACAAAGTGGCCGCTCCGGTCATCGTGGCAATTAACAAGACTGATCTCTCAAAACCTGAAGCCATTGATCTGCTGATAACGGAATGGAATAGCCATGTTCCAAAGGCTACTGTAATGCCCATATCAGCAAAAACCCGATTCAATGTGCCGAATCTTTTTAATGCAATTCTTGAGAAATTGCCTGAAGGCCCCGCTTATTATCCGGTGGATTCATTAACGGACAAACCGGAGCGGTTTTTTGTGACAGAAATTGTAAGGGAAAAGATTTTCCTGAATTATCAGCAGGAAATTCCGTATTCCTGCGAGGTAGTAATTGATTCCTTCAAGGAGGCTGAGGATATTGTAAGGATTAATGCCATCATTCATGTGATGCGGGAATCACAAAAAGGCATTATCATTGGTCACAAGGGAGAAATGCTGAAGAAAGTGGGCACCCAGGCCCGCCTTGACATCGAAAAATTCCTGGGTAAAAAAGTATATATCGGACTGCAGGTAAAAGTGGCGCTGGATTGGCGCAACAATGAGAAAATACTGAAAAGGTTCGGATATTAATTAACTTCGCAAAAAACAAGCTTCTCGCGAAGCATTTTCAAATATGAGTAATATAGTTGCCATTGTAGGCCGGCCTAATGTCGGCAAATCCACTCTTTTTAACAGGCTCACTGAAAGCAGGGATGCCATTGTTCATGAATCAAGCGGGGTGACCCGTGACAGGCATTATGGAAAATCGGTGTGGAATGGAGTCGAATTTTCTGTGATTGATACCGGCGGATACGTTGAACACTCGGATGATATTTTTGAGGAAGAGATCCGTAAACAGGTAATGATGGCCATTCAGGAATC
The DNA here is from genome assembly GCA_963808745.1 of uncultured Bacteroidales bacterium. Taxonomy (GTDB): domain Bacteria; phylum Bacteroidota; class Bacteroidia; order Bacteroidales; family UBA10428; genus UBA5072. The sequence goes on from CAWEGX010000017.1 coordinate 44,576, forward strand.
AGATGTTCTGTTATTTGTTGTTGACGCCACGGAAGGCATTACCCATACCGATGAAACAGTGGCTGATATGTTACGCCGCGGGAAAAAGAAAACTTTCGTGGTCGTCAATAAGGTAGATAATACAATGCAGCAATACCAGGCGGATGTTTTTTATTCGCTCGGCCTGGGTGACCTGTATAAGATATCCTCGATGAATGGAAGCGGGACAGGGGACCTTCTGGATGATGTGGTAAAATCCTTTGAATCCACTGTCATTGAAGAATTTCCTGATCTTCCCCGCATTGCGGTGGTTGGACGGCCTAATGTGGGGAAATCCACCCTTATTAATTCGCTGCTGGGTGAAGAGAGGCATATTGTTACGCCAATTGCCGGAACTACAAGGGATTCAGTCTTCACAAGGTATACAAAATATGGCCATGATTTTTTCCTGGTTGATACCGCCGGAATTCGCAAGAAAGGGAAGGTAACAGAGAACCTGGAATTTTATTCGGTCATGCGGTCAATCCGGTCGATTGAATATTCGGATGTTTGCCTTTTAATGCTTGATGCCACGCTGGGAATTGAATCACAGGATCTTGCCATACTCGATCTCATTCGCCGAAATAACAAGGGACTTGTGATCATTGTAAATAAATGGGACCTGCTGGAAAAAAACACCAATATGGCCCGCGACTATGAAAAGAATATCATTGAGAAAATTATGCCCTTCAAGGATGTTCCCGTCATTTTTGTTTCTGCCATGAATAAGGTGCGCATTCACCGGGTTATTGAAACAGCCATGGAGGTATTTAACAACCGTCGCCAGAAGATTGCCACATCAGTTCTCAATGAGGTAATGCTGAAAGTAATTGAGGATTATCCGCCTCCTGCCTTAAAAGGGAAGTTTATCAAGATTAAATTTGTTACCCAGTTGCCCACGCATGCCCCGTCTTTTGCCTTTTTCTGCAATTTTCCGCAGTATGTAAAGGAACCTTATAAACGTTATCTTGAAAACCAGATCAGGCAACATTTTAAATTTACCGGTGTTCCGATACAAATATTCATGCGAAAGAAATAATTTTGGCTTGGAATTTGAGAAAATCTATTCAAATCAAGGCATTTAACCTATGAAGATCCTGCATTACCTCATACCTGCTGTTATACTCACCTCCCTGGTATTGTCCACCTGCGATCCCATTGAGAAAGTGAGTGATGTACCTGAAATAGAATTCAAGAGTTTTACATTGTATGATAAGGATACCCTGGCCTTTCAGATTAAAGCAGGTGAACTGATCTTTTCCTTTATTGACGGAAATGCTGATTTTGGCGTTCTGCAAAATTCAGAAGACACCCTTAATCTCTTCCTCAATCCCTTTCATAAGGTAAATATGGCTTATGAACCCTTGAATGTGGATACCTTTGGCCGCAAATATGCAGTAATGAACGATGAGGCACTGGTTCGCATCGGGCAGAATAAGACAGTCAAGGGTGAAATCAAACTCCAGATATATTATTTTGTTATTCCTTCCTTTGACACAATCCGGTATGATTTTTACATAGTTGATCGCGCCGGAAACAAGAGCAATGTGGAATCAACCTCCGATATTTCTTTTTAGGGACAAGGACTAGGCACAAGGATCAACATTGAAATTGTACTGACAGGCACTGCATACTGCTCACTACAAACTGCAAGCATCAACAATTAACGATCAACCGATTACCGAATACCGATTATCTACTTCCCCGCATAATCCGACCGCAGCACCTTGAATTCCGTGCGCCTGTTCAGGAAGTAAGCCATTTCCTTCCGGTCATCATCACCCAGGCTGTTGATATATTCTTCCGTTAGCACTGTTCCTTCCGGCAGGAAGGAATAGGCGGCATGATCCTTTTTATCCACCACCTTGGGTGTGGTTTCACCATATCCTTTGGCCACCAGCCGGTCTTTGGCGATTCCTTTTTCGATAAGATAGTTCACAACCGACTGTGCCCTGCGGAATGAAAGGTCCATGTTATATTCATCGGAAGCCCGTGAATCGGTGTGTGATCCTAATTCGATGACAATATTGGGATTGTCGTTTAACGTTTCCACAAGTTTATCCAGTGAAACCATTGATTCCGGTCGCAGATCCGCCTTATCCAGATCAAAGAAAATATTCTCCACCTGGATGGATGTTTCAGTAGAAGCCAGGAAAATTTCCGTTTTAAATTCGGTGCTCTGGGCAACTCCCTTGGTGGATTCCCTTTCCTTTCCTTTCAGGAAGCCTGGTTTTTCAGCAATAAAAACATAATCGGTTCCTGGTTTCAAAGTAAAGCGGAAGATGCCGTCCTTGCCTGTTTTGGTATCAAGTGTAATGCCGTCACTGGCAATTGATTTGATGGTTGCTTCCGGAATAATCTCATCGTTTTTTTCATTTTTCACAACGCCAACAATGCTGAATTTAAGCGGGGGAAGTACAAAGGAATAGATATCATCATTTCCCTTTCCTTTGCGGGAGGAACTGAAATATCCGCTTTCCTGTTCGTTCATAAAGGTAATTCCAAAGTCATCCGCGGAGGAATTAACCGGATATTTCAAATTTTCAACCTGCCATTGACCGGATGCATTTTTCTGTGCCCTGAAAATATCCAGGCCACCCATGCCAATGTGCCCGTTAGATGAAAAATACAATGAACCATCCGGGTGAACATAGGGAAAAACTTCATCACCGGCTGTATTGACGGGGGCACCCAGATTTTCGGGGGTACCCCATTTTCCGCTTGCACCGGTCCGGGTGACCATCCAGATATCCTTGCTGTTTTTCCCTTCCGGGGTTTTCATGCTTCCTTCCATATCGGAAACAAAATAGAGGGTAAGCTGGTCTTTTGAAAGGGCAGGATGAGCAATGACCACACTATCCCCGGCCAGGCCGAGAGATTCTACATTGTCCCACTTTTCTCCCTGCCGGGATGCCGTAAATATTTCGCATCCCAGGGCTTTTCGCTTGCTGATGTTGCAGCGGGTAAAATACATGGTATTATAATCGGAAGAAAAAACAGGGGTTCCTTCTTCCGCATCCGTATTGACTGGGTGCAGGCAAGGGGAAGGGGAGTGCTCCACTTTCCTTTCTTATCCATTGTGGAAAAAAAGATATCGGTAAACTGTTGTCCGGTCCCTCCATTTTCTGCATTTCCGGTGGTTTCCTCACGGGAGGAGGTAAAGTACAGTTCCTGGTAATCACTGCGGGAATATTCGGGGCTGAAATCACTGTATTTTGAATTAACAAATTTCATTTCTTCTACCTGGTAACCGGTAGGTTGATTCATCCACTGAAGTGAAAAATCACACGACAGTATACCATCTGATCCGCGCGGATCATCCGGGACAAGTTCCTTATAATGCTGATACTGGGCTTTGGCTTCTTCGTAATTCTGATTCATTTTCAATGCATCGGCATAATACAGGATGGCAAGTGGATTTTCATAATCCCGGGCCACAACTTTTCCATACCAGAGGGCTGCCTGTGAAGAATTATCCGTTTTACGGTAGCATTCGGCAATATAAAATGCCATGTGAAGTTTTTCCTTCTTATCCGTGGTTTTTTGATAGGCATCCTTGAATTGATCAATGGCGGTGTAATATTCACCTGCATCAAAAGTGGCATAAGCCTTTGTGGCTTTTTTATTCTGGGCGCCTGCCGGAATGATACAAACAGTGGCCAGTGCAATCAATAACAAATATTTAGCAATTTTCATTTTACTACTGGATTATACACATAAAACGGAAATAAAAACAGGGTTCGTATGTAAATGTACGATATCCAACAAATATAGTAAAAAGAAGATATTCACAGTAAAATATGAAGTTATGCAGTGATGCAGTGATGCAGTATAAGTTGCTGCGGAGCGCATAGGATTGTAGAAAGGCATTGTTCTGCAGATTCTACGGCTGGGCAGATGTCGTAAGACACGGCGATGCCTGTCTGTACGATTACCTGCAGGGCTGGATCTGCCGACACCCACGAAAAAAGAGGCGGCTTTTCAAGCCGCCTCTGCATAATAAACTAACCCTAAAAATCTTAACGGGTGAACAGCAATTCACGATATTTGGGCAAAGGCCAATATTCATCATCCACAATGAGTTCCAGTTTATCTACATGATACCGGATGTCATCAAGATAGCAGAAGATCTTGGTGGAATAAGCGAGGGCCTTTTCCCTTTCATCTTCAATCTTGTTTACCACCTTGCGGGCTTCAATCATCTCATTCACCTTGGCTTTGATATAACTTACATGCTGTGAAATGGTGCGGATAAGTTCGAGACGGGCACCTGCCAGTTCCTTGTATTCCTTTTCGCCAAAGAGATCTTTCAATCCCTTTACATTCAGGATAAGTTCACTCTGATACCGGATAGCCACAGGTACAATATGGTTCAGCACAAGGTCACCCAATACACGGGCTTCGATCTGAATGCGTTTCGTATAGTTGTCCCAACGCACATGTGCACGGGCTTCATTTTCACGTTCAGTCATCACATCAAGGCTGGTAAACAGCTTTTTCGATTTGGACGTAAGAAAAGCGTCAAAAGCTTCAACCGGGTTGGTGATGTTGGTAAGGCCACGTTTAAGAGCGTCCTTCTTCCATTCCTCGCTGTAATTGTTACCTTCAAAACGGATGGGTTTTGAATCCGTAATATACTTGCGCAATACCTGGAAAATGGCTTCATCCTTTTTCACATCTTTTTCAATCAGCTTGTCCACGTCCTTTTTAAATTCAATCAGCTGCTCGGCCATGGCTGAATTTAATGCGATCATGGAAACAGAAGGATTTGCGGATGCACCCACTGCCCTGAATTCAAATTTATTTCCTGTAAATGCAAAAGGTGAGGTGCGGTTTCTGTCGGTATTGTCAAGCAGAATCTGCGGAACTTTGATGACGTTTAATTTCAGTTCGATTTTTTCATCCGGGGTCATCTTGTTGCTGCCTACTTTTTTCTCGATCTTATCAAGCATATCAGTCAGCTGTTTGCCGATGAAGGCCGAAATAATGGCCGGAGGAGCCTCATTGGCGCCAAGCCGGTGTGCATTTCCGGGGGAGGCAACACTGGCCCTGAGCAGGTCGGCATGTTTGTGAACTGCCTTCAGGGTGTTAATCAGGAAGGTAAGGAACTGGAGGTTGCTCTTTGGATTTTTGCCGGGTGATAAAAGATTCACGCCGGTATTGGTGGCAAGTGACCAGTTGCAGTGTTTTCCTGATCCGTTAATATGGTTGAAAGGTTTTTCATGATGCAGAACGGCAAAATTATGATGCCTTGCAATTCTTCTCATCAGATCCATGAGCAGCACGTTATGATCCACTGCCAGGTTGCATTCTTCAAAAATCGGTGCACATTCAAACTGATTCGGTGCAACCTCATTATGCCTTGTTTTTACAGGAATGCCCAATTTATAGGCTTCGGTTTCAAATTCATTGATAAAGCAGGTAACCCGTTCAGGGATGGAACCGAAATACTGGTCCTCCAACTGCTGGTCTTTTGCAGATGAATGCCCCATTAGCGTGCGGTTTGTGAGCACCAGGTCGGGCCTTGCATTATACAACGCCTCATCAACAAGGAAGTATTCCTGCTCCCAGCCGAGGGTGGCAATAACCTTGTTTACATCCTTGTCAAAATACTGACATACATCCACAGCAGCTTTGTCAATGGCATGCAAGGCTTTTAACAGCGGGGTTTTGTTGTCGAGTGATTCTCCGGTATAGGATATAAAAATGGTAGGAATGCTCAGGGTATTTCCTACGATAAAAGCAGGAGAAGAGGGATCCCATGCCGTATATCCGCGGGCCTCGAAAGTGTTACGGATACCACCGCTTGGGAAACTGGAGGCATCGGGTTCTTGCTGGGCGAGTAATTTTCCTGAAAATACCTCGATTACGCCACCGTCATCGGTAAAATCGACGAACGTATCATGTTTTTCAGCGGTTCCTTCAGTGAGGGGTTGAAACCAGTGGGTATAATGAGTGGCACCCATGTCAATTGCCCATGATTTCATGCCAGATGCAATCTGGTCGGCAATTTTGCGGTCTATCCTGTTGCCTTTCTCAATTGCTTCCATCACATGTTCATAGGCTTCTTCGGACAGGTATTTTTTCATTTTTCGCTTGTCGAAAACATGACTGCCGAAAAAATCCGAAATAAGCTTTGTGGGTTGTTCAAAAGGTTGGGGCTGCCGGTTATAGGCTAATTCAAGTGCTTTAAAACGAATTGTTGCCATGGTGTATTTTTTATTATTTTATGTGCTCAAAAATACAAAAAAATTAAATATACCCCAAAAAAATGAAGGAAAAATTAAAAAATAATAAAAAAAATATTTTTCACATAAAAAAATAGAGGGGTACAAATTTTAAAATTCAAAATTTGCAAAACCCATCCCATATTGACTTGACGTAAAAAAACTGTTTTTAAAAATGAAAATTCCCTGATCTATTGAGGAAAATCCAGGTACAGAAGAAAAATATCTCTGTAAAAAGAATAAAGACATTAAAAAAGAGGAATAAATCCAGAATTTTTGATTTTTCTGAATCTGAGCGACGGTTTTCAAACTTCCAATGAGGGGTCTTCCTTTTCTATTTTAAGATTTCTGGCAGCCGTTTCGAGCAGATTAAACCATTCTTCTCCGTATTTTCGTCCCAGGGCATCTTTTACAAACAGGTGGACAGGCATTTTCAGTTCATCTCCCAGAACAATGGCAGGTTTACAGATATCCCACCGGTCATAGTTTACGGCATCAAATGCCTTGTATTTTTTAATTCTTACGGGATAAAGATGGCAGGAGACTGGTTTCCGAAACGTTACTGCACCTTCATTATAGGCTTTCTCGATACCACAAAGTGCTATGCCATCTTTGAAAAGGGCATAGGCACATTCTTTGCCATTATTAAGAGGAGTTACCTTGTCATTTTCAAAGTCCACAACCGAGGTGCCAAATTTTTCGATTGTTGCAATGGATTCCTCACTGAGAAAGGGTTTTAAGCGGGGATATATTTCCTTCAGTATTTCAACTTCGTCATCTTCCAGGGGAGCACCTGAATCTCCCATGACGCAGCAGGCACCCTTGCATGCCTGAAGGTTACAGTTAAAATTGGAAGTTAACAGTTCCGAACTGACAATACTTTTTCCGATTTCAATCATTGTGCAGGATTTCCCCGGCAAAAGTAAGGAAAATCCGTTAAAAAGGAAGAGCGTAGTTCCGGAGACTACGCTCATCCCTGGGTATCCAGTATCCAGCATCCAGCATCCAGTATCCAGTATCCAGTTCTATTTCACAAACCTGAATTTGCTTTGTGAACCATCTTTATATATCAGCCGGCCCATATAAAAACCGGGAGACAGGGAAGAAACATCTATTTCAACAGTGCGTTCAGCCGGAGCCTTGCTAAATGAATAATGGCCCAGTACCTGTCCGTTGGAACTGATCACTTCGATTCCGGACAGATCTTTGTTCAATTCCGTTTGACGTATATATAAGGTATTGCCTGCCGGTACCGGATAAACCTCAGGTTCCTGCAGTTTCTTGTCTTTAATTCCCGTTGGTGATCCTGCGGAAACAGGTATTTGCTGCGTAAAGAAGAGATTTCCTTCATTGTCAAATATTCTCAACGCTACATCATAGTTGTTTTCGGCATCATAGGTATGTGTCACAGAATTTCCTGCTGCGGTTTCTCCATCTCCAAAATCCCAGACGCAATGGATGCTGTCGGAAAATACAGGGATGTTGAAGATAAAGGATTTATCATACTGCTCAAAATTCCAGAATCCGATCAGGGTATCCGGTATAAACATATTTCCGCCAAAGGAAAATGATCCGCTCACTGCGCATCCGGATGAATCAATGACAATCACACTATAATTTGTCCCCGTGCACAAATTATAGATCGAAGGTCCGGTTTCACCGGTTGACCACAGGTAGGTTTCGCCATAACCGGATCGCCTCCCTTGTTAACCAGATCGGCTGTAGCACTGCCATTGCAGGTTTCGCCATTCAGAATGATCTCCGTGCTGAGGCGGATGAGGTTATCGCACAATCCGGGCTTGGGATTGGCTCCTTCAAACCAGGCGGTTTCACAGCTGGTACTTGAACAACCGTCGGAGGTGAAAATGGTAAGGCAAACGGTATACAATCCGCTGTACTGATAACGGTGTGAAGGCCCATATTCATTTGTAACCGTTCCATCACCTAAATCCCACGTTTTGCTCAGGACATTGCCTTTGGACTGATCCACAAACTGGTAAACAGGAGGAAGGGAGGAAATCCAGGGCAGGGGATAATATGAAAAGGAAGCCTGGCAATAGTCAGTATTCAGTTCTTCAATGCAATCAATCCTCACTATTTTTCCCGCCATGCAGATACTTGCCCTGTCGGTTAATTCCGTATATGAAAGGCGAACCCTTTGTCCTTCCTTCAATACAAAATTCGGAACCACTTCAGCAGGCTCAAGGGTTTCTCCATTGTCAAGAATGATCAGTAATCCGCAGCCGTCCAATCCGGTATAATCCTTTACTGTTCCTGTAAGGCTGCAGGGAGTCTGAATCCCCACATACAATGTATCGCAGAAAGTGCTGCTGCATTGGTTTTCAGTGGCTATGTCAAGGCAAACACGTATATACCGTCCTGCTTGTATCGGTGAACCGGACTCTGTTCATTTGAAGCGGTCCCATCCCCGAATTGCCAGTTCCATTTTACCACATTACCGGAGGATAAATCCTGGAAGAAATAATTTCGCGGGAGCGGTGAATAGGAAGTATCAGCGATAATAATGCCGGCAGGATCCATGAGCAAATCGGAATAAGCCTGCCAGTATGCCTTGCATACATAACCTGTATCAGGCGGGACAGTTTGCTCTCCCACAATTAATCTTTGACAATAGGTACTTGTACAGGAATCTGTGGTTTTGATCGTAAGGCAAATCAGGACGGTATCCCAGGCATGTGAATAAAAATGCATCGGATTTCGTTCATTGCTGGTTTCGCCGTCACCAAAATCCCATTTCCATTCAAATATATTGCCCATGGACTGGTCAATAAACCGATAGGGATAAGCCTCAACAAACGTTTTTATCGAATCATTGAAGTAATATCCAAAAAAAGCCCCGCACGAGGGCTTTGGGTCAACATATGCCGAATCGGCTGTCTGGGGAAGGCAAATAGCTGTCCCTGAGAGTATCAGAGTAAGCAGTAAAAATATCTTTTTCATGAGATCCGTGTTTAGGGTTTCACATCTGTTTAGTCAGATGTTAAAAACAGGATAATCGTTGCGTGCGAATTTAATTTTTCTTTTACTTGCTTCAAAATTAATCAATAAACATCAAATCACAAATAACCGACTTGAGGTTTCGGCATGCGGAAAATTTTATATATTTGCGCCACTGTAAAAAATCAGATTTATAAACTAATACAAACAAAGAAATGCGTAATAAAGGAGCCATTTGGACGTTGGCTATAGCTCTTGTGCTTGTTTGTCTATATCAGCTTTCCTTTACCCTGGTGACATACAAGGTGAGGAAGGATTCAAAGACCTATGCACAGGATCCCCAAAAAGGTGTCGATCAGAAGAAAGCCGATTATTATCTTGATTCAATTGCCAGTGAGCCGGTATATAATTTTCTATGGCTGAAAAAATATACTTACCGTGAGTGCCAGGACAAGGAAATCGTTTTGGGTCTTGACCTCCAGGGTGGAATGAACGTGATACTGGAAGTTTCCGTGGTGGATGTTATCCGTTCCATGTCGAATTACAGTAAGGATTCAACTTTTAACCGTGCCATTGCACTGGCTAAAAGAAACCAGGTAGGTTCAAACGAGAATTTCGTTACGCTCTTTGGACAGGCTTTTGAGAAAATTGATAAAAACGCACGTCTTTCTGCCATTTTCACTTCCGCAGAACTTCGTGACCGTATTAACTACAATACTTCAAACCAGGATGTATTGAAGGTGATCCGTGAAGAGGCTGACAAGGCCATCGCGAACTCCTATAACATCATCAATACCCGTATCAACCATTTTGGTGTTAATTCACCCAATGTTCAGCGGCTTCAAAGCGGTGACCGTATCCTGGTTGAGCTCCCCGGTGTGCAGGAAAAGGACAGGGTAAGAAAATTACTTCAGGGTGCTGCCAGGCTTGAGTTCTGGGAAACCTACAATAATGCTGATCCCGAGATCATGAATGGATTAAGAGCATTGAATGATCTTTTAAGGGAAACGAATAAAGCGGTGATAAAGCCCGATTCCACAGCCGTTGCTGCCACTTCAGCCACGGCAGCTAAAAAAGCGACGGATCAGGAGGCACCTGCTTTGCTTAATCAGTTGAACCAGGACAGCTTAAATGCTGCCACGGATTCAAACGCGGCAAGAAATGCCCTGTTGCAGGATAATCCTTTGTTCGCCGTCCTGATTCCCTATGTGAACGAAAATCGTGAACTTATTCCGGGTTCTGTATTCGGACAGGTTCATTACAAGGATACCGCCAGGGTTAACCAGTATCTCAGACTGGGTATGGCGCGTAATTTGTTTCCCCGGAACTTTAAATATTTCTGGTCGGCATTGCCGGTTCAAAATCGCAGTACTGACAAACCTACCGATTATTATGAAATACATGCCATTAAAGTTACAAGCAGGGATGGCAGACCTCCGCTCACAGGCGATGTGATCACCCGCGCTGAAAATTCATTTGACCAGGTCAGTGGGCAGGCCAATGTTTCCATGAGCATGAATGCTGAAGGTACTACGATCTGGGCCAGGCTTACCCGCGAAAATGTGGGCAAGATCATCGCCGTTGTAATGGATGATTATGTTTATTCCTATCCCCGTGTTAACGAAGAAATACCTACAGGAAGTTCACAGATCAGCGGCAGTTTTACAGCCAAGGAAGCCGGTGACCTTGCCAACCTTCTGAAATCAGGTACCATGCCTGCACCCTGTAAAATTATCCAGGAAGAAATTATCGGCCCCTCATTGGGCAGGGAATCCATCAGGTCGGGTCTGGGCTCACTGGGCATTTCCTTCGTGCTGATCTTTGCCTTCATGATCTTCTATTACACACGCCGTGCCGGGTCTGTAGCCGACTTAGCTCTTTTCCTCAATATCTTCTTCCTGATTGGTGTGCTGGCATCTCTGGGCCTCTCGCTCACGCTTCCCGGTATTGCCGGTATCGTGCTTACAATCGGTATGTCAGTTGACGCAAACGTGCTGATCAATGAACGTATCCGTGAGGAACTCATGGCAGGCAAGAATATCAGAATGGCGGTCTCGGACGGTTACAAAAACGCTCTTTCTGCTATTGTCGACGGTAACCTTACCACCCTTATCACCGGTATCATTCTGTTTATTCTGGGATCAGGTCCTGTAAAAGGTTTTGCCACCACCCTTGTAATTGGTATCATCACTTCCATGTTTGCAGCCATTTTCATTACCAGGCTGGTGTTTGAAATGATGCTGGACAGACAGAGTGTGTTGACTTTTAGCACGCGTTTATCAACGGGTGCTTTCAAAAACATTAACCTTGATTATATAAAGCACAGGAAAAAATTCTATATTCTTTCTGCTGTCATTATTTTGATTGGTGTGGGTTCACTCATTGTCCGGGGCCTGGATGAAGGCGTTGATTTCGCAGGTGGCCGAAATTATATTATCCAGTTCGATAAGCCGGTCAATAATCGCGAAGTAGGAAATATGGTTGAAAAGGAATTGGGCATGGCTCCCACCGTGATCACTTACGGTTCAGAAAATAAGATCCGTATCACTACAAAATATGGTATTGATTCGGAAGATCCGGAAATTGAAAACAAGATCGAAAAGATGATCTATACAGGTGTAAAACCGCTTCTCGCTGCCAATGTAACATACGAACAGTTCAAGGTTGACAATGTGCAGGGACTTCAGCGCGTAGGACCAACCATTGCTGCTGATATCAAGAGGAAATCCTTCATTGCCCTGTTTATCGCGTTGTTCTTTATGTTCATCTATATCGGGCTGCGGTTCCGGAACTGGAGCATGGGACTTGGAGCCATGGCTTCCCTGGCGCATGATGCCTTCCTGGTTATTTCCATGTTCTCCTGCTTTATGGGTTCATGCCATTCTCCATGGAGATCGACCAGACATTTATAGCGGCAATCCTTACAATCATCGGGTACTCTGTGAACGATACCGTGGTTATCTTTGACCGTATCAGGGAATACAGGGCACTTCATCCGAAGATGGATTATGCCACCCTGATGAATAAGGCCATCAATGATACTTTCAGCCGGACCATCATCACCTCACTCACCGTGTTGATCACCGTGGCTATTATCTTCTTCTATACCGGCGAAGGTGTGCAGGGATTTGCCTTTGCACTGCTGATCGGATTGTTCTCCGGTGTATATTCAACCGTTTTCATTGCTTCTGCACTCGTTTATGATACGAGCAAGAAGAAGGAACTGAAAAAAGCTGTTTAATTTTATACAGCAGTCATTAAACCCCGGGCAATAACCCGGGGTTTTTTAGTATGCTTTTCCTATATTTGTGCATCTAAATAAATAATATGAGTCATACTATTTTGGGACTGGGTGGAGGGGAAATGTTGCTTGTATTCCTGGTATTTCTTCTTCTTTTTGGGGCGAATAAGATGCCGGAACTGGCGAAGGGACTGGGAAAGGGATTGAAAGAATTTAAGAGGGCCACGGATGATATCAAGCGCGAACTGAGCGACAGCACAGGGGGTATAACACAGGAAATATCTGATACTACTGCAGATATCAGGCGGAATATCGGTGAAATCACATCAAACATCACAAAGGAAGTTGATACCCATACCGATGATATTAAAAAGGAAGTTGAAACTCAAACCGCTGATATTAAAAAAGATTCCAGCGAAATTGCAGGTAATCTGAATTCAAACAGCAGCGAAATTGCCGGTAACCTGAATAACTGATCAACTAAAATAATCCTGCTCCTTCAAAACTTTTATACCTGTCATGGATATTATTGAAGCGGTTCATATCAATAAAACATTCGGCTCACTGCAGGTATTAAAGGGTATCAGTGTTACCATCCGGAAAGGGGAAATTGTTACCATCGTGGGCGCCAGCGGGGCAGGCAAGACCACGTTCCTGCAGATCATCGGTACCCTGCTGAAATCCACTGAGGGTTCCGTGAAAATCAACGGTACGCGAATTGACAACCTGAAGGAAAAAGAACTATCGCGTTTCCGAAACAGGCATATCGGATTTGTCTTCCAGTTTCACCATCTTTTACCTGAATTTACTGCCCTTGAAAATGTTTGTATTCCGGCGTTTATAGCAAACGTTCCCCGGGCAGAGGCCGTAAAACGTGCCAAAGAACTGCTGGAGTTTCTTAACCTCGGATCCCGGATGGATCATAAACCATCCACCCTGTCGGGAGGTGAACAGCAGCGCGTTGCCGTTGCACGCGCCCTCATCAACAATCCCGATGTGGTTCTGGCCGATGAGCCCTCAGGCAATCTCGACTCGCACAATAAAAAGGAATTGCATGAATTGTTCTTCAGCCTTCGTACACAGTTTAACCAGACATTTGTTATTGTTACGCATGATAATGAACTGGCCGGTATGAGCGACCGGACCATTACGATGCATGACGGGCTGCTGGTGAATTAATTTAATGATTGGCTGATTTGATGATTTGCCTCGCCCGCTTCATGAAAAATCCTCATCGTAAAGAGAATTTACGATGAGGATTTATGATTACCTTTTATTTCTTTTCAATGGTTACATAATTGATCTGTCCCATGAATTTTGAAGATTTGCCGTAATCGGCAACAGGGGTCCCGTCATCTACCCCAATGTCAGCCAGGTCATCCACTGAGAATATGCCGGGCTGTGTTTTTTCCAGCCTCTTTTCAGCGACTTTCCTGTCATTTACATAAATGGTACCAACGCCTCCCTTTCCGGGCCCGCCGCCATCATACTTAAAGTCGTATACCACTTTGTAATTTCCCGGTTTCAGAGGCTGATCAGCTATAATCTGAGTTGATTCCAGCCCCAGGTAATTATAGCTGAATGCCGGTTTCCCGTTTTTCATATAGAACGTGAGACCGCCAAACCTGCCACCCTGACAAACAATAACACCATTCCCGTTCGCATCGGTTGCAATTTCTGAAGTGATAGTATACGATGTATTTCTCAGGTCAATGAATACATCGGTACCCATACCCTTCATTCCCTCACCATACGTAACCGTTTTTCTGTCGCCCATAACGGTTGGTCTGCCCATTAGTGCAGCATTGGTCCTTTCAAGCAACCGGTCATCCAGCGGCAGGACGTGGTATTTTTCAGCCTGTTGCATGAACAGGTCCTGCATAGCTTTCAGCTTATCTGCATTCTGTGATGCCAGATCATTGGCCAGGCTGAAGTCTTCCATGGTATTGAATAATTCCCACTTATCATCCTTCAGGTCCGCGCGGGGTTTCATTTCCCATGCGGCACGGTGTACGGTGCGGGCAAACCAGCCATCCTGGTAAATTCCCCTGTTACCGAACATTTCAAAGTACTGAACCGTGTGTTTTTCAGGAGCAGCTGCATCATTAAAGGTATACACCAGGCTGGTGCCCTCAACAGGATCCTGTTCTATGCCATTTACCATTTTTGGCGAGGGTATTTGTGTAACTTCATATACGGTGGGGGCGATGTCGATCAAATGGCTAAACTGCGAACGTACTTCACCTTTGGCTTTAATTCCCTCGGGCCACTGGATGATCATTCCGTTTCTTGTACCGCCAAAATCAGAACTAACCTGCTTGGTATAGGAGAAAGGTGCATCCAAAGCCACCGCCCATCCGGCTGAAAAGTGCGGATAAGTGCTTGGTCCGCCCCAGTCGTCATAATGCTTTAACATACCATCCACGGTTTCAGGTACCGCATTGAAATAAGTCATCTCACTGAACATTCCGTTCATTTGTCCTTCAGCGCTTGCTCCGTTATCCCCTGCAATAAAGACAATCATGGTATTATCCATAACTCCTAATTCCTTGATGGTCTCAATAAGCCTTCCGACTTCATAATCGGTTTGCTCGGCAAAGCCTGCATATACTTCCATCTGGCGGGTAAATAGTTTCTTCTCATCGGCTGAGAGCTTTTCCCAGTCTTTAATAGCTTCAGGTTTCGGTGCCAGCTTTGTTCCGGCAGGAACAATACCTAGTTTTATCTGGCGTTCGAGTGTCATTTCACGAAGCTTGTCCCAGCCCCCGTCAAATTTTCCCTTGTATTTTTCAGCCCATGCCTTTGGCACATGATGCGGAGCATGCGTAGCTCCCGGGGCAAAATACATGAAGAATGGCTTGTCGGGTGCCAGAGCCTTCTGATAGCGAACCCATGAAATAGCCTGATTGGTCATGTCTACTGT
Source organism: uncultured Bacteroidales bacterium (assembly GCA_963808745.1). Lineage (GTDB taxonomy): Bacteria > Bacteroidota > Bacteroidia > Bacteroidales > UBA10428 > UBA5072. Next base: position 59,943 of record CAWEGX010000017.1, read on the forward strand.
AAAATGATAATTCGGATCTTCAGGCAGATCAACCAGGGTAACGCCATCGTAAATCAGTGGAGCCCATTGATTTGTTTCACCGCCAATGAAGCCATAGAATTTCTCAAAACCTGATCGTGTCGGCCAGCGGTCCTGCGGTCCAACCATGGAAATTTCCCAGGGCGGGGTTTCATGATACTTGCCAAAAGCAGCTGTATTGTATCCGTTCTGCCTCAGCACTTCTGCCATCGGAGTGATGGACTGAGGCCTTACGGAAGTATTCCCGGGAAAGGTTGTTGCTGTTTCCGCCGATACTGCCCATATTGTTGCTATGATGGTTATATCCGGTCAACAAACATACCCTGGAGGGGGAACACAGGGCTGTGGTATGAAAGCGGTTGTATTTTAAGCCGTTGGCAGCGAGGTTATCCATGGTGGGAGTTGTGATAGGCCCTCCGAAAGCTTCGGATACACCAAAGCCCATATCGTCAATCAGTATAACTACTACATTGGGAGCACCTTTCGGGGCCTTCACCTCAAAACGTGCAGGTGCAGTGGCCTTGCGAGCATCAAGCTCCTTATACAGCGGACGAACGGGCTCTTTGATCGGGAGCACTGACCGGTCCAGCCCATCCCCGCCTGCAGCCAGCGGCTTGTCCGGATTATTCCGGGTACATGAGAATGCCAGGATACCCGAGAGCATTAATAAACCAAAGAATTCTTTTTTCATGATGTAAAATTTTAACATTTAGTTAGTTGGTCGCATCCATTAATTATTACAGTGGACTTTAAATTCAATTTAAAGATAGTCTCTTCCATTTTTAAAACAATCGCCGGCAATCAGTATTTTATTATAATTCCGAATTTTACCAGCAGAACACCCTGTTTTGTTGCCTTAATAATCAAGGAACCGGGAATCTCCCGGCTTTATCAGTATTTTTGCAAGGTGTGAATAGAAAGGCATGGAGCAAAGCTTAAAAGAATTTCTCGATGAAAAGGTTGTTCAATATAACAACCCGGCTTTTATTGAACTCGACCCGGTTCAAATACCTCATTCTTACACCCGGAAAGAAGATATTGAAATTTCAGGATTCCTGTCGGCTGTCATTTCCTGGGGCAATCGTGCCTCCATTCTAAAAAATGCAAAACGCATGCTGGCCTATATGGGCAATTCACCGTATGACTTCATCCTTAACCATAATGAGAGCCATCTGAAGAAAATGGATGGTTTTGTGCACCGTACATTTAATTCCGATGACCTGTTGTCTTTCATTGAGGGTCTGACACATCTGTATAAAAACAGAAACGGACTGGAAGGCATTTTTGTCAAATACCAGACCCATGAATCCCTTCAGCCTGCGATCCACGAATTGAAGAAGGAATTTTTTGCTTTACCCCACCTGGAAAGAACCCGCAAACATCTTGCCTGACCCAATGTCCGGTTCTGCCGCGAAAAGGATCAATATGTATCTGAGATGGATGATCAGAAAAGATGACAGAGGGGTTGATTTTGGTATATGGAAGTCGATATCACCCTCAATCTTGTCCTGCCCGCTGGATGTTCATTCAGGAAATGTAGCCAGGAAACTCGGCTTGCTGACCCGCAGGCAGAATGATGCGAAGGCCGTAACCGAGCTGGATACCCGCCTGCGGGAAATGGATAGCAGGGATCCTGCCCGGTACGATTTCGCTCTTTTCGGGTTAGGTGTCTTTGAGGGATTCGGGACAGGTGAATTTTTATGCTTAGAGCAATTACCTGATTCTTCAATAATTTTCCGGCACTGAAAGTCAGGGTCCCTGCCTTTATACCTGTATATTCTCACGAGTTTATTTTTAACGAATAATGTTCAGATTAAAATAGTAGAATTGCTAAACCTATTTTTTAATTTTATAAAAGTTTTTGACTGTCATAACCAAAGAAAACATGGACATTACAATCCTTGGAGAACCCCGATTTACGTCACCTGTAAAGCGCACAGTAAGCGATAGGATCCGAATACCTGAAATAATCAAGATCGATCCTGACAAGCCGGCAACTTCCAGTTTGTCTTTTGAAATGGCCGGCCCCCGTGCAATGATCTATTTTGATCCGGAGCAGACTCGTGCAGGCATCGTTACATGCGGCGGACTCTGCCCCGGCCTGAACAATGTGATCCGGTCCGTTTTTCTTGAACTTCATTATGCCTATGGAGTAAAAGAGGTCCTGGGCTTTCGCGGTGGCTACACCGGACTGGACCCTGCAAAGTCAAAGCCTCCGATCCGTCTTACCCCCGAAATTGTAGATAATATCCACAAGGAAGGAGGAACTCTCCTGGGTACTTCGCGGGGACCGGTTGATGTCGCATTGGCTGTTGACAACCTGATCAACCTCCGTATCAATATCCTTTTTGTTGTTGGCGGGGACGGAACGCAGCGGGGAGGAAACGAGATTTTCCAGGAGGCGGAGAAACGGGGCTATGATCTTGCCGTAGTAGGGATTCCAAAAACAATTGACAATGATGTGGCTTTTGTGGCGCGGACATTTGGCTACCTGACCGCCGTAGAGGAGGCCGAAAAAGTACTGAGCCGTGCCCATGTCGAGGCCCGCAGCGTGGTAAACGGAATTTCCCTTGTAAAGCTGATGGGCCGCCATGCCGGTTTTATTACTGCCGGCGCTACCATTGCCTGCCAGGATGTAAACTTCGCCCTTGTTCCGGAAGTGCCTTTCAAACTTGAGGGGCCAAACGGTTTCCTTGCTGCACTCAAGGAAAGGATCCTGGGCAGGTCCCACGCCCTGATAGCGGTTGCCGAGGGAGCCGGCCAGGATTTAATTGAAAACCTGTCGGTAGAGCTTGATGCTTCCGGCAATGTTAAGATCAAAGACATTGGACTATTTTTACGGGAAAAAATTGAGTCATTTTTCAGGGAACAGAAAATACCCATCATTATGCGGTATATTGATCCGGGCTATCTCATACGAAGCAGTCCTGCCGATGCGGAAGACGCAGTATTGTGTGACCTGTTCGCCCGAAACGCTGTTCATGCTGCCATGGCCGGAAAAACCGGACTCGTGATAGGATATTTGCATGACAAGTTTATCCATGTGCCTATCGAACTGCTCACCAGCCGGAAAAAATATATGAAGCCGGACAGTTCGCTGTGGAATGCCGCGCTTTCGGCTACAGGTCAACCTGCCAGGTTTGAATAAAATTTAATAAATGCACCATGACAATAAATTCATTGCCAGACCATAAAACAAAAATCGTGGCCACCATCGGCCCGGCATCCGAATCGCAGGAAATGCTGGAGCGATTGATCAGGGCCGGACTTAACATTGCGCGCCTCAATTTTTCACATGGCGATTTTTCAGTACATGCCGGGACCATTGACAGGATCCGTGCTGCTGAAAAGGCTACAGGTCATCGGGTTGCCATAATGGCCGACCTTCCGGGCCCCAAAATGCGGGTAGGAAAAATTGATCCTGAGCCTATTCAGTTGGTGCCCGGAGATACATTCACACTCACAAGTGAAGAAATTACCGGCAACTCAGCACCGTGTATCCATGAGTTTCAAACCTTTGCCGAAGGTGGTGAAGCCGGGCAACAAGCTCTTTCTTAATGATGGGCTGATCCAGTTAATGGTTGAGAAGGCGGAAGGTACGGAAGTTCATTGCCGTGTGGTGGCAGGCGGGGAACTGCGTTCCAAAAAAGGGCTAAATCTGCCGGGTATTGACCTCGGTATAAATGCTTTTACTGATCATGACCATGCCTGCCTTGAATTTGCACTGAAGAATGGCGTTGATGCGGTTAGCCAGTCTTTTGTGGAAACTGCTGCCGATATTGAAGCTGTTCGTAAGGCAGCCAGGGCCCTTGGCAAGAATCCGTTTATCATCGCGAAGATCGAACGGTCAGGAGCCCTGGATCATTTTGATGAAATACTCCGTGCCGCTGATGGCATCATGGTAGCACGAGGTGATCTGGGTGTTGAAGTGCCTATCGAGGAAATGGCCATCATCCAGAAACAATTAATAGGCAGGGCAAATCTTGCCGGAAAGCCCGTGATCACCGCAACGCAGATGCTGGAATCAATGACTGCAAGCCGCCTTCCAACCCGTGCCGAATCCACTGACGTCGCAAATGCCATACTTGATGGTACTGATTGTATTATGCTTTCGGCCGAATCTGCCATGGGAAAATATCCTGAGGAAGCGGTGTCAATGCTGGCAAGTATAGCTGCCTATACAGAAGCTCACAGACCAGCATCATCTTTCAGAAATTTCAGGGAAATATCCAATGATAATCCTCCGTCCAGCGCAGCGGAAGCAACAGGATTGATCGTCGAACATGCACTTCATGCAATTCCCTGCAATTACGTTTTCGTTCCTACCGGCACCGGAAATACCGCCCGGATGATATCACGATTTAAACCAGTGGCCAGGATTGTGGCACTTAGTCATGATGAAGCAGTTTGCCAGGGACTGATGTTTTCCTATGGTGTATACCCGGTTCAACTTGACTATGAACCAGAGAACTGGTCGGAATTTGCCAGGAATTGGCTTGCCGGGTATCAGGAGCCGGGAAAAATTGCCATGCTGGTTGGCGGTCCGACCCTGTTAAATCCTGCTGCCAATCACCGGATTGAATTTCTTCGTATTTCATAAGTGGTCAGTTAATCGTTCCCGGACTTCCGAGGCCCTTGCTGGCGTCATCCAGAACCAAAAGCCAGTCTCCGGCAGAAGGAGGAATGAACGATTGCGAGGGACTGTCACTGATTAAATTCAAATCACTTACAGTGCCGGTAGATGGCTGATACCACCATACATGTGTCTGGGCACCTGAGATCAGGGTCAGATTTATCGTAAGTTCCCTGTAATCCGGAACATAAATGATCGCAGAACTCCCATCCTGAGTTAAAGCGGCTGCACCATAGGAACTGTTTCCGATATCGCCATAACCATTTGTAAGCAAAGTATGATTCATATCCGGGACGAGTTTGTCCCAAGCCCGTGATCTGAAAAATTCACCTGACCGCTGAAGATCAGTAGAGCCTTGTGATTCAAGCACATTTGGGTTATCCCAGCCAGTTTCAAAGTTAAAAAGAGGATAATTTCCAAAGAAAAAACCATTCGCACCCATCAGTACCGGCAAATACATCTGTCCGCGCAATTGGGCATAGGTGGCACCTGAATTTTCATAGGTACCCTCAAAATAGTAGAAGGGATGACTGCGCTGAAAATCAGTTTTTAAATGCAGGGCTGTAGTGGACTCGGATGCATAAGTAGTGTTCAGGTCTATCCATTTTTCACCGGGGTAGGCAGTGATGCCCGATTGATAACGCCCGTTGTGTACCGAGAATATTTGAGAACCGGCCATTTCTTCAATGCCCCGGACCATTTCACGTATTTCATCAATGGCATTTCCCGGAGCACAATCACCGCCCATAACCCAGATAATATTCCTATAATCTTTAAAACGCTGGCCAAGGTATTTGCCATATTGATACATTTTTTGGGGACCATTGGAATTTACCTCGGTATACCAACCTTCTTCATGGCTTCCGCCGTCATCATACCCCAGGTAGGCAGGAAAAAGAAATACCACCATGCCCATTTCCCGGGCCTTTTGAATTACATATTCTGCATTTTCAAAATAATCCGGATTCGGAGTGCTGAAATCTCCGTCGACAAGAAACGGCAAATTTCCATAAGCGTCTGCAGGGCCGTTGTAATAATGTTCAATCAGATTCATTATGAGAGAATTCACGCCTTTTTGCTTTCTGTTTTCTAGATATTTATTGATACCATCCTTATTGGGACCCACTATCAGCGACCAGGGTGAATCACCGGTAATTAAAAACGGCAGACCTGATTTTGTTATTAATTTCCCGGCTTTTATAGATAAGGGAAAAATATCCGAAGTATACGGGGGCACTATTGGCAGAGGATTTGATGTATTCGTATCCGGATTCGGTACATCTTCTGTTATATCTTCATTAACACAGCTGAAATTCAGGGTTAAAGCCAGCAATAGCAATGCCATGGGATAATCTTTTAATGATCATTACCTGTAAGTTATAAAATTAATTGCTTAAACCTGTCAACTATTTCCATAACATCCTTTTGAAATGCATTCAAAAGGAACTTCCAATGTATTAATTACGATTGGTTTATTGTGAGGTAATAACGCTAAGAATTAGTTAAGATTGCATTGATGCTTAACTATAAATAAGGGTTTACCCCACCCCGTCGGGGTGGGTTAGGGGGGAACTCTGACCGGGGTGTCAAATGTCAAACAATTATTTTTCTTTCAAGCAATTCACTGTTTATCAGGATCAATGTGCCATGAAGGTAGGCACAGACGGGGTATTGCTGGGCGCATGGACAGATGTTGAAAATGCATCCGGGATCCTCGATGTTGGAACAGGAACCGGACTGATCGCTATTATGCTGGCACAAAGATCAACAGCTCTTATTGATGGTGTTGAGATTGAAAAAAATGCCTGTTTGCAGGCAAGGAAAAATGCGGCCGGAAGTCCCTGGTATAAAAGAATCAATTTATACCATGATTCGATTCAGCATTTTTCCGAAACAAGATCTTCCGGTTATGATTTGATAGTCTCCAATCCCCCTTATTTCCGGAACTCTCTTAAATCACCGGTCAGGTCAAAGACAATGGCAAAACATGATGCAGGGCTTAATCATTCCACATTGCTTTCATGTTCTGCTAAATTACTCAGGCCTGGCGGACGACTTTCGGTTATCATTCCTGCTGCTGATCAAAAGCAATTTGCAGGCCTGGCAGATTTTCACCGGCTGCAGCCATCCCGCCTGACATGGGTAAGACCTGCACCAGGGAAGCCCTATTCGCGATGCCTGATGGAATTTTCAACAATAGCGGGCATGACATGTGTTGAAAATGAATTGATCATCAGGAGGATGAGATCGGATATATTGAGAAGACGAAGGATATCTTTTCTAGCGAGGAATTTCATATTGAAGTCTAGAGCAAGAGGGCTATTCATTTATCCTGGGATTCTGAAATATCTTTCTTAAAGGTATTAGAGCAACAACCCAGGCAAGCTGGGCCACAATAAAAAAGACATTCATGTTACCCGGAAAGAACAAGGCAGTAATTGTAACACCCAATCCGATATTGTTGGCTCCCGAGCTGATTGACATGGTGACTCTTACCTGGCGCGGCTTTGTGGGCATCAGCATATATCCAATCCAATACAGAATGAAATACAGGAGGATGGCAATTACGGCATATAAGCCAACCAGGGCGGGATTGCCCAGTATGGCCGGTTTATTTCTAGCTGTAGCTGCAATAAATATCATTCCTAATCCCAGCAGGGTAAAAAGTGCATTGTACCGGGCAATGGTGTTGCGTACCCGGGAAACTTTGCGCAATGGCAAATGGATAATGAAGGGCAGCACAATGGTATATACCATGGTCATCAGCAGTTGCCCTGCATTCACTTTTACAAGAGCTCCCGGCAGCAGTCCCATGATAAGCGGAATACTTACCACGGAAAGAAAACTGCTATAAACAAGGATCTTTAATGAAAGATCAGGTTTTCCGCCAAAAAGGATTGTAAAAGAAGGAGAAGAAACAGCCGCAGGCAATAAAAAGATAAGCAGCATCAGTAAGGCATAAAACTCACTGAAGAATTTCAATACAAGAAAAACGACTACAGGCATCAGTACAAAACGGATCAGATAGAACTGCAGCGACATTGTAAAATCAGCAGCAAGGGCCCTTGGGGAAAATTCGATCTGAAAAAAGGAACAAAAAATTATAAATGCAAGTGCGATCATTACCAACCGGGGTGTAATATCCCCGAAAGAGGGCACCATCATGCCGATCATGCATGAAAGCAAGAGCAGGAGTCCAAAATACTTCCGGATGAATTGCATGATCGGTGCCGGCAGGTTTACTGTTTTATAAAATACCCGGTTTTCGTATCATTACCTGCTACATAATGAATTATGTACATACCGGGCATGTAATCCTTTACATCGAGCGTGAGGGAATGATTTTCCAGCTTGCGGCTATACAACTCATGTCCACCCAGGTCGGTGATCCGGAGGGATACTTCCTTTTGTGAACCAGGAAATGAAATGTTTATCTGTTCATCTGCCGGATTAGGCCAGATTTTCAGTGCCTCGGCTTGTTCAGCCGGGTCAATGGCTGTTTTTAATCCCATTGTCCACATCAATCGTGGTATCATTCGTTAAATAAAACGAACCGGCCTCATCATTAAATCCTGTTTTTGAAATGTTATAACTGTATTCGATTGAAACCGGAAGTTGTGAGAAGGTTGCCATTCCCAGCGAATTGGAAACCAATGATTGTTCCTCTACAGTCACGGTTGCCCCATTAACAGGGGTTGCGCCGTTTTTCAGCCTGAATTTTACCTGTGGCATGAGTTTGTACCAGATAGATGAAAAAGGTTGTGTCGGAATGAACGGATACTGTACCGGTATCGCCCTGAAAAGAAGGCATGTCAATGGCATAGGAAAAGGAACCTCCTTCTTTTGTAAACGCCGTTTCACCTGTTTCGCCTGTTGATTGAGTAAGGGAATCAAAGGTTACACTTGCTCCCCACAAGGGCTGAAGAGTAAGATGGTTGCTTACCTTGAATTTTACATTGTACTGGTCATGGACCACAGGGTTCCAAATTTCAGAACCCTTGGATTGCTGTATACATCCTGGAGATGTTCGGTTGTATTTTGCTCGAACAACCAGGTCACTCCATGACATGAAATAGGACCATGGGGCATCCAGATCAAGGCATTCATCCGGGTTTGGGATGGGACCGTTCTCTGACATGGCTACCAGTTTATTTCCGCCGGTAAGATTATATAAAATGTCGAAGTTATTTTTCTGGTTTCCATAATTGTAATTTCCCGGATAGGAATCATAGCCAACAATGTCAACCTTGTCGTTTCCCGGATACCAGTCGGTTTCAGGCGTTGACCATACCCAGATCAGATTGTGGAGATGATGATAATTCTGTAACCGGTCATATAAAATATGTATACATTCCAGGCATGCTTCCGGGCCTTTGGCTCCCCACCAGAACCATCCGCCGCCTGCCTCATGCAGTGGTCTCCAGAGTATGGGAACACCCGCATCCTCAAATCTTTTTAATTGAACAGCAATATCGTCAATATCACGAAGAATATCTGTATTTTCCTGTGTGCCGGAAGTTACTGCCTTTGTAACATCAAAGGTAGTCTGATCGGTATAGAAGGTATTTGTTCCTGCCGCACCGCCGGTAGGTGAGTGCCAGTGCCACTGCAGGGAAACAATGCCTTTTTTGTCAGTGCTGTTATACCAGCTGATCAGTTCATCCACAGTGCCGTCATCATCCTTGCCAAAGGTATGTTGGCCGTCCTCCCATAAATAGGGATAACCATCGGTAAAATGCATGAAGATCGCCTGCCCGTAGCATGGGAGAACATCCTGTCAGTTTTTTGATCTCATCATAATTGTCATGGGTCTGGCCTGAAATGATGTTATTTCCGAATTGGGAAAGCAGGTAACCGTAAAGGGCTTTTGTTTCAACTGATGCGGCAGTATCAACCAGGTCAGGGAGTTACATGATACGTATTTTTCTGCGTAGTGTAGATTTCAAATTTGTCGATTTCCGACCAGCCCCAGTTCTTGCTTACAGTAATGCTGTTCGAACCCTGTTCTAAAACATATCCTCCTGCATCAGCCAGTGCAAAGGTATCTGTAGCCGGGAATCTCACCGACAGAGGCAAAGCCATTGTTACGGATACATTCTGGTATTTTTCACCTGTGTTCAGGTAGCGGATCACAATCCTGTAAATCCGTTTTCAGGAACCGTGACATGCACAGTAACCTTGTCATTTGCATTATCAAAACCGGTAACATATCCTGTGCCCGAATATCCGGGTACACTGGTTGAGACGTTTACACCCGGTAAGCGTGCCCGTTTCTGCTTCCACTCCGGTTACAAAATCTCCGTAAGGACCCGGCGGCTGTTGTATCTTTAACCAGAACAAGGGCTGATACGGAAAGTGGTGCAAGTGGAATATTGATGATGTTTCCTGCAATTTGCACATGTGGTTTTCTTCAGCGCATTCACAGAGGCATGAGACAAAGGTTTCGGATTGCGGTAAGCCGGATAAGGTGTATAATGAATAGGTTCCGTTCTTTACCCGGAAATCTTTCAGATTCAGATCAGCTGTTCTTGATTCGGTGAGATGACGGTTCACAAGGAAGATCGTCATCGTATCCCTTGATGCATTTTCCGTGGGATAAGCCGAAACATATAATTCCTCAGAAGAAACTCCATCCACATAAAACTTCTGAGCCTGGTTGCTGAACAGGTGGATCACCTCATCCATCCCTGTTTTCCAGCTCCAGGGAGTGAAAATTTCAACTCCCTGTTTCGCAAATTCTCCCAGGGTGGATGCATACCAGGAGGCCGTTACATTTGGGTTATCTCCTGCAATGCCCACTTCGGAAACCGACAGGCCAACGCCATTGTCAGCACCCATATATTGTTCAAGCCATGTTTTGCAGCGTTTAAAAAGATATTCTTTTTTGAGGCTGTTATCCCATCCGCCGGCTCCCGTCTTTTTAACTCCATTGGCGCCCGGATAGTTATAGGTTTCATCGAAAAATACCCGGTGAAGCTGGACGATTTCAGCTGAATTTTTGGTATCCGGATAAAAATGGACATCGAGTACATCCAGAAGCCTGATGCCGGTCAGTTCCTCTTCTTCTGCCACCCGTAAAATAAAATACTCCAGCCATGGGTATTGCTTTCCATTGTATGTCACCAGGTTTCCTTTGTAGTTAAACCACTGCCATTCATTGGCTGGAACCGGTCCAACCAGTTTTATTCCCGGATAGCTGGCCCTTGCTTTTTTCGCTACCTCGAAATATTTCTGCATGAATTCTTCTGCGCTGGGCTGCACCGGGTAAACATCATCATGGGTCCCTTCCCATATTTCCGGTTCATTATCCATACTCCAATACTTAATTCCATCAGGATTTAATCCAATTCCTCCCGGTCCGAACCAATGATCCAGAATGCCTGTGGTTGAATCAGCTGTCCAGTTTTCAAGGTATTTCGATATATCTCCTTCTACCAGGGCATCTCCGCCTCCGGCTGCATTTACCTGTCCCCCGCCACAAAGATTTTGTGCTACTCCTTCCCACCATTGCGAATGGTTATAATTCCAATCGTTGAAGTTCGCAGTTTTTGTTTTGGCTGCTTTTCCTATCAGCTGGAATGCCCACATCCCCTGAGCCGCGGGAATATTTGTCTGCAGGCTTTTAGCAGCAAAGTCCCAGTCATGCGCGTATACATTATTATACCAGTCGGGATGGCTCGATAATTTTAACCGCCAGTTATATTTGGTGGCATTATTGCCGCCGTTTTCCCTGAACATCTTTATCCCCAGGTCACGCAATCGCTGCCATTGGCCTGCTGTGAGCGGTGCGGACGGACTATCCGACAGGTTGCTATTTTTTCCGAAGATATAGGGTGATATGGGCTTCTGATCAGCCCGGGCATCAACCGTCAGAGCTGACAGTTTGCTGCGAAGAGCCTGTAAAGCATTGGAAAAGCAGGGTAGGGACAAGGATGTACAGCAGAGATCTTATTCATGAGACTACAATTTTATATATAAATTTCAGTAATCGTTTTAATTACTTCTGATAACTGCGGATCAATTCCCTTGTTTTAATTCCTGATTCATTCATATCGGCATCTTTCCAATTGCCTTCAGAATCCGCGCTTGTTTTAAGCATCGAACAAGTCTCATCTTTATCCGAGATTGACCACATAACAATGCTGATTTGATTTTTATTCATCCAGTCGATCCATTTTTGCCATTCAGCATAGTTTATGGGTCCATTGCCACTGGCTGCCATTCCTGCTGATTCTGAAACAAAAACAGGTATGCCTTTCCGGAGGGCATAATCACTCCTGTCTCGCAGGTCCTGACCATGGGTGTCAGCATAAAAATGAACTGTATACATCAGGTTAGTATATCCTGCAATGGGATTATCAGCCACCAGGTGAATATCCTGGTCCCAGTGCGGACAACCTACAAGGATCACATTGTCCGGGTCATATTTCCGGATGCTTTTAATTACATCAATGGAGTAAGATTTAATGGTATCCCATGAATCCTTTACCGGTTCATTGAAAATCTCATAAATAATGTTGGGGTACTTACCGTATTTCTGTGCCATTTCTTCAAAGAATTGAATGGCAGCCTTTGTTTGAATACCATGGCTATGCCAGTCAATAATTACATAAATGTTATTTTCAATAGCTCCTTCAATGACGGCCTCTATTTTTTCTTTTGACCAGCCGGGTGAGTCCATATATCCCTTCGCAGGTTCAACACCCATCGCAGCCCTGACCACATTGCATTTCCAGTCATCAGCGAGCCATTTTACGGTTTCTTTATTATAAAAGCGGGGCCACCAGTTGTGCCAACCATAACTTACACCTACAAGCATAAGCGGATTTCCCTGCTGGTCAACCAGGTTAACGCCTTTCACAGACAAATTTCCATGTTGTTTTACGGGTTGTGCCTTTGAGATAAATGCACCTGCAAAAAGGAAAACAATCAGAATAGCTGCTTTTTTCATCTTTTTTGTTTTACGAAATTTGGATCATTCGGGTTATACAATGCACTTACCGGCTTAAAGGAATTTTCAGACTGAATCTTCCCTTATCGGTAAACGCCTGGAAAAGGTAAATTCCTTCAGGAATTTTTTTTGTGGATATAATACCGGTATTTTCCGGATTACTGATGGCATATACCAATGATCCGCTCATACTATACAAGTGGATCCACTGAATGGAATAATCGCTGTTCAATGAATAATTAATTTCACGATTCTGATCCTGGAAAATGGTAAACGGTAACTTTTCAATTGAGTTGATATCTGCAGGCACAGCAACCGGACTGAATTTAAACTGGTCTATATTAAATGCGGGTTGGGTGAGTACGGTAAACCGCATGATTTGAACACCGGCGGCCAGGTTCATTATGGTTGATACCGCTTTTGTATTCAATGCGCTGTTTGTGTTCAGTGCAGTGAGCGTATCGGATTCAACTTCACCGATCTTAACCTTAAATGTACCTCCTCCCTGGAGGGATGCCAGTATAAAATCAGCATTGTAGGCACCTTCATTTGCCACGGAAACGGTGTATTCACACCATTCTCCCGGCACGGCATTACCGATATGATAGCCTGTTCCGTTGCGGTTATAAATGTCGACTCCATCATCAGGACGGTAAACGCCGGGAATGTTAGCTGCATCCATATCGTGGTAAGTTAATCCTTCACCTCCCGAATCAAAATCTTCTGCCTCAATGATACCGGGAATATTGCCAGGAATACCAAGAAACGGTTCCCTTACCATGGGAACATAAAGAGGCAAGAATATTCTCACCGGATAGGAATACAGATCCTTGTCGGGATAACGGGCAATGATCCGGTAATGGTTGTAAAGATTTGAAAAAGGATTCAGATCGGTAAATGAGGATGTATCTCCTTTCAGGATGGCAATCCTCTTGTATTCTGTACCGGGTGTTCTCCGTTCAATGAATATAGTATCTGCCCCGGCAAGAACATTCGTCCAGTTCAACTGGATTATTGTATCCTGAATGATCTTCAGAACCGGGTTCTTCGGGGAGCTGGCGGTCGTATGCAGCAGGATGTCCTTGACCTCGTCCCATTTTTTCTCTGACCTTTTCATAATGCGGAAATCACCGCCATCATCCCATGCACAATATATGAATCCATATTTTTGTGACAGTTCAACATAGGTTTTGTAATGTTTCATCCGCGAATTGTAATCTGCAGTTCCAACGGAACCAAATTCGCCGAGAAGCACCGGTATATGGACTTTATCCGACCAGTTTTTTACCGCGAGGAATTTATTGTTCAAAACATTGATATCGCTTGCTGATCCAAAGGTGCCTTCGCCAAGGAGGCCGAAGGTATAAGGGTCGTAGGAGTGGAAAGAACCGATCAGATAGTTGTCGGCCGGAATGGCTGCAGCAATCAGCTCATCGGATCCTCCCCAGTTGTGACCCTGGATAACGATGATCCTTGTAGGATTGGTTTTACGGATAATAGAGATAATGCGCTGATGTAAATCGTCATTTTGGGTTTTTGTGAGCCCATAGGGTTCATTGATAACTTCGAAAACCAGTTTTTCCGGTTTGTCCTTAAACCGGGTTGCGATCTGTGACCAGATGCTGTCGAACCGTTCGCGGTAATGCTGCATTGGAATAATTCGACTTGATCCATTCTTCGTGGTGGGCATTAATGATGATAAACAATCCCCGCGAAAGCCCCCAGTCTACAACCTGTTCAACCCGCTGAAGCCATGCTTCATCTATTTTGTAAGGATAAGAATCCTGCGTATGCTCATCCCACCTTACCGGAACACGTACACAAGTAAAACCGGCATCCCTGTACATATCAAAATAGTACTCCTGGGCGGCAGGGTTGTTCCATCCGCCTTCAAGCGGAGGTTCAAGGGTATTTCCGAGGTTTATTCCTTTTTGCATTTGTATGGCTGCCTCCTGTGGAGTCAATTGGGCTATGGAATAATTGGCAATGCCTGAAAAAAGGGTGACAAGTAATACAATATAAAATTTTTTCATATATGAGATGTATTTATCAATCTGCAGATTAAAGAAGATAATTGCAGCAATTTAAGAACTTGATTTAAATTAACATGTTAAAAATAGGGGAATAAAAAAAATTGCCGTCAGTTCAACTACGGCAATTTTTTAAAGTCTGAGCAAAATTATTTCAAAATCAGTTTATAGCGTCCAACAATGCCGTCAGCATTGGAAACTGTGATGAAATAAATGCCGTAGCGTTGTCCCTGGAGTGAAATAACTTCCTTGTCCAGCTGGGCTGTTTTATCGAGAACAAGAACTCCCATGATATTACTTACCTTGATCCTGTTACCTGACATTAACCCTGAAATGGTTACCCTGTCGGAAGTGGGATTCGGATAAATATTGATCGAATTCTGGTTCTGGTTATTGATTCCGGTCGGGAATGAAATATTGTAGGTAACAATATTTGCTCCGTTACCTGATGTAACAACCACTTTATCTCCCATAGCAAGCGTTCCTGTGTTTTCTACACCGTCAGCATCCGTAACCTTAACATTTGCACCGGTAGCAGGAATGAGGTTTGCAATGAAGTCAGCTACTGTAGTGGTTTCATCAAAATAACCCCAGATACAGTAGTCAATCTGGTTAACAGTATAAACATCAGATAATACATAGGCTAGTGAGTAGGATATATCACCCAGCATCTGCAGGTAATATGTTTTGGTTGTGACACCATCCTGTGCAGTTACAACCAGCTTATCGTCCTTAACAACATTGCCGAACATACGCTCATATCCAAGTTTGTCAATGAGCTGCATGGTAGCGCCGGGAGCAGGAACCAGATTGGCAAGGAATCCGCTGGCAGCTGTGCCATCGGGAACCAGGTTGATCAAAGAAGCTTCCTGATCCACTTCAAATACGCTTGAAGTTACAAATGCATCGGTTTCCATTGCATTGGGAGTCAGCTGGTATACAATCTTTGTGACACCGTTTTCTGCAACAACTTCGAAGAACATTTGTGCATTCACCTGTACATCAACATAAAGAGTGTCGAAGTTCAGCATCTTCAGGGAAACATAGGCGCCCTTTTCATCGATAATAGTCATCGTTGCATTTGCAGGAACGGTAACTTTGGATACAACAGTCTTAAGCAGGGTTCCATAATCAAATCCGGCTACTGTACCAGCTGCACCTTCGTATGCTACTGTATACTCGGAGGATGTAAGAACTGCATCGCTGCTCAGACCTTCGTCGGTAACTGCAAGAACATATTTTGTAATATTCGTCGCATCAGCCGATTCAACAATCAGCGTATCGCCGTTCATTACTGCAGCCGTACCGGCAAGAATCGCTCCATTCACGGCGCTCTTTACCGTAAGTGTCTGGCCAGTGTCGGCCTTGATCACATTAGCAAAGAATTCGTCAACCTTTGTATCGGTTACTACACCCTTGATCTGCTGGGGTGAAGTGAATCCTGCACTTACTTTATATATATTTGATGAAACCGTTGATTTGAAAATGGTTACATCATTCATAAAGTGACTGCCAAGACCGTCTGCAACAAAAAGAATATCATTCGGCCAGCCCACATTGCGTGCATCATAATATGCCCTGTCAACAAAAATCCATTCGCTGGTTGCCGCATCGGTACCATATGAACCCTTGAATTCAGGATTACCTTTATAGATTTCAGGTTTCCTGGTATAGCCATTGATCTGTTGCATTTGAAGACCACCTATGATCGGAGCTGTACCGTCACCGCTTCCAAATACATCAAGCAGGGTAAAGTCATTCGGATCATTGGCCGGTTTCATGCCTAATTTAACCGAATCATTATCAATCCTGAAAAGATACCAATTTGCACCGTTCCACTGATTTAATGCTCCGTCGCCGGGAATGCTTGATGCTGCATCACCCCAGGGGTTATGTCCGAAATCAATGTCGCATTGCTCGCTTGCCCACCATGGGTATCCACTTTGGCCTGTACTGCGAATATCTCCTAAAACAAATACATCACCACCTTGTACCAATGGATTAACATTCAGATCCTGTACTGCAATGGCAGGATCAATTGCCCAACCGGCCTCATCCTTCCATTTATAACCTGGGATATATTTACGATACCTGTTGATCCAGTCAGCTGGCTGCATAATCCGGTAATGGCATCTGCAGGAGAGTTCACCTATCCGCTACAGATCATATAATTGCTCATGTCAAGTACCTGGTTACCAGGATTGCTAATCTCCATAAATGTACTAGCCCCACTGTTCATTCCAAACAAACTGTGAAATAAAGGGCTCACCACTCCATGGCTGCAGATCTGCCGGATTCTTTTCTTTTTCAAGAATGACATTGTATACCCTTATGGTTGTATCATCTTCCGCGGTTGACGTAAAGGTGATCGTCCTGTCTTCCACGCCTCCGGAGAGGTTTTTGGCCCTTGAAACAACATTCTTTCCATTGATGTCGGCATTTTTCCCAACCAAAGCAGGAATACCGGCAACGTCCATGGGAACCTGAACCTTATAATCGTATTTTGTAGGAACATAATTGGGGATCGTATCACCAAGCCATCCGAAAATTCCCTTGTAATCCTCGGGAATGTCGGGCCATGTGATAGAACTCAGATAAGCATCATGGCTGGGTCTGTACTGGTCAACCTTGATGTAATATTGCTTTACATCGCCATTTTCAGCTGTGACCTTGAGTTTATCGCCAGTTTTCAGGTCTGTTCTTACATTACCATCTACCCATACAATTTCCCAGGCAGCAGCAGGTGCTTTTTCCAGATATTTGAAAAGGGTGTCTACGCGTGTGGCATAGCCAACACCCCTGAAATCAGCGCCCTGAATGGTATCCATTACTGCATCCTTGTGGGCTGAAACCATGTACATGGGGCCTGTTCCTGCATAGAATCCATCTTCATTGGGCACATTCATTGGGACAACCCAGTTAGCATCTTCGGTAGGTGCAGCAACATTGATCTTGAAATTGATCATATCCAGGTTGTTACCACAGGCATAAACGGTGAGAATGTCACCGGTATTGGCTGATATAGTGGCCGAATCTGCATAAGACGGGGCATAGGTATAATGCCATGCAATACCTGGTTTTTTAGCAAACTCCGACATGATGGAGTCATCATTTCTTATTCCCCAGGGAACAGTAAGTATGGAATCTGTCCAGTTAATATCAATGGTGGTTGATGTTAAAGTAGCGGATCGAGGTTATAATCACCATGATTTCCTACCGTCCAGAATAAGGAGCGCATCATTTCCCAATGACCAAGCTGCAGGGGAATAGGCATCCATTCTGATTCATCCATATCCTGTCCGCGACCGGTTTCAAAATCGACATTTCCTTTTTTGATGCTGAATTTACGTACCAGAGTAGCCTGATTGGTGGCGTCTGTAACGCCGGCAACATCCATTCCTAATTTGGGCTCGGCCCTTGTGCCGTCAGCATTGGCAAAAACGCCATTAACCTGGTCAACAACAACTGAGTCAGTTTCTGAAATGTGTTGACGGAGATAAATACAATCCCGGCCGCTCCATGTTTCCAGAACATGATAGTATGGGGTAACGCTATCCAAAGCATTCGGTTGCACCGGGGATTCAGGAAAATGCAGCATGAGATCTGCCAATGTCCAGAATTCCTTTTTATTCAGGATCCGGCTGATAATTGTCGGGATCCTTTAGCCACATCTTGGGATTCCAATCATATGCGGCGGCTGCAACAAAAGACTTACCGGGTTCCAGATCCTTGTCGGGCAACATGAACCAGAAACCGGCACCTGGTGCATAGGGCTGTGTCCATGCCCCAACCTGGCCAAGTTCGAACTGGGCAAGATTCACCGTGGTAGCCCCTACGTTGGTAATCTCAACATAGGAATGCCGCGCATCATCCAGCCTTACTTCCGTAATAACCAAGGTCCTGATCGTGTCCTGAGCATTCAGAACCCCGCAGGAAAGAAGTAAAAGAAATAGTAAAGTTTTAGTCTTCATAAAGTTAGGTATTAAAGTTAGAGAAGAAGTGAAAAAAAATGAAACATAATGTAATAATATAGGTATAAAGTTTACTTAATAAATTAGGGTAAGAGTAGGGTCAAAAGGTATTTACAAGTTTAAATATAGGAAAATTTATTTTAACCAACAATTCTCATTTGTTTTAAAGAAAAATTTCTATGTTTGTGTAAAAAGTACGCTAACCCATGCGCCACATGGCACGTTCCTAATTCCGCCTATCCACCATCCCCAAAGAGGAAAAGCCATTTTAGTTCACGTTAAATATCAGTATATCAAATATTTATAGAGACAAGAATAAATTTTTTTAAAAAATTAACATTTCTTAACTTTATTTTTTGGTTTTTTAAAAAAGTAATACTTTGTACTAAAAAATGTATATTTTTAAAATTCTCTTTTAGACACGATACATCATGCGGAAACCTTTACAAGTCATATTGCTGGCAACTTTGTTTTTCATCGTTTTTAGCTGTAAGGACGATTTTAGCAAAGACAGCAAATATCAGCGACCTGAATGGCTGGCTGGAAAACTCTTTACCCAGATCCAGCAGTACCCTGAACTTTCGACCTTTGCCAAATGCCTGCAATTGTCCGGTTATGATAGTATAATCAATACATCAGGCAGCTATACTGTTTTTGCACCCGACGATAATGCGTTTGATCTTTATTTTCAGAACCATCCTTCCTATCAATCGGTAGAAGATATTCCACTTCAGGAATTGATGAGATCTGTAAAATACCATGTTGTTCAGAATCCCTGGAGTACCGATCAGCTCAAATCCCTGGATGTTTATGGCTGGATAGACTCAACAGATATTAACAATGATGAACCCCGCGGCTTTAAAAGAGTGACCCTGTTAAGGGACAAGGACCGGAATTATGGTGTGGCCAGCAACCTTGAGGAGAATCTGATCATTGTGGATACCTTATATACTTCCTGGTATAGAAAACAGTACACTGATTCAAGGAAATATGCTCCTGTATTCTTTAATGAGTATTTTTCGATATATGATTTGAACCCCGCTACAGATTATGCCTTTTATTTTGACAGGCCCTTTGACAATCCGGCGGACATGTATTATGTAAACGGACGTCTTACCACATCAAACATATTTGCTGAAAACGGTTTTATACACATTATTGACAGGGTAGTTGAGCCCCTTAAAAATGCATTCCAGATATTAAATACATCTTCGGATCAATCGTACAAAAAGTTCTTAAACCTCGTCAATACCTTCCCGTCCTTTGTTTTCAATGTTGACAGAACAAACGACCAGCCTGGCGCTGCCCAGGGTGAGGTGGTTGATTCATTGTTCGACATCACTTATCCTGAACTGACTTTCGATATTACAAACGAAAAAACGAAAGCTCCTTCGGGAACCATGGGACTGCCTGGAAATGTGTCGATACGGTATCATCATGGTTTGATTGCTCCTACCGATGCTGCCTTTGATGAATTTGTGGCAGAATACCTTGCAGGCCCCGGTAAATGGGGAAATATTACAGAAGCACCGCTTCATATCCGCAGAATGATGGCCAATTCGAATATGGCAAGCGGGCCTATTTATCCCACGGATTTTGCAAGGGGTTTTTTAAACGGGGAAAATGACATGATCACCGTTGACCCTTCAACCATTCTGCAAAAGGAATATGGCAGCAATTGCACTTTTATCGGGGTAAACAAAATGATTGTTCCCCGCGCCTTTAAAAGCGTTACCGGTCCTGTTTACCTTCAACGCGGCTATTCCAGGACTATGTATGCTATTGAGGCATCGGGTTTGCTGCCTGCTCTGAAAAGGGAGAATCAGAATTATATGCTGTATGTGGAATCAGATGCTAACATGAGACTGGATTCCTCCTTCTTTTATAATGCGGCCACCGGACAGTTTACGCTTTTCTCGTTGTCTGAAACCTCGGCACAGGAAGTTCCTCTCACAACAAATGATCTCCGACACTTATCCTCAATCATATCGGAACAGAATATCCACTGGGAATTGCCAGGAAGGAATTCATAAAAAATCTGGCCGGCAATTTTATTATCGTGAATAACCAGACCAAGGAGGTGAGCGGCATCGCACCCACTACTTTCGGATATAAGGGACTGAATATTGTGAATGTGATACCCAGGCAAATCAGTGTGAATGCCGATAACGGGAAAACATTTGATATTGCCAACATGGTTTAATTTTTCCGCTCCCACACTGTATCTGAAAATTTCAGGCACCTATCCGGCATTTCATAATCTGCTGAAAAAAGCCGGACTCACAAGGGATAAGGAATACAGGTACACTTTTATTTCTGAAAATGAAAATTACACTGTTTTTATTCCCAATGATGCCGCTCTCAGTGCTTATAATACAGATACATTAACAACGGATGAATTGAAAAAGTTTCTGATGATGCATTTTGTTCAGGGCAGCATCATGTTTACAGAAGGTAAAATGCCCGCGGGATATTATGAAACCACCCGTGTGGATGAAAAATCCACAACTTATACGACTATATATACCAAAATACATATAGAGCCCGGAATTGACATGATAGGTTTTCCGGATAAACTGGGAGCCAATTATCTTACTGTTAATGAATCTGCCAAAACAAATATAATTACGGCCCGGGCCTTGGGCACCGGCACTGAGGCCTATCCGATGATCCTGTCCAATGCGGTAATTCATGAAATTGACAAAGTTCTTCTGTTTAATGAATTGGATACCAAATAAGCTGTTCATTTACCTTGCATTATAGACCACAGATTTTTGAACTTATGAAAAAAAACATACTACTGGTTCTGGCCCTTTTTAGTTTTACCATCAGCTGGTCACAACAAAGAGTTATGGTCAGGGGACGTGTGATCGACAAAGTCGATCAACTGGCCGTAATTGGAGCCAACGTTGTAGAATATGACAAGGACAACCGGGTAATCAACGGTACGGTATGCGATATAAACGGTGACTTTGTCCTTGAAATGAAGGACGTGAACAATGCGCTCAAGGTGGTGATGATTGGTTATGTAACCAGGGTAATCACACCCGGTGCTGCAGGAAATCTTACCATTTATCTCGAGCCTTCCAAAATAACGTTAGGCGAGGTAGTAGTAACAGCACGTAAAAAAGAGGAAAACAGCCTTACAAATATTGAGGATCGTGATGTGGCTTCATCCAGGGTAAAAATCAGCATGGCTGAAATGAAGGATGAGGGAGTTATTTCAGCTTCCGATGCATTGCAGGGCAGGGTTAGCGGTTTGGATATTGTTGATGCTTCCGGTGACCCGGGTTCCGGTTCCCAGCTTGTAATCCGCGGATTGAGTTCCATGGGTAACAATAAACCGTTGATCGTTATTGATGGTATTCCCCAATTTGCTATTCCGCAAGGTTTTGACCTTAGTTCCGCCGACCAGGAAGATATCAGTAACCTGATCAATATTGCGCTTCAGGATATCAAATCAATTGAGGTTCTTAAAGGATGCGGCTTCAACGGCCATCTATGGTTCACGGGGTGCAGACGGCGTATTGATCATTGAAACCTATAAAGGCCGTCTGGGTAAGGTGCAGTTCGATTATCAGTATAAAAACACCCTTAATTTTCAGCCCTCAGCCATTCCTATGCTAAATGGGGATGAATTTATCATGTTCAGCTCGAAGAATGGCACAATGCATATGGTATTTTCGAAGTTCCACCTGAAATTGCCTATGACAAGGATTACTATGATTTTCAGAATTATTCGGCGAATACGGACTGGATTGGGGCTATTACCAAGAATTCCATGACCCAGGACCATTATTTCAATATCTCAGGGGGTGGTGAAAAAACCCGGTATTTTACTTCCTTCAGTTATGTGGATGAAGGCGGTACTACCATCAATACAAGGGAAAGACGGTTTTCAACCCGTGTAAACCTCGACTATTTCCTTTCGAAGAAAATCCTGTTTTCAGTTCTTTTCAATTATACAAACAATAAGGTGGACGGAAACATGGAACTGGATGACGGAACCGGAACAAATACCAACAGGAACGTTCGTGAAATGGCCTATATCAAATCGCCCAACATGAGCATTTATGAATATGACGAGGAGGGCAATCTTACCGATGATTATTTTACCCCCATAAACAGCTACCAGGGTAACGGCGTTACTTTCTTTAACCCGGTTGCCGTGTCTAACCTCGGAAAAAACGACCGGAATTCAAATAACCTGCAGAACACTTTCACCCTGAATTATAATATTTCCCCCTGGGTAAGATTAAGGGAAACCGTTTCATTCCAGTTTGAAGGCGCGAAATCAAATACTTATCTCCCCTACAATGCAATCGGCGCCGACTGGCTTGACTGGAGAGTGAATATGGCCGGTGAAGGAAATAACCTCTTCTCTTCCATCAATACAGAAACACAGCTTTCATTCAATTCACCGAATGATTCAAGCGATCATATACTTTCGGGTGCCCTTACCTGGATTACCAATCAGCAGGGGTATGAATGGATGAACATCCAGAGCAACCAGACTCCCAGTACAAGCATCCAGGACCCTGCCACCAATGCACAGGTCAACTGGATCGGCGGCGGCTCAGGCGAGGAAAGAAGTCTGGGGGCCTTGATGAATCTGAACTATAAGTATAAGGACAAATACATGGTGCAGACAATCCTCAGGGCCGATGCACATTCTTCATTCGGAGCAAATCACCGCTGGGGCCTATTTAAAGGTTTGTCGGCCGGATGGCGTTTTTCCAAGGAATCCTTCATGCAGTCCATTCCGTTTCTCGGGGAAAGCATGTTGCGCGCCAGCTGGGGAGTTTCGGGCCGTCAGCCGACCGATGTGTATGCCCGGTTCGCCACCTATAATTCACCCGGTTCAGGCAACTATATGCCGTATCCCCCGGCTATTGTCAATACCCAGATACAGCTGGACAACCTGCAATGGGAAAATATTACATCCTGGGACATCGGAATGGAGCTGAACATGTTTAATGACAGGCTTTATTGTAGAGGGTGATATCTATAACAAAAAAACAACCCAGCTCTTATTCGAGGATTACAGCATTCCCAGTTCTTCGGGTTTTGACAAGCTGAAATTTTATAATGGCGGTGAACTTGGAAACAAGGGATGGGAATTGATGATGGATTACAAGATCATGAAGAGGAAAGATTTCCGTTGGTCGGTGAATTTCAATATATCCCATAACATCAACGCATTCAATTCTCTTCCTGAGAATTTTAACAAGGAGCAGGCAACCTCCATTTCCAATGGAGAATATCCTAAACGCGTTATGGAAGGCCAGCCGATTGGTTCATTCTTCGGATTCAAGTACCTGGGAGTATTTCCCACCGATGAAGATGCTTTGGCCAGGGATGCCCAGGGCAACCTGATCCTTGACAATGAGGGCAATCCCATGCCGATGATTTACGGAACTTATTCATTCAAGGGAGGCGATGCAGAATACCAGGATATCAATCATGATGGTAAAATTGACCTGAACGACGTGGTATATATAGGCGACTCCAACCCTGATTTTGTCGGTGGCTTCGGTTCCGCAGTCAAATATAAGGGACTGGAAGTTTCCTGCGGATTCCATTACCGTCTGGGATATGACATTATCAATGGTGTGGCCATTGAAACCGAAGGTATGAACAACCGCAACAACCAGAGCAAGGCTGTTTTGAACAGGTGGCGTGTGCAGGGTCAGGATGAGCCGGGCATGCTGCCCCGTGCCTATATGAACCATCCGGCCAATAACCTGGGATCGGACAGGTATGTAGAACAGGGAGATTTTCTCCGCTTGCTGAATGTAATGGTTGGATACAGAATTAAACAGGAATGGTGCGATAAGATGAAGCTGAGAACTGCGTCAATCAGTGCAAGCGCACGTAAATTAGTTACCTGGACACAATATTCCGGTCAGGATCCGGAGGTAGGACAGGATGCATCCGATCCATTCTGGATTGGTGTGGATGAAGCAAAAACACCGCCTCCCAGAACGGTTACTTTTACTATAGCAGTTGGATTCTGAGAAACGCTTAAAAAATTGTATGATGAAAATAGTCGGAAAAATTACCCTGGTCGCGATCATGTTACTGTTCCAGTTATCATGTGGAGACTGGATGGAACAACTTCCGCCACAGGGTCTTACCAGGGAAGAATTTTGGAAAACCAAGGAGGATGTCGAATCCGTGCTTATGGGAGCCTATTCGATCTTTGCCTCCATGGATGGTCAGTTGTTTAAATATGGCGAACTGAGGGGTGATCTGATCACGGATGATGTGAATATGTCGGAGGATGACAGGAAGATCATGGAAAGCAACATCTACCCTGACAATGGCTTATGTGACTGGGCCAAGTTCTACCAGGTAATCAACGATTGCAACGAGGTGATAAAATTTTCCCCGGAGGTACAAAGCATTGATAATACATTCTCGGATTATATCATGTACGGGTTTTTGTCGGAAGCCTATTTTTTGAGGAGCCTGAGCTATTTTTACCTGGTTCGCATATTCAAGGATGTGCCTTATATCACAGAACCCAGCGAAACTGATGCTACCAATTTTTATATTGCAAAAACATACGGGGAAGAAATTCTGGCTCAGCTTACAGAGGATCTCGAAACCTACAGGGTTTATGCCACTATTGATGGATATCCTACGGTTGCTGAACTTAAGGGAAGGGCTACCAAGGGAGCAATTGATGCCCTCCTGGCCGATATTGCGCTGTGGAATTTTGATTATGAGGCTGTTATTCAGCACGTGCAGGACATTGAAGCCACGCGGAAATATGCGATCATACCTACAGCAGAATGGTTTAGCATATTTAATCCGGGAAATTCAGGGGAGGGTATTTTTGAATTTCAGTTTGAGGACAGGCAAAACCGGAGAAACTCCATTGCCGGCATGACTTCAAGGTATAGTTATAATATTGACCCCAGTGACAGGGCGCTGGAGATATTTGCTGTTAAGTTATGGATCCAATGAGTTGTACCGTGGAGAAAAAGCCTCCATCATAAAATATACTGAAAATGACTATGGCATCTGGAAATATGTTGGCAATCCCGATGGTGAAACCACCAGGCCGGGTTCGACGGCTGCCAGCGCCAACTGGATCGTATACCGGTACGCCGATGTATTGCTGATGAAGGCAGAAGCCCTGTCACAGCTCGGCAGGTATCCTGAAGCCCTTGCCATCATAAACCAGATTCGGGTGCGTGCTGATGTTCCCCTGTGAACCCGCCCAATTCAGCCATTGGTTACGAGGACTACATCATGGATGAGAGAGCACTTGAACTCGCTTTTGAAGGCAAAAGATGGTTTGACCTTCTGAGAATGGGAAGAAGAAATGATTACCTCCGTAAAAATAAACTGATTGAGATCATGGTTCGCAATGTTCCTTCCACCCAGAAAAGGATACTGGCAACAAAACTAACCAACCCGATGGGCTGGTATCTGCCTATCCAGGATGTTGAACTGGAACGCAACAAGAACCTGCTTCAGAATCCATATTATAATTTTTAAAGAATGAAGAAGATACCTGTTATTTTAAGCCTTATAGTTGCCCTTTTTGCAGGTTCTTCCTGTAAGGAAAAGCCTGTAGAGGCCAATTTTGAGGACCAGGAGCAAATGACCATATACGATTATATTGCGGCTAATCCTGATCAATATTCTGATTTCATGAAAATCCTTGAAAAAGGAGGAATTGATAAGACATTGAGCGCTTATAATCCTCATGGAGTGGGCTATACCTTGTTTTTGCCCGATAATGATGCAATTCAAAAATTCATCGATGAAGGTGACCAGTTCTCATCTCTCGACGATCTTTTGAATGACGCTGAATATGTGGCTATACTTGGCCGGTATCATGCAGTAAATATGGGTATTAATTCAAATGACTTTCCGTTTGGTGCACTTCCTGCACAAACCCTGTCAGATGATTATCTTACTGTAAGCTTTGTAATTGAAACCGATACATCCTACTATAAAATCAATAACCAGGCTGCGGTGATTAAACCCAATATCGAATTGTCAAATGGTATTATACACCTCGTCAACAGCATGCTGACACCTATAACATATACTACCTATGACTGGCTTTCAGTGAACCCGGGTTATTCAATTTTCAAAGCAGCAGTTGATGTAACCGGCTTGCAGGGCATGTATGACATTAATACCAAAGATGAGGTAACCAAACCCAGGCCGTTTACCCTGATGATTGAGCATGACTCCATTTTTAGCAAGGGAGGTATTCATTCGATCGGGGATCTCGAAAATATGATCAGTCCCGGGAAATACAGATTATACCGGATCCCTCGAATCCGCTGTATAATTATGTTCTTTACCATATGCTCACTGAAACCCGGTTTCTGAATGACTTTGTCGGCATCAGTACTAATTATACCACATATTCCGAAATTCCCACTCAATATTAACGGAGCCGGAATTGATATACTGGTCAACAAGGGGAAACAGGTTTTTGACACCCTGATTTACCAGGGAGATACCACCTATATTGATTACGTGGGAGTTTTTTATGATTTCAGCAACGTGCTTACTCAAAGTGGCGTTATCCATTTTATCAATCAGATCATGACACAGCAGAAACCTTCGAGGGCCATCCAGACCTTTGAGTTTTATGAGGAGCCCCTGCTGAATGAATACAGGATGGAGCCAGGTGAATACCTCATTGAAGATACATCTTCACTGAATACAATTCACTGGAAAGGTGCGGATCTGACTTTCGTCGAAGCAGGCGATAACATCATCTCGGCCTGGGGAGGAGATTACCTTTTCCTGGATGGAGACTTTACTATTTCATATACAATTCCAAAACTTGTTCAGGGTAATTATACGGTATTGCTGGGTGCAGATTCTTATAACCCAAGGAACGCACTGATCGAGATTTATATTGACGGTAAGAGTGTGGGAGGGCTCATTGATCTGGCTACAGGCGGTAGTTCTGATTCTCCTTTTATACAGATTGAATTGGGATCAATCAACTTTCTCAAGTATGATTCACACACGATTGAAATAAAGTCGCTTATTCCAGGACGCTTTGGATGGGATTACATAAGATTTGAACCATTATTATAAAATCAGAAACAGGATGGATTTTAAAATAGGCATACCGGCAATAGTCTTCGTTCTTTTACTGGTTAGTTGTAAAGAGGACTGGGACGAACATTATAATGCAACGGCACCCACCAGCAATGTAAATGTGTGGGATGCCCTGCAAAAGGATGAAAGCCTGTCTTCTTTCGTGAACTATCTGAAAGAATACAAGTATGACACGTTGTTTTTAACCAATAACACATATACGGTGTTTGCTCCCGATAACGAAGCTTTTACTGAGTTTATTTCTTCGGGCGCAGTAAACAAAGCAATCCTTGATTACCATATCTCAACCTTTTTTATCCAATCAGGGGCCATCCAGGGAAACAGAAAAATCCAAACCCTGGCTGAGAAATTTGCTTTATTTGTGAACAATCCGCTGGGTATTTTCCTGGATGAGATACCCATTGAATTTGAAAGTCCTCTTTACAGAAACGGCAAATATTTTAAGCTCCATCAGGTTGCTTTGCCCAAGCCCAATCTCTATGAATATATTTCCGCAACAAATCCGGTTTTAAAAAGATACATCGACAGCCAGGATTCAGTCATTGTGGACAAGGAGTTAAGCCGCCCGATTGGCTTTGACGAATATGGAAATACAATTTATGATACGGTTGCCATTATCTATAATGAATTTGAAGATACGTTCTTTCCGGTAAAAGAGGAATTCCGTTATCAGACCGCCACCATTGTTTTCCCCAAAGAAGAAAATTACAATACTGCGCTTACCAACATGGCTCTTTCAATGAACTGCGGTTACAATGATTATAATGATGTGCCCATGGACTGGCAGGATAAGATACTGATACCCTACCTGCTGGAGCATGGGGTATTTGAAAACATGGTTGAGCAGGAGGAATTTCTGGAAGAAACTGTAAAAGATACAGTAAAAATGAAGAATATACTTG
The DNA here is from genome assembly GCA_963808745.1 of uncultured Bacteroidales bacterium. Classification (GTDB taxonomy): domain Bacteria; phylum Bacteroidota; class Bacteroidia; order Bacteroidales; family UBA10428; genus UBA5072. The sequence continues at coordinate 88,553 of CAWEGX010000017.1, forward strand.
GCGACAGTATTGTCATTGATTATGTGCCTTCTGAAAAAACCATCTGCAGCAATGGGTATGCCTATAATTATCAGGATTTTGTAGTTCCGGATACCTTATACGCCGCCCCTACCAGAATGGAAGCTGAAATGCTCACCAGGGATGCCGGTGGAAACCGTTACTTCTGGAATGATGATGTTACCGTTGTCAGCGATGTCTCCTATCCCCCGCTACAGGAATTTGTCAGTACGGCATCGAACGATTCAATCCTGAAAGTGAACTTCACCAAAGGATACAAAGGAAGATACTCCGTTGAATTTAATGTGGATAACTTGTTTCCACGCAAGTACCTTATGGTTTTCAGAACTCACATGTATGTAGGAGGAATATTTGATATCTATGTAAATGATCAGCTGGTAAAGACCATTGATTATTATGCATATGTGCTGAATAAGGGAATATATTACAGCGTAACAGGGAAGAGGTATCTGCCGCAGGGAAGTTATAATAAATTCGACTGTTGGCTTGAAAACCTTACAGAATATGGAAAAGCTAGGGTAAAAATTGTGTATACCAGCCCGAGTACTGTACTTTACAATGGCCTGGTACTGGATTATATCGAGTTTATTCCAAATTGATAAGCAACATCTGATATGGATAAAAAATATACTTTATCATCGTCCTTTTCTTATAAAAAACCGTATTCAATGCAGGGCACTTATAAATCGCATCAGTTGTACCGGGCAATGCTGTTGTTCCTTTTCCTGGCAGTCATTGTAATTCCTTCCCGTGCACAAGATACAGTGTTGGTCAAAGGGACTATCTATTCGCAAGACAATCAAGCCGGTTCCCAATGTTTCTGTGAGTATTGCCGGGTCATTCCAACGCCCGTCCGTAACGAATGAAGCAGGTGAATTCACCCTTGCATCCGGATCGGGACAGGATTGGATCATTATTTCACCCACAGGTGGATATAAAATGAAAAAGGTTTTCCTGAACAACAGAAAAGAGTTAAAGATCTATATGACACCGGGTGACCTGCAATCCGGGGATGATCCGCTTACTGTCCTGAGCAGGCCGGTATTAAAACGCAATATTGCCGCTGCTGTTTATGATCTGGATATGGGTGAAATATACCATACACCTGCCATAACTGCGGATCAGTATCTTCAGGGACGGGTACCGGGAGTTCATGTAATCAACAGATCGGGCATGCCGGGAAGCGGAGCCTATGTTGCCATCCGTGGCCTCAATTCAATCAGTACAACAACCCAGCCGCTCTATCTTGTGGACGGCATTCCGGTAAACGGGCATGGTATTCTTAATTCAAACGTGGCCGGATACGCTTATAACCCGCTTTCCCAGATCAATCCGCTTGATATATCCAGAATTGTTGTTGTCAAGGATCCTGCTATTACTGCTGCATATGGCGGCAAGGCATCAAACGGACTTATTTCAATTGAGACCCTGGATCCGAGCGTGACACAAACTACTATTGAACTGGATATCCGCGGTGGACTTTCACTGGCTCCAACGAACCTGGTCCCCCAGATGAACGCAGAACAACATAAATCCTTCATGCAGGAAGAGCTTTTTTCATCAGGAATGTATGAAGAAGTAATAAAAGAAGAATATCCTTCCTTATTTATCACAGAGGATGACGATGATTATATCAACTACCAGCACAATACAGACTGGCAGGACCTTATTTTCCAGAACGCAGCATTTTATAATGTGAACGTTAACGTAAAAGGAGGAGATGAGATCGCCAGTTATGGACTTTCTTTTGGCCTGATCAACAATGAGGGCGTAATTAAAAATACCGGGTATAATGGTTATAATTTGCGGTTTGTAAGCCGGCTGAATATTTTTGCCTGGTTAAAAATGAATGCAGGCGTTTCTCTCAATTACAATTCTGCCGAAATGAAAGAAGCGGCCACGGTAGACCAAACCAGTCCGCTCCTCTCCAGCCTTGGTAAGTCACCGCTCCTGAATCCATACAAATATGATATCCAGGGGAAAAGATTAACCACACTGGCAGAAGTTGATGAATTGGGAGTAAGTAATCCGCTGGCGGTAATACAAAATTTTGAAGCCAGAAATGAGAATTACAGTTTTATTTCCACCATGGGTTTCGACGCTTCCATTAACCGTAACCTGGTTTTGAAATCAAATTTCAGCTTGCTGTACAATGTCATGAAAGAAAAAATGTTCATGCCCAATCATGGCATGGAACACTATTACAATAATGAGGCCATCAACGTGGCAAAGGCCACCAACAATGACCTGAAATCATTGTACAATAACACATATCTGAGTTATGGCAAAAACTTCGGCAAGAATCATGCTTTTTCTTCCATGACAGGTGTTCATATTCAATCGAGCACTTACCAGCTCGACTGGGGAATTGCAAAAAATGCTCATGAAAACGACCAGTATCGTGAATTACAGGATGGACAGGCCAACCTGCGGGAAATTGGTGGTCAGAACCGTGACTGGAACTGGATATCGTTTTATGAAAACCTGTACTATGCATACAAGGATAAATATATTGTAACTGCAACCCTGTCCCTCGATGGTTCATCAAGGGTGGGAGATGAGGCTGACAATACAATCAGCATGTTCGGTGCTCCTTTCGGATTGTTTTATTCCGGCGGACTTGCCTGGAGGTTATCCAGCGAAGAATTCCTGAATAATGTATCCTGGCTTGAAGATCTAAAACTCAGGGCTTCTGTCGGGAAAACGGGAAATGATGACATTGGTGAATCCAGTGCCAACAATTATTATAAATCCGTTAAATTCAGGGAAACAGTCGGATTATATCCTGCTGTAATTCCAAATCCTAACCTGACCTATGAAACAGTCACGCAGGTGAATACCGGAGCCGATATATCCTTTTTTGGCAACCGGATTACAGCCACATTTGACTATTTTATTTCCCGTACGGATAATATGCTGATATTCCGTCCCGTGGAAGCTTATCTGGGTTATTATACAAGAATGGAAAATGCCGGACAATTAAAGAACAAGGGATGGGAATTCAATACTTTTTTCAGGCTGATAGATCATGCCTCATTTAAATGGGATGTTCAGGCAAGTTTATCCCAGGTAAAAAATGAAGTAACCCAAATTGAAGGCGAAAAACTTGTCACCGATATTATTGGCGCCCAGATTGTGAATCAGCCAGGTTCCCCTGCAAACAGTTTCTACGGATATATTTACAAGGGGGTCTATTCCACCCAGGAAGAAGCCAGTGCAGCACATCTGATCAACACCAAAAATATGAGCTTTATGGCCGGGGATGCCATATTTGAAGACATATCCGGCCCCGATGGTGTTCCTGATGGCAAAATCAGCGATTATGACAAAACCGTGATCGGATCTTCCCTGCCCGACTTATATGGAGGCCTTTCAAATACTTTTAGCTATAAAAAATTCTCCCTTAATATATTTCTGCAGTTTGTAACAGGCAATGATGTGTTCAATTACATGCGGTATAAAAATGAAAGTATGACAGGGTTGGAAAACCAGAGCCAGGACGTATTAAACCGGTGGCAATATAGCGGACAGGTTACAGATGTTCCACGTGCCTTATGGGAAGATCCTATCGGTAATTCCTCGTTCTCCACCCGTTGGATTGAGGATGGCTCTTACCTGAGGGTAAAGAATATCTCACTGAACTATCATATATCTGAAAAATTCCTTGTTTTCAGAAATGCTGAATTTTATATCTCTGCCAGCAATATTTTCACTTTCACAAATTATCTGGGATATGATCCGGAATTTAGTTATTCCTATTCTCAATCAGATCAGGGAGTTGATTATGGTCTGTTGCCCCAGGTAAGGCAATTTGTCGCTGGAATTAAAGTTGGTTTATAACATCACTTACGCATATGCATATGAAGAGGTCTGCAAAATATTCATTATTATTCCTGATAGCAATCCTGGGTTTCTCCTCGTGTAAGGAATTTTTAAATCCCAATCAGGAAATCGATTTGACCGAGGAACAATTGTTCAAGGATTGGGCTGAGTACCGCTCTGTTGAAATGGGTTTGTATGGATTACAGCAGCAGCTTGTTGAACAGTTAATGGTACTGGGTGAACTTCGTGGAGATCTTTTGACCATAACACCCAATGCAGAAGCTGACCTGGTTGAAATTAACAATTTCAATATTTCAAAAAACAACAAGTATGCTTCACCTACCAACTTCTTCAAACTGATCTCTGCCAGCAATAACCTGATAAGGATCTTACAGGCAAAGCATCCTGAGGTTCTGGATAAGAAAAGCGCGGTCACAAATTACGACAAGCTTTATGGTGAAGCACTTTGCATGCGTGCCTGGGCGTATTTCAATGCGGCCCGCATTTATGGCAAGGTTCCCTATATTCACGAATCCCTGGTTACAATCGATGAAATCGAAAATTATGTGAATTCACCCGGTACCTATGTGGACAGTGTGTATATAGATTTTTCCACAAATGGTTATTATAATGACACCCTTTATAACCAGCCAATAACTCTTGAAAAGCAATATTACACACTTGACATGGTCATTGATCTTTTCACAAACCAGCTTGAAAATGATATTAAAGGCCGTTGGTGTTAACCACCATATGGATAACAATGATGAAACCTGGGATGTGAGCATCTGGAATCCCTGGGCGCTCCATGCTCTCCTGGGTGAAATGTATCTTACCCAGGGAAACCTCACACGTGCTGCAGATCATTTCCTGCCTATTATCAGGAACTCTACGGCCGACCCGGTGCGTTACCAGCTGGATAACGCTTTCTCCGGTGGAAATTGGAGCAATATATTTGCAAACATCGACATCAGGGAACATATTTATTCTATGTGGTTTAACAAAGCGAAATATCAGCAAAACGGTTTTCAGAATTTATTTTTGCCGATCGCTCCCTATCAGTATATGCTGAAACCCACATCGGCTGCTATTCTTAAATGGGAAACCTCATGGAGGGCCCAAAGAATATCAAAGAACGACCTGAATCCGTCCCGGACCGAAATGACCTTCCTTGGAATACCCAGTGATTTTTACCGCGGATATGGCTCATCCTATCTTTATATTAATAATGGGGTTGCCCTGGATGGGAACAGTTATATGCAGATGCTTGAACTGAAATCAAAAGGTGACACGCGTGGAGTGAATAGTATTATGGATGGAATGGACACCATAGTAGTAAAATACAGCATCAACCAGGACCTGTATACCGACGATGCAGCATTTGTTATCTACAGGGCCGGTTCTATTCACCTGTATCTCTCAGAAATATACACTTATCTGATGTTTGACCAGGGCGGGCAGGTTAAAACCAACCTGAATTACGCCAAAGGAATTGTTAATGACGGAGCCTTTTACGACATAGCTGAGGACAGAGAACAATTGGGAGTTCGCGGAAGAGTAGGGTTAGGCGATGGCTATGATGGACTGAATTTTGACAATATCCGCTATTTACATGATCCGTTTACAAATGAAATTACGGGTTATATAAACCTCACCAATAACCTGGCCAAAAAGCAGCAGTATTTCGAACAGGATTTAATGGACGAAAGAGCCAGGGAATGTGCCTTTGAAGGAGGACGGTTTTATGACCTGATGCGGGTTGCAAAAAGAAGAAATGATCCCTCCTTCCTTGCAAAGATTGTTTCCGAAAAATATCCCTCCGGTCAGCGTGAACAGATCTACAATTACCTCCTTGATGAGAATAACTGGTATATCAATTACTTTAAGTAGGCTATTAGGGGCTTAGGGGCTTAGGGGTTTAGGGGCTTAGGGGCTTAGGCTGTTGCGTCTTCGGAGATCGAACTCCGAATAATGAACACCGAAGATGTTCCCGACTGCAAAACTGCAAAACTGCAGAACTGCAGAACTTATTTTTATATTTGTGACTGGGAAATTATATTTTTATGTTTGGTATCAGCACTGCGCTTACATTCCTTCTGCTTTTTTGCATCTTTTGCGCCCTTGTATTTGAATTCATTAATGGTTTTCATGATACAGCCAATGCGGTAGCCACAGTAATTTATACACATTCGCTTAAGCCGCAGGTTGCCGTTATCTGGTCGGGTTTCTGGAATTTTGTTGGCGTTAATGTCGGTGGTATTGCAGTGGCTATCGGAATTATCAATTTACTTCCCACCGAAGCCCTCACGGATAATAATATTTATCATAACCTGTCCATGATCATGGCCCTGATTTTTACTGCCATTATCTGGAACCTTGGCACCTGGTACCTTGGAATTCCCTGTTCAAGTTCACATACACTTATCGGATCCATTTTCGGCGTGGGAATAGCCTATATGCTGCTGCCAGGCAGTCATAACATTGCCCTGAACTGGTCAAAAGTCAAGGATATCGGTTTGTCGCTGCTCATTTCGCCGGTATTTGGATTTTTACTTGCCATGCTGCTGATGTCGGTTTTGCAGGCTGTTGTCAAAAACAAAGTCATCTTTAAGGAGCCGCCTGCTAAAAAGCCACCTCCTATGTGGATACGCTCCCTCCTGATCCTTACATGCACAAGTGTCAGCTTTTCCCATGGATCCAATGACGGCCAGAAAGGCGTGGGTCTGATCATGATCATCCTCATTGCTATCGTACCTGTAAGGTTTGCACTTGACCATACCAAGGATCCGGTTAAACTTCAGACCAACATAAGCACTATGCAAACCATGATGGCCAGTCTGGATCCAACCGAATTATCAGCTGCCGATAGCGCTGATTACAGGATCATCAATTCGGGGATGGACTCTTTATCTCTGCTGTTTGCGAAAGTGAAAGATTTCAAAAATATGAACCGGATCAACAGTATGAATGCCCGTCGCGACATACTGGTAGTTTCGAAAAAATCAGAGACCCTGATGAAGCATCTGAATGAAAACCCGGTGAATTCAGTAAATCATAAATGGATAACCCGGTATAAGGACCAGATAAAAGAATTAAAAACCTATACAGAATACTCTCCCTGGTGGGTGATCCTGATGATTTCCATTGCGCTTGGATTAGGCACGATGGTTGGCTGGAAACGAATTGTGGTAACCATTGGAGAGAAAATTGGCAAGACACATCTCACTTACGCCCAGGGAGCTAGTGCAGAGCTCATTGCCGCCAGTACAATCTCCGTATCGAGCTGGTTGGGACTGCCTGTAAGTACTACCCATGTGCTTTCATCCGGCATCGCCGGCAGTATGGTTTCCGGGGGCGGATTTAAAAACCTTCAGAAAAAAACGGTTGCCTCCATAGGCATTGCCTGGCTGATTACCCTTCCGGTGACCATATTGCTGTCAGGACTGTTGTTTCTGCTCTTTCGGGTGATTTTTGTGTAGTTACTTCCTTACCGTAATGCCCATTAAACCCACTACCACTTCCTGGGACAGGGTTTCCAGGGTGATGCTCTTCAGTACAACTCCACTGCGCATTTTCAGGTTAAGCAGCATTGCCCTGCAGTTTTCGCCCAGATTTACTGTTTCAGGCAGTTTTGCAGGCATGCAAAAGCTGTTTGCCTTTGAATTATAATCGCTCGCACTTGCTTGTCCGGGACCGGCGGCATGCGCTTCTATTGTACTCAGGTTCCAGTAATTTACCGGTGGTATAAGTTGCAGGGAATCGGTTTGTCCATCGGCATAGTTCAGACAAATGACTGCATTTGCAATCTGGCACTGCATCACATTGGTAGATCCGCAGATCAGGAAATAGATGACTTTACCTGTTGTGTTAACCTGAAAATTCATTTTTGCCGGATAATTATCCCACAGGGTGGTAAATGCTATATTCCTTTGCCCCTTATCCCAGAAAAATGGCACACCCTGCGGAGTGACAAGCCGTTCTTTGCCGTCCAGCATCCCGGTCACATAATCAGTCCTGATTACCGGAGGCACACTTTTCCAGTGAGTAAAGGTCCAGGGAGAATATCCATCGGATCCCAAACGCAGCGAAACAGTATTTGGCCGGGGAGACAGGTATTTCTGCTTATAGACCGAGGTTACATCTGCATTAAAAGAGGCATGGATATCAACAGTCTCCCAAATCGCGCCTGCCGGGACCTTTTCCTCAATCCTGGCCACAATATTGGCATCACCTGAAGGATCATCCACTTTAATGCGGAGTATGCGCATTTGAGGGGTTTTTCCGGCCATGGTTCGCAGCATTACAGTATGATAACCTTTGGAAGCTGACAGTGTGCCGGTGAGCATGTCATTTTCTATTTTAGGGTCTTTAAAAACTCCCTGATTATCTTCCAGTGAAATGATCCTTGCATTCTCAACAATAATTTTCAGGACTTCCCCTGTATTACCCTCAAAATGGGCCGGTGGATAATAGGGTAGTGGATTTATTGTTTCGATGGATATTTCCGCTTGATTGGCATTTGCAAGTTCAATTTTCAACACACTGAGACCGGCTCCGGGATCCAATGTCCAATTTGCCTTGCTGCCATTGACAAATACATTTTTAATGTCTTCACATTGCACAGGCAGTAATATCTCCATGTCGGCATTTCGTTTTAGCTCAATGCTATATTTGATATTATTTTCCTTGCCTGCGAAGGCTATTTTCACGTCAGGCAGTTCAATGGAAGCATGATCCCAGGTGTGAGGGAATTGAGGGGCAATCACAACCCTTCCGTTTGGGTAATCCGGTTTGTATCCAAAAAGTCCGGAAACCAGGGCGCGGGTGAATGTATGTACACAGTCGCCAAAATCTACACCCCCCTGCATGCCACCCAGGTTTCCGGGGGAAAGATGATCGAAACCACTGTACATAAAGGTTCCGCGCATTATATCATAACCGTCATCGGGCAAGCCTGCCTGGAAATAACTGAGTGCCAGGTGATAGTTGTCGCCAGGCCACAATTCACGAACGGACCATATGGAGGGTACCCAGTTTGAAGTCCATACCTTTCTTCCACCGGCCGGCATCCTGTCGTTTTGTAATGCCCATTCGGAATAATAAACTGATTCTAATGATTGTTGCTGCGTAGTAAGGCCGGCATCAACCGGTAAAAAAATGCTGTACAGCCATGGGTTTTCATGTAATCGTTCATGCCCGCCCTGCTCCCTGTAAGAGCCGGGATGCCCTTTTTGTGTGATCCATAATTTACTGAAGAACCCTGTTTTAATTTTTTCAAGCATCATGGTATGGTATTTCACAGCGGATGAGTCTCCGTCGCTTCGGGCCATATCCCTTGCAGCCAGGTGACCCCGGTACGCATAGGAGGTTTCCTCCGCTGTTCCACCCCCGTTGTACCATTGTGAATCGGATGCCCAGAGATTGATGTAGCTCTCATAAACACCATCCCCATCCGGATCGAAACAATCGCGGATCCATATTAAGTGCAATTCCAGTGCCTTCCGAAAAAATTTCACCAGCGAGGGATCACCCGTCCACCGGTATTCTTCAACTATCTGATCAAAGAACTGGGATTGCATGTTATAGAATCCCTGGTCCTTATTAATATAGCCCACTCCATAGAACCTTGAATCAGTATGCTGTTCGGTAAGCAAAGTTGCCGTATCAGCTTTGGCAACTTTCTTATCTGAGCTTGTTACCTGGAAACCAGTGTAAAAACGGGCTTCATCCATTACCCGGTCATGCCAGCCGTACATTGTGCCGCCGAAAATTGTCCGCCAGCCCGGAAATCTTAAATTCCACTGTAAGCCGCCATGAACAAACACAGGAGGATACCAGGTACCGTCAACAGCTGCTACCGATGCCTCTGCCATGGCATCCAGACAGGGGTCAGGCGTGCTTATCCTGAGTCGGTCCAGGAAACTGTCAGTTCGCTTCCGGCCTTCGGCGAATGCCTTTACGGGATCATCCATCTTTGAAATTTCAGGTATGCCCGGCGTTTTTAATACTTCAAAAGCCCAGTAGATTGATTTTCCCTGCTCAACCGCTGCAATTCCATGCAGAAGCGGAAGGTTTCCGGGTAACGATCTGACAAATGTTTCGGTTTTACTCCACAAAGAGGCCTCGCCGGCTGCATTTATTGATTGCTCGCTGCAATGGCCAGCCACTGTGAAGAGATTGTTCCTGTCTTCGGTTTGTGCAGGAAGGATCACGTAACATCTCTGATTGTTTACGGTAACTTCATTATTCCGGCACTCCTCCGGATCAAAGCCCCAGGTAAGCAATTCCGGTTGTCCCATTACATCAAGCTTCCATGACAGGTTTTGATCTTTCCGCCATTGCGCTCCGCCAAATGCCCAGATCAGTGAGTCCCCCTGCTTCACTCCTTCTGCCGCGGCACGAATTGCCATGCCTGTGGTTAAGGCCATGGGTAGTACTTCAAGTGTCACTTTGATGTCCTTGAACAACGGATCGGTAATTTCCCATCTCATGGTTCCCGCGCGATAGAAGGAAGTGATCTGTTCACATTGCTGAAGCCACTTTGCCTTTCCATCATGCAGCAAAGCCAGCATAAAAGTCCCGTGGATGTATTCTCCCTGCACCAGCCTGGCAATGGGCTGATCGCCTGTAAGAATAAAGGCATTGGAGTTGTTTATATAAAGCGGGCGGTTATTATAGCGCCCGGTGTTATATCCGACTATGGAACCATTATCAGTATTGATAAATGGGGTTGTAGTTTCCTTTGGACGGCATTTGAGCAGGTACTGTACCGGAAAACCAAATGAACAGGGAAAGAGAGCCAGGATTGTTTTATCATACAGAAATTTGATTGATGTGATTGTGACAATTACCGGAGGGTTAATTGAAGTATGCAGGCACAATTCGATATCGTAAATATATCTTATTAATTCAACCTGTCAAAATGAATGATGGGCATGGGTTTTGAGTATGCCTGCGGTGTCTTTGCAATCTTTTGAAACATAATTGATAGTCCTGATCAATTTCTTATAGCATATGAAATATAATTGCTAAGTTATTGCAAAGTTACCATTATAAATTTGACGTAAGTTTTTGATAATAAAACATTTGCTTATGTCTAACTAAAAATGGAAGCTATGAAAACAATGTCAGGATTATTATTGTGCAGCATGGCGGTTTTTTGCGCCTGCGAAGACAGGATCGATTCAGATCCGAACATGGTTCCAACTGAACCTAAAACGGTTACCATGCCTTTTAAGGCAGTATACCAGGGTAATAACATCTCAACCGGTCAGAACCGGGAAGGATGTATTCCTGATTTTCAACATGTAGTTGAAATTGCGAATGGAAAAGGAAATTATGTTGGTTATTCCTCCTTTCATTCGATCTTCTGCACCAACATCAGCACCATCTCGCCGGGATTGAGTTATATTTTAACGCAGCAGGGGGATACCCTGTTCCTGAGCTTTTCCGGAAAGACCTGTGTAGGATTGGGAGAGCAGGAGGAAGAAGAGGATGGTGAACATCCCGATGAGATTTACTGCTGGCAACTCCCTTTCACAATCCTGGGAGGGACCGGTGCTTTTGAAGGTGCTATGGGCGAGGGCACAACGAATGATTATTTATCTTCGGTAGGCAATACCTATTATCATGTGTGGGAAGGAACAATTACGCTGCAAAAGATACATTTCGGTGAAGTGAAAGATTATTGATTGCCAGGGGAACGTACAAGTTAACCATGAAATGAAAATCAAATTAAAGGGGCCCGGCGCAGAATTACTCTCTTTTAACTTGACATGCAGAGTATTATTCATTAAATTTAGTATTCAATAAAATCTGCTATGAATGAGCCCCTTTCCATGGATCAGCAATTTATCAGTAATCTTACCAATATAGTTATCGCTAACCTGAAGGATGAGAATTTTGGCGTGGAAAATCTGGCTGAGGAGTCCGGAATCAGTCGGATAACCATCTATCGCAAATTGAAAACCATACGTAACCAGGATGTAAGTCAGTTTATCAGGGAAATTCGTCTTCAGCGTGCCATGAGGCTACTTCAGAATAATGTCGGTACGGCTTCTGAAATAGCCTACATGGTGGGCTTCGGTAGTCCGGCTTATTTTAACAAATGCTTTCATGAATATTATGGCTATCCTCCCGGCCAGGTAAAAAAGGATATATTGAAAAAGCCGGAGAAAATAGTCACGGGATCGGCAACAAGATTACCTTTTAGAAGAAGGAAGACTGTAAGGCATTTTTGTAATTTCTATATCCATAATTCTGTTTCTTAGCTTTTAGTTTATGCCGGAATATAAATTGCTTTCATGGCAATTCCAGTAAAAATGACGACCACGTTTCAAAAACCCAGGAAAAATCAATTGCCGTACTTCCTTTCAGGAACCTCAGTGATACGGTCACAAACGAGTATTTTATCGATGGCATCATGGAGGATATCCTTGAAAATCTGCAAAAGATTGAAGATCTCAGGGTACTGTCACGCACCTCCACGGATCAGTTTAGAAGCCAGGAAAGGCCCACTATTCCTGAAATTTCAACGAAGCTGAATGTGAATTACATTGTAGAAGGAAGCGGACAACGGTATGGTAATACATTCCGTCTGCGAGTACGGTTAATTGATGCCAGGGACAGGGAAATATGGACTCATTCTTATGAAGAAAAAATTCAGGTCACCAGTGACATTTTCAATATACAAAATCAGATTGCATCGGCAATTGCCTCGGAATTAAATACAACAATAACACCTGAAGAAAAGAAACTGATTGAAAAGGTACCTACGGCCAGCTTAACAGCTTATGATTTTTATCTGAGGGGAAGAGCTGAGGATGTTAAATATATATTAAACAATCCGTATACATCCAATTTGTTAAATACGCCTCCCAAATGGCAGGGGCTTGAAAGGGCTGAAAGAATGTACAAGACCGCGCTGTTGTATGATTCTACATACGCCAAAGCCTATATCGGACTTGCAACTGTTTATCTGAACGAGCATTATTTTGAAGAATATTTTTCCAGAAGTTTTCTCGATTCTATACTTATTCTGGCTCCCCAGTCCCTTGTCGTTTGATGATCAGTTAGCCGAGGCCCATACTATAAAAGGGTTATATTATGCTGAAAAAGGCGACTTTAAGCGATCGCTTTCGGAATATGACAGATCTTCCCGGCTCAATCCAAATGACTGGGTGCCTTTTTACGGGAAAGCGCAATTATATTTAAATCAGTCGTACTATCTTGAAATGATTCAGAATCTATTAAAGGCCGCATCGCTTAATCATGGTTCAGCGTTACCCGGCCTCCTGAGAGAAATTTCTATTGAATTTGCTTTTAACGGATTCAAAGAGCATGCCAATCGATATAATCTCGACGCGCTTAAACTAGATGGAGATTCTGTCCGGTATTATTCTCTTCTTGCCTTGGTAGAAGAAAGTTTACAAAACTGGGAGAATGCAATCGTCATATTAAAAAAAGCATATGTGATTGATTCGACTGACCTTTCGATATTAAGTGATCTTGGATATTATTGTGGAAAGGGCAAACGAAATAAAGAATCGTTGAATTTCTTTAAAAAATATATTGACAGAGCGAAAACGCTGGGTATATCTGATTTGAATGATATGAACAGAATGCACAGGATCGGATATGCTTATTGGGCAAATGGATTTAAACGTGAAGCCGAATCTTACTTCGATAAACACATTTCAGTGCTTAAGCGTAATAAGGATCACTCCGTTGGTGCCTCTTGTGCCATATATCGACGCTGCGGATCCTTTCAGTACATCTATTGATTTAACCTCCTGGGGAAGTACGTTGTCAATGGACATTACCGGTGTGCCGTCAACAACAAAAAGAGGTTCCGTGTTCTCGTTCACTGTACTTGCCCCTCTGATGGTTATACTGTGGCCAACAACATCAACGCCCGGGATTTCACCCTTCAGCATATCATAAATTGAGTTATATGAAGCAAACCTTTCTTCAGTTCCGTCTACCTGGCCGACAGAAGTGGTGAGGCTTTTCCTCTTCTGACTGCCATATCCTACATTCACCACTTCGTCACCCTGAAGATTTTTCTGCCTGTATATCTGCTGAGTTATCGAATCGTTCAGGGTGAAATTAATGGTTGTTCTTCCATCAATGCGCTCATGGATAGTGGAGGGAGGCAATGTGAAAATACCAATTCGCACAGCAGTTGACTTTATCTTGATCTTGTAAAAGCCTTTTTTGTCTGTGGATTTTCCGCTTTGAACGCCGTCAATCATTATTTCCGCACCCTGCACCGGACGTTTATATGGATCAAGTACCACCCCGGTAATGGAAATCTTTTTGCCGGTGTCTTGTCCAAATGCTAAAAACACTGATCCGGAAAATAGTAACAGCAAGAACATTATCTTCGGTTTCATCGCCTGATTTGTTTATATTACCATACTAAGGTACAATTTTAGTTTGGATAAGCGGATTGATCCGAAGGCTATCTCTTGCCGTTTATGGAATATCATTAAATGTTTTCTTCAGTATGCTGATATATGTGTAACATTTTATAAATTTAATCTTTCAGCCACGTTCCATCAGAGTTATCGACGGGCCGTGAAAGCAAAATCATAAATTAAAGGGAAAACAATATGAAAAATGTAATTGCAGTTATTTTCAGTCTGGTCCTTTCAGTGACCGGACAAGGTTTTTCAATGCAACCGGATCAGGATATCAAAGGAAGCAAGGATCATCCATTACTTACAAGAATGCCTGACTTCCATATTACCGGTTATAAAGATACCGAGTTTGACAGCCATAAGTTTAACATCCAGAACAAGACGCCTGAAGTTATAGAGGGTCATAAATACTACCTGCAATACAACCTGAACACCGGTGCTTCTGAACCGGGAGAACTAAAGATTAGGAGAAACGTTCAGGATGCCCTTAAAAAAATAGGTGGAAAAGTTGTCTTTGATGATAACTTCAACAAAACCTCCACGATCGTGATTCAGAAAGACAGCAAGGAAACCTGGATAGAGGTAAGGTCATATGCCAATATGTACCGGTTAAATATTGTGGAAAGAGAGGTCATGAAACAGGAAATCACGGCTAACGCCGAAGCAATGGGAAACGACATCAACAATACCGGCCATGTTGCCGTTTATGGAATATATTTCGACAGCGGGAAAACCGAGATCAAGCCTGAATCCGATATGGCCATTGAGCAGATATCCAAACTCCTTCTGGGCAATACAGGCCTTAAATTGTATCTGGTGGGCCATACGGACAACATTGGTACGATTGAGGCCAACATGAAACTCTCGAAAGACCGTGCGGATGCAGTGGTAAACGCCCTTGTAACAAAGTATGCAATTCCGGCAGCCCGTCTCAAATCCTATGGCGTCGCATCCCTTTCACCGGTAGCATCCAACGATAATGAAGAAGGCAGGGCTAAAAACAGGAGGGTGGAACTGGTCAAGCAGTAACCATTATTTCATCGCTCAACCCAAAAAAAAGACCCTTGATCGGAAAAAGATCAAGGGTCCAAAGGGATTTGGAATAATCAGATGCAGCAGATCTATTCCTTCTCAATATTAAAGAAAGAGATAAGTTCTTTTAATTGTTCTGCCTGCTTGGCTATTTCTTCCGCACTTGAATTCAGCTCTTCGCTTACTGATGCATTCTGCTGTGTAACCAGACTTAGCTGTTGAATCGTGTCGTTAATCTGGATTGCACCCTGAGTTTGCTCTTTGCTTGCCGAAGAAATCTCCTGGATCATGACCGTGGTTTTTTCAAGTTCGGGAATAAGACTTGTCATGCTATTGACTTCATTTTCCGCAAGACTCAGACTCTTTTCAGATAAGGCAACTATTTCGTCAGCAGCTTTTTTGGTGTTTTCAGCCAGTTTTCTCACTTCTGCAGCCACCACGGCAAATCCGCGACCGTGTTCTCCCGCACGGGCAGCTTCAACAGCTGCATTTAGGGCAAGCAAATTGGTTTGAAAGGCTATATCGTTTATTATTTTTATTTTATTCGTGATGGTTCTGTTGGCTTCTATGGCAACTTTTGACTGTCCGGCGACTTCCTGCATTTTTTTGTTTGCCAGGTCGGATATAATATTTGTCTGATTTGCATTTTCACTATTCGTTTCAATATTGGAGGCAATCTCTTCCATGGTAGAAGAAACCTCTTCAATAGAAGCAGCAGACTCATTTGCACCCTGTGAAATGGAGTTTGCAGTATTTGCTATTTCCTTGGTTGATAATGTCAGATCATCAGCAGCATCTCTTACCCCTCGCAATACTTTGCTAACTGACTGTATCATAACATTGATATATTTCACCAGTTCACCAAGTTCGTCTTTTGAATGAATGTCAAGTTTCTGTTTCAGATTGCCTTCGGACATATTTTTACTCACCAGAATTATTTGCTTTATGGTTGAATTAATCCTGAAAACATAGGCGGAACCCATAATTACGGCAATGACCATAATAATAAAACCGATAATACTCATCTGATAAATGGATGATTTGATTTGTTTGTTGACATTGGCCATGGATGAAGTAACTATAAAAATCCCTCTCAATTTGTCTTCAGAATTCAGATTTGAGATTTCCTCTTTCGTGCCATGGCATTCAAGGCATCCTTTGGATCTTTCCATGTAAACCGGTCGCATTACCATTAACAGATCAGAATCCTTATCAATATGGAATATTTCTTTATCGCGTTCTTTTTCAAATCTTTCCAAAAAAACTTTGTCCTTCTCCCAGGCCAAATTGTTTTGATTCACTGCCTCCAATGATGAAATTCTGAATTTATAGTTTTGAGATGACCGTTCGGAATTTGATTGCGAAATACTTGAATCATCCGCGTTAAACATGCTCGAATAATCTTCATGATGCATAAGATACTCCTCAATATTCAAACTGAGTATTGAAAGACTTTTATCTTCAAGACCACTAATACCCTGATTTCTTATTTTAAACGAGGAAATCAGGACGGCTATCGTTGTGCATACCAATACAGGCAATACAACTAAAAGTAGAAGTTTTCTTTTAAGAGTCATATCTAAAGGCTTTTGGTTCAGAAAGGTGCTAAAATTACTTGTGTATATACGAAGGAACCAACTTGTTGTTTCACAATATGATTAACAAGAATGAGATAATTAAAAAAAAAGGAACATGATTGGTTAATTTGATGGTTATATGTCCGAAAATCACTACTTTAGAATAGTCCTAATAATGGCAGGGTCCCTATGCAGTCGATTAAAAAGACTTTATTTATATCCGGGCCAATTAGTGGTTACGAAGGATGCCATGGAAATAACCACAATTCTCGGATCTTGCGTTTCGGTTTGTTTTTTTGATCCAATCAGACGTATCGCCGGGATGAATCACTTTTTATTACCTGTATATGACAATTACACATCCGATATTGAAAAGTACGGTGATACCTCATTGGATTTCATGCTGGACAAGATGTTGCATATGGGATCAAATCAAAGGGACATTGTGGCAAAAGTATTTGGAGGAGGGCGAAGCTCCTTACCTACGAGAATTCAAATTTTAATATTGGAAAGAAAAACATCGAAGCAGCATTGGATTTTATTTGTGAACACGAAATAGGGATTATTTCCAAATCGGTCGGAGGTACAATGGGCCGGAAGATTATTTTTAACACCCTGACGGGTATTATAAGACACAATTATTTGGCTTCCTCTGAATTAACAACCGAGCAATAATTACCCGATTCGCACCGGCCGTCATACTTCTTATTTACCCGGACTTCCGGAACTTGTTTTCCCTGGTGCTTCCCATCCGGATGTACCTTCAAAAATTATTCAATTGGTTTATTGTAACTTGACTCTCATTTATCCGTAAAAACTTCAAAAATCCTTGTCAGGCATTTTTCCAAACCGATTGTGAATTAATTACTAAATCATCTGAATCATGAAGTTTAAGAATTTAAAATTGGGAGGCAAGTTTGCAATTGGTTTTGGATTTTTCATTCTGTTTCTGATGGTGGCCAGTATTACTGAATTGGTCTCTCTAAAAGGCATTGAGAAGAACAATAGGACTGCTATTAAAAGCTATGATCTGGCTGGGTGCTTTCCTGGAATCTAAAAATCACATCCTTCAGGATAAGCAGATCCTGAAGGAAATCATGGAATCCAATTCAAATGAACAGTTGACAAATTGGATGAATATACATACGACAACCAGGTCAGATTTCGAAAGTGCACTTGCAAAGGCCAGAGAAACAGCAGGCAATGCGGATTGGGGAAGCAATTACAAGGAAGAAAAGGCAGAGATCCGGCAATTACTGGTTAAGGCTGAAAAGCTATATAAGGGAGAATATTTGTCAAAATATGATGAATTCAAAAAAATCAGGACCGAGATACTAACCACTGACAGTAATCAGAAAATAGCGGAATATTCATCAGAATCGGGCCGTTTAGGTAAAGAAATTGACAAATCCTTTAATTCGCTGATGAAGATTCTGGAAGATCTGGAAGTGAAGAACCGGCATATCCTGCAGAATTCATTGCAGGAGTCAAAAAGCCACACAGACCGTTCTATGCTTCTGGTTATTGTAATAGTGCTTTTTGGAATTGGTTTTACAGTGATAATTGGGATAATTATCCTCAGGGCTATCGCCAAACCCATGGAAAAAAGTGTGGAATTTGCCAAATTCATTGCAGCAGGCAATCTTACTTTGAAACTTGATATTGATCAGAAGGATGAGATAGGCGAGCTGGCATCCGCTCTCAACTTAATGATTGAAAAACTTCACGAAACTGTGATGAAAATAAGAACGGGGACCGACAGCATCGCGGCTGCCAGTGCGCAGATCAGCAAGAATTCCCGGCAGCTTTCAGAAGGAGCAAGCCAACAGGCATCGTCAACTGAAGAAGTTTCCTCTTCAATTGAGGAAATGGCCGGCAATATTCAGCAAAATACGGCTAATGCGCAGCAGACTGAACGCATTTCAAAGAAAGCTGCAGATAGTATGATCGAAATGAGCAAAATCGGAAAAGAGAGCCTGGATTCTATAAAAACGATTGCTCAAAAAATTACCATTATCAACGACATTGCCTTCCAGACAAATCTGCTTGCTTTGAATGCAGCGGTCGAAGCTGCCAGGGCAGGTGAACATGGCAGAGGATTTGCGGTTGTGGCAGCTGAAGTTCGAAAACTGGCTGAAAGAAGCAAACAGGCAGCAGATGAAATTGAGGACTTATCGAAAAACAGTCTGAAAATCACCGGGGATTCAAGGCTTCTGTTGGATGCCCTGGTTCCTGAAATCCAAAAAACTTCCCAGCTGGTCCAGGAGATTACCTCAGCAAGTGTGGAGCAAAATGCCGGTGCAGATCTTATCAATAGTGCCATTCTGCAATTGAATGCAGTAACCCGGCAAAATGCAGTATCATCAGAGGAAATGGCAAACAGTGCCGGAGAATTGTCATCACAGGCAGACAGTCTAAGAAGTGCAGTTTCATTTTTCAAACTGGATGATGACAGAAATCTACCTAAAAGAACACATCAATCACAGAAATTGAATACGGAATATAAGCAGGTTAAAACTGTTGTGAATCGTTCTAAAAAAATTAGTGCAACCAAACAGGATTTACTGACCCCAACGGTAGCTGACTCAGATTTCGAAAGCTTTTAGCAGGTTCCTGAGGGGTTCGTAAGGCCAAAATAATTGAATCATGGAAAAGCGAATTGTTGTAGTGGAGGACTTCAATACATCAAGGCAGGTAATTAAGAAAACGCTTGAAAGTCTGGGATTTATAGTCTATGAAGCTGCCGATGGCAGGGATGCTCTCC
This sequence comes from uncultured Bacteroidales bacterium, assembly GCA_963808745.1. Lineage (GTDB taxonomy): Bacteria > Bacteroidota > Bacteroidia > Bacteroidales > UBA10428 > UBA5072. Next base: position 108,187 of record CAWEGX010000017.1, read on the forward strand.
AGTTTTTTGACGGGAGAAAAATTGACATGGTCATTTCTGATTTTAACATGCCCAATATGAACGGAGCAGAATTGGTGACCTATATCCGGGGCATGAATGAATACAAATACATACCTGTTTTCATGCTATCTACCGAAACAAGTATTGAAAAACAAAACAAGGCCAGGGAGGCCAAAATTACCTGTTGGATAAAGAAACCCTTTGAGGTTACGGAATTCAAAAAAATGGTTCAAAAAGCACTGATATGACAGATGAATTTCGCGCCAGTTTTATAGAAGAAGCACTTGAACTGTTGAATCAGTTGGAAACAGACTTGCTGCAGCTTGAAGAGAATCCGGATAACAGCGGTATTATCGATAGTATTTTCCGTATCATGCATAATCTGAAGGGAAATGCAGGCATGTTTGGTTTTGACAAGGTTCAAAATCTTACCCATGAATTTGAGAGTCTCTATGATAGAATTAAAACAGGAAAGTTAAAAATCAACGGTGAGATTATCGGAATAACCCTTAACGGTAAGGATTTGCTTCAGGCCATGCTGGATAATAGTTACTCCGGCGATGAAGATGTGCTGATTACCGCTTTGCTTAAACAACAGTTTTTGGGTGAAAATGCCCCACTGGAATCTGCAACGGAGCTTTCCGGCAACCGCACTAAAAACTATGCCATACTCTTCTCTCCGGATAGAAACATCTTTGAGCGGGGACTTGATCCGGATAAAGTCATTAAGGAAATAAACCACTCCGGCAATTCACACTTTCATGTTCATCAGAAAGAGGCCGGTGAGGGACAGGAGCTTGAAAAGGAGTGCCATACAAATTGGGAGATCTATCTGAACACCTCCCTGAAGATCAGTGAGGTTGAAGAGATATTCATGTTTTATGACCAGGAGGAGTATTGTGTTTTTGAGATATCAAAAAATCTGACCAGTTTTGATCCCAGGTTGGAGGAACTGATTGCGCAATTCTACCCCGACAATACATCTCCGGCAGAATATATAGCTGAACAACTGGAGTTATTGGTTGACAGCAGCGGGCAGGAATATGAGAGGACTGAAGAGACCGGTTCCCGGTCACAGACAGCTCCCTCCGATGTTTCAAAACCGGATGCCGGCAACAATACGATCCATGTTTCATCGCTAAAACTCGACGAACTGATGAACCTTGTCAGTGAACTTGTTATAACGGCGGCATCACTCGAGGCCCACGGATCCACCTTTAAGGATGCCAGGCTGAATAACAGCATTGAAAACCTGGGAAAACTAACCAAGAAATTCAGGAACAATGCATTGGATCTGAGATTAATACCTGTTGGCACCTTACTGAATAAATTTAAAAGACAGGTCAGGGATCTTTCTAAAAGCCTTGGGAAATCAGTAAATCTGATCATCGACGGACAGAATATTGAAATTGATAAGACCATTCTGAAGTCTATTGAAAATCCATTGATGCATATCATCAGGAACAGCATTGACCATGGTATAGAAAATCCTGAGGAGAGGGTACAAAAGGGAAAGAAAGCCGAGGGTCAATTGAAGGTTTCTGTCTTTTATTCGGGTGCAAATGTGGTTATCCAGATACAGGATGATGGCAGGGGAATTAATCTTGACAAAGTCAGGGAATGTGCCATCAGGAAGGGCTACATACAATCCGACCAGCCGATAACCCATCAGGAGTTATTACACCTGATCCTGGAGCCGGGATTCACAACCAGTGATAACATAAGCATTGTTTCAGGCAGGGGTGTAGGGATGGATGTGGTGCGCAAGGAGCTGAATTCTGTCGGCGGAAGCATTGAGATTGAGACAGAAAAAGAGCTGGGTACATCAATTACGCTTAAACTGCCGACAACTTTATCAATTATTGATACCCTCATGATTGAAGTCAATAATTCCCCGATATTAATACCCCTGCTGGATGTTGAATATTGCTATAAAGAAAAGCGGATTAACCTGGCCAATCAGAACAACAAATTTGTAAAGTATAAGAACAATCCTGTTCCCTTCATTTCGCTGCGTGAAAAGTTCAACTATTCCGATCACGAAAATGATAGCGAAATGGTGATCATCATCAATAAATTTGACAACAGGTACGCCATTATTGCCGACAAACTTATTGGAGAACATCAGGCTGTTATAAAACCACTGGGAGAATTATTTGTCAATCAACCCTACTTTTCCGGCGGAAGCATCATGGTGGACGGCAAACTTGCACTCATTCTGGATACTAATTTTTTATTTAACCAAATTGCATCAAACTGAAAAAATTATGGAAAACTCAGATATCAATAGGGAAAACAGTTATATAAACTTTAAAATAGGGAAGGAATACTTCGCTATAAGCGTTTATAAGGTTTTAGAAATAATACAATTCGAACAGATCACCCAGATTCCGAATTCCTCAGATTTTATCCGGGGAGTAATAAATTTCCGGGGGACAATTGTTCCGGTTATCGATATGCACAAACGGTTCAACATAGAAAAACCGGAAAATGAAAACAGGATGGTAGTGGTGGTCGATATGAAAAACAAGGAGAACAGTGTGACAATGGGTCTGCTTGTGGATCAGGTTGTCAATGTAATTGAATTCAATTATAAAAGCATCCGTTCTGTTCCTGACCTTGGCATTCGTTATAATCCTGAGTTTCTTGAAGGTTTCGTTGAAATGAATGACCAGTTCATCATGATTATGAATGTGGACCGGGTACTGAGTGTTAGCGAACTTTCCGCCGTGGATGAAGAAGTAAGGATAGCTTAGATTGTGGATATCAATATATTGAAGAATGCCTGAGGAAATCAATAATTTAAGCCGGCTGGTTTCTCTTGGAGACAAGGATTTTCATCGCTTAAGTACCTTTATCATCAGTAATTACGGCATAAAATTACCCCCGTCAAAGAAGACTTTGTTAGAATGCAGATTGCAAAAGCGGCTGAAAGCGTATAATATGATCAGCTTCGGCGATTATATAGACTTTCTGTTTTCTTCTGCCGGCCGCGAGAAAGAGCTTTCCAACATGATTAATGAGATAAGCACTAATAAAACCGATTTTTTCAGGGAACCTATCCATTTTGATTTTCTATCCCGGACAGGTTTGAAGGAATACCTTTCAAAAACCGGCAAAAGAAAGATATCTGTTTGGAGTGCAGGATGCTCAAGTGGCGAAGAGCCTTATACAATTGCTGTGATTTTGAAGGAATATGCAAGGATGGAGCATTTTATTGATTTCACAATTACGGCCACTGATATTTCAACAAAAGTGCTTCAGGAGGGCATGCAGGGTATTTACCATGAAAAAAAGATATCGGAGATTCCTTATTCCATCAAAAAGGAATATTTTCAAAAGGGCAGGAACAGCTTTACACAACAGGTTCGGGTAAATTCAGATATCAGAAAAACGGTTAATTTCCAGCACTTTAACCTATTATCATCAGATTACACCCAATTTGGAATGTTTGATATAATTTTCTGCCGGAATGTCCTTATTTATTTTGAAAGAGCAATTCAGTACAGGATAATTAGTAAACTCTGCAACCAGCTGAATTCCGGAGGGTACCTGTTCCTGGGCCATTCCGATACAACCATGGGATTTACGCTGCCATTAAAAACCATTCAGCCGAGTATTTTCAACAAGTTGGACTAAGTGTATGAAGAAAATCCATGTGATGATTATTGATGATTCTGCACTGGTGAGGCAAACACTGTCGCAAATATTGAATCATGATCCTGAAATTGAGGTTATAGCCACAGCTGCAGATCCGATCTTCGCGGCGCAAAAAATTTCCAGGGCACGGCCGGATGTTATTACACTTGATTTGGAAATGCCAAGAATGAATGGTCTGACTTTCTTAAAAAAGCTCATGGAATCTTACCCGGTTCCCGTGGTGGTGATTTCAAGTCTGACCACCAATTCAGCGGAATTGTCATTTAAGGCATTGGAATATGGGGCCGTTGAGGTCATCGCAAAACCAAGGCTGGCCACCAGGGAATTCTTTGCGGAATCTGAGATTTTAATCTGTGATGCGGTTAAGGCAGCAGCCCAGGTAAACATCAGGCATCGTAAACCTGTTTCTTTTGGAACCTCTCCAAAACTAACCGCGGACAGCATTTTATCCCTGTCACCCAATCCGGTGCAAATAAAAGAGACCACTGACAAAATTATAGCAATAGGAGCATCAACCGGAGGTACGAATGCCATTCTGACTTTTCTTGAAAAAATGCCTCCCGACTGTCCGGGGATTGTCATTGTTCAACACATGCCTGAAGTATTTACCAAGTCTTTTGCTGAGAGACTGAACAGCATATGCCGTATCCAGGTAAAAGAAGGCACACATGGCGAAAGCATTACTGCAGGTAAAGCCATTATTGCGCCCGGTAACAAACACATCATGATCAACAGGTCAGGTGCCAAATATATTGTAGAGATCAATGAAGGGCCTTTGGTAAACAGGCACAGACCATCTGTTGACGTACTTTTCCGTTCCGCAGCGAAATATGCAGGTCAGAATGCCACGGGTATATTACTGACAGGCATGGGAGATGATGGTGCAAAAGGACTTTTAGAAATGAGGCAGGCTGGTTCTTATACAATTGCCCAGGATGAAGCGAGTTGCATAGTATATGGCATGCCAAAGGCTGCAGTAAATTTAAATGCCGCCTGCACGGTTCTTCCACTGGATAAGATATCGGGTCATGTTTGCCAGAAAGCAGGATTATTGCATTCGAACCCGGGAAAATAAAGTGCAAGATGCACTTTCCACCCTCTTTTTAAACATTTCACAGAACTTATTCTGATTTTCTTTTTCCCTTAATGTATATTTATATAAAAGTATTCAGGGATCAAAAAAACATCGATTAAAAAATGCAGGAAATGAAAAGAATACCCGTTAGATATTTTAAGATGATAAATTTTAAAGCCCTTTTATCCTTTTTTTGTCTGGTTATTTATTGTTAACAACAGCTTTGCCCAGTCAAGACCTGACAGGATTCAGGATTCTGATCCCGATACAGCCTGGGTCTCACCCAATAAGTCAGTACCATCTTTTGCAACATATCAGCTTTATCCCACTCCGGCAAGAGGAAAAGATACTTTCGGAAGTTTTATGATTTATCTTCCTGAAGAGTACAAAAATACAACCAGACCGCTACCCGGTAATTTACTATTTGCATGGGGGAAATGGAAACCAGAGAGAAGGGCAATGGCTGATGAACGAGATGGACAAGGCCATAAAAGCTCAAAAAATGCCACCGGTAATCATTGTAAGTGTGCAGGCATTACCAATAGGCTGGTATTGCAATGCCAATGTTGGCGCAAAAGGTGTAATTAGCGGACCTGTCGAAGATGTTTTAATAAAAAACCTTGTTCCATACATCGATGCTCATTATCGTACAATAGCCAACTCCTCCGGCCGTGGATTGGAAGGTTGGTCAATGGGAGGCTTTGGAGCAATAAGACTTGCTTTTAAGTATCCTGAATTGTTTGGTTTCACTTCATCTATTGCAGGTGCTCTGATTGAATTTCAGGACGAACATAATCCGCAATATCTTGTAAATACTTTTGGTCCTGCAACCGGTCCCGGCTCAGAAAAATCTATTGAATACTTTAACGCAGTTCACCCGAGATTTTATGCCAGGAAGAATGCTGAGATGATAAAGAAGAATGTAAAAGTAAGACTTATTGTAGGCGATCAGGATTGGTTGTATAACAATAATGGTAAACTTATAACTAAAATATTTAGTGATTATCTCGATTCGTTGGGCATTAAACATGAATATACAGTTTTAAAAAATGTCGGACATATGGTACCCATTGAATTCGCTGATGGGACAAGAGAATATCCTGTTCAATTTTGGGTGGATGCATTTAAGACCATGTTCACAACTTCCGCAATTGCACAGCCGGTGACTCCTTTTAATGCATCAATGCTTATCAAAACCGGGTGACGAGGTCAGATATGGTTCCTACCTTATTCGTAAAATAGGGGACAAGGTCTTTCAGATCAACGATCCTGGTGATAAAACCACCAAAGGCGGCGGATGGGGAGTCGACATGTATCTGGTTTGCGGTACCAAAAAGGCGTTGCTGATTGACCTGGGCAACAATTACATTACCGGTTATGAAAAGGACTTAATAAAGCCTCGCAAAAATGCCGCAGAAGAGCTTCTATCAGTCATTGACGGATTGGCGGGCAAACTACCTCTGGAAATCGCTGTCACTCACATGCATCCTGATCATGATGGCATGACCGGTGCTTTCATTGACCGGAAGGTTACATTTTGGGCAGGGGAAGGGGAAGACCTGAACGCACTTAAAACTCAGCATAATCTGGATCCGTCAATTTATCAGGTCTTTACACAGGGCAAAAAATCGTTCGATCTTGGTGATGGACGCATAGTTGAAACCTTTTTGGTCAGGGGGCACAGCAATGGAGGTACCGTGTATATCATTAAGAAAGACATGCTGGTCTTTTCAGGTGATGCCCTTGGATCGGGATTTGGCCAGGCTTTTCCCACCATCGAAAAGCTCAAACAGGTAGCAGAAGACTCTCAGAAGCTTGTTGAGTATATAAAAGCAAATTTTACTCCCTACGAGCGTTATGGGCTGAGGGTTTATACCGGCCACTGGTGGCAGAATGCTTATGGTGGTTTCCTGCACCCGAACAAATCCCAGATTGACATTGGATACCTTGATTGGCGTTTCATTCAGGATGTGGCTACCTGTGCAAATGGAATACTCCAGGGCAAGTGGCTCGTTGACGGCAGCGGGGTTCGTTATATAGGAAATATGGCCTATACTGATGCCTGGCCTTCCGCGGAAGGCAGGGCAATTATGGTCTGTGGTACCGGCACTATAATAATACCGCTCAGACAAGCCTATGAGGCAGCCGGTTTGAAGATGCCGGAATGATTTCCATTGTTGACACTGTCTGTCCCCGGAAATCTCCTCTTAAAAAACTGCATCATTTACTTTTTGGTACCTCCGGCACTTTCATGCCCGATGCCCCATATGCAACATCTTCAGGCAAAATCAGTGCCCCATTGTAAAAGACAATCTGAATTTGCTTTTGATTGTTCATTCCTGCAGGAACTTCAAAGTGATGAAATCCCCTTGTTGCATCAAGCCAGGTGCCATCCTTTATCGCGTTTGCAACGTTAGCCATATCCTGGACAAATCGCCATTCACCATAACCTGCATCTTCGGGCAATGTATCAGCAGCATCCGTTTTTGTTGCATGAAACATCATCTCCCCTGAATGGCCGGTGTAAACCTGCAACCTGTACCTGTCATAGGGAGCAAGGTTGTCCTTGAGGTTATTTACAAGATTGTTAATATCTACTGTAAAGTTATTAAATGCCTCTGCTGAACGCAACTCTCTTTTCCTTCGTGGCCCCGGACTAATTGCATCTCCTGTAAAGAGCATCATGTCAGGTTTTAAAAGAAACACTGTACCGCCATTTGAATGGCCCCTGAGCAAAAATGTTTCGACAATGCGTCCGCCTCCAAGGTCAAACGTCTTTTCCCCTTGCTTGAAAATCCTGTAAATTGAAGGATCTATACCATGCATGGTTTTCAACCTTTCCATGTCTTCACCTTCCCCGATCCATAAAGGCACCCCGGTGTCAAGGAAAGCTTTTGTCATACCACTATGGTCCGGGTGCATATGGGAGACAGCAACCTCCAGCGGCCGTTTGCCAATTAACTTGTTAACAATATCCAGAAACTCCTCTTTTGCATTTTTACGGGGTTTAATGAGATCTTTTTCAAAACCATCAATATAATTATTGCCCAGATCAATCATCAAAGCCTTGCTTTCACCACAAATCAAATAAATATCCGTGCCTATAAGCCCTCCCAATATAGCTTCCGGGTCGCCGGGGTCGTTGATTTTATAGATGTCTTCCCCTATTTTGTAAATAAAGTAGGAACCGTAATGCACGCTGTCACCCAATTGTTTCAACTTTGAAGGATCAAAGCCAGTAGTAATTGCCTGCTGCGTGCATGCGAAACTTGAAATCAGTATGCTAACCAGCATGATCACATGACTCAACAATGACATAATACGGTTTTTCTTAACAGAGATATCTTTGCCATATTCTTTTATAAAATTCCTTTTTACTGACATAGCTTAAATAATTATTGGTTAATGAAAACTTGATTTAAATTTAATCAAACTTAACTGGATATTTATTATTTTAACCCTAAAGAAAAAAATGAAAATAAGTGTGGAAAATCATGTTGTCGGAGCACTTAATTCCGTATCACACTTAGTTGCAACTCTGCCAAAAAA
>CAWEGX010000018.1:0-206337 GCA_963808745.1 uncultured Bacteroidales bacterium
TTTTCTCAATAATCTCTCTGTGTTTTAAAACTTCATGTTGATATAAATTCAGAATTAAAATGCTCAGAATAAATAAAATAAAAAGAATGAACACAAGATCATTAGGTTCCAATAGTCGTGCCGGAATTATGAAGATTTTTCCATAAACTTTCAATTACAAAGGAGTATTTATAATTTTGTTGTTCGAACTTAATAATTAATAATCTGATGTCTTTAGCCCGATTTGGTGTTAGTTTGGATGAAGATCTACTTAAAGCCCTGGATGACTTTGTAATTGAAAATAGTTTACCTAATCGTTCCCAGGCAATCCGGCACTTAGTTGAAAAAAATCTGGTAGAAAAAAAATGGCATTGCAATCAGATGGTTGCCGGAGCAGTTGTAATGCTTTATGATCATCATAAAGGAGATGTAACAACTAAATCAAATGATATTCAGCATGAATATTTTGATGTGATTCTTTCTTCTCAGCATTTTCATTTAAATCATGATAATTGCCTTGAAATTATTGCTGTGAAAGGCACATGCAAACAGATTGACCGAATTATCAGATAAATTAATTGGAATTAAAGGGATTATTCATGGTAAACTGGTAATGAGCCGGACAGAATAATATTTTTTTTAATCCCATAATAGTAACACAATTTAATAAAGCGAATTAAATACTGTTTAACAACCCTTCTGGGTTTTATTTTTAAAATATATAGTAACACGAAATATATTAATTAGTAACATTTATCATGAAACCTATCTCTATGAAAGCAATGTTATTTTATTTATGCATTGAATCTGATAATTTCCAAATCAGGATATTTCACAGCATGATAAAAGTATTTTAAAAGATACCATTAATATTAATGAAGTAGTTATAACAGGGTCTAAAGACATCTGTAAACCGTAACAATGTTCCACTGACAGTATCGGTAGTATCGAAAGAGAAAATTGAAAATAGCTCCGAATCAGCACTATTACCAGTATTATCAGAGCAAGTGCCAGGTTTATTTGTCACTGAAAGGGGGATTACCGGTTTTGGTGTATCAACGGGTTCAGCAGGTCAAATCTAGTCTCAGGGGCATTGGGGGAAGTCCAAACACACAAGTACTGGTAATGCTTAACGGTAATCCTCAGTTTATGGGAATTATGGGACATCCCTTACCTGATGCTTATATAGCTTCTGATGTTGAAAAGGTTGAAGTAATACGTGGCCCAGCATCAACCTTATATGGTACAAATGCAATGGGTGGTGTAATCAATATTATTACTAAAGAACAAAAAGAAGATGGTTTCAAAGCCAATGCCCGTCTGATGTATGGTTCTTACAATACTCAAAAATATATGGTTAACGGGGGATTTAAAAAGAATGGATTGAATGTTTTTGCTTCTTTTAACCATGACCAAACTAATGGTCATCGTGATTCATCTGATTTTAAGATAAATAACGGATACTTGCGGGTGGGATATGAGATTAACAAAATTTCAAGATTAATGGTGATTTCAGTCTTGCAAATTTCGATGGTACAGATCCTGGTCAGGAAGGTAAAAAAGCAGGTAATACACTATGATATTACCCGTGGTATGGGAGCAGTTGCTCTTGACAATAAGTTCGATAAAACAAGTGGTTCACTGAGATTCTTTTACAACTTTGGGGAACACAATATTACTGATGGGTTTCATTCAATAGACAAAAACTATGGCATTATATTTTATCAGGCTTTTAACCTCTTCAAGGGAAATACAATAACGATAGGTACTGATTATAAAAAATATGGTGGAATTGCTGAAAACGTGAAAGCCATGAATGGAAAGGGAATGGTATTTGGCGATACAACGGTCTATGAATTGGCTGGTTATGTATATATTCAACAGGAATCTATTTAAAAAACTGACATTAAATGCAGGTTTCAGACTGGAGCATAATAGTGTATATGGTAATGAACCTGTTCCAACTGGTGGACTGGCATATCATCCTACATCAACAACAACATTAAAAGCCTCAGTATCGAAAGGATTTCGAAGTCCAACAATTCGTGAACTTTATCTTTGGACTCCAGCTAATGCCAATTTACAGCCTGAACGAATGATGAATTATGAAATTGGCGTTTTACAAAAATTGATTAAAAACAAGCTTTCTCTCGAATTAACATGATTTAAAGCCAATGGCGATAATCTGATCAAACGGTGATGGATTCAACAGGACCTAAAAATGAAAATTCCGGTAAATTCTCAAATACAGGTGTAGAATTTTCCGGAACCTATCAAGCCGACCGAACATGTTTACTTTAAATGCAATTACAGTTATATTTCGATGGATGAACCTATCATTGCCGCTCCTGAACAACAGTTAATTTTAGCGGAACTTTCAGATGGAACAAATTTGCAATTTAACCTTTCGGTTCAGCATATTCATAATCTTTATACATACAAATAACACCGCAAGAAGTAAAAAACAGTTATTCCTTATAAACTCAAGAGTATCCTATACCATCAACAAGTATATTGATGTCTTTGTAAAAGGAGAGAACCTTACTGATAAGAAATATTATATAAATTATGGTTACCCAATGCCCGGAATAATACTATTTGGTGGATTAAATTTGCATTTATAACTCTCCTAGACCTATTCTATATAATGCTTACCGGCAACCAGCTAAATTCGAAAAATTAAAACAAAATCACCTCACACTGTGCGACGACCATGCTGCGATCCTGGCTCATACATAGTGTAACACTTTGCAAATAATCACCTCAAATCACAGCAAAGTATAAAAAAGTGATATTAAAAAGATTTAAGTGACATTTAAGCGATTTATTAAAATTCTTTTAGTACTTTTGTTGCCGAAATAACCTGCAATTTTAAGATTATGGAGAACAATACCGTGGAAAATCCGAGGTCAGTGTTTAAAAAGGAGTTCTTTAAATCCTGGACATTCTGGAAGCCCGTATTAGCGGTGATTATCGGCGGGCTGGCCGGATTTTTATATTATCACTTTATTGGATGTAATTCGGGTTCGTGCGCTATCACAAGCAATCCATACAAGAGTGTAATTTTCGGAGGGCTTTTTGGCTTTTTAATGGTGAACAGTCCTTGTAGCAAAGGAAGGTGCTAGAAATCTCATCTGCCGGAAATCCCTTACAATTTGAGCAGCCGGTTTTTTACTAATTTCTTAAAATTAACACGATGAAAAAGAACTTATTTCTAACTTCAGTTATATTGATTTTTCTGGGATTTCATAGCAATGCCGGTGATCCGTCAACAGAACCAAAGGCTGGAGCAACGGGTACCGTAATTCATTTAACTGAAGCAACCTTTAAACAAAAGGTTTTTAATTATGAATTGAATAAACAATGGAAATATGAGGGAAACAAACCTGCCATTGTTGATTTTTATGCAAGCTGGTGTGGTCCTTGCCGGCAGCTTTCACCTGTGATGGAGGAAATAGCCAGGGAATACAACGGGAAGATAATCATCTATAAAGTGGATACTGATGCAGAAAGACTATTATCGCAAACACTGGGAATTCAGAGCCTGCCGACCTTGCTTTTTATTCCTGTAAACGGGAAGCCACAGGTTGCCATGGGAGCCTTACCCAAAGAGTCGCTAGTAAAAGCGATTCATGATGTTTTGCTTACTAAGTAAAATAATCCTGGATGAATTGGCTTAAACGGATTACAATAGCGGCGCTGGGCCGCTTTTTTTTAATTATTGGTCCCTATCTTTAATGGTAGCCTTTTTAAATATCAGGTATACAATTAAAAGCGCTGTAAGTGACAGTAAAGTTATTCCGGTACAACAATAAACCGAACAGTAAAACTTGTTGTCAGCATGACAAAGACTTGAAAAACAACCGATAAATACCATGATTAACCAATCCGCAAAAAGAAATGCCGGAGCGATTAATAACCATTTAAAAAATGTTGTTCTCATATTTTAATATTTATATAATTTATAGCATTTGCTCATTTCCATGGAAATGAGCAAAACAAATTTAATAATTTTATATTAATTATAAGCAAATGATCATTATATTTGTTACGCACATATGTTCATAATATGTCAAGACCCAAACGTATAAGAAGAATGAACAATCCTCCACATTTCAGGGGGTTTAAACCCATTGGACTGTCAGAGGAAAATCATCCGGTGGTTATGAATTATGAAGAATATGAGGCCATACGGTTAAGTGACTACGAATTATTCGGACAGGTAGAATCTGCTCAGGTAATGGGTGTTTCACGGCCCACCTTTGCCAGGATTTATGAAAGTGCAAGACGTAAAGTCGCACAGGCCTTTGTTCAGGGGAAGCCGATTGTTTTCGAAGGAGGCAAGGTTTATTTCGACAGTGAATGGTATTCCTGCAACCATTGTGGTTGCTGGTTTAACCATCCGGAAAAAGAAGAAGAAGTTACAAAATGTGCACTTTGCGGTTCACCTGAGGTTGAACAATACAAAGAGAATTCGCAACTTACTTTTAAGAACTGCTAAACCATGAAGGTAGCTATCACATCAACAGGAAATAGTACGGATTCCAGGTTGGACAGCCGTTTTGGTCGTTGTTCATATTTTGTAATTTTTGACACAGTTACCCGGGGTATGGAGATCCTGCCCAATCCATATAAGGAGGCTGAAGAAGGAGCAGGTGGAGCGACTCGGTTAAATTACTTGCATCGAAAGGGAGCAGGTAAAATTGTATCGGGAGAATTTGGGATTAAAATTAAACCTTTACTCGATAGCCTTAAAATTCAACTGATTATTTTGAAGAATGAAGAAAAATCCGTTCAGGATATTATTAATATGTTAAACCACTAAAAATTATTCCATGATTAAAATAGCAATTCCCACCAGTGGAAATATTGTAGATAGTCATTTTGGACATTGTGAGATGTATACCGTAATTTCGGCCGATGACAACCTTAATGTTACCGGGACAGAAATTCTGCCTTCTCCCCAGGGATGTGGATGCAAATCGAATATTGCCGGCATATTTCAAAAAATCGGTGTTAAAGTGATGTTAGCCGGAGGTATTGGTGAGGGCGCAATTCAGGTTCTCAACCATCACGGCATAGATGTTATAAGGGGATGTTCAGGGGACGTATCTGAAGTAGCCGAAATGTACTTGAGAGGTGGATTTTGACTGATTCAGGTGTATCCTGTGCCCAACATGAGAATCATCATGGAGAAGGACATACCTGCAGCCATTGATTCATGTTCTAAATTTCCGTGAATAATCGAAAAAAAGAAAATATTATGTTGGAACACGAATATGTATTCAGGGTAATGTATCCCGATACGGACCAGATGGGGACCGTACATCATGCAAATTATGCAAAATATTACGAAACCGCCAGGTGGGAATTATTTCGCAGTTTGGGGATAAGCTACAGATTGGTAGAAGAAGCCGGATACATGTTGCCGGTGATCCGCATGACTACCCGATTTCTTAAACCCATTCATTATGATGATTTGCTGACAATTAAGACTACTCTTAAAACGATGAGAGGGGCCAGGATGTCCTTTACCTATAAGCTTTACAATGCAAATCATGAATTGGTTAACGAAGCTGAAACAGATTTGGCCTTTGTACACAGGGATAGCTGGAAGCCCTGTATTGCTCCTGATTTTTTGGTGAAAGCCATTACGTTAAGTGAATACCAAGTATTGACTGGTGCTTGAAATCACATACAAGCCAATTGGTATAGTGTATTCGCCGTTTAAAAAATCAAAAAGATAACGGACGCTTTAATTAATAAATAATCATGAATACTGACGAACTGAAAAAATTATATTCCGAGGCTGATATACACGCCATGCGGGTTGCTGATAGTCATTACCTACCATTTCATCATTGACATTCATTGGAATGTCATGAATGCATTTGTTACATTTCTGGTTTTTGTATTATTGGTTCGAAAGATCGTATAAGGTTGATTAATTCACTCATTGAAATGGAAGGATTCTATTAATCGAGTTCTTTAGCAATGGCAATCGCTGCAATAGTTCCATCAGCCACGGCGGTGGTTATCTGCCGGTATTTTTTACTTATTACGTCACCAACTGCATAAACTCCGGGAACGCTGGTGCGCATATCCTCATCCGTCTTAATATAGCCCCATTTGTCGAGTTCGAGCATATTTCTGAACAGGTCTATATTTGATCTAAAACCAATAAAAATGAATACACCATCGCTTTTGAGCCTTGTCAACTTTTTGGTTTTGAGATTTTCAACCTCAGTAATAATCTGGTCACCCTCTTTAATAAATGCCCTTGGTTCATGTTCAAATAGTACATTCACTTTAGGATTTGCCAGCAACTTTTCCTGCGCTTGTTTATTCGCTGTGAACTTATCGAACTGATGCACCATGGTAATTTTGCTTGCAAACTTGGTTATAAAGTCCGATTCCTCAACTGCTGAATTTCCACCTCCAATGACGACCACTTCCTTGTCAACAAAATATTTGGCATCACACGTGGCACAATATGAAATGCCTTTGCCTTTTAGTTCTTTTTCGCCGGGTGCGCCTGTAAGATTAGGTGATGTACCTGTGGCAATTATGATCCGCTTTGCTTTCAGTGTTTCGAATTCATCAATTACTACTTCCTTTTTGGCAAGATCAACTTTTGTAACATCTACTGCAACTTTGTAAACTGTTCCACATAGTTTGGTTTGTTCACTCATATTGTGCGAAAGCATATAACCAGCCTGTGGTTCAATGAAGCCGGGATAATTTGAAACTTCGTGCGTAGTAGATACATGGCCTCCGGGCAACGCAATATCCACCATCACCGTATTGATTTTTGCCTGGCACAGGTATAATCCGGCAGTTAATCCCCCCGGACCAGCGCCCAGTATAATTACATCGTATTCAGAAACTACCGGTTTTAATTGCGATTTGATGGCTTTTACCTTTTCATTGGTAATCATACTGTCCAAATGCACTATTATATCACTGCGTTTTATACCGCCTGATAACCTCTGGGCTACTTCTTTTCCATTATCGAAAAATAAAAGTGTCGGCGAAGATTTGACAGATAGTTTGTCAGCCAATTCGCGGTTTTGCTGCCGGAAAATTTTAAGGAACTTAATTTCGTTCCCGTAAAGTTTTGACAACCCTTCAAATTTCGGGGCTAGTGCCTCACATGGCGGGCATTCGGAGGAATAAAAATCGAGTACAACTTTTCCTCCGGATAATACTTCTTTGTCAAATTCTGATGAGGTTATTTCTTTCATAATTTTACTTTTTATAGTATTTCACACATTATTATTGATTACCATCAGCGCTTTTAGTAAATTGATCTTATGAAAGTTACAACAATAATATGATATTTTCGCAATCGCTGATGGAAATTAATCTGTCAGCAAAACATCCTTGATGGCCCTGTCGAATGACTGACGAGGGAGTGCTCCCATTGCAGCCTGTGGCTGCCCGGTCATTGGAACAAAAAGCAATGTTGGGATACTTGAAATTCCAAATGCAGCGGCTAATTCCCGTTCGTTTTCGGTATCAACTTTATATACAATCAGTTTTCCATGGTAATCCTTTGCAATTTCCTGAAGAATCGGAGCAACCATTTTACATGGACCACACCAATCGGCATAAAAGTCAATGATTGCGGGCAACTCCCCTGAATATTTCCATTCTTTGTTTACATCGTAATTAAATACCTTGTTTTTGAATTCTTCTGTAGTTAAATAGACTACGTTATTTACTATTGTTTCCATATTGATATATCTTAAAAATTTAGATGCAAAAATACAAATTATTTTTATATAAATCGCTATAATATCACCTAAATCTTTTCAGTATCACTAATTTTTTATACCTTTGTTCATCGAAATAATTGATTATGAGTAAAATTTTTAATGAAGGATTAAGCCCTGAACAACTTGAAGAGATGTTCCGTAGTGATGAAAAATGTCTCGAGTTTTTGGCCAATCTGAAATGGGCAAATGGTTTTACCTGTAAGAAATGTGGAAATACCAACTCCTGCCCTGGCAAAGAGCCGTTTTCAAGACGATGTACAAAATGCAAATCGAAAGAAACAGCAACCAACGGGACCATATTTCATGGCGTTAAATTCCCAATTAGCAAAGCATTTTACATAGCGTATAATGTCTGTAAAGGGGCGAAAGATATTTCATCATACGAATTTGGCCGTCGCTTGTCATTGCGCCAAATGACCTGTTGGAATTTTAAAACGAAAATAGAACATGCACTTATCGGATTGGATTCATTATCTGACAAAGAACGAAGCTCAATTGAAAAAATACTTACAAGTTAATAGTAAAACTCCCGGGAGACAAAAGCCATGAGAATTCGGGTCCTTTAAATTAAATCATTACATTTATACTGAGTCAGACTGGCTTTAGGAATTTAAATAGTATGATTTGGTGAGGAACAAAAACTTCATATACACCTGAAACTTGAAATTTGAAGTGGTTAAACCAAGTCTATTATGAATTGTATGTTATTTAAAAACAATAATTTATGTCAATATTGAAAAGATTTTTCAAAAGAAACACACATAATGTCTTTCTTAAAGTTCTTGCTGGTTTTGGCAGGGTATTAAACAGGTTGTATGAAAATAGAAACCATGATACGCATAGCAACGGAGAATTTACTGTTCTGAGAAAAATAGTAAAATCTAATCCATCGGTAATCATAGATGGGGGTACAAATATTGGAAGTTATTCATTGCTTATTAATCAATTGAGTCCAAAACACCGGGTTTATTCTTTTGAACCTGTAAAGGGCACTTTTGAAAAATTAAAAAAAATCTAGCTGCATGTGTTAATATTGTTCCTGTTGAGAAAGGCTTGTATAAAGAAAACTGTACCAAAGTAATAAACATATTCGTATCGGATACTCATTCTTCCCTATATGACATTCAGGGACTGCCATATGAATCAAGTGGAAAACAAACAATAGAGCTGGTTAGCGGAGATGATTTTATGAAGCAGAATAATATCAGTGAAATTGATTTTTTGAAGATTGATATTGAAGGATCTGAATATGATGCAATACTCGGGTTTAATGAAAATATTACGAAGAGAACAATAAAAGCGATCCAATTTGAATATGGCTATATAAACATCTCAACAAAAAAACTACTTATAGATTATTATGAATATTTTGAAAGTAAAGGCTATGTTCTTGGCAAAATCTTTCCTAAAATCGTTGAATTCAGAAAATATGAATTCAAGTATGAAGACTTTATAGGTCCCAATTATATTGCCGTAAGGAATACAGAAACTGAATTAATCAACGCGCTTAGGAGAAAATAAATGACATACAACAAGGTTTGCAAATTAACACAATTTATAATTGGTACTTCTGCCACCTTTACCTTCCTTACATAAAATTTGTTTTGAAATCAGATCTGTCATATCCCTCAAAGCAGTGTCTTCAGAATAGAATATAATTCGTCATCGGATCGCTTAGTAACAATTATATCATTGCAGGGAAAAGAGCTACAGCAATTACGCTCTGCAGCCGGTGAGTATGTTGATATGAGTTCTTATGAAAACGGTATATACCTGATAAAAATACTGTATGATAATGAAATAGTGACAAGGTAAGATTATTAAGAAATAAAAGGGATCTATTTTGTCTTTTGCAGGATTTCTTTTACGGCATCTTTATGCACCATAAAATCCATCATTTTCAGTTTTACATAATCCTCGGAAAAGAAATAATATCCGAATTCCTTTGCATTGGGATCATTGTTCCTTGATCCTGCACTGGAATCCTTGATCAGGTACCAGTCCTTTCCATCCTTCACAAAATACCCTACCACGTGCATTCCATGGTCATCGGTGGTTGTATTGTTTGAAAACCTGAACTGCCGTGCATCATCATTGATGCTGGCAGAGGGGATGTCAAAATCAGGTACGATCGCACATTGCGTTTTGCGGTCCAGTCCGGCTTCCGATACATCTCCTCCGATACTCATGCTGTATCCGCTGCGAACTGCATTTTTCAGTGCGCTCATAAATACATCCAGGGGCACATTATAATAATCGGTGTTATGCCACCAGTTATCCGGAACCTTATATTCAACCTGTTTGTAAAAGGGTTCCTGTTCATAGGAAAGTATATCCACATAATCATCGGGATTAACCTGCACTACATTTTTAAGGTATTCGGCCGGTGTCATTGTCTTTCCATTCACGGTTACTTCGACAGGCGGCACGCCCATGTAATGATTCATGATGGATTTGATCGTTGCCAGTGCTCTTTCTTCATCCCATGCTGATGTGGATTTTAATGATTCAAGATAACTTTTCATTTCCGCCACCATGGCTTCATGATTATGGTATTTCCTTCCATTAAGCAGTCCGGTATAAGCTTCGGCCGGTACCACTCCATATTTCTTCCAGATCCTGGTCACTGCATTGGCTTCTGAACCCTCATCAAAAAGCGAATTTCCCCTCTCCTGAACATAGCGCCTTGCTTTTTCAACGTATTCCCAGTAAACAGTATATATTTCAGAAACCTTTACCTGCACCTTATGCAGGCGATAGGCTTCGGATTCAAGAAAAGAGGTGGTTGAAAAGCACCAGCAGGTACCCGTGTTTCCCTGCGATATCGGGGAATTATGCCAGAACTGGTTTTTATAAAAATCGATTTTGTTGGGAAGATCGAGTGCTGACTGGTCGGCAACAAAATATCGTGTAACCGCCGCAGGGGCAACCTTATTGTTCAATTCCCGGTCATCGCGTAAAATGCTGTTTTGATAAAAACCCGGTTCACTGTTGCGAAATATGGCCTTATCATGATTTTGCGCTGACAAGGGAAAAAAGGCGAACTGAATCAAGACGATAACAATGCCTGAAAATGTGAAAAGTTTCATAAATATTAGCTTTTAGAATTGACTGATTTGAATGTAGGATATTTTTCAATCCACGATGTAATAAGATTCGCTATTTTTGCAAATCAATAAAAAAGTGCCGGCAACGGCAATTCAAAAATCCGTTTTAAACAAATTCAACCACATGAACCGTTTATACCCGCTTAAATTCAAGCCCATTATTAAAGACAAAATCTGGGGAGGCACCAGGCTGAAAACAGTCCTCAATAAAAAAACCAAAACCGACAAGGCTGGAGAAAGCTGGGAGATAAGCGGATACCCGGGAAGTGTTTCACAGGTTAAAAATGGATTCCTGGCCGGTAACAGCCTGGAAGAATTGATCGAAGTATACATGGGCGACCTGGTCGGCGACAGTGTATTTGAAAAATTCGGAACGCTCTTTCCATTGCTCATTAAATTTATAGATGCCAATGATGTACTTTCAATCCAGGTTCATCCGGATGACAAACTGGCCCTGGAGCAGTTCGGTTCCTTCGGCAAGACAGAAATGTGGTATATCATTCAGGCAGAACCCGGATCTGAAATCATTGTAGGCTTTAACCAGGCCGTCACAAAGGAGTCCTACCTCAGTCATCTGAATAACAAAACCCTGTTGTCCATTCTCAATAAGGAAAAAACGGCGGCCGGTGATGTGTTCTTTATTCCTCCCGGGCGTGTTCATGCCATTGACAAGGGAATTTTGCTGGCTGAAATCCAGCAAACCTCGGATGCCACGCTCAGAATATATGATTTTGACCGGGTGGACGACAAGGGAAAGCCACGCGAACTGCATACTGAAAAGGCACTTGAAGCCATCGATTTTAAGGTATATCCTGCCTATAAGACCGATTATCCAAAAGTGCCCGATCAGCCCAACATGCTGGCGACCTGCCAGTATTTTACGACGAACTATTATAATCTGACCAAAAAGGTTGAAAGGGAATATCATGAAATAGATTCCTTTGTGATTTACATGTGTCTGAAAGGAAAGATTACCCTTAATTCACAATTCAGATGAAAAGGAACAATTGAGTCCCGGGGATACAGTTTTGCTGCCTGCTGAAATTAAAAAAGTGCAGCTTATTCCGGAAGGTGAAGCGAAATTATTGGAAATATATATTGACGGATTGCCCGGAAAAGGAAATTTAGATGCTATATTGGACAAAATCATCTGATGGAACTTCAAAGCGTTAGTTTTATAAAAAGCAGTCCTGATCTGAAATCCTGCCCCCCGGCCAGATTTCCCGAATATGCATTTGCCGGCCGATCGAATGTGGGCAAATCATCTCTTCTGAATTTTTTGCTGAATGTAAAAAACCTGGCCAAAACTTCCTCCACACCTGGTAAAACGAAGCTTATCAATCACTTCCTGATCAATGAAAGCTGGTATCTTGTAGATTTACCAGGGTATGGATATGCAAAGACCGGCCGGAAAACCAGGGGAAACTTCATTCCGGTGATCGGGGAATATCTGCTGAACCGCGAAACACTGGCGTGCCTTTTCATTTTGCTTGATTCAAGGCACCACCCGCTCGACAATGATCTTGAATTTATTGCGTGGGCCGGAGAAAACCAGTTACCCATCGCACTGATATTTACAAAAACCGATAAGGTATCGAAGGACATGCTGGCCAGCAACCTCGCAACATACAAAAAAACGCTGCTTCAGCAATGGGACGAACTTCCGGTAATATTTACAACTTCCTCTCTTCAACGAACAGGTGAAAAGGAAGTATTCAGATTTATTGAGAAAACGAATAAGGTGTTTAATAAGGGACTAGGGACTGAGGAATCTAGCATTTATCAATTTGCCAAAATAAATAACTGAAATGGAAAATGCGAGCAAAGCGAGCATTCATCTGCGAAATCTGCGAGTCTGCGAAGAAATTCTGTTACAAAAGAGGAACTATAACAATGACATGAAGATACATACTAAAAATTACAAACTAAAAGCCAAAAGATGTAAATTGCAACGTTTTTTCACCATTCACCA
The DNA here is from genome assembly GCA_963808745.1 of uncultured Bacteroidales bacterium. Lineage (GTDB taxonomy): Bacteria > Bacteroidota > Bacteroidia > Bacteroidales > UBA10428 > UBA5072. The sequence goes on from CAWEGX010000018.1 coordinate 12,837, forward strand.
GTCATCATTCATAATTCATTATATTTCATAATTGATAATTTTTACATACAAGTTCATTTTAATTCGATATTTTTTACATTTGCAGCACTGCTTTAACCCCGAAATAAGGATTTCATGAAAATAAAAGCCCCTATTAAGTTCTTCTCTGGCCGCGCAAGTCATTATCTGGCAGAAAAAATCACAAAAAGTTATGGAACCGAATTGGGAAAAACTTCAGTTCTGGAATTCAGCGATGGTGAGTTTCAGCCTTATTTTGAGGAATCCGTCCGCGGCTGCATCGTTTTTATTGTTCAATCAACTTTTCCGCCGTCAGACAACCTGATGGAACTTCTCCTGCTCATCGATGCCGCGAAACGTGCATCAGCATACCAGGTAGTAGCTGTAATGCCTTACCTCGGTCTGGCCAGGCAGGACAGAAAGGACCGGCCAAGGTGCAGCATCGGAGCAAAGCTGGTTGCAGACCTGCTTACAGTTGCCGGTGCCGACCGGGTAATGACGATGGATCTTCATGCTGACCAGATCCAGGGATTCTTTAATGTACCCGTGGATCATCTCTATGGATCAACCCTTTTTGTTCCTTATATTAAGAACCTGGCACTTGACAACCTCGTGATTGCCGCCCCCGATATGGGGGGTACCAAGAGAGCAAATGCCTATTCCCGATTTCTGAACTGCGAGATGGTGATCTGTTACAAGGTGAGGAAAAAAGCCAATGTGGTTGAAGAGATAAGGGTTATTGGTGATATAAAGGACAAGAACATTGTGATTGTGGATGATATGATCGATACGGCAGGAACCGTTTGCCTGGCTTCGAAACTTATGCTCGAAGAAGGAGCGCAGAGCGTAAGGGTAGTTTGTTCCCACGCCGTATTATCCGGACCGGCCTATGAAAGGATTGAAAAATCAGGTATTACCGAGGTTGTTGTTACCGATACGATTCCCTTGCGCGGACACTCCGACAAAATAAAGGTGCTTACGATCGCCGATCTTTTTGCCGATGTAATTCACAAGGTGTATAAGTATAAATCCATTACGAAGAATTTTATTGTTTAGGGGCTTAGGCTATAGGCTGTAGGCTATTAGGGCATTAGGTGTTAGGTGATTCGGCATTCAAGATATCACTTGTTCGGTGTTCTCGACTGAAATAATATCGAACAAGGAACTCGCAGCAACACTGCAGAACCGCAATTGCAGAACTGCAGAACTGCAGAACATTTTTATCTACCTTCAGGATCCAAAATCGTAAATCTCATAAATCGTAAATCGTAAATTAATTATTATATTTGCCCTCCTTTTTAAACCACTGTTTATCATTAAACAAGGGTGTAATGGGGAACCCGGTCACTTGCGGGATTCCAAGTAGCACGTATTAATTGTTTAATTATTATTAAAATGAAATCATTCGAATTAAAAGGTACTCTCAGAACCAGTCTGGGAAAAAAAGACGCCAAAATACTGCGGAGGAACAAAATGGTTCCCTGTGTAATGTATGGCGGCAAGGAGAATTATCACTTTTCAGCATCCATCAGTGATTTTAAAAATCTGATTTACACAAACCATGTGTATGTAGTGAATGTGGATCATTAACGGTAAAGTGCATCCGGCGGTAATGAAGGAAATTCAGTTTCACCCGGTAAGCGATGTAATTAATCACATCGACTTTGTGGAAGTTGACGCCAACAAACCTATCGAGATCGACCTTCCGGTTGAAATTACAGGTAACTCCGAAGGTATCCGTGCCGGTGGAAAACTCAGACAACGGAAAAAATATGTAAAAGTAAAAGGAATGATCAAGGATCTTCCTGATACGCTGGTTGTTGATATATCCGATCTGAAAATCGGCGATTCAATTCTTGCCGGTGATATAAAATATGAGCGGATTGAAGTGATGGAAGCACATCATAACCTGGTTGTGGGAGTTGTTTCATCCAGAATAGCCAAGGGTATGGAAGAGGGTGCTGAAAGCATTGCTGCTACTGCTGCCACTGCTGCAACTGCTGCTGCTGCTGCTACTGCTGCCGAAACTGCTCCGCTGCTGAAACCAAGAAATAAACAGAACAGGCTTTGAAATACCTGGTTGCAGGATTGGGTAATATTGGTGAAGAATACCAGGATACCCGTCACAACATAGGATTTATGATATTGGATGCACTGGCACGTGCATCCAATATTGCTTTTACCGAGGGCCGGTATGGCAGTGTTGCGGAATACCGTTTCAAAGGCCGTACTTTTGTACTTCTCAAACCTTCCACCTATGTAAACCTGAGTGGTAAGGCTGTGAATTACTGGCTTCAGAAGGAATCCATTGAACTTACCAATTTGCTTGTGATGTCAGATGATCTGGCTTTGCCTTTTGGCACAATCCGGTTGCGCCCCAGGGGCAGTGATGGCGGTCACAATGGCCTGACAAGTATAATAGAAGTTTTGGGAACGACAGAATTTGCCAGGCTCCGTTTTGGTATCGGCGGCGATTTTCCTTATGGCATGCAAATCGATTATGTACTTGGCAAGTGGAAACCTGAAGAAAATCTGGTATTGCAGGAAAAAATCCTGGTCTGCCATGAGATCATCCGGAGCTTTGGAACCACCGGTATTGACAGAACAATGAACATGTTCAATAACCGCTGATCAGTGTTTTCTAGGTATTGAACAAAGGCGGCCCCAGGGATGTTTATAGAACACCATGAAAACTGCCAAGGCCAAAATACTTCTCGTGGAAGATGATAGAAATCTGGGCACTGTGATCCACGATTATCTTGAAATGTCAGATTACAATGTAATGCTTGCCAAAAACGGACAGGAAGGCCTCGATGAATTTAAGCAGGGATCTTACAGCCTTGTATTGCTCGATGTAATGCTTCCCCTGGTAGACGGTTTTTCCGTTGCAGAAGAAATCAGAAAAACAGATTGTGAAACCCCGATCATTTTCATGACGGCAAAATCCCTGAAGGAGGACAGGATTAAGGGCTTCAAACTGGGAGCCGATGATTATATCACAAAACCCTTCAGCACCGAAGAACTAAAACTGAGAATAAGTGCCGTGCTCCGACGTACCCAGGCCAAAAATAACCTCAGGTCAATCAGAATATTGTCTTTACAATTGGTCGTCATACTTTTGACTATACAAGTCATTTGCTTATCTCCGGTGAAAATGAGCGCCGGCTTACAAAACGGGAAGCGGAACTGCTTCATTTGCTTTGCCTGAATATGAACAGGATCCTGCGAAGAGATATTGCTCTGAAAACAATATGGGGGGAAGATGATTATTTTATGGGCCGCAGCATGGACGTTTATATTACCAAACTCAGAAAAATGCTGGGCACCGATCCGGATGTTTCCATTGTAAATATTCACAATACCGGTTTCAAACTTAATGTGAAAAAATCCGGATGATTTTTGGAATCGTTTATTTTGTTATCTTGCCGGCCATCAATACGCCATGGTGCAAAAACGAACTTCCTTTCCACCGGTATTCTGGATAGCAAATTCCATTGAAATCCTCGAACGATTTGCCTATTACGGAATTTATATGGGCTTCAGCATCTATTTTAGCATGCTGGGATTTAAAACTGAACAACTCGGAATAATCCAGGGCCTCTTTCTGGCAATTTCATATTCCATTCCAATTTTTTCAGGAACATTTGCTGACCGGTTCGGATTCAAGAAGTTGCTCATCATTTCGTATATAGCCTATCTCCCCTCTATCTTTTTGCTGATTCTTACCCGTTCATTTACAGGCATTGCCCTTACAATGCTTTGCATCGGCTTTGGGGCCGGTATATTCAAACCCCTTATCTCAGGGACGGTAAGGGTTGTCACCGATGGAACCAACAGAACTTTGGGCTTCGGAGTATTTTATTGGATGGTAAACATCGGCGCTTTCTTTGGACCGTTGATCCTGGGTCATTTCCGGGCCACATCATGGCAGACGGCTTACATTATTGCCGCTTCAGCGATCGGGGTTATGTTCCTCGTCACTATTTTATTCTACAAGGAACCGCCCAGGGCTATTGAAGGAGAAACCCTTAAAAAGAAATTCAGGGATATGCGAACGGCGTTATCGGATGCAAAATTCGCACTGTTCCTTCTGATCCTTGGAGTCTTTTTCTGGCTGCCTCTCTGGACCTTCTATAATCTCATCTCCAAGTATGTGGAGTTCTCGCTCGACGGAGCGGCTCTCTATCTGAATGTGAAATCGGTGCTTGGTCATCATGTGGCGGATTTTCTTTCCAGGGACGTGAACGGCACCAGGCGGATATTGGGAGAAATCATCTCCAACACAGCCTTCGCAATAATATTGTTTCAGGTTCTTGTGACCTGGGTATTTGAGCGATTTAAACCGGTAGGTTCATTTTTATTTGGTTTATGTGTGATGGCTTCAGGGTTCGGATTTATGTGTCTGGCAGGAATTGGTAATCCGGCCTGGATCTTTCTCGGAATATTGCTTTTTGCATTTGGTGAAATGATCAGCTCTCCCCGGATTCAGGAATATATAATGTGGCTTGCCCCCAAAGAAAAAGCAGGCCTGTACAACGGTTCAAACTTCCTGGCCATTGGCCTGGGAGGCCTGGTCAGCGGATGGGTATATACATCAAGGTTTTACAGCTTTTTCGAATCACGGGGCCATACGGAATATATGTGGATTGTTCTGGTCGCACAGATCATACTCGGTATTATTGTGATCAGTCTTGTTTACCAGATATGCAGGTCATTTTAAAGAACAGGAAAGCAAGCTAATCAGAAAACGGATATGAAAAAAAGCTTGCTTTTTTATATTTTCCTGATCCTCATAATTCTCATTGCGGTATTGATAATTATCTCAGGGGAGAAGTCGATTAGCCATACCATGGCCAAAGGAAATGTCGCTGAGCTTTACGGTCAGTTTTCACCAAGCCTCAGCCTTCAGCACATTACAGATAAACTTACCCATGCTCCTGGCATACTCATGCTTCAGCTGGTGATTATCCTGCTGATTGCCCGTTTAATGGGATACCTTTTCCAGTTGATCGGACAACCCATGGTAATCGGCGAAATTGTTGCAGGTTTGCTTGCTGGGACCTTCCGTCCTGGGCTATTCTGGCTCCCAATATCTCCACGGTGATCTTTCCGGAAAATTCAGTTAACATACTCGAACAGCTTAGCCAGCTCGGACTTGATATTTTTCATGTTCATCATTGGCATGGAACTGGATACGCAGTCATTTAAAAAATCGGCGAATACAGCAGTTCTTATTAGCGTTGCCAGTATTGTAATACCCTTTATCTCGGGTATACTCCTGGCATATTATCTCTATAAGGATTTTGCACCTGCAAATATTCCCTTTTCCTCGTTTGCCTTATTTATGGGCACAACAATGAGCATAACGGCCTTTCCTATTCTTGCCCGGATTGTGCAGGAACGCAAACTGACAAAAACACTGGTTGGTACAATGGCAATATCTGTTGCTGCCATTGGTGACGTTGTAGCATGGTGCATCCTGGCGGTTGTAATTGCCATTGTAAAATCAGGAGGAATAAGCAATTCTGTAGTTACTATTGTACTTTCGATGGTATACATTTCAGCCATGTTTTTCCTTGTAAAGCCCCTCATGTTCCGCATAGGAAGAGTTTATGCAAGCAGGGAAACCATGAGCAAGCCAATTGTAGCACTTGTTTTTCTGCTCATTCTTCTTTCATCGCTGATCACGGAAGCAATTGGCATACATGTGCTTTTCGGGGCCTTTATGGCAGGGGTTGTAATGCCCGACAACCTGAGCTTTAAAAGGGTCTTTACAGAAAAGATCGAGGATGTTTCCCTGGTCATCCTGCTTCCCTTGTTTTTTGTTTCCACCGGTTTGCGTACGGAAATCGGCCTGATAAATTCCACCCACCTGTGGATTGTATGCGGGCTGATAATCCTTGCTGCCAGTATAGGGAAATTCGGCGGAACCCTGCTGGCATCAAGATATGCAGGACTTTCATGGAGTCATTCTCTTGCCCTGGGTGTATTGATGAATGCCAAGGGTTTGATGGAACTTATTGTATTGAATATCGGATATGATCTTGGTATTCTCAGTCCCGAAGTCTTTGCCATGCTGGTAATTATGGCGATTGCCACAACACTGATAACCGGCCCGGGATTGAATATTATTAACCACTTTTATCCCGAAAGCCATGTCAAGGTGCCCCGGCAGAAGACTTATCAAAGTAATGCTTTCATTTGCAAATCCCAAAATGGGTGGAACATTGCTCAACCTCGCCCATCACCTGATTCACAGGGCGGCAGATGAAACCACATTTACTGCCTTGCATATTTCTCCGCGTACTGACCTTTCGCCCCATGATGCCCGTGTTTTTGAGAAGGAAAGTTTTGTTCCCATCCGGAAAATAGCTGAATTCCATAAGCTTCACCTCAATACACTTTATCTGAATACAATGAGATTTCAACAGAAATCTTAAACGCCTGTGAATCGGAAAAACCCGATTTCCTGCTCATGGGAAGTGCGAGGAGCATATTCAGCTCGGATATCCTGGGGGGTAATCATAAAGAGGATTATTAATGAGGCTGAATGTGATGTTCTTGTTTTTAATGAACGGAATTTCCATGATATCAGATCGGTTCTGCTTGTGTATTTTGGAAACGGCGATGATTATCTGTTTGATTATGCAGCTTTACTAAATCACAGGAGCGGAAGGAAGTTTTACACCTATCACCGGGGACTTGAAAACAAGGATTCCTCAACAGCATTCCAGAAGTCCGGCATTCAAATGGAAACAGTTCAGGGTAGCATTTTGCATCCTGAATTTCTAAAGACAATGGATCTGGTTATTGTTTCTGAAAATAACTGGAAGGCTATTGAAAGTAAGAAAAACATGCCTTTCAATCAATTTCCTTCCCTGCTGATTATTCATCGCTCGGAATCCAGTAACCGGCTATTGAATCATATCAATCATAAATCAGAGGCATAATAGAATAGTTCTGCAGTTCTTTTCCGTGAGTTATCATCCCACTTATTCATATTTCACCTCTTCTACTCATTCTCACTTTTACTTATCTCTCATTTTTCACTTTTCATCTGCTCATTCTCCCATCCCTTCTCTCACTCATACCTCAACGCCTCCACAGGGTTCCTGACTGCAGCAAGATATGTCCTCCAGCAAATGGTTATCCCTGCCACCAGTATTGAAATGGAAAAAGCCAGCAGGAAAATCCACCATGAAATCTCCGTGCGGTATGCGAAATGCTGAAGCCAGCGATGCATGGCATACCAGGAAACCGGGACCGCAATAATAAAGGCAATCAGTATCCATCCTGCAAACTGCCGGGTAAGCACAAACAAAATATCTGCCGGCCTGGCGCCGTTTACCTTGCGGATGCCTGTTTCTTTTGTCCGGCGTTCGAGTGCAAAAGCAGACAATCCGAACAACCCGAGCAAGGCAATGATCAACGACAGAAATGCAAAAACAGTGATCAGTGACTGCGCCTGGTCTTCTTTCATATAATTCAAACGCAGCGCCTTCATCCACAAAAACATACTGGATCGGATCTTCCGGAAAAACAGTCGACCATAGTTTCTCAATGTCATGCATTGTTGATTTGGTATCATTTGGCGAAAGCCGGATGGCCATCTGCTGTACAGAACCCGGTACTAAAAACAGCAACATGGGCTGTACTTTTTCATAGAGATTACGGATATGAAAATCCTCGAATACACCGATTATTGACCTCCTCGTTCTGATATTATTACTATCTCCCATAAACAGACTAGGATTCGAGCGGATTTTTGCTCCCCATCATTTTCAGGCCTGTCTGGTTTATTAAAACCGCCAGCGTGTCGCTTCCATATTCAGGAGAAAATGTGCGCCCTTCCAGCATCTTAATACCCAATGTTTCAACCAGGTCATAATCGCTCAAAATCTGTTCCATTTCCATTTTTTTCCCAGTTGCCGGATCCGTCATATATGTTGTCCACCACTGGTTACCCGGGGGTAAGTAGTTTGCCCCTGAAACGCTTGTAATGCCTGGCGTTTTTTTTATTTCATCTTTGAAAACCTGGTATTTGTTTTGACCGTTGAAAGGAACATTCAGGGTAATGAGCAGATCTTTTCTATAACCAAGATCCTTATTGCGAAGCAGCCATTGTTGTTTATGCATCACGATGAGGCAGACCAGCAGGCACATCATGATGCAGAATTGAAAAATAACAAGAACGCCGCGCGTTGGCAGTCCGTTTTTAAGGGTTTGTGAAAAGTTCTTCAGGGCTTCCACCGGCTTTAACCGGGATACACTCAATGCAATATAAATGCTGGCCATGTAACCGATAAGAAAAACCAGTGCCATAAAAAGGATAAGCAGCGGGGCATTGGAAAAAACGCCATGATACACCTTGAAATTCATCCTGGATTCCAGTAAGGGGATAGTCAATTCCACAAGCATCAGGGCGATTTGAACAGCCAATACAAATACAATGAGGAATTCTGCACTGACCAGAGATACCAGGTCACGCCTTTTGGCCCCCGCGATGGTACGGATACCGAACTCCCGGATGCGCTGATAGGAAAGTGCCAGGGACAGCAACAGGAAGTTTACCACTGCAATGATCAGCACCAGGATGGCAATGGATGTGAAAATGGTGACCCGGGTGATGCTTCCCTGGGTTTCAATATCTGCATCCACCTTTTCATAGTTCAGGTGAATGCGTAAAAGAGGCTGAAACGCATATTTAACGTTTTTAGCTTCTTCCTTAGGCACATATTTGTCAATAAACCCCTGCATTCTGTCCTCCATCGCATTCACCATACCAGGCTCCTTTAAAAGAATATAGGTTAAAACAAAATTGGCCCCCCAGCTGGTGAACATGAAATTTCCCTGAATCTTGCGGAAAAACTCTATTGAAACAAGATAATTCGCGTGAAAATGCGATTGCCTGGGGAAATCCTGAAAAACGCCTTCCACCGTGAAGATATATGGTGTATTCATTATTCGCATGGATATCGCTTTACCAACCACATTGACATTCCCGAAATACCTGAGGGCCGTACTTTCAGAAAGCATGATCCGGTCAGGTGACCGAAGAACCTTATCGGGATTGCCATTTATGACAGGAAAGGTAAAAACATTGAAAAAGTCCGGATCAGAAAACATCAGGTCCTTATCCTCGACGAATTGATTGTCCTTTACTACATAAAATTTCGTCCAGTCAAACTTTCCGATACGGACGATCTTCTCAATTTCAGGAAAATAACCAGGCATTTCTGTGGCCATTACACCGGGTGTAAAGGCAAAATGATTATTCAAAACCCGGATTATCCTGTCCCTCTTTGTATGAAAACGGTCGAAACCTGTTTCAAACCGCACATGAAGCAGGATGATGAAGCAACAGGAAAGACCAAGCGATAAACCAACAATATTGATAATGGAAAAAAGCTTGTTTTTCCAAAGATGTCTGAACGCAGACCTGAAGTATTGAAGCATAATGGAAGTTTATGTCCGGTATGCGAACTCTATGCCAGATACTTAATGGCCTGAATTTGAATGTTTTGGAATTAAACGTCAGTTGCTTGTGACGGATTTTCCGACACATACTGTAGTTTTTTCCGACAAATCAGCATCGAACTGGCAAATTACAGGTTGGAAGAATCAAAAGTATCCCCTTCATTGATATCTCCTGTCATGAAACCTTTCATAAACCATTTCTTTCGCTGCGCCGCTGTTCCATGGGTGAAGGCATCAGGCACAACATATCCCTGGGATTTCATCTGTATGCGGTCATCACCTACCGCCTCAGCTGCATTCATTGCCTCTTCAATATCTCCTTCTTCCAGAATATTTTTAGTCTTGTCAGCATAATGGGCCCACACGCCGGCCAGAAAATCGGCCTGGAGTTCCAGCCTTACTGAGTACTTGTTGTACTCGTCCTCGGATATCTTTCCCCTGAGCTCATTCATTTTGTCGGTTATGCCTAGTTGCTTTTGGACATGATGGCCCACCTCATGTGCAATAATATAGGCCATTGCAAAATCCCCGCTGGCACCCAGTTTATCCTGCAAATCCTTTAAAAAGCTAAGGTCGATATATACTTTTTCATCTCCCGGACAATAGAATGGTCCGGTTGCGGATGAATTGCTCCCGCAGGCTGATTCCGTACCCTGGCTGAACAATACCAGTTTGGGTTCACGATAGGTCAGGTCGTTCTTACGGAATATTTCTGACCAGATGTCTTCCGTGTCTTTCAAAACCACGGATGCAAATGTGGCGGTTTCCTCCTCTGCCCTTATTACGGATGAATCTACAACTTCGGTCTGATTACCTCCCTGTTGCAGGGAATTCATCACCTGTGACGGATCCCCGCCCAATAGCCATACAATCAACACAATGACCAGGGTACCCACGGTGCCGCCGGCTACCATTTTCCCACGCCCCATGCCACGGCGGTCTTCGATATTACCACTCTGTTCACGACCTTTCCATTTCATATGATCTCATTTAATATTTAGCCCATTTAATGAAGGTGATTCCCTATAAAATTACAAAAAAACGGCATAGGAAAGAATAGCGGCAGGTTAGTAATAAAAAACTGTAGAGACAAGGCAATGCCTTGTCTCTACAATCCAATGCGTGATAAACAATCTCTGAAATGTGGGCATTACTGGATTCGAACCAGTGACCCCTACCCTGTCAAGGTAATGCTCTAAACCAACTGAGCTAAATGCCCCTTCCACAAAAATAACATATTTATTTCAAATTCAAATTTCAATCATAAAATGTAAATATTTAGGCGACATTTACGTATACTGCCTAAAACCTATTCACATGAAAAAATTGAAGCTGTTTTTCCTAATGGGATTAACCTACCTGGTACTCAGCAGTTCAGCATGGGTGAAACTCACCCTTGTAAGACCTTCGGAACTCGTGATACCTGATTATATTCAATCAATTGCTTTAATTGACAGAACCAAACAGGAAGATACAAAACAAAACAAGACTGAACAGATCCTGACAGGGGAAGCCTATCATCAGGATGAACAGGCGGTTTTCCAGCTGGGTGAGGGATTTATTGAAGCCTGTTCGGGCACAAAACGTTTTGTCACTGTGCGGACGGCAGAAAGATTTACAAGCAACGGTACAAAATCATCTTTTCCGACACCGCTCGACTGGGATACCGTTACGGAACTGTGTAATAAGAATCAGACCGATGCCCTGCTATCGGTAGAGATATTTGATACGGATTTCATTCTTACAAATAATCCCGTAAAGATTGAAACCCGGGAGGAGGGAGGAAGGATCGTAACCCGTCCAGTATTCAGGGCCAACGGAGTGGCAGTGATCAATATGGGCATCCGTTTGTATGATGCGGCAAATCGTGTTATTGTGGATGAATACCAGACCACACACCGTTTGAATTTCGACGGGGAAGCCACTACGTTGCAGGGTGCTATCAATGCTATGTTAAATAAGGTTGAAGCAACCAAACAAGCCAGTTATGAAGCAGGATTTACCTATGGTGAAAGGATCACCCCTACCTATTACCAGGTAACCCGCTATTTTTTTAATAGTCCGAAGAAAAAGCTGGGAGCAGGTGTAAGGTACTCCGAGGTAGGTGACTGGAAAAATGCCATTGACGAATGGACTAAAATAGTCAATACAGGCAAACGCAAACATGCAGGCCGTGCAGCCTATAATATTGCAGTAGGCTATGAGGTATTGGGCGATATGGACAAAGCAAAGGAATGGGCAGCCCGTTCACATACCGAATTCCAGGAAAAGGATGCCGATGAATATTATAAGATATTGTGTAACCGGATAATGAGGAAAGAATGGTCTCTGAGAAGTGACCAGATAGAAGTAAAAGTGAAAGCTGATGTGACAAGTCAATCTTGCAGATGTGCAGTATCAACTTCAATAGTCACTATCATAGTCCCTGTCAGTCCACTTTCACTTTTTAGATTTCCCGCTCTCCCCTCTCCGCTTCCAGATACTTTCTTGAAAGCACTGCCAGCATCTGGCTGAAAGTGGACATGGCTTCCTCGGTTTCGCGGTGTACCTTTTCTCTTTTCAGGCGAAGGAGCAATAAGCCATAAAGTGCATTCATGCAGGTTTCGATATCGGTTGTCTGCTGATCGGCAAGTTTTCGCCTGAAAGCATCAATATTGGCTGCAGCCATCTGGTAAAGATCGGTATAGAGCCTTTCATGCGGATCATTCAATAAGCGGATATGAAAGTCGTTCATATCCGCAATCAGTGTTTTTAAAAAGCTGAGGTGCCCTCTTTCCCGGATGCCTTCACGGTACATCATGAGCATCAGATTGGCATACCAGTCGCGTATATCGTTTTTAACCTTCTCGGAATGGGCATATTGGGATATCAGATTTTCTTCAATTAAATCCATATTGAAATGATGAGCCCTGATCAGATCCTCTACCTGCCACATATAGAGGATATATTCCGCCATATTGGTTTTTCTTTTTTCCTGTGCTATCAGCATTTTTTTTAAGTGACGAGTGACAAGTGACGAAGTGACAAGTTGTGACTTCCTCGTCACTTGTCACTCAGTCACTAGTCACTGATTTATAATATCATCCAGTAATCTCCGCTCCTTTTTTGTTGGCCGGCCTGTACCCCTGTCACGTTTAAAAAAGCTGTATCCTTTATCTTCAGCTTTTCCAGTTCTTCGGGTGAAGTAAGATCTTCAGCGAATTCCCTGACGCGTGAAGCAGGCAGCCTGTTCTCCACCAGACCAATTACACGGAGGGTATATATGACAGGGAGTTTTCGGATAAACATAATGTCACCTACTCTGATTTCCCTGGAAGGTTTAACTTCCATACCGCTGATCAGAATTCTGCCCATTTTACAGGCTTCTGAGGCCTGGCTGCGGGTTTTATAAATTCTCACAGCCCATAGCCACTTGTCGATTCTAACCTTTCCCGATATTTCCATTCATCCGGCATTTGATATGGTAAAAATACACAAAAAAAGACCGTCATCACGACGGTCTTTTTCACATTAAACAAAACTACTAACTAAACCAACTTGGGCAAATCTTTATATCAGTTTCTGATTGTATCCTTTTCCAAATTTCTTAATTGCTGCTTCTGGTATATATAACGAAGATGCCGGCAGTATGTTCCTGATTTTTAGGTTAACACATGCCAGATGTTGATGAAAGGAAATTATTTGTGGATTAACGAATTTATCTCATGACGAATGTCGTAGAGACAAGGCAATGCCTTGTATTTACAATATTCCGTCAGTATGAAATTCGTCCCTTACCGCGGCCAGGGAAGGCAGAATGGTATAATCGTCTTCTATGGCCGATCCGACAACCACCCCATTTGCGCCGGCCTTGTATAATGCCCTGATATCCTCAGGCGTTTTTATGCCGCCTCCCACAATCAATGGAATGGCAATGGTATCCCGAACCTGGGAAACAATTTCCTCCCTTATGCGTGTATCAGCGCCGCTGCCGGCTTCGAGATAGATCAGCCTGAGTCCGAGTTGTTCTCCGGCAAGTGCCGTGGCTACGATGATGTCGGTTTTTTCGGCAGGAATGGGCCTTGTATTGCTTACATATTCCACGGAGGACAGGTGATGCCCGTCAATCAGCAGGTATCCGGTTGGAATGATCTCAATTCCCGAGCGTTTCAAAAACCTGGATGCAAGAACATGATTGCCGATCAGGTATTCCGGGTTTCTTCCGGATAGCAGAGAGAGCAATAAAATTCCATCGGCCTTGCCAGTGAGCTGGAGCAGGTTTCCGGGAAACAAAACCACCGGACAGGAAGCATATCGCTTTATAGTGATGATCACTTCGTCAACTGGCCGTGAGGTCAGACTTCCCCCCACAAGGATCATATCCACTTTTGATGTGGAAGCCACTTCAAGTATGCGGATCAGCTTTTCCTCATTCTGATTTTCAGGATCAATCAGCAAGGCGAAAATCTTCTGATTTCCCCTGAACAGGTTGTTATATATGGATGAAGACATTTGCCGTTAAATCCTTTGTATATGTATTACTTGCAACACCATACCACGACATAATTACCCAGGCTGAAATAGTTCATCTTAAAGGGTTCATTCCGGATGCTGTTATGCACCCGTCCGAGAAGAACGCCTTTTTCCATGGGTTCAAATGGCTCAATGGTGAGATTTTCGCGAAAGTTAATATCCTGCTTGTCACAGATTTTATACAAGGCTTCCTTGGCACACCAGTGAATATATAAATGGTATTTCCGCTGTTCCTCATCGGAAGTGATCACATCATTTTCATTGATGAACTTGTTTGCGATATTGCCAATCCGGTGCGACATATATTCAAGATCAATGCCTACTCGTTTTTCCCGGCTTAATAAGATGGAAGTCAGATCTCTTGAATGCGATATGCTGATATAATACGAATTTCCCTTGATATAAGGCTTACGGTTTCCGTTGTACAAAATATTAAGTTCCTTACCGGTCATTTCGTTTAGCAATACCCTTACACTCAACCACTCAAGTTTCCTGGGCTCATGAGTGAATCTGTCAAGGGTTTCCCTTTCTTTTTTAGTAAGAGTGATAGCGGATAAAAGGGTATCCAGGCTTTCTGTAATCTTCCAGACAGCCAACTGGCAACCACACTCTAATTGTTCATTCATGATTATTGCCATGATGATCTCTTATTATTGATTATTCCAGTTCAATGTTTCCACCAGGTGGTTAATATCCTGGGTAAAAAACCGGATGACCGGTGCCAGCGAATCCTTATTGGGAATCACACTGAAATACAAGGCCCCGCTTAAAAAATTCCGGCTGCTGTCGGTCAGGTAAAAACTCATCGATGAGGCCGTATTCCCCCTGATGTCATATATTAATCCATACACTTTGCGATCGGGATATGAGACCGGTTTTTCAATGATGTCGTCAGCCTTAATGATATGTTTATAAGCAAGTGTATGAATATCTTCCACATACTTTGCCAGATCATTGTTGAGCGCCTTGTAGGTGAGATGGATTTTTCCCTTGTATCCGGGAAATTCAATGTTTATCCAGCATGGCTCTGCCCCGGCTCCTTTAAAAGGGGTAATTACGGCATAAACCGGGTATTCAAAGCTGTAATTGCAATCACTGTGGTAAGTGGTATAACTTTTCTCCGGAAAATCAATCCTGAAATAACCCTTGGGTTTTGGAGTATTATTTTCGTGACATCCTGCCAGGCACAAAGCAATGATGATCAGTCCCCTATTTTTTAATTTCATGCTTGGCATTTTGATGTTTGAGTGTTACATGTATCTGTCCTATCCGCCGCTGATCAACAGATTTTATTGTAAAAAGGAATCCCTTGCAGGGAATGACGTCATTTTTTCGGGGAAGGTCACCCTTCAATTCAAGGATCAATCCGGCCAGTGTTTCCGCTTCTCCCTTCACATCGTCGAATGTCTCCTCGTCGATGTTCAATACCTTAAAAAAATCATTCAATAATATCTTTCCTTCGAACAGGAAATTGTTTTCATCTATGCGTACATGAAACACTTCATCATTGTCGGATTCATCGGAAATATCCCCTACAATTTCTTCCAGGATATCTTCAAGCGTAATAATGCCGGAGGTGCCGCCATATTCATCAATGACCACTGCCATATGAATTTTGCTCGTCTGGAATTCCTTCATCAGGTCGTTGATCTTTTTGGTTTCAGGAACATAATAAGGCGGACGCATCAGCGACTGCCAGTTGAATGAGTCGGCTTTGCCAAGGAACGGGAGCAGGTCTTTTATGTATAGTATCCCTTTTATATTGTCCAGATCATGGTTATAAACAGGTATCCTGGAATAACCCGAATCTATTACATGTGCAATAAGTTTTTTAAAGGGAGTCTGGATGCTGATACCCAAAACATCCACCCTTGGAGTCATGATTTCGCGCACATCAATATTACCGAACTTGACGATCCCTTCCAGGATTTTTTTCTCTTCCGTAATGCCATGTTCAGTGAGGTCGAGGGCATTGGAAAGGTCATCCATTGAAATATTCTTGCCCTGGCGGCGAAAATTTCCGCTGTATGGCTGTAGAAGTATTGATAAGAAGGAAATTTACCGGCCTGCAGACTTTTTCAAAAACATCGAGGGGAACAGCCATAAACCGCACTACTTTTTGCGAATAACGGATGGCATAAATCTTGGGCAGGATTTCACCAAAGAACACAATTACCAGGGTTATCACAACAACCTGAATAACAAAACCCAGGATGGGGGCATGCGAAAAATCAAACACGGAATTCGTAACGTAGGCAGATATAATTATCACTCCCACATTTACAAGGCTGTTGGCCACGAGAATGGTGGCCAGAAGCTTTTCCGGCACATCCAGCAAATGTGAAATAACCATGTTTGTCTTGGTCCGTGAATTCCGGATGGAATTCAGCTCAGCCGGCGATAATGAGAAAAAGGCCGCTTCAGCGCCGGATACAAGTGCGGATAATCCCAACAGAATAAGAATGGCAAAAATTGCCATAATAATATTCAGGGTAATCGGATTCACGGTTAAATCGAGAACCGAATTGAGTATCTGATTTGGTTCTTCGTCCAACTCAATCAAAGAATAAGTTTCAATCTAATTAAATTAAAAAGGCAAATCATCATCCTTCTCCCCTATTGGCTTCTCCTGAGGTTGCTGTAAATCCGGAACTATTTCTGTATCCGTATGAGGATGATCATTTGAGGAAAGTCCTGCTGAATTCATTGCCGGTCCATGCGCTCCTGATTCGTCGGTTCGCTTTCCAAGCAGTTGCATCACATCGGCAACAATTTCGGTTGTATACCTTTTAATCTTATCCTTATCATCAAAAGACCGGGTGCGCAATCTGCCTTCTATATATATTTGCGATCCCTTTTTGACATATTTTTCGGCTACTTCGGCAAGCCCTCTCCATAAAATCACATTATGCCATTCCGTTGTAGTCACCTTTTCTCCGGCTTTATTCTTATATACTTCACTGGTGGCCAATGACAATTTACAAATAGGGAGATTATTATCCAGGTAGCGGACTTCGGGATCTTTACCAACATTTCCGATGAGGATCACTTTATTAACCGACATTTTTTTGGCTTTAAATATTCGGGTAAAAATACAAAAAATTAGAATGCTAAATTATATCCTTCCCTGCTGTTTCATCTCCGCAAGATAATTCTCTATTAACCGGGGTACAGGAAAGAGGCCCAGATTGCCGATTTTCGTTTTAAGCAGGGATTGTCCGTAATCAACCATGGGTTCCCCGATATCTATGTTATAAATGGTGCAATGAAGCGTTTGATGGGTTAACTGATGTTTGTATTTCTGCGGAGATCCGTTTATTCTGAATTCAGAAGCACCAAAAAGATCCTTCCAGCCAGGCATGGCAGAAAGCTCCTCCCTGGTGACCGGACCGGCAGTTTCGATCAGGGGAAATTCGTATAGCGAATTCCATATATCCCTGGCGGTTCGTTTGCTCAACCAGGTATAGTCGCCGTTATTCAGAAAAATATAATTGAAATACCGGTTCCTTGGCTGTTTCTTTTCTGATTTCAACGGCAACAGGTCGATAATGCCCCTTATTCGGGCAATACATTCCTTCTCCAGCGGGCAGACATCACACCGTGGGTTTCTCGGGACGCATACAAGTGCCCCCAGTTCCATCATGGCCTGGTTATGAATATCGGGATGTGCCCTGTCGAGTATGCCTGCAGCACGCTCTTCAAAAACCAGCTTTCCCTGTGCTGTGTTTATCGGCTCATGAATGCCATAGAAACGTGCAAGTACCCGAAAAACATTTCCATCCACCACGGCAACGGGTTCTTTATAGGAAATGGAAGCTATTGCTGCCGCCGTATATTTTCCGATTCCCTTAAGCTTTAAAAGACCTTCAAAACTGTCGGGAAATACACCATTCAGGTTATTTACAATAAATTTTGCCGTTTCATGCATATTTCTGGCCCTGGTGTAATATCCCAATCCCTGCCAGTGTTTAAGTATATCATCAAGCGGGGCGTTGGCCATATCTTCAATGCGCGGATACCGGGATGTAAACCTGATATAATAATCAAGTCCCTGGGCCACACGTGTTTGCTGAAGAATAACTTCTGATAACCAGATCAGATAAGGGGAGCCGGTTTTGCGCCATGGAAGATCCCTTTTTTGAATTGCGTACCATTGCCGGAGAACATAAGAAACATTCATCTGGTAGATTTTAACGATTTTATAAAAAGATTTCAAAATTAATGGATTACTATTTTATTTATCGAAGGAAATGATTTATATTTGCAACTCATAATTTTTGAAAACGTCTAATTTATTGATAATTAAAGAATTTTAACAATGACGAAAGCGGATATTGTAAACGAAATCTCCAAAAACACCGGGATTGAGAAAATCACTGTTCAGAAGACAGTTGAAGCTTTTATGGAAGCTGTAAAAGACTCTCTGAATACCAATAAGAATGTCTACCTGAGAGGATTCGGTAGCTTCATTATTAAAAAAAGGGCAAAGAAGACTGCAAGGAATATTTCTAAGAACACAACTCTTATTATTCCTGCACACAACATTCCCTCATTTAAACCTGCTAAATCCTTTGTGAATAAGGTGAAAGTAAGTGTAAAGTAAGTTCTCATTTTTAAATTGAACTATAATGCCAAGCGGTAAGAAGCGTAAGAGACATAAAATGGCTACCCACAAACGTAAAAAACGTTTGAGGAAAAACAGGCATAAGAAAAAGAACAGATAGTCTGTAATTTATTTAGTATAAACTGCAAATAAACCTAAAGTAGACACTGATTACTTTAGGTTTATTACATTTATTGCAAAGGTTTTGCGGACTGCGTAATTCCGATGTTGATTTATAATCATTACGTAATGTGAGCAAAGAACTTATTATTGATACATCTTCCAGCGATGTCAACATTGCTCTTTTAGAGGATAAGAAGTTAGTAGAATTAAACAAGGAAAAAAGCAACCCTCAGTTTGCTGTTGGTGATATTTACCTGGGTAAGGTCAAAAAACTAATGCCTGGTCTGAATGCCGCTTTTGTGGACGTAGGCTTTGAAAAAGACGCTTTTTTACATTATCTTGATCTTGGACCCCAGGTAAGGTCTCTTCTTCGGCACCTCGACATGACCTTAAACCGGAAGGGAAAGATCATTTCTTTTCAGAAATTCAAACGCGAACACGATATTGATAAGGATGGGACCATTACCGATGTATTGGTGCCCGGTCAGCTTGTACTGGTGCAGATTGCCAAGGAACCCATTTCCACGAAGGGACCCCGGCTTACTTCTGAAATATCCATTGCCGGCCGAAACCTGGTGCTGATGCCCTTTCATGATAAGGTTTCCGTATCCCAGAAAATTCAGTCCGCCGAGGAAAGAAACCGTCTTAAAACACTGATACAAAGCATAAAGCCACATAATTACGGTATTATTGTCCGTACTGTTGCCGAAGGCAAAAAAGTAAAAGACCTCGATACTGAACTCAGGGGACTTATCCGTAAATGGGAAGTTGCCTTTGATTCTCTCAAGGGTGTTACACCTCCCTACCTGTTCATCAGCGAACTGAACCGTACATCTGCTATTCTTCGTGATATTCTAAGTGTGTCATTCAACAGCATCACAGTGGATGACGAAACCTTTTTCAGGGAAATCAAGGATTATATCAGTACGATTGCCCCGGAAAAGGAAAAAATCGTAAAGTTACACCGCGACAAGATTCCAATTTTTGAATCGTATGGAATTGAAAAACAGATAAAATCCTCATTTGGAAGAACTGTTTCCTTTAAAAACGGCGCTTACCTCATTATTGAACATACAGAGGCCCTGCACGTGATAGACGTAAACAGCGGAAACCGGTCAAAATCGGTTTCCAACCAGGAAACCAATGCATTTGAAACCAACCTGGCTGCTGCCGAGGAAATTGCAAGGCAGCTCCGGCTTAGGGATATGGGCGGGATCATTGTCGTTGACTTCATCGACATGCAATCGGGTGAACACAAGCAAAAGGTCAGCGAGAAACTGAAAACCTGTATGGAAAATGACCGTGCAAAGCACAGCATTTTGCCCCTCAGCAAATTTGGTCTCATGCAGATCACCCGGCAACGTGTGCGCCCGGAAATGCATATCAGCACTACTGAAAAATGCCCTACCTGTAACGGTACCGGTGAGATTTCACCCAGCATCCTGTTTGTCGATAAACTCGAAAGTCATATTGCTTCCATCCTTGAAAAGGAATCGCATAAGCATCTGGTGCTGAAACTGCATCCCTATGTTGCTGCCTTTATAAAACGCGGATTCATACCGCTTTATATAAAATGGCGGTTTAAATTTAAGGTTCCGGTCAAGGTGATCTCTATTTCTTCTTATGACTTTCTCGAATATCACCTGTTTAATTCCAAAGGAGAAGAAATAGTTTCATAGCCGTCCACGGTTAAATTACATCCCCCATGAAAAGAATCTTTCTTTTTATTGTGGCTGCCTTCAGCCTTCTGAACCTGGCAAATACACAGGTAATCAAACCGGTAAAATGGACCTTTTCTGTAAAAAAATCCGGCAATGCCACTGTTGATCTTGTCTTTAAGGCAGAAATCAAGGCACCCTGGCATATGTATGGCATAAATATACCGGAAAACGGACCTATTCCTTTTTCAGTAAATTTTGAGGAGCCAAAAGGATTTTCGGTAACGGGCAAACCAACCCAGTTTCCAAAACCTGAAACTGTGGATGACAAGGTTTTTAATATGAAACTGGAACTCCATAATAAAGAGGCTACTTTCACCCAGCGTATAAAAATTCTGCAGGCCGACAGCATCATCATAAAGGGGACACTTGAATACATGACCTGCAGTGATATGCAATGCATTCCCGGTGACCAGGATTTTTCATTCAGACTGGCGGGTTTAAGCACTGCAGGCGCCGCACGGGCGAATAACGTTCCTGAAGATTCTGCCATCGTGGTAGAAAATGGAAGGCCAAAAAAGTTCGTAACAACGGATACCGCGGTTGGACAGCTAAAGGGGACTGCCGTTGCGGATTCTTCTGCAGGAAGTCTGCAGGGTACCACTCCTGCAGCTCCCGGCAATAAAACCTTGTGGGGTGTTCTGTTTCTGGCTATGCTTGCCGGATTGGGAGGGCTGCTTACACCCTGCGTTTATCCGATGATCCCCATGACTGTCTCCTATTTTCTGAGGGGAACCAAATCCCGTACAACGGCTATCCTGCAGGCGCTTGTCTTCGGACTGTCGATTGTGCTGATATACACTCTGATTGGCGTTCTTGTCGCCATTTTCAAAAATCCCAACGCGGTAAATAATGTGACTACTCATTGGATAACAAATACAGTGTTCTTTTTAATATTCATGGCTCTTTCTGCTTCCTTTTTTGGCATGTTTGAGATCATTTTGCCATCCGGATTGGCCAATAAGGTTGATCAGCAGGCTGATAAGGGCGGATATACAGGTGCCTTTTTTATGGCCCTTGCCATGGCCATTCTTTCATTTTCCTGTACAGGACCCATCGTTGCCGGGTTACTGATCAAGGCATCCCAGGGTCAGGTACTTGAACCCATAATTGGTATGGCCGGCTTTTCTCTTGTTTTTGCGCTTCCCTTTACCTTGTTTGCCATTTTCCCTGCATGGCTGAAAAGACTTCCCAAATCAGGTGCATGGCTTAATTCAATCAAAATATTCTTTGCCTTTATCATGCTGGCTTTCGCCATTTATTTCCTGGGCAAAATTGACCAGGCCTATCACCTGAATATCCTTAACCGTCCCGTTTACCTCAGTCTGTGGATCGTGATTTTTGCACTGATGGGCCTGTATTTCCTTGGAAAGATCAGGTTTGAGCATGACAGTGAAAGTACAGGGCTGAAATTTCCCGGCTTGTTATTGTCCATTGCGAGCTTTTCATTTGCCCTGGTATTATTTACGGGTCTGTTTGGTGCAGAATTAAAAGGCCTCTCTGCCCTGCTCCCTCCGCCGGTTAAAACCGCTGCCGCCAATGCCTCCCTGCCGGATAAATCGTCCAATTCACTGTGCGGTATTCCGAAATATTCCGATATTCTCGATTTTCCGCCTGGACTCCAGGGATATTTCACCTATGATGAAGCCCTTGCCTGTGCACGTGAGCAAAACAAACCGGTTCTTATCGATTTTGGCGGCCATACCTGCTCCAACTGCAAGAAAATGTACAGCGAGGTCTGGTCCGATCCGCGGGTGAAGGAACTGTTATCTTCTGAATTTATCATAGCCGACCTGTTGACGGATGACAAAACTAAACTGGCTGAAAATGAATGGTATAAAAATCCGGATGGCAAGTTGATAAAAACCCTGGGTAAAAAAAACCAGGATCTGCAAATCAGGCAGTTCTCGTCCAATGCCTTACCGCAGTATATTATTGTTGATGCCGATGGTAAAGAACTTACTGCCAGCCGGTATACCTATGATCCCGACATTGAAAAATTTATCCGCTGGCTCCGAGGAAGGACTTACAATAAGGTTATAGGATCTGTTGACGACAATCAGTTAATAGAACAGTTAAAGACATTTTGCACTGAGGGCACAGAGCTTAACGACCCACATTTCCCCAATACTAAACTCTGAAACCGGAAAATCGAATGCAATGAGATTCCTCTGTGCCCTCTAAGCGCGTTAAACTCCATAAATCTCTGCGCTCTCTGTGTTTAAATTTTTGGCCATCTCACAATTCAAAATAAGTGGTTTTTTAATTTAAACGGATTGATTGCATTAAAGTCAATACTGTACCGTATTCTCTGCCAGTAATTGCTTGTATACGCATCATTAAACTCAGAAAAACCTGAGGAAACAATGGCCGGAAAATAAATTTTCACCACATTTCCCAGCCGGATCATTCCTCCGAATTCATAGTTGAAGCTGTCATCTGAAATTTGTTTTTCCCCTGCCTGCCATACATTTTGTCCTGCACCTGAGTATGTTCCCCCATTGGCAAACAGGCAAAGAGGCACCCTTGGAATCCGGAATACAATTCCCATTGTGGTGAGCCACCTGTCGGAAGCAGCGTAAGGATTATAGGAGGCAAAACCGCCATCATTGGCTAACAAACTGCTGGGAAAGCATTCGACATGATTTTCATTTACAATATTTTCAAATCTGCCCAAGGTACAGATGTTCATATTCATAGTCCTCCAAACCGGATGCACCACTTAGCCTGATTGAATAAAACGGGTCAAAATCCGCTTTCCTTTTCCAGAAAAGCGGATGCATAAAACCGTACCTGCATGGCATCTTTTGCATATCTCAGGGCATGCGTATAATTTATATCCAGAGCATGACCTCACATAATCATTATTTACTTCAAGGTTTAAATTCACACTATGCGGATTCAAGCACATTCCGGTTTGTATAATTGGCATCGATATTTACAAAGATATTTCATGAAAATATCATAGTCAATGATAAACTTCCATCCCGTCTGCTGAAATCAAGGAGAATTTTAAGTGTATTGATAACCGGGCTTCCCGGATCCCTGTTCTTAAAGGTAACCAGCATTTCCGCCTTTTACCCGGTTGTGGCTATGACCCGTTTTCTTCAGCATATCCGAAACCGCCGGGCATCCAGACTAAATTGCAACTGCTTTAAAATGGCATAATCGGGATAAAAATTCAATGCAATCCGTCCCATTCCGGCCGATCATGATTGCCGGTGGCAAACAAGGGCATTACCTGATATTCCAGTGTTTGCTGGGGCAACAGGGGACTGTACAACAAAACACCCAGCATGGTTTTGTTATAATAATTCCAACCCAGGGCAGGCAATATGCCGATTTCCGTCCTGCCTGGATTTCCAAGCAATTGAATAAGGTGGATATTCAGGGGTTCAACCCATTTAAAAGTCCCATGCGTTCTTATTGTATTGTTCTTGTTATAAAGCTCCGGAATCCAGATAGAATCAAACAAACTTATCTTATCGGGTTCCTTTCCCGGAACATCCAGCCATTGTTTTCCGGAAAAACCGGGATACCAGGCAGATGATTTCTGGCCATCCGAAATGCCGGATAAATATACCGGTGAGGAGATCTGACCCGTTGTTCTTTACAAGTACCTTGTTTTTTGAATACCGGTGAATGGAATAATCAATCGTTTTTTTGGTGCTTACAATATCGGTAAAGAACCATGAAAGATCCTTCCCGCTTTCTTTTTCAAAAGCCTGCCTGAGATCTTCAGGACCCGGATGCCTGAACTGCCATTCCCTGAAAAACTTTTGCATAATGCGGTTAAATTCATCTTCCCCCAGGTATTCAAACAGGTAATTATAGGCCAGGGCAGATTTAAAATAAACTACCACCCCATAATTTAACAGGGTATAATCAGCACTGGTCAGATTCATCGGCTGATCCGATTTTATGCGGGCAGAAACAGATACCCGTAATAATAATAGGACCCGTAAGGCCTGTCTTTTATGTTCATCCATTTTGCCGCGCCAGCATGGTCAAACAAAAACTGGTATAATTTCAGATCAGGATATTTGGTGCGCATATATCTGAATTCGCTGAACGTATTAAAACCCTCATCCAGGTATGGATATCTTCTTTCATTGAATCCAAGCATCCCATAGAACCAGTTATGCCCTACCTCATGCATAATATAATTTTCAAGCATTGCTGGCGGAAGAAGTGCTGCCAACAACCGTAATTTCAGGGTATTCCATGGCTCCTCCTGCGTCAATCTGCCCATATACTGCCGAACACTGGTTATAGGGATAATTTCCGTACCAATGTGAATAGTAATTTACAGCATCATTGATATATTCAATGGCATTGTTCCACAAACCTGACTCACTTTCAGGGTACATTGCCCAGGTTGTAACCTTGTGCCCATTTGAAAGACTGACTTCCCCTTTTGCAACCTTATATGTTTTATCTGCAAACCAGGCAAAGTCATGAATATTTTTTTCGGTATACCGGATTGTTTTTTGCCCGCTTCAGCTGCTGAAGACCTCACGGTGTTTATCCCGATGGCTTTGTTCTCAAGCCATATCCGCTCTTCTTCAGTGACCAGATTGCCTGTTGCACCCACAACATAATCTTCGGGCAAGGTAATGCTTACGTCATAGGAGCCAAATTCACTGTAAAATTCTCCCTGGTCGAGATAGGGCATCTGGTGCCATCCCATGCCGATCATATACTGCCGGTTTCGGATACCACTGGGTGACCTGGTAGGATTGCCCCACATGTCCAAACCGGGAAAAATCTCCCGGGATCTTCACATAAAACGGGGTGGTAATCACAATACTGTCAGAAGGCTTCAACGGCTCATTCAATAAAATCCGGCAAATGTCAGTTGAATCCCTGCAATATTCCCATCTAACTGGTTTCCATTAATCCTGAATTCCAGGGAATCAATAAACCATGTTCACTGGCGCTGGCAAAATGAAAGTCGGTGTTGCCATTTACAAGCTGCTGATCGTGCAAAAGCAGTTGAATCATTTTTATAGGCATTGGGCCATAGGTGAAAATACAGGCAGGAAAGGCTTTGCGGTGATGATTTATATAGGAAATGCTTTCGAAACCCGATAAAGAATTGGCGGAATCATTTAATGAAACTGTGATGCGGTAATTTACTTCCTGCTGAAAGTAATCCTGCGACAAAACAGCGTTGAAACTGAACACTAAACAAAAAATAGAAAGCTGGAATTGCCGCATACAGGTGATTAAGTATTCAAATATATCAACTTTCTTCCATCTGATGAAATCCATCATCCATATCTCAGCATCCAGCCATTCAGTATCTATCCAATCATCCAGTACTATCCAGTATCCATATATGCCATATTGTCCTATCAATCTGACAATATATGCCATAATGTCCAGAATTCGCTGTGGCATTTTTTTTGAAAATTAACTTTCACAAACAATTCAAAATTATGTTTAACTAAAATAAGGAGGATTTAGCCATGTTCCCTACATTAAGAACAAGAAATACCTGGCCGAGCCTGGTTGAAGAATTCTTCAACGGAGAAGTATTTCCGAAGTTTTTTGATGCTGAAACCCAGCATAGTATTCCGGCAGTCAATATTGTTGAAAATAAAGATGAATACAGAATAGAAGTGGCTGCTCCGGGACTTAACAAGGAAGATTTCAAAATCAACCTTGAAAATAATGTGCTGACCGTTTCTTCGGAAAAAGAAGAAAAAAGGGAAGAAAAGGACGAAAAGTACATGAGGAAGGAATTCAGTTATTATTCCTTTAACCGTTCTTTTACACTTCCGATGACAGTGGATTCAGAAAAAATCAAGGCAACCCAGAAGGATGGAATTTTACAGATCCTCATCCCGAAGAAAGAAGAAGCCAGGGTAAAACCCATGCGTGAAATAAAAATTATGTAAAATTGCGTTCTAAATTGCCGTTGGCTTAAGCTGGGTTCAAACCCGGCAATTTTTTTTCATCCAATAAAAAAATACGTTATTTATTTGCACATTCAATTATTATTAGTTTTATTTTTGGAACGTTTTACCATTTTAGTCGAATATTTCAATGTCATCCGATAAAACCGATATCAGGGAACAAATCGTTCTGACGGCAAGCAATATTTTCAGCAAATATGGCTTCCGCAAGGCAACAATGGATGAAATAGCCCAATCGATGGGAAAAGGAAAAAGTTCTATCTATTATTATTTTGAAAGCAAGGAAGCGATTTATGAGGCTGTTATTGAACGGGAGGCTGAACTGCTGCAGGCGGGAAGTGATCAAATCAATTTCCAACTCCGATGACCCGAAGGACAAGCTGAGAAACTATGTGCTAACCCGGATGAAAACCTTCAGGCGGGTTTCAAATTTTTACGATGCCATCCGCACAGAAGTAGTAAGTCACCTGGATTTTATTGATAAGATCCGGAAGAAATATGACCGGGAAGAGATCCATTTATTGCAGGATATTTTGGAAGAAGGAGTGACTAAAAACCAATTCCGTATTGAAAATGTGGAACTCACCGCCATTGCAGTTGTCACTGCACTGAAGGGACTTGAGATTCCCCTGTTCTGGTCGGATAAACGAAAAAATGCAGAGGAACAAATGGAAGAACTTCTGAATGTGTTGTTTTATGGGATAATGCGATGAATATTTTTTTGGACTATTTTTCGACTATTCTACCTTTTTAGTCGAATCGGTTATTATAAATAAATTGATTTTTAAACTTAGTATCATATTTATTAATTAATCTAATTTTTATTACAATGAAAAGAAAAATTTTTGCCATGCTGACCCTGTCACTTCTGACAGCACTCCCTTTTTTCGGTCAAAAACTTCACCTGGGGATCACTACCGGATTAAATGTTGCCACCCTTTCAGAGATTGGCGAATATCTATGATAACAATGCTTTGAAAACCGGCTTCGGCGGCGGACTTGCCGTGAAATACAACTTCACGGATTCATGGGGAATTCAGTCGGGTATTATCTACGAACAAAAGGGATTTCGCTGCAAACAGGACATGGGTAACGGAGAAGAAAAACTCACCGGCACATACAATTACATTACTCTGCCCCTGATGGCTGAAGGCTCTATTTCACTGGGCGGAAATAACCGGTTATATGGCCTTACCGGAGGCTATGCCGGCTTCAAGACGTATGCCGAAAATGCCCTGGTAACCACAGGAGATGAAATGCCTGAAGCACCTGCCGAAGAAAACATACACAATCAGGACTTCGGATGGATTATAGGTGGCGGCATCCAGGTTCCTGCCGGAAACCATTTATTACAGGCCGGATTGAAATATTCACTGGGCCTTACCGAGGTAACGGAAGATGCAACCTGATTCCAGGAATAAATCCCTGCTTGTTTCGGTTACGTTTTTCTTTTAGGCTGAGAGGCTGACTTAGGCTGAAGGCTCTTAGGCTGAAGGCTATAGGCTGAGTACTGTCCGCTGTAGGCTAATAGCTCTATCCGTCAGCGGGGGACATATGTTGGTAGAAAGAAATTGAAAAACAAGTAATAATATGTTCAAAATAAAAATTATTTACATCCCTGGCAATCGTGGCTTTATTCTTCACGGTTGCCATAGCGGAGAGAAAAACAGCGGACATTGCAGAGCCGGTTACAGGTGTAAAAGTGCAGGCCGTGAAAGATGCCTGGATACCGTTCAAAACGATTACGTGGGTGTGGTGGAAGAATCCATTTCCATTCCGCTCAGTTTCCTTACGAGCGGAACCATTGAACAGGTTATTGGCAGACGAAGGGACGCATGTGAAAAAAGGACAGTTGCTTGCATCGCTGAACAGTGAAAATTACAGGAATGCCCTTCAACTGACAGAAGCTAAGGAGAAACAGGCAAAGGATGCTTATGACCGGCTTGTCGGAAGTATATAAAAATGGTAGTCTGCCTGAAGTGAAAATGGTTGAAATGGAAACCGGTCTGGAGCAGGCAAATGCGGCAGCGCAGATCGCCTGCAAGAACCTTGCCGACTGCAAATTATTCTCCCCTGCAAACGGGATCATTGGCAAACGTTCTATTGAACCCGGCATGAATGTGATCCCGGGGATTACCGTACTTACAGTAGTTAAGATCGACAAGGTTTTCATCCGGGTATCCAGTACCTGAAAATGAGATCGTTAGCACAAATGTTGGACAACAGGCATTGATCCGGGTTCCGGCCCTTAAGGATAAGACTTTCCAGGGACTGATAGAACAAAAAGGGGTTATGGCGAATCTTTTGTCGCACACGTATGACATAAAAATTGCCATTCAGAATCCGGAAGAGATCCTGCGACCGGGAATGGTTTGCAATGTAATCATCAGCGGCAGTCCGCCGCAGAAAGGGATCTCAATACCTCAGCAATCGGTTCAGGTTGATGAAGAGGGTGAAAAGTATGTCTTTACAGTGGATTCAGTCTAGAAACCGGGCAGTCAGAAGAAATATAGAGACCCATGAATTGAGCGGTAATGGCAATGTAATAGTTACGAAAGGCCTTCATGAAGGAGATCTTCTGGTTATGGAAGGTTATCAGAAAATAAGATACAGACACACCCGTTCAAATTATCCGTTAAAATGAAAAGACCGGTCAGTTTTGTTGAATCTGCCATGAAAAACAGGCAGATTGTATTCCTTGTTATCTCACTGTTGATCTTACTGGGGATATATGCCTTGAAAACCATGCCCCGCCAGGAGTTTCCCACAGTCACCATCCGCCAGGGACTTGTTATCGGTGCATATCCCGGTGCAAGCTCACAACAGGTTGAAGAACAGCTTACAACGGAAGTGGAGCGATATTTATTCAGCTTTAAGGAAATCAAAAAGGGAAAAACGTATTCTTATTCACGGGATGGCCTGATGATCATTTTCATCGAATTAAACGATAATGTAAAGAATGCCGATGAATTCTGGTCGAAATTAAAACATGGCCTGAACAACCTGAAGCCCCAACTGCCAATGGGAGTTGCGGCGTTATATGCGGATAATGACTTTGGGGATACCTCCGCCCTGCTCATTACCCTGGAAGCGGATCACAAAACTTACCGTGAACTGGAAGGCTATATGAACAAGTTGGAGGACAGGCTTCGCCGGATTGAATCCGTTTCAAAGATCAGACATTACGGACTGCAGAAAGAACAAGTCAGTATCTACCTTGAGAAAAACAAGCTGGAAAAATACGGGATCAGCTCAACAACAATGATGCTGAATCTGTTTACCCATGGGATCATTACAGGCGGTGGATCGGTGAATAATGGTGTAACGGATGTTCCGATCCATGTTGCTTCACTCTATCAGAACGAAGAAGATATTGCAGAACAGATTATTTTTTCCGACCCTGCCGGGCATATGATCCGACTTAAGGATGTGGCCCGCGTGGTAAAAGAATATCCTGAGCCGGAAAGTTATCATCCTGAATAATGCAAAAAAATGCGTGCTGATCTCCATGGAAATGCAACAGGGAAATAACATCGTGGATTATGGCAACCGAGGTGGACAAGGTATTGCACGATTTTCAGCGTGAACTGCCTCCGGATGTGTCGATGAAGCGGATTGCCGATCAACCCAGGGTGGTTGGTGATTCGATCAGCACATTCCTGCGTGAACTTGTATATGCTATCATTTCTGTAATCCTGGTTACAATGGTGCTGTTGCCTTTCCGGGTAGCCTCGGTGGCCGCCACCTCCATACCGCTCACCATATTTATATCACTTGGCCTGATGATGCTTTTTGGCATTGAACTCAACACGGTGACCCTGGCTGCATTAATCGTGGTGCTGGGAATGATAGTTGACAATTCGGTCGTCATTGTCGACAGCTACATGGAAAAGCTGGATCATGGCATGTCGCGATGGTATGCAGCCATTTCAAGCGCCAATATTTATTTCAAGGCCATATTCTCGGCAACACTGGCCATCAGTATAACTTTTTTCCCGTTCCTGTTCACACTGCGCGGTATGTTTAAGGATTTTGTCGAGATGTTTCCCTGGACTGTCACAATAACCCTTGGCATTTCCCTGATGGTTGCCATGATGGTAATTCCATTCCTGCAATATTATTTTGTGCGCGAAGGTTTTCATTCTGCAACGGCTTCAAAAAATCAAAAAATTCAATATTCTCGACTTCATACAGGACTAATTATGAAAAACATCTGCAGTGGGCATTCAAAAAACCCGGCTTTACGCTAGGCATAGGAATTGTTTCGGTTTTATGCGGCATTGCACTGTTTACAATTATTCCCCGCAGGCTGATGCCCATCGCGGAGCGAAATCAGTTTGCCGTTGAGATTTATCTTCCCCAGGGAAGTGCTCTGAAAAAAACGGCGCAGGTTTGCGACAGCATGGAACGGATACTGCAAAAGGATCAACGGGTCACTTCCGTTACATCCTTTGTAGGAACAAGTTCTCCCCGGTTTCATGTTACCTATGCACCCAATATCCCGGCTAAAGAATTATGCGCAATTAATAGTGAATACGGTTTCGAGTCAGGCTACTGAAAGCCTTCTTGATGAATATCTCAGGAAAATATGCCAATCATTTTCCCAATGCTTATGTTCGTTTTAAACAACTGGATTACCAGCATGTTGCATCGCCTATTGAAGTAAGGATTTCAGGCGACAGTATTCCTGCACTGGTAAAGGCCGGAGATTCAATAATGCTTCGCGGATGCGCGCTATAAAGGGAATAACCTGGGTTCATACCGATTTTTGGGAAATGCTGCCCGTGAACAATGTAACCCTCGACCGGATTGAAGCAAACAGACTGGGAATCGACAAGACCACAGTGGCTTCCAACCTGGCCATGCGCTTTAATGACATTCCGGTCACAACGATCTGGGAGGATGATTACCCGGTGGCTGTCAAACTGAAAACTGGAGTCTAACGGATCCGGAATCGGCCTCCGACATCAGCAATGAATATATTCATTCATTTATCCCTGGTGTATCCGTCCCGTTGCGTCAGATAGCTACCGTGACTCCCGGATGGGAACATGGACAACTCGTGAGGCGCAATGGTGTGCGCACATTAACAGTGATGGCTGACATTGAGCCGGGGTAAAAACGTCAATCGTATTTTCCCGGAAGTGAAGGAAATAGCTGATTCATGGTCACATATTGAGGGATTACAGATCAGGATATGGCGGTGTTAATGAATCCGATGAAGAAACGTTACCGGGGTTATCGGCGGACTGATGATCAGTATTTTTATCATTTTCATGATCCTTGTCTTTCATTTCAGGAAAATAAGTCTTGCCCTTCTTGTACTTGGATCATCAAGTTTAAGCCTGCTGGGAGCAGCGCTCGGGGTTTTGCTGCTCAGGGTGGAATTCGGAATTACTTCTATCCTGGGTATTGTCAGCCTGATTGGCATCATTGGTCAGGAACGGGATCATCATGCTTGATTATGCTGAGGAATTGAGGGTAAAACATAACATGAGCGTAAGGGATGCCGCTTTTGAGGCAGGGAAGCGCAGGATGCGCCCGATCTTTCTCACCTCGGCAGCCGCTTCAATGGGTGTCATTCCCATGATCATCAGCTCAAATCCGCTTTGGACGCCAATGGGAGCGGTGATCTGCTTTGGCACGCTTATATCCATGATGTTTCTTGTATTTGTTCTCCCCGTGGCATACTGGAAGATATTTCGATAATGAAAGATAAAATCCGGCCTGTTAACGATTCCTGCCAGGAATAGGTCGGAAAGATCAGGACAATCATTCTTGCTGTTCGTCCTTTTTACAGCCGGAAAGTGTGAAAGGCTGATGCGCAAACGGCTTATTCACTCGAAGATTGCCGGAAAATGGCACTTGCAAATAATGCCCTCGTAAAGAATTCGGAATTGGAAATTTTAGCAGCCCAACAGGTGAAGAAATCTGCTTTTACCCGTTATTTCCCGAAAGTAAGCTGCATCAGGGGCAACCTTTCAATTCAGGATCCTCTTATTCAATATAAAATTCCAGGTGGAAATCTGCCGGTTTATGACGGAAATCCTGCCAACCTGGCTGCCCCGACTGAATTTGCATATTTCCCCGGAATATCCCTGTCGCTGTTAAACAGGGGCACGGTTGGTGCTGCAACAGCTGTTCAGCCGCTTTTTGCGGGCGGCCGGATCATCACAGGCAATCAACTGGCTGCTCTCGGTGTGGAAGTAAGCAGTGAGAAAAAGATACTCTCGGAAAATGAAGTGTTGCTGAAAACAGAAGAACAATACTGGCAGATTGTTTCCCTTCAGGAGAAAATGAAGACCCTTCAGACCATGGAACAATTACTGGATTCACTTTACAGGGAAGCGGATGATGCATGGAAAGCAGGGTTGATTAACAGGAATGACGTATTAAAAGTGACACTCAAACAAAGTGAGGCTAAGTGTAAACCGCCTTAAACTGGAGAACGGCATCAGGCTCGTCTTCTATGGCTTTTTGCCAATACATGGGAATTTCATTTGACTGACAGCATGCAACTTGACGGATTCACCCGGACGCAATAATACCCCCGGAATCGGATTTATATAAGTGGCGAACAGGCATTGCCCGGCAGGGAAGAATATAAATTGCTGCAACATAGCATTGAGGCATCCGACGCTGCAAACCCGGTTGAAAATGGGTGAATTTATGCCCCAGGCCGGCATCGGGGTTGGCGCCCTGTATTATGACATCCCGGAAAAAGGCACTGTAAATACAATGGCCTTTGCTACCGTGAGCATACCAATTTCTGACTGGTGGGAAGCGGTTCATACCCGAAAGGAACGGAAATACCAGGAACAGATCGTGCAGAATAACAGCCGTAACAATGAGGAATTGCTGTTGCTGCAAATTCAGAAAACATGGAATGAACTGGATGAAGCATATAAACAGATTGCTGTGGCAACAGAATCAATCCGGCAAACCGAAGAAAACCTGAAAATAAACCGGGATAATTACAAGGCAGGAATGGTCAATATCTCCGAAATGCTGGAAGCGCAGGCCCTGATGCAGCAATCGAGGGATAATCTCATTGATATGCAAACCCGGTACCGGATAAAGAGGGTAGAATATATGCAGGTTACGGGAAGATACGGAAATCCGGAATAAAGTGGATACGATTTACCCGATTTTAAAAAGTATTCTATTATCTTCGGGTTACCTCGAAAAAATCAATAACGGGTAACTCAATTGTATATGAATAGCAAATTCACACGCCGCAATTTTGTTAAGACTTCCGCATTAGCCACAGGAACACTGGTTGCCGGAACAGCAGTTTCTGCCTGCACACAAAGCAACCATGATCAGCCATTGAAGGCTGAAATTTTCCCGCTTTTCATCATCCGGATTACACCCCTGACGGGGTGTCGGGTTTGTTATTTTCCCAGATAGGATATTTGCCTGATTATCCGGTTCGTATTATAATCCGGCTGCCTAAAAAGAAATTATTGTCGGAAAACTCCATTTGCAGGCTTGTACCGGTAATGTCGGGTAGGAAGCCATGGAAACATCTGTGAAATACTGGGGCGAGATATGGAAAAGTCACTGGTGGATTGCTGAATTTGCCGGCGTTTCCGAGGGTGAATGGAATATTGAGATCCACGACAAAGGGGACCTGGTTGTTCAGGATTCAGGACTGACAGTTCAAAAGGACATTCTCTGGAAAAGCACGGTGGAACTGGCGGCTGCAGATATGCTGGAACGCCGGGTACATTTCACAAAGGTAGGTGCAGGCTGGCAGGATGCCGGTACACTGTGGGTTGAAAGTCCCGCCCAGAGCGCCATGATCATCGCGCTTTCTGAACTGGTTGAAAAATCTGCAGATCATATTGATGAGTTGCTGAGAAACCGGATTTACAGGCAAATGGAAGTGGGATGCGATTACCTGGTGATGACACAACAAAAGGCCCGTGAACTTGGATTTCCGGCCGGATCGATGTCACACGATCTGCTGGGCCATGAAAAAGATGTTCTTCCAAACGATGCAGTCAAGGCCGTGATTGCATTAAGCAGGGCTGCCAGGCTATTACCTGAAACATTCGCGGTAAAAAAAGGAATTTACCAGGCAGCAGCCCGACAGGCATTTCAATGGCTTACTACTTCTGCCCGGCCAGTTGGAGATCGGGGACTCAGCCGGTTTCAGCGCGGTTTGCCTGAAAATGCTGTGATTCCTACAGATGAATGGCAGACACGCGATATCGTATCCCTTTGCTGGGCCAGCCTGGAACAATGGAAGAACAATGAATCCCGGGCTAAAGAATGGGCCATTCATTATGCCGGTGAGATCATGGCACGCCAGATTCATGGGGAAAATCCGGAAAGC
Organism: uncultured Bacteroidales bacterium; assembly: GCA_963808745.1. GTDB lineage: Bacteria > Bacteroidota > Bacteroidia > Bacteroidales > UBA10428 > UBA5072. The sequence goes on from CAWEGX010000018.1 coordinate 47,529, forward strand.
GGTTTTTACGGCCATTTTATCGAATATCCATCCATGCCGCACAGTGAAAAATCCTGGATCCATGGCATAGTTAACAACCAGTTTGGCGCCGATATCGGCGGAATTTACCCGAATTACCTGGTGCCACTGGTGGAAATGCTGCGGTTATGGCCCGACCATGAAGACGCAGAAAAATGGAAACAAACCCTGCACCGCTTTACTTACGGTTACCTGATCCCGGCATGCGAATTAAATCCTTTCCTGATCGTGCCGCAGGGCATTTTTGGAGAGGAAGGCCCGGTATGGTTTTGCGGAACATTTCACGGGACCAATGCCATTTATGGGTATACGGCTGCGCTTGCCCTTGAACTGGCGGATCTGTTCAGCGAACCCCGGTTAAAAAATATAGCCTATGGCAATCTTCAATGGCTGGCCGGGTTGAATGGAGGGATTACAAGGGAAAATCTGAAAGCCTGCGTGATTTACAGCACGGATATCCCGAAGGGGTTGCCCTCCCGGTAAGCATGATGTGCGGGGTGGGCAAACGCTGGGCCGGTACCTGGTTTCAGACCCGCGGGGTGATCTGCAACGGATTTTCAACCGGAAAACAATTTGTCTATGACACGGAACCTAAAAAAGCGAATGACGGCCCCTTTTCTCTAACCGATGAGGACTGGATACCCCACAGCGCCGCCTGGCTGACAGGACTGATCAGGATGATCCGTACCAAAGGATCATCGCAGATCCTTAAATCAATTCTGGTTCCCATGGCATTCCTTCTGTTTTCATCATCCCTTTTTTCCCAACCCTGGCTGGAACCCATGCAACATTGAGGTTTCAAAATCAGATCCACATTATATCCAATGCAAGGATGGCACTCCTTTCTTCTGGCTTGGCGATACGGGATGGGAAATGCTTCACCGGCTAAGCAGGGAGGAAATTGACACTTATCTTGAAAACAGAAGGACCAAAGGATTTAATGTGATCCAGACTGTGATCATCAGTGAATTTATCCATATGGATAAACCCGTAAATTATTATGGGGATAGCATTTTTGTGCGGGAAGATCCGGAATTGCCGATGATAACTCCCGGAAATGATCCGGAAAAAACGGAGGAATATGATTTCTGGGATCACGTGGATTATGCAGTAAAAGAAGCTGAAAGCAAAGAAATGTACCTGGCCCTCCTTCCATCGTGGGGAGAATGGGTTACTCCACGAAGCGACAAGCCCTTGTTTAATACCAAAGAACAAGCTTATCAATATGGCTGGTTCTTGGGCAACCGGTACAGGAAATCTCCTAACCTCATCTGGATCCTGGGGGGTGACCGCCAGCCCGATGAACGTCCATCCGGCATTGAATTATGGCGGGCCATGGCTGAAGGAATTGCGGATGGGGTAAACGGACAAAAGAACATGGATGGAAAAGCGGATTATTCCACCACGCTGATGACCTACCACAGCTTCAGTTCCTCATCCAAATGGTTTCATAACGATCCCTGGATAGATTTTGACATGTGGGGCTCCTACCATGCGGAAATAAATAATGTCCGCAGCTATGAACAGGCCATTGCGGACTGGAATTTACCGGATCCAAAACCCACTTTAAATGGTGAGCCCTGCTATGAGGGCCATGGGGTGAATTATGCCATTGATGACAATGGTTATTTCACCTCTACAGATGTGCAGGCAGGCTGCCTACTGGAGCGTTTTCTCAGGTGCAGCGGGATTTACCTATGGGGCCCAGCCGGTATGGCAATTCACTGACAGCACCAGGAAAAAGCATTCCCCAAAAACACTCACATCCTGGCAGGAGGGCCTTGATCTTCCCGGGGCTTTTCAAATGGGTTTATTAAAGAAACTTATGGAGTCCCGGCCCATGCAAAACCTGGTTCCTGACCAATCCCTCATCCTCCGGGGCCAGGGAGAATGTGCCGGTTATGCCTGCGCAATCCGCGGTAAATCGCACATTTTTGTATATATTCCAACCGGAAATACAATAAGTATTAAAATGGGGATTATTCCGGGTGATAAGATCAGGGCATCATGGTTCGATCCCCGGAATGGAGATATTACCCTGATCGGGGAAATTGATAACAGCGGCGAGCACAGTTTTGATGTTCCCGGTATGTCAAAAGAACTGGCCTGGCTTAAATCAGGCAGGGGATGCGACTGGGTTCTGATCCTGGATACAATTAAATAAGAATACCTTGGATTTAAGTCTTTCAATGTGGATACTGGCAATCCTTTGTGCATTCATGATCGGGATGGCCAAGACTGGGATACATGCCCTGGGCACACTGGTTGTCCCCATCATGGCGTTTATTTTTGGGGGCATGCCCTCCTCGGGACTGGTTTTACCCATGCTGGTCATGGCGGATATTTTTGGCGTGTTGTATTACCACCGCAGTGCTCAATGGAAGACACTGCTTAAAGTATTGCCATGGGCGTTTGCGGGGATCCTTGCCGGACTGTTTACAGGGAAAAACATTTCAGCCATTCAGTTCAAACACCTGATCGGCATCCTGGTCATCGCCAGCTTGTTGGTGATGATCTGGCTTGAAATAAAGAAAAAGAGGAACGGGGATGCCATTCCGCATAAGGTATGGTTTGCCGTGCCTTTTGGCATAATGGGAGGATTTTCCACCATGATCGGAAATGCGGCCGGTCCGATTATGAGTGTTTATCTGCTGTCCATGAACCTTCAAAAAAATACCTATATCGGAACAACAGCCTGGTTCTTTTTCATTGTCAATGTTTTTAAATTGCCCCTGCAGATATGGGGCTGGCATAATATCACACTTAAAACTCTCAGTTTTAACCTGGTTTGTTGCCGGCCATTGCCCTGGGCGCCCTTGCAGGGATCAAGGTCGTAAAACTCATGCCTGAAAGTGCTTACCGGTGGTTTATTGTCGCCGCCACGTTTGTTTCGGCTATTGCGTTGTTTTTTTAATAGGGGGTTCATAGATCTTTGATTCCGCGTGGCTGTTGCTTCGCATTAATGATACTAAGTCCTTCAGGGCGTATGTGCGACGTTTATTCTGCATGGCGTGAGCAATATGTTTTCGTTCTCCCCATTGCAAATGCATGACTCCGCGCAAAGCTCTTTACCAATTCATTAGATTCTTTACATACGGAACCAATTCCCCTGCCAGCGCCTGGTCTTCGGCAACGTTGGGATGCCAGTCGCTTCCATGAAGCTCGATCGGGCTAAATTCGAAATAATAAACCCGGTTATCTTTTTTTGAAACCGAATCAACCACGGCATGCACATAACGTTGCCATATGTTCGTTTTTTCATCCGGTGGAGAAGGGTCCGACCAGGCATACTATTTTTGCTGTATTGTAATTGTTTCTGATCCTTCCGAGGAATTCAATATATGCATTTACAAAAGTGGCGGAATCAAGAGGTGCCGAAAAGTCATTCCCCCCCAGATCGATCATGACGAGTTGTGGTACTGACTGCGAATAGTCCCATCTCTTTGTGCTGTCCAGGGTCACCTCATCATACAACCGGGGCATATTGAAGCTTTTTCCGCCTCCATATCCCTGCGTCATTCCGATTCCCGAGCGGCTGACCAACTGGTATTCCGCATTAACTGCCCGGGCAGTCAGTGGTCCGAATGCCAGGTAGGCGTTTTCTGTTTCATAGGTGAAATGTTCTTCCCTGCTCTTTCCTTCATTACCGTAACCACAGGTATAGGAATCGCCAATAAATTCAATCAGGCGATCACTCACCTCCGGTTGAAGCAGCTTTTTGCGATGGTCGAGATAAAACCCGAGGATCGTGGTATTTCCTCCATGCCACTCAGATCTCCGGATTATTTCCAGCGTGTGTTTTTTATTTTCCAAACCGCTTGCCAACTGATAAATACTATCCTTATGATCAGCCTTGATCACAAACAGGCTGTCATCAATTATTACATTGAACCAGTTCCTTAAACTATCATCTTTCATCACCAGGGCGATGGAAGTACCCTTGAAAACCGTGCGCACAATGCAGCCCGAATACATGAAAACAGGCTTTTGCGGATCGGATTTGTCGAACCGGCCGATATAGGCAATATTGGGATTGTCAGCCGGAATAAACGTTTTTTTATCTGAACTCGTACATCCGGAAAGAATAAGGCTTATTGCCAGAAATAAAAAAATATTTTTCATTGTTTCATATAATTTTCTACAATACCGTATGCGCTCCGCGCAATCGAAATGCGGAACTGCATAATTTTCTACAATACCGTATGCGCTCCGCGCAATCGTAAATCGTCAATCGTCAATCGTAAATTCTACAATACCGTATGCGCTCCGCGCAATGCTACCCATACCAGGGCCTGGTCCTTGCAGCATTCTTAATCGTTTCCATGGCAATGTTCACATCCTCCACAATCTGAAAATCGAACATACCCACGCAGATAAAATCAGCGCCATTGTCAAATGCCCATTTAAAGCCATCCTTGGGTTCAAGTGCCCCTGCGGCCAGTACTTTAAAGCCCATGACAGGTACTTTGGCACGGTTAACAAATTCAACAGTCCTTTCCGGGAAAAGACAGAACATATTATTGTGGAACCGGTTATGATCGAGATATTCCTTACCATCCACTTCGAAAGGAAAACGGTTTTCACGGGGATGTGCAGACCAGTACTGGTCATGATGCATGGTTTTCATATAGTAATCGGGGATAATGCCGGTTTCCTCACAGGCAATCAGTGATTCAACGGAATGGGCTGCCAGTCCGGCCGTATATTTCTGGCTCCTGATCTTATCCATCATCTTGCTGATCACATCAATTTTTTTATCCCTTACAAGCCAGTCGCACCAGTTTCCCTGTATCTGAATAATATCAACCCCATAATCAATGGCCTGGTTAATGAAATCATAATAATCATTCTTTTCCATATTGGGTCCCACCTGGGAGATCACCTTAATCTTGCTTCCGGTGAGTTTTTTGTATTTGGCAATGAGCGGATTTGAAGGAAACCCGATATTGATGGTGTTAATGCCTGCATTTTCAGCCAGCATCAGCGTTTCATACACTTTCATTTCGGTGTTGTATGCTTTGAACAAGCGAGGGCACATAAATCAGGTCGCGTGAATGGGCCCAGCCACCAATAAGATTACCGCCCAAAACGAGCCGGCTGATCTCATGTTCACCAATTTTTCCCTTGGGCAGGGTGCCTTTTAATTCACCCAGGGCAGATCGCTTCACCTGGATGGTGGCTCCTGACATTACATCGGTTCCAAAGGCCTTCATATTACGAACAGCACCCCAGCCCATAAAGCCCATGATGGGAAGGGATACCAGGTTTTTCAATGCTTCACGGCGGGAGGATGGATTTCCCGGACCTTCAGCAACCTCATCCTTTTTCTGACGGGTTAAAAGCTCAACCAGGTTGTCGATACTGTATCCCTTTTCCTTCGAAATAAGAATAAACAACAGGGCCATTGCCTCAATGAAGATCTTATCCACAATGAACAGGTGACCTTCTGTTGTATTCATAAAAGAAATCCCGAAAGGCGGATATGCGAAATAATACAGAACCAGAAGCAGGATCGCCCCGATGGAGGCATACCGGATAAAGGCCCCGATAAAAAGCGCCAGGCCAATGATCAGCAGTCCATACATATTCAACACATCGGTTACGGCCAAAATCGAAGGTGAGTTGGCAATCCAGTGATAAAAGCCCGACATAAAACCAGAGGTATTCAACAGGTAGGATGAAGCAGTCCAGCTACCGGCCCATATTTTTGTAAGTCCCTCATAAAAAAAGTGCCAGCCAATGGCCATTCTTAATGCCGTAATAAAAATACGTTTGAAGAAATTCTGATCAGCCATGATGTGAGAATTATTTAAGTTTTTATCAAATCTGAGGAATATTACTTTCAATATTATTTAAATCTATCCATATAACCAAATTACCCGGCGGTTCAAATTCATTAAATATAGAGGTAAGACAAAGGTCATCGAAAGTATAATTGTTAAATTATTTAATCCTTTCCGGAGTTGAGATATAAATCTTACATTTATTCTATAAAAACTCATGTGAAAGTGTACTATTTTGTCTGATTTTGACAAACCAGGCTTACGCTGTGTGACACAAAAGCTGATAATCCGGTAAAACCTGAAAAGTCCCATGAAAAAGCATAATAACAATCTCAAAAAGAATCTGAATCCAATGGCGGGATTCGCATTGATCATTATTCTTCTTTTCTCATCTTCAATTTTGTCGGCTCAGAATTCCGCAGTTATCCGGGTCCTGTCAGCTGACGGCATATTCAAACCCATGGAAAATGTGGTGATAGTCTGCCAGAAACCCGGGGTAATCCAGGTGAAGGATTCAAAGGGCAGGGAATATTTCCGTGCAACAGCGGAAACAACCGTGCTCGTTCCGGTTGCAGGAGCAACCGGGACTCATACTGCCCGGCTATTGAATTCAAAGGGTATTGTCATTGATTCAGCCCAATTCAATGTTCAAACCGAAACTTCTATTGATGACGGGGGACAAACCGGAGAGATGTTCCGCCTTTTCCACCAGGGCATGCTGGTATATGACCCCGACGGGGTGTCTGAGATTTCATGGAACGGAAAAACGTACCGCTTTTTTGTGGAATGGGTACTGGATAATAACAATACCATGAAAGGAATGCAATATTTCAGTCCAGATGGTGCCGGACTGGTTGATCTGCTCCGTGAAAACCAGCAGCCGAACGGCATGATCTGGAGCTTTGTGCGCAAGGGTGAGGATGATTATCATTATTATGAAACAGTCTACTCGGATATTAATTTTTTTAAAAAAGACAAGGATGCCTGGTTTGTGAGACAGCCTGTTGAGAACCACGTGGAATACAACTATGTGAATATGATGTACCAGCACTGGAAAGCCAGCGGTGATAATGACTGGATGAGGAAAAACCTGGATTGCGCCATGCATGCGCTGGATTATTGTGTTACGGATACGGTGCGCTGGTCCAAACGGTTCCAATTGCTTAAACGCCCTTATTGCATTGATTCATGGGATTTCCAGGTAGATGATGAATATACACCCTATGCACCCGTTAGCCCTACCATGCTGATCGTACCGGGCAAAACCAAATTCGGCATATTTTTTGGCGATAATACAGGATATTACGAAGCCTGCAATCAGCTTTCCGAAATGCTCCAGTATGCCGGCATGAAGGAGAAATCATCTGTTTACAGCCAGCGGGCCAGGGAAATTCTCGAAAGACTCAACAAATTATCCTGGAATGGAAGATTTTATACTCACTTCATTGATGATGATCCTTCTGTGAAAAGGAATCTTGGAGTGGACGAAAGATCACAGATCGCCCAGGGAAATATGTATTCGATCAACCGGGGACTGACCCATGAAATGGATGTTTCCATCATCAACACTTATCTTGACCTGCAGAAACATTTACCAGCCGGATCACCGGGTGAATGGTATGCCATTTATCCTCCTTTTGAAAAAGGCTTCGTGCATCACAATCAGAAATGGCAATACATGAATGGTGGTGTTGCCGGACATGCTGCCGGGGAACTGGCCCGGGGAGCTTATGAAAACGGTTATGAAGACTATGGGTCCGATATTCTGAATAAATTATTTAAACTCGGGAAAGAAAATGGCAACCGGATATGGTTTGCCTATACCGGATCCATACCTCCCCCGCCCCCTGTACCTCATTACAAAAGCATCGACCTGTCAGGGCTGGCCAATATGGATTTCTGGGACAAGGGCGGTAACGGGGCAATGCCCTGGATGAATACCACCCGTGCCGGAAATGATATGCGCGGCATTCCCGTTGGGGACCAGGTGTTCAATCACATTCCTTTCACCGTAATTGACCCGGCTCAAAATCAGCGAAAATCGGTAATCGGTATATCCACAATAGCAGGCCTGCCCACGGCAAATGGAAATTCCCATAGGAGATACGGCAGCCACGGTATACCTTCTGCATTCCTCGTCGGATAATATTCCCAGCACTGTGGCCGGGGCCATTACATTTAAATATACCGACGGTACTGAAGCATCCCAATATCTTATGAAAGGGAAAGATGTGACCAACTGGTGGTTTTCAAGCCTTGAAAATGATCATGCCGGTGTGGCCTGGTGGGGACCTAATCTTTGCAGCACCAAGGTAGGTGTTTGCTGGGCCGCTGTTAACAACCCGAATCCATCAAAAAAAATTGATAAACTCATTTTCAGTGCACCTCTCGAAGGAGGAATCTATGCCCTGCTTGGCATTACCCTGGCTGACCGTGTACATTATGTAAAACCACCCGTGGAATCATTCGGCGGACCCGACAACTGGGCTGCTGCCAACGCAATGGCTGCCCTGGTGGAGGGACTTGCAGGAGTAAAAAATACCGGACTTGCATTTGACAAGGTCAGCCTGGCTCCCCGATGGACATCGGCAAATGTGGATTCAGTGAACGTTGCAATTCAGTTTGCAGCTTCAAAGGGATATGTGGCTTACTGTTATACACATGATGCAACAAAAAAAGTAATAGAAATCAAGGTCACAGGTAGCGGAAATTCAGTCCAAAATCATATATTGCTTCCCGCAAACTGCGAGGCTGTCGAATCGGTTGAGGTAAACGGCAATATGCTGGATTATACCCTGATAAAGATTGAAAGCTCGGTTTATGCTGATTTTTCGCTTCCCCTGCCAAAGATCCAGAATGTGAGAATTATTTATAAATGACAATTTCAAATGGCCATGAATACAACGACTCAATCTCCTTCATTCTCAGGAATCAAAGTGTATGCCCTCGCTATACTCAGGATTGCCATTGGCTGGCATTTTCTTTTCGAAGGAATCTCAAAGCTTTTTACACCTTCCTGGACCTCAGCTGATTTTCTGCTGCTGTCGAACTGGATCTTTGCAGGGTTCTTTCACTGGATTGCAGGGAATGCCGCATTATTGGGTATAGCTGATGTGGTGGTCACCTGGAGCCTTATAATTATCGGACTTTGCTTAATTCTCGGACTGCTCGACCGGGTAGCTTCAATAGCAGGTATGGCCCTGATCGCTCTATTCTGGCTTGCCAACCCTCCCCTCACCGGCCTTGATTTCGGGGTACCCCATGAAGGAAATTACCTGATCGTGGATAAGAATCTCGTTGAATTCTTTGCATTATTGATTCTGTGCCTGTTTCCCACGGGAAGATATCTCGGGGTCGATCATTTTTTCTACAGGAAAAAAATAAATCCCATTGAGAAGGAGGAACCCGTAGATTCAGGCAAAAAAGAGCCTGAGCCTGACTTAAGCAGGATGCTCGACCGGAGAGTGCTGCTTCGCGGTTTATCCTCCCTGCCGGTTCTGGGCTTCTTTGGCCTTGCACTGCGTAAACAAAAGCTCTGGGAAAGCTATGAGGAAAAAAACCTGGTGGATGCAGTCACCGGTGCCAGTGCAAAAGCCTTCAATATGAGCAGTCTGAAGGAACTGAAAGAAAAGGTTCCAATGGCGAAAATCAAGGACGTTCCCTTCAGCCGGATTATACTTGGCGGGAACCTTTTATCCGGATGGGCGCACTCCCGTGACCTGATCTATGTTTCCCAGCTTGTTAAAGCCTATCACCAGAAGGAGAAAATTTTCGCCACGTTGTTGTTAGCTGAAAAATGCGGCATCAATACCCTTCTCACCAACCCGATTCTGTGCTCGCTGATCGATGAGTACTGGAAACGGGGAATCGGAAAGATCCAGTTTATCTCGGATTGCGCCGGCTTGAATTATGATGCCAATGGAGCTTCACCTATGAATTTCAATGAATATCTCGATAAGGTAAAGCGAGCCATTGATACCGGTGCAGTGGCCTGTTATATCCAGGGCGAAACAGCTGATTATTATATGAAGAATGGTAAACCCGAGGCAATTGCCAAAGTGCTGGATTTAATCCGTAAAAACGGATTGCTCACTGGCATCGGAGCCCACGAGATTGAAACTGTAAAAGCTTGTGTGGATACCGGCTTTACCCCGGATTTCTGGATGAAAACACTGCATCACCACAATTACTGGTCTGCCAAAAACCCGGAATGGCATGATAATATATTCTGCTACAAGCCGGATGAAACCATTGCATACATGAAAACCCTTCCCCAGCCCTTTATTGCCTTTAAGGTGATGGCAGCAGGTGCGATTCTTCCTGCTGACGGGTTCCGGTATGCCTTTGAAAACGGGGCTGATTTTGTATGCGCGGGCATGTATGATTTTCAGATGGTGGAAGATGTGAACATTGCCTGCGAGGTATTGAAAAGCGACTTAAAAAGAGAAAGGAACTGGTTTGCTTAGAAAACTTACATTTTTAATGGCCATTCTGCTGGCCTGTCAACTTATCGGTTTATCCCAGCCCACCGGAATGCACGTGAAAGACCGCTATCTTTTTTCTGCGGGCGGGGATACGGTAATTCTGAAAGGATTCAATGCCATGATCGTATACTGGGACATTCATGGCGACAAGAATTTTCCTGAAATTGAAAAAACAGGGGCCAACTGCGTGCGGATTTTCTGGAACCTCGCTTCTCCAAGACCCCAGCCATCAGATCTTGACAAGGTACTTGGAAATTGTATCAAGCACCATATGATACCCATTATCAGCCTGTGGGAGGCAACCGGGGACTGGAATAAAATACAATACTGTGTGGATTACTGGTGCTCGGCAGAAATAGCACCCATCCTGCAGAAATATCAGCAAAATCTAATACTAAACATTGCCAATGAACCGGGCAACAAAGCCATGGCTGATACTGTTTTCAGAAATACCTATTCTTCAGCGGTTAACCAGTTGAGAACGGCCGGGCTTCACATGCCGCTGATCATTGATGCAGATAACTGGGGACGTCATGCGGATGCCGTATTGGATAATGGGGAATATCTTTTGGATCAGGATCCGGACAAAAATCTTTTATTTTCATGGCATTTGTGGGATCCTGCTAACTGGGGTACCGGCACAGTAAGTGAAATAACCAGGATAATTAACAAGGCGGCTGCAACCAACATCTGTTTTATAGTCGGGGAGTTTGGGCCCTGCGAACAATGTGACAAATGCACGACAACCAAAATTAACTGGGAGTATATGATTGAAAAGGCCTACCAAAATGACATTGGATATCTTCCCTGGGTTTGGAAATGGACTGATTGTCACGCAATAGTTAATAATGAAACCGGTGCCTATGGTTCATGGGTAAACCCGGGATGGGGAGAGGAAGTGGCCTTAAAAAATACATATAGCATTCAGAATACGGCAAGGAGACCCTCTGAATTGCAAACAGGATTGAATGAATTATCAATACCGTCACCCCTGTTTTCAGCCAGCCCCAATCCGTTTACAGGAGAGGTTATCTTCAGTTTCATGCTCAAAGAGCCAGCCAAAGTGAGAATAGTGATCAGGGACCTGTACGGCCGGAAGATTGCCACATTGACTGACAGACCATATGAGCCCGGAGAACATAAGTTGCCCTGGTCATCCAATGATGCGGATAATTCGAATCAAAGCGGCTTTTACCTTTATACCCTGAATATTGAAAAAAATTCAGGGAACATAGTTGAAACCGGTAAGATAATAAAGCTATAAGGCACCCATATGACAAAGTACTTATTAGCGGTTTGCTGCATCCTATATTTCGCAACTGCAAATACTGAGGCACAGTCAGACAAACTCGGTACCTGGGATGTATATGAAATCAGCCTGAAGGTTTCACTTCAATATCAGAATCCTTATGTCGAATGTCTTAAAGAAGGACAAAAACCACTTGTTTCTGCCAGGTTTGAGGGTATTTCAGGTGATGCCGCACACAAAACCATTGAAGTTCCCGGATTCTGGGACGGAGGCAACAACTGGAAAATCCGTTTTGCACCTCCATACAGTGGAACCTGGAGATACGAGACCTTTTCAGGGGATAAAGGGGGAAACCAGAAGAAAGGGGAAATCATCGTTACAGAATGGTCTGAGGAAGAAAAAAACACAAATCCTACCCGCCGTGGATTTATCAGGGTGAACAATTCGGAACCAAGACCTGGCAGGTACTTCACATACAGTGACGGCAAGCCATTCCTTTGGATTGCCGATACCTGGTGGAACTGGACCAATCGTAACATTGCCTTCGAATCATTTAAAATGCTCGCGGATACCCGTTCATCGCAGGGATTTAACATAGGTCAGTTGTTTTTCGCCGGAAATGGTTGGGGACCTGAAAGTTCGTTACTGGACAGTACCTTCCGGCACCCGGATATTGAACAGATCAGAAGGGTTGAAAAGATGATCGCCTATGCCAATTCAAAAGGAATTACAGTCTGGATTCACGCATGGTGGTGCCGTGAAAACATGAACAACAGCATTGGAAAAGAGAATATACAAAGGTGGTGGCGATATGTCATCCACCGTCTTCACGCCTACAATGTCATCTGGGTGATTGCAGGTGAATACAATATGAATAATTACGGGGGATTCCCGCCGGAATTCTGGAATGACCTGGGAAAACTTATTAAATCCGAAGATCCGTATGAGCGTATAGTAGGAGCCCACCCAACCCCACCCATGTGGGAAGGTGGCGCAGAAGCACCCCAATGGTCAACTGCCGGGGCTATTCATGATCAGGCCTGGCTGGATTACAACCAGAGCCAATGCGGGCATGCGAGATGGTGCAACGAATTAATTCCCGAAATTATCAAAACTGCCTATGCAAAGCAACCAGCGAAGCCTGTGGTGGTTACCGAACCCTGGTATGAATTCATCGAAGGAAATCCAACGGCCATGGATATACGTTTTGCCACCTGGTCGGCAATCATGTCAGGTGCTGCAGGTCATAGCTACGGGGGAGGGCATGTATGGAAGGCCTATCTGGCTGAAAACCGTATCGGTCTGGATGCCTGGCCCATCGATACCAACCTGAAAACCAATACCATGCTTTATCCGGGTGCTGTTTCAGTGGGTTTTGCAGGAAAATACCTGCGAAATCTCCAGTGGTGGAAGCTGGAGCCCCACCCGGAACTGGCGTGTGAAAACCCTTCACAATACTGCCTGGCAGATCCGGGCCGTGAATATCTTTTTTACCTGCGCTATGGCGGATCTGTTAAAATCGATCTGACGAAATTTCCCGTATCCATGAAGTTCGTGTATCAGTGGACCGACCTTGTTAACAACAGGGAATCCGGGCAGGGAACATTATCGGGAGGTAAGGTACATGAAATCAAATGTCCTGAGGATTACCCGGGAACTTGGGTGTATAAGGACTGGATACTTCTCATCAAAACAAATTCAGAAACTCCCCCGGATATTTCAGCGATAAATGCGGCAATCCCACAGGAACCAAAAGGACATAAACGCACCAAACAGGCAATCAACAAAACACCGAACCGGGTTGAAAAAGACTATTCAAAATACCAGAACATTTTTGAATTGATCAGGTGTGAAATTCCCAATGTGAAAGTTGAAGGTACGAATGTCTATACCACCAAGGGACTGTCATTTTCACTGTCGGCACAGGTTTTATATGATGTAGATGGTATGATAGTTTCCGATATTTCTTATGTGATGCCTGTTGAAGTTCAAAAAATCGAGTATATTGATGATGCCGGAGCTTCGGCATATGGTATGCGGGGAGCCAACGGGGTGATTAAAATTATCTTGCGAAAACAGTGAAAGTTCTCTTTTCATCATTTTCATATAAATTCATTCATTTGAAAACAATTCTCCTTTTATTTCCGGTAATCTTCACTGCGGCCGGATTGTCGCAAACTACAACCTTTCCGGCACCGGAAGATTATGCTTATGCCAATGACTTTAAGGTCAAAGTGAATGATAAGGAATCCTTCGTATATGACAACCGGGTTGCAGCCTATACTATTTTTGAAATTTCGGGCGAAACTACTGTGGAAGTGCAATTCTTTGGTAAAATATATGATGTGGATATCCGCCCGAAAAGCCTGAAAATAGTGCCACGGGTAGCGGATGGAAAGGTCATTTTCACCCTTTCAAAGCCATGTAACCTCAGTGTGGAGATCAACAAAAATCTCAAGCGGCCCTTGTTTGTCTTTGCAAATCCCCCTGAAAAGAAAAAGCCTGTGAAGGATGATCCCCATGTCCTTTACTTTGAAGGCGGAAAAGTGCATCATACCGGAAGAATTACCCTGAAAAGCAATGATATTGTTTATATTGAAAGCGGTGCCGTGGTAAAGGGATCCCTTTTTCTCGACAGCATTCAAAACGTCCGTATTTATGGCTATGGCATTCTTGACGGAGCTTGTGTTTATGAAAAAGGCCAGGAACGAATGATCGAAATAAACCGTTGTGAGAATATCACGGTGGAGGGTATCCTTATCAATGACAGCAAGCATTGGACAGCACCCTGCAATAAATCAAAAAACATTACCTACAGGAACATAAAGGTGGTAAGCGGTAACGACTGGGACGATGGAATTGATATTGTGTCCTCGCAACATGTACTGGTGGATGGTTGCTTTATCCGTACCAAGGATGACTGCATTGCCGTAAAAGCAGGGGTCAACTATTATACTGATTTTTTTAATCAGCTTCCAACAAAGGATGTGCAGGTCATCAATTCGGTTTTATGGAATGCGGAATGGGGCAATGGACTGGAAATAGGATTTGAAACCCGGGCTGACACCATTCAGGATATTATTTTCAGGAACAATGACCTGATACACGTTGAAGGGCCGGAAGGGACCTTTACCATTCACAATGGCGACCGGGCGGTAGTAAGAAATGTACTTTACGATAACATCAGGGTGGAGGATTCCCGTGGAATTCTGGTTGATTTTAAGATCCTTGATTCCCGGTACTCAAAGGATAAGGAAAAGGGACAAATTAAAGATATTACATTCAGAAATATTTTCATTGATGCAGATGTTCCAATACCATCCCTGCTTCTTGGATTCAATGAATCGCATTTAATCGATAATGTGGTATTTGAAAATTTCAGGGTAAATGGCAGGCAGATAATGAGTAATGAAGACCTGAAAGCCACGCTTCAGTTTGCACAAAGGATAACCTTTAAATGAAACAGAAAAACATCAATACATGCAAAAAACAGTACTGTCAATTCTACCGATTCTTTTCCTAATGATAAATCTATCCATGAACGCACAGGAATACAGGATTCCATTGTATCCGGGAGCAGTACCCAATTCGAAAAACACAGGTGGAACCGAGAAAACAGAGGTTTCTGATATTACCCTGATCAGCAATGTGCAGGTCCCTGATATTGCAGTTTATCTTCCCTCCAAACGTTTTGCTTCCGGTCAGGCCGTGGTGATATGCCCGGGAGGCGGATACTGGGTGCTTGCCTATGACCTGGAAGGAACTGATATCGCCCGTTATCTCAACTCCATAGGTGTAGCAGCCATTGTGCTGAAATATCGTCTTCCCACCTACGGTAACTGCATTGAACCCCACAAGGCACCATTGATGGATGCACAGCGTGCCATGCGGCTTGTTCGCCATAATGCAGCCAAATGGAACATCAATCCATTGAAAATAGGCATTATGGGATTTTCAGCAGGAGGTCACCTGGCATCCACGCTGGGAACGCATTTTGATTATGGCAACCAATCGGCCTCTGATTCAGTGGAGTTAGAAAGCTGCCGTCCCGATTTCATGATACTGATGTATCCGGTAATTTCCTTTACCGATACAAGCATGCACCTTGGTTCGAGGGAAGCATTGCTCGGAAAGGATCCTGATCCCGCCCTTGTAAAATACTATTCAAATGAATTGCAGGTTAAGGATGACACACCCCCTGCATTTATTGTTCATGCTGATAATGACAACGGAGTCCCGGTTGATAATACGTTACTGATGTATAAAGCACTCCGGGCCAGGCATATTCCGGCTGAAATTCACATTCTTTCAGAAGGAGAACATGGTTTCGGTCTGGGGGGCAATAATGATCACATCGCCTCATGGACAAACAACCTGAAATTGTGGCTGGCCTCGCTAAATAAATAGTATTAAATCTCTCATTATCTATAATTATGAAGTTTTTTGCCGGTATATTACTGCTGCACATTTCTTTCACAGTCACCGGGCATTGTTCAGCAGATCAGCTTAAAGCGGACAGACGCACAAATCCGCTTGGTTTTGATAATCCGGTTCCGGAATTGAGCTGGGTCATCCTTTCAGAAGAACGTGGCACCGCTCAGCATGCCTATGAGATCATGGTAAGTGATGATCCGGGTAAGCTTGAAGCAGGAACCGGCAATATCTGGCAATCAGGCAGGGTGGAAACTTCGCAAACGTTTGGTATTCGCTATTCAGGCAGGCCCCTGGTATCATTTACACGGTATTTTTGGAAAGTACGTATCTGGGACCAGCACGGTGAAGTTTCGGAATGGAGCCATCCGGCCTGGTTTGAAACCTCTGTGATGAATGCTTCGGACTGGAAAGCAAAATGGATCACCGATCAAAGGCCATTGCCCCAAAAGGATGAGGATTTTTACAGGGAGACACCCAATACTTTGCTTCGTAAAGACCTGCAGTTAAAAAAGGATGTCAAATCTGCCCGGTTGTACATAGCGGGACTTGGTTATTCAATTGCCTACATTAATGGTCAGCGCATTGGTGACCATATGCTTGATATGCCCTGGACCCAATTCGCCAGGCAGGTGATGTACAATACTTTTGATGTTACACACTTGCTGCATAAAGGCAAAAACACCCTGGCAGCCATGCTGGGAAACGGCTGGTATAATCCAATGCCAATCAGGCTCTTTCAGCGATGGAACCTGCGTGAGGAAATCACTGTAGGTAAACCCTGCCTGAAGGCCCAACTCCGGATAACTTATGAAGACGGATCAGCCGAAACCATTATTACCGATGAAAGCTGGAAAGCCGGTGATGGTCCGGTGCTTAAAAACAGTGTATACCTGGGTGAGTTGTATGATGCCCGCCTGGAGCAGAAGGGCTGGAATGAACCTGGTTTCAGCGACAGCCAGTGGAAAAGTGCCAGACTTACCGAGGGGCCCGGAGGAAAACTGATTGCCCGGTATATTCCGCCGGTGCGGGTAACAAAAATTCTCAAACCTGTTAAAATGACCGAACCATCTCCGGGAGTGTATCTTTTCGATTTCGGTCAGAATTTTGCGGGTGTACCGCGCCTGAAAGTGCATGGCCCTGCCGGCACCAGGGTTGTATTGCGCGGAGGAGAGGACATCCATCCTGACGGGACGCTCAATTATCTCACGGTTATCACCGCACAACTAAAGTCGATGTGGAACCTGAAAGGCGGACCCGGTTGCCCGGATGACCCGATGATGGTCAATACCTATGTGCTGAGTGGAAATGGTGAGGAAGTATTTACACCGGAATTTACATTTTCAGGATTCCGCTACCTTGAAGTAACAGGATACCCGGGAATTCCGGATTTGAATGCTGTGGAAGGGTTAAGGATGAATACAGACCTGGAGACGGCAGGAAGTTTTGAATGTTCAAACGAACTGTTCAATCGCATCCAGGAAGCAACATTATGGACCTTTCTGAGCAATGTCTTTAGCGTGCAAAGCGACTGCCCTGCCCGCGAAAAACTGGGCTATGGTGCCGACATAGTTGTAACGGCAGAGGCTTTCTGTTACAATTTCGATATGAGTAGTTTTTACAGGAAAGTTGTGCAGGATTTTGCAAATGATGTGCGTTCCAATGGCGGGAATGCCTGAGATAGCCCCCAATGTCGGTATTAATGAAGTAGGCATGGGCGGCGAAACCGGTTCACCGGGCTGGCAGCTGGCCTTCCCTTTTGCCATGAAAGTGCTGCACGATTATTACGGCGACCGTGTTACCCTGGAGAAGCACTATCAGGTACTTAAAGGACAGGTTGATTTTATGCATTCCGTCACGCCCGGCCACATTGTGGAACAGGATATCGGTGACCACGAAAGTATTGATACCAAGCCCATGGCACTTTCCGCCACTGCGTTTTATTACCATCATGTGCTGATCCTTAAGGAGTTTGCAGGACTATTGAATAAGGAAACTGATGTTACAACGTATGGAAAGCTGGCTGCCGAAATCAGGACATCCATTATAAAAACCTTTCTGAAGCCCGGAACAGGGATTTTTGACTCGGGAACCCAGGGAGCACAGCTCATTGCATTTAATTACGACCTGGTTCCTGATGGTGAAAAAGTCGCTGCCCTCGACCATCTGCTCAGTGAAATTTACAATAAGCACAAGGGTCATTTGTCCACGGGGATTTTTGCTACAAAGTTCATGTTCACTTTCTTCAGGGAAGAAAACAGGAACGACGTTGCCTACACAATCGCGAATCAGCGTACATTCCCGGGTTGGGGAAACATGCTGGCCCATGGCGCCACAACATTATACGAGAGCTGGGAATACCCCGATACCGTTGGTTCACAGAATCATCCGATGTTTGGTTCCATATCCGAATGGTTTTATAAATCTCTGCTTGGAATTAATGCCAGTGTTCCCGGATTCACGAAATTTGAAATCAAACCGCAGCCGGCAGGTGATCTCACCTGGGCCAAAGGATATTACGATGCAATGGTTGGAAGGATCGTGAGTGACTGGCATACCGAAGGGGTTAAATTTTATCTGAATGTGACCATTCCGGCCAATACGAAGGCTTTGGTATATGTACCATCGCTGGCCAAATTTCCGGTTATGGAAAATGGCCGTCCGGCTGAATCATCAGAAGGATTGAATTTTAAGAAATATATGGATGGTTATGCGGTTTACGAGGCTGTTCCGGGTAACTATTCATTTACCTCAACCTGGCAAAAATAAGCCACAAAAGTGCTATATTTCATTATAAATTAATGCTATGAATCTTATTCCCAGAATATCCGGAATTTTTGTACTCCTGGCTTATATCTGTCAGTGCCTACCCACAGGCAGATGCAGGCATTTATCTCCTTGTCCGCGGCGATGACATCGGATCCTCTCATACGGCCAACGTGGCCTGCATCGAATCCTTCAGGAACGGGATCGTGCGATCTGTTGAACTCATGGTACCCGGCCCCTGGTTTCCTGAAGCGGTTCGATTGCTGAATGAGAATCCCGGGCTCGATGTGGGTGTACACCTGGTGATGACAAGCGAATGGAATGATATCAAATGGCGTCCGCTTACCTGCTGCCCCAGCCTGGTGGATAAAGACGGGTATTTCTTCCCGATGGTATGGCAGAGGCCGGATTTTCCAAAAGGAACGGCGCTAAAGGATGCCCCGTGGAAAATGAACGAACTTGAGCAGGAATTGCGTGCCCAGATAGAAATGGCGAGAAAATATGTCCCCCGGGCAAGTCACATGAATTGCCACATGGGCTTTGAAAGCATTGCACCTGAAATTGCATCACTGGTGAAAAGGCTTGCTGTAGAATACCACCTGGATATTAATCCGGATGCGATGGGTTATCAATATGCGCCCCTTTGGAACAGGAATGATACCACCTCATTGCAAAGGATCGCATCAACCCTTCGTACGCTGGAAAACCTTAAACCCGGAAGGTATTTGTTCGTGGAACATCCCGGAATGAATACTACGGAAATGCAGGCTATCTGGCACAAGGGCTATGAAAATGTTGCCTCCGACCGCGATGCAGTGACAAAGGTGTTTACAAGCAAGGAGGTAATGGACGCTATCCGGTCAAGGGGAATTATTCTGGTCAGCTATAAGGAAGCAAAATAATCCAAAATATGACAAAGCGCGATGAATACCTGGCCCTGATCAGGGGTGAACCACAGAAGGGAAAAGTCTTTTTCCGTCCCATCCTGATGCATTTTGCCGCAAGGTTTAACAATACAACATATGGAAAATTCGCATCTGATTACAGGACCCTGGTAGAAAGTAATATAAGGGCAATGGAGTATTTTGATACCGATATGGTAAGCCTGATCTCTGATCCATACCGGGAAACAGCGGCTTTTGGTGCCGGAATTGAATATGTTGATGAAGGGGTTCCACGTTGCCAGGGTCATATCGTGAGCACAATGGAAGATGCCAGGAACCTGCCTGATCCGGATGTTTACCGTTGCGAACGTACACTGGACAGGATTAAGGGTGCTGAATATTTCCAGAAATTATTGAAAGGAACTGTGCCCGTAAGCGGATGGGTGGAAGGCCCCCTGGCAGAAGCTTGTGATCTGGCAGGTGTTGACACCATGCTGATGCAACTGATGATGGATCCGGATTTTACGAACTATATTCTTGACAAATGCATGGTAACGGCTAAAAGCTTTGCCAAAGCGCAGGTTGAGGCAGGCTGTGACCTCATCGGTATAGGTGATGCCATTTGTTCACAGATCGACAAGGAAACCTACGACCAGTTTGTGAAACTCCGGCATGCCGATCTTATCCGGTTTATTCATGACTGCGGAGCTACTGTAAAATTGCATATATGCGGCAATACTACCCATCTTCTGGAGTCATTCCGTGATCTGAATGCCGACATCATTGATCTCGACTGGCAGGTTGATATTGACCATGCCCGGCAAATACTTGGAAATAATGTGGTGCTTGGTGGCAATATTAATCCTGTATTGGTGCAGAATAAATCCGCAAGTGAGGTATATGAAATGTCAAAAGCCCTTGCAGACAAATACAGAAATCAAAAATATCTCCTGGCGGCAGGATGTGAAATCACAGTCCTGACACCGCATGAAAACCTGATGGCCATGAGCAAGGCGTCCCTACTTTGATCAATATGAAAAAGAGAATTTTTATCGTCCTGATGACAGCCGCATTGTTTTCTGCAATTACCTGTTCGCAGCCGGCTGCAATCCGGGTTCTGGTTGTAACCGGCGGACACGATTACAACCAGTCAACATTTACACGGGTTGTTTGAGAGCATGTCCGGATCCATCTCCTATAAAATTGCTCCTTTTCCTGAAGCATTTTCAATGTTCACATCACAGAAGCGAAATGAATTCGACGTAGTGGTATTTTACCACATGTGGCAAACCATTACTGAAGAACAGAAGAGCGACATGATTGACTGCTTCCGGCAGGGCAAACCACTGGTAGCGCTGCATCATAGCATATGTGCATTCGATAATTGGGATGAATACATGCACCTCCTCGGAGGCAGATATTTTCACGATTCAACTGTCGTTGAAGGGAAAGCTTTTCCACCTTCAACCTACAAACATGATGTCAGTGTTGCAATTACTGTAAAAGATAAAACCAACCCTGTAACGTGGGGAATTGCCGATTTTGAGCTGTTCGACGAAGTGTACGGGGGCTTTTATGTGGAACCCGGTGTGACATCCCTTCTCACCACCAGCCATGCCGAAAGTTCACCCATAATTGGCTGGTCACATTCTTATGGAAAGTCCCGTGTGGTCACCATCCAGCCTGGTCACGACACCCCGGCATTCCAAAGTCCCGTTTACAGAAAACTCATCCTCCAGGCCATTGAATGGGCCTACCGGGGCAAATAAGGATTATCCTTTTATATAACTAATTTTAAATATATGAATCATAGGCACTTAAGCGGGTCGTAAATTCATGCAGATCTCTGCATGAAAGCAAAGCTTTCTAAATATTTTCTGCGAAACGGTCCATTGCGAATTGCGATAAGATTTTACATATTCCCTCTAAAGCCACATTTCAAACTCTGTATGATCTCTGCAGATTTCGCGAAATAAACGGGGCTTTATTTCGCAGATGAATGCTCGCTTTGCTCGCATTTTCCTATTCAGTTATTAATTTTAGGGCAAAATTGTTTAATGCTGAGGGACTCTTAAGGCCTCTTTCCTATTCGGTAACAGTAAAATCAAAAGGAATTCCCAGCTCTTCATATAATTTTCTGCGGGCATTTTTGTCGATATTCAATTCTTCCCGGGCAGCATCGGCAACTTTTACGGCCATACTGCGGGGAACAACAATAACGCCATCGCCGTCAGCCACAATTACATCACCGGGCTTAATGTAAACTCCGCCAACCACAACGGGTTTGTTGTAGGATTCCAGTTCATTTCTGCCCGGGCGAATACCACGGCCTCTTTTATAATAGTCCATGTAAACCGGAATGCGTTGTTTTTCTATTTCATCCACATCCCTGACTCCACCGGCAGAAACAATGCCCACAGCGCCCTTTGATGTCCAGAGCATACTATTGTTCGATCCTGTTGATCCGCAATCACCATCCTCGTTGTTGTCAATGATAATAACATCTCCGGGCCTGATGTCTTTAATAAAAGGCTCGCCGGAAATATTCGTATACCAGGCATCGCGCCACTGTTTATATTCATCCAAAGATGCTCCTTCAGGATGAGATACCCGCATGGAAGGCACATATCGAACAGTAAAGGCAATTCCTGTAAACTGGTGCTTATAGCTTTGGATGTCTTTCCAGAGCGGGGCAATTTTTGGGTCCATCAAACCTGCATCTTTCAGGCCCACCATATCCATACCATCGCAAACATCCGCCACCCTGAGACCCTTATAGAGTTTGAGCAGAGTCTGGTTATCGAGGCTATCCTTATTCTGTGAAAATGAATATGAACAGAAGGTCAGGATGAACAATAAAAAAGAAATTCTTTTCATCGCACGGGTTATTTATTGGTTTCTAAAGAAAGATAATTACTTTTTTTCCGGAATGTTTCAGGTGCAAAACTCCTCCGACATTCAAAGGTTGCCATGCGTATCCTTCCGGACCGGCAATGGCTGCCTCTTTCAGCTCAATTCCGTCAGCCGTTATCTTCTGCGGTTTTGAAGTCAGGCGAAGCACATCTGAAGCCCCGTCATAAGTTGAGTAGATAATTCTGTCCTTCTGGTACAGGATATTTGTCACCAGTGAGGATGTACCCAGGAACCTGTTCCTTTACCGACGGTGCCAGCTCAGGCATTGAAGCCATAGCCCGTAAATAATGCCTTACATAATCGCCATACCCGTCCGTTAGCCATATGTCATCCCGGATATACCGGTTACGCCCGTCATCTGCCACCGTGTAAGTGGCCCAGTTAAGGGTGCGGATTGCATTTACAGTATATGCACGTGTCACCGGACTTTTCCGCATACATCAATTCAACTGAAGCCTGGCGGGAAGAATGACTGTTGCCGGGAACCCTGTAAACGGTTTGTTCATTCATGACGACCACCTTGTATTTTTCATATTCGTGGTTTCCGAGTTCCCTGTATGTCCAGTCGATGATCCCTTTCACTTCTTCCTTCCACTGTGGAAAAAGATCGGGATGTTGCAGAATGAACATGGCAAAGGTGATTGCATTGGTCTGGGTATCGCTCCAGCCCGGAATATCCTCAAAGAATGGCCCCCACTTATTGGTCTTCAGGGGGTAAGTTTTCATCCACTGAAGCAATGATATTGAATGACTTTTCATATTGCTCCTTGTCCGAAGCCTGAAGAGCCATTAATTCCTCAAAAAGCATCAGCGTGCCTGTCCAGTTTGCCGTATATAGCGCCGGCTCCATTCTTTTCCCGGAACCCTGGTTGTCAAAAAGCGAACCTGTTTCCCCGGTTTTTGCATTTACCCTGAATGGCAGCGGAGACTTCATGTCATCTCCGGGCTGCATATGTTTCATTAAAGTTCTGGCAATCTTTGTGGCTGCATCCAGGTACTTTTTCATCCCCCGTGATTTCATACAATCTTGCAAGCTCATAACCGAATGTCCCCGCCTTGTCGGGTTGCGTGATGTCTTTTCCGTTGCGCATATCCCCGTCATAAATACCGGAGTGAATGACGGTATTATAAGGATAGGGTATATCGGGCCATGCATCTTCCGATGCGGAAAGGGACCTTTCAAGGTATGTATCGGCCAGGTATTTCATGTTATCGATTATGGCCGGAAATCCGGTATAAGCGTACAAAAGGGTCCATGATGAAAGAGCCATATTGATCTGGTCTCCGCCCAGGCCGCGCATATCATGCTCCGGTTTCCAGACCTGGTGATTCATATAATACTTCAGTCCATTGGAATCGGTTTCCATGTTATTCCAGAAGTTCCAGACCAGCATGAGCACTGTATCATAGGAGGCCCCGGCATCAGATGAATACCAGGGAAGGATTGACCTGTCAGCCTTGTTGATCCGTACGGCATGGTATTGTATTGTATCGCTGACAAGGAGGGTATCCTGCATGACTGGTCCGGAAGCATGGGGTGCACGGCATCCGGCCAGACAGGTAAAAAAAGTCAGGAGATAAGGATAACTGGACTTTTCATATTCGACTTATTGAATTTTTTCAGTAATTATTAAAATTCCATTTGCCGCGATACGGCCGTTTGCGCATCAAATTGGCATAATCATCGTTAATGAATTCCTCATTCACCGGATTCCATTGCAACGGACGCTGCAATTCATAGGCAATATTGGCAATATTGCATACAGAAGCGGTACGATGACCCGATTTCCACGTCGGCCACCGGTTTAGTCCTGTTTTTCATGGCATCCACCCAATCCTGGTAATGATTTTCACTGTGATATACCCGTTTGTCGGAAGGTTTCAGTTCAGCTTTTGCCAGGTCCTTATTGGGAAAGGTCCTTAAAAATTCACGACTGACCTCTATCCGGCCTTCGGTTCCGATAAACTGAACTGCATTATGTTCGCCCCAGTCCTTATGATTTACAATGATCCCGTTTTCATATTTCATAGATAATCCTGCCGTGGCGTGAACATTAGGCGGCATAAACTGCACAGGTCCTGAACCATCCATATCCAGGGCCCACTGGGCTATGTCGAACATATGAGCGCCCCAGTCGGTTACCTGTCCGCCACCAAAATCGCGATATCCTCTCCACCAGGCCCAGTTATCGTCACCAAATTTAGGTGCCAGGTCAGGATGCCAGCCGCGGTAAAGTGAAGGTCCTACCCATTCATTCCAGTCGAGTTCAGCAGGTGGTTCCAGTTCCGGAAGGCTGCACTGCTTCACCGGTTCACCCACGTGAACATTGATCTCCTTTATTTCCCCGATATACCCGTTCCGAACCAGTTCCACGGCATGCCGAAAATCGCGCCATGAACGCTGCATGCTGCCGGTCTGAAAAACGCGGTCATATTTGCGGGTGGCATTCACCATTGCGCGACCTTCTGCAATGGTCAACGCCATAGGCTTTTCACAATAGATATCCTTTCCGGCTTTGGCAGCATCCACTGCAACCTGCGCATGCCAGTGATCGGGAGTTGCAATCACTACTGCATCAATATCCGTGCGTGCCAAAAGTTCCCTGTAATATTTATAAGCATCTACTTTAGCCTGAATATTTTTAGCCTTGTTGTTCTTATCTGCTTCCGATTGGAAGTGATCCAGCTTTTTCTGGTCAACATCGCATCCAGCCAGAACAACTGTCTCCCTGCACTTCCCTATTTCATCCAGCAGGGTGTAGACTTGTTTTCCAACCCCTATATAACCCAGATTAATGCGATCATTGGCTGCCAGAAATCCATTCCCCCCCAATACATGGCGGGGTATAATTGTGAATGCAGCCACTGCAGTGGCCGAATTGCCGAGGAATTTACGCCTGTTGATGTTCTTGCCCATAGAAAATAATTTAAAATGAATAAATAAATTGAATTGCTATTAATCACAGACAGAATAAA
The DNA here is from genome assembly GCA_963808745.1 of uncultured Bacteroidales bacterium. Lineage (GTDB taxonomy): Bacteria > Bacteroidota > Bacteroidia > Bacteroidales > UBA10428 > UBA5072. The sequence continues at coordinate 73,033 of CAWEGX010000018.1, forward strand.
TCTCTGTTCATAAGTTAAATTACTAAATTTGAGTATCCCGTGTGCATGATTACTCATTATTTTACAAAAAACCCACCAAATGAACCGCAGAAAATTTATCAACCGCACGGCTTTGACCTCAGCCGGTATCGGATTACAGCGATATTGCCGTCAAAGGCATGGTCACTTTCATCCGCCCCAAGCGATACAATCAATGTAGCCCTGATCGGCTGTAACAGCATGGGATTCGGAGATCTTCAAAACCTCCTTGATTTAGGCTGTAACTGCATGGCTTTGTGCGATGTGGATGAAAACGTGTTGAACAAACGATCCGCAGACGTTATCAGCAAATATAATCAGCATCCGACTCTTTACAGGATTTCAGAAAAATGCTCGAAATGAAAGAAATTGATGCTGTGGTAATCGGCACCCCTGATCACTGGCATTGCCTCAATATGGTTTATGCAGTCCAGGCAGGAAAGGATGTGTATGTTGAAAAACCCATGGCCAATTCAATTGCAGAATGCAACATCATGGTCAGCGCTGCCAGGAAATATAACCGTATTGTGCAGGTAGGTCAGCAGCAGCGTAGCGGATTTATTTTTCAGAAAGCCATGGAATTGATCAAATCCGGTAAAATCGGAACACTCCGGAAAATAAATATCTGGGCAAATTTTGAATATGGCGTGGGGCCGTCCATCGTGCCCGATTCTCCTGTCCCTGCAGGGGTCGATTATGATATGTGGCTCGGGCCTGCGCCCAAGAGGCCCTTCAATGAAAACAGGTTTCACGGTTCATGGCGGCATTTCTGGGATTACGGCGGGGGACTCATGAGCGACTGGGGAGTGCATTTGCTGGATATGGGCTTGTGGGCAAAGGATCTGGTACAGGCGCCCGACAAGGTACTTACCTATGCGGCGAATACCTTTCCTGAAAAACGCGCCAGGGAAACCTTCGACACCATGACAGTCAGCTATCCCAAATCGGATTTTGTCATTAACTGGGATATGACGGCAGGATTAGCAACGGGGCCCGTATGATATGTTGTATGGCATAGCTTTTATTGGCGATAATGCCACCATTGTTGCCAACCGGTCAAAAATTAACGTGTATCCGGAATGGGACGATGACACAAAAAAGCCGAAAGCAGATGAATATGCTTTTCTTGAAGGAACTGAATCGCATAAGCTGCATGCGCAAAATTTCATCGATTGCATAAAATCAAGACAGCAGCCTGCCTGTCCGCCGGAATTTGGGCGCGCTGCAGCATTGCATGCCCACATACCCAATATAGCCGCCCGGGTTGGAGAACCTGTCCTTTTATGGGATGATAAAAACAACCGGTTTACCAATTCCGAAGCCGCTAATCAGCTGGTAACGCCCAAATACAGGGCTCCGTGGATTCTCCCGAAAATTTAGGAAGTTCTGCGGTTCCGATTGCACGGGTTGCATATGGTATTGTAGAAAAAGGAAGTCAGGCTGCGGGTTATTCGATTACAGGTAGCAAAATCATTAATTTAAAACCAGGATGATATCAAGAAGATCATTTATAACAAAGACGGCGACTGCTGCTGCAGTTGCGGCGACTTCACCTTTCATCTTCTCTTCAGCTTCGGCTTCTGGTATGGGAAATGACCATCTCAAAAAATTCGGTTTTATATCCGGCATTATTGATAAGGAATTGAAAGGAGACTGGAAGGCTGTTCTCAAAAAAACGGTTGAATTTGGCTTTTCAGAAATTGAAACCGGTGAATACCTGGGCGATTCAGCAGCCGGTTTCCTTTCATTCTGTAATTCAATTGGTCTCAAACCTGTCGCCGGTGGAATCAGTTTTTCGGCCCCGGCTGAGGAATTGACAAGACAGCTGAAGGCATTGAATGACCTGGGTATCATGTATGCCGTGATCTACTGGCCCTGGCTTTCAGGAGGACCATTCACTCTTGAAGAATGCAGGAAGAGCGCCTCCATGCTGAATGAGCTGGGCAAAGAATGCAGAAAAAACGGCCTGACCCTTTGCTGGCATAATCATAACAAGGAGTTTATAGCCATGGAAGACGGACTGCCCTTTGATTATCTAATGAATAATACTGATCCTGAATTAGTTAAATGTGAAATGGATGTTTATTGGGTGAAAAAAGGTGGTGCTGATCCATTGTCTCTGCTTAGAAAATATGCCGGAAGATATGCCATTCTCCATGTGAAAGACATGGGCCCTGGCACTGCGGAGGATTTTGAATGCGCAGGCAGCGGTATCATTGATTTCCCGGGCATCTTCAGGGAAGCAAGAGTTCAGGGCATTGAGCACTACATGGTTGAACGTGATAATGTGCCTGATGGAATGGCTTGCCTGCGTTCCAGCGGTGAATATCTTCGCGGACTCCGGTTCTGACTTCCGGTTTTTTGATCATTATAGGGTAACCGTACTACTTAATGGTCATGATATATGATTTGTACCTGTATCATGAGCTCAAATTTAATTATCACCATGCTGTCAATTCCCTCTTTCTTAAGATCAATGAATGTTTTGGTCCTGATTATAGGTTCTTTGATCATGCAGGGCCAGACAATACAGCAGTTAAGCAAAAAACTATCGCTTTACGGGGAAAAATATCCTGAAGAAAGTGTTTACCTGCAAACCGACAGAAACACATTCGCCCCCGGAGATATAGTATGGTTCAGCGCTTATATCACCCAGGATCTGGGAAACCGGTCTACCTCCCCTTCCAGGGATCTCTTTGTCTCCTTAATTGACAAGGACAGCCTGGAAGTTGTCCATACCCTGTTTCCAGTCAGCCAATAATAAATCCACCGGAAGCTTTGATATTCCGGAACAACTGACATCGGGTCATTACCTGCTTATTGCCTATACATCGTGGATGAAAAATATGCCCCTTGACAGAATGTTTTCAAAGGAAATTATCATTGAGAAGGAAAACAAAAAGGCGCCCTTTATTCAGATCAGGCTGGAGGATACAATCTGTGCACGGAATGTTCCCGTCCCGGCGCATATCACCATATCAAACAAGGAAAAAACGCCTGTTGCGACATCTTTTAGTTACCTGATTACAGGTTTAAATAAAGGACCGGTAAATGGAACTGGAAAGACCGATAAGCAGGGCATTGCCAAAATCATGTTTACACTTCCGCCAGCTGACTCATCTGACAAACCATTACTGATCATTGAAATTGATAATAAGAAGCAGAAAACCAGTGCTGCAATGCTTCTTCCAACCGCGGAAAACTATCTGAATGTCGGATTTTTACCCCGAAAGCGGCATGCTGTTATATGGGGCCGATACTAAGGTTGCCTTCAGGGGATTCAATATTTCAGGAGGACCCATGGATTTTGCGGGAGAGATTTACAACAGGTGACAACAAACTGATAAAGAGGATCTGGAGCGATTTTAAGGGCATCGGGTCATTTCAGTTCACACCTGAAAAAAATCAGACCTATTATTTGCAGGTAACGAGTCCTGCCGGAATATTAAAAAAATATGATCTTCCGCTGCCACGCCGCTCAGGAATGGTCATGTCGGTTTATGAAAAGACACCTGAGCAACTGACGCTTTTGATCAATGAAAAGGGCAAAACCGGCCAGGTATATCATTTCATCGTTCATATGAAAGGCAGGATAATTTGGATGGAATCCAGAAAAATAGTGAAGAATGCCAGGGTTGAGATTCCGGTATCTGATATTCCGGCTGGAATAGCCGAATGTGTTGCTTTTGATTCTGCCATGAACCTTGTTGCTAAAAGACTGGTATTCTTAAATATAACTAAGAAACTCCATGTGGAGATCACACCCAATAAGTTGTCATATGCTCCAAGGGAAAAGATGAGCCTGGCCATTGAAGTTAAAAATGAAAACGGAAACCCTGTTCATGCCTCACTTTCGCTGTCTGCATTAAGTTTGAACGGCCAGCAAAGGGAAGAAAATAATAACCTGTACACCTGCACATTACTGAATAATGACCTGGTCGGCTGTCCTCCTGATCCTGCATATTATTTTTCTTCGGATGATATGGCAGAGGAGGTGCTCGATAATATGCTCATTGCCAATGCGTATAAGCATTTTACCTGGCGTGACATCATGGGTATCACAGAAAACAGCCCTTCCTATAATATGATAACTGATAATTCCCTGACCATTGATATGGAAGCAGAAAAAAGCAGGAGCGCTTTTTTCGCCCAACACCTGGCCAGCCTGAATCAGTATCCGGGTATCTCTTATATGCAGCAGGATAAAAACGACATGGAAAAGCTGATGAAGGCAAATAATTCCGTTGAGCCGGGAAAGAATCTGGATTCCAATAAGGATATTATGGATTTGATCTATGAGATCAAGCCTTACAAGATGGTGGACGGAAAAATTGTATTTATGAGTCTCGGTCCCAATACCCTGTTGAATCAGCAAGGAGCGGCCATTGCAATTGACGGTGTTTACAGGGGCACTGACCCGACAGTATTGAAAACGATCATGCGCGTTGATATTGATAAAGTATATGTATCCACCAACCCCAATGATATATCAAGGTATACAGGGTTAAACAGCATGGGTATTATTGAGGTATATACCAAGGGAGCCACCAGTGCGAAAAAAATGCAATCCGAAACCAGCGATCAGGCATCAACGGAGCGCGTGTTTCAGAATCCGGAAGATCCTGCTACGGGTTCTAATATCAAACAAAAATCAACCATTCCAAAGACTTTTTTCTGGAAGCCTGAAATCCAGACCAACGATGCAGGAAAAGCCACCATCACATATTTCAATGGAGAGATACCCGGTGAAGTTGTCGTCACCGTGGAGGGCATTTCTGATTCCGGGCAGGCGGTGAGTGGCTCAGCGGTTTACCGGGTGAAGTGAGAGAGTATGAGAGATGAGATGAGGAGGTTAGGAGAGGTCGACTGCATGACTGCATGACTGCATGACTATCACTCATAACTATCAACTAACTCCTCCCCTCCCTAGTCCCTTGTCCCTAAATGTCCTTCGCCCTGCTAAACCTCAGCGCATGAAGCAGCCAAAGAGGCAATGCCTTTTCGGGTTTTCGATTCCGGAGGTTCAGATACCAGCCGAAATTTTTAAGGATGGGAATTTTATGGGTTTCCACAAATTCTATCAGGGTACCATCCGGATCTTCGGTATAGGCAAATGATCCGGCAGCTTCTCCCATGTCAAAACTATGATCCACGTCAACTGTAAAAGGAAATCCCTTATCCTTGCATTCTTTTCGCAGCAGGTCCATGCCGTTTATGTCAAAGCAGAGGTGGATAAATCCGAGATCGCCCCAAAAACGCTCATGATATATATGCTTCGGTTGCCGGTCGAGTACCTGTACAAGTTCAATCTCGCTGGTTCCGAATAAGGGACTGAAAGCGCCCAGCCTGGGTTTGCCGGTCCGCAGCAATACCCTCCTGAATTTTCCGTTGCCACCGGCCAGGCAGGCAAATTCGCCAAATACGGTTGATTCATCAACAATAACCTTGTCATAGCCAAGGATACCCTTGTAAAATGCTATGGAGCGGTCGATGTCCGACACGCCGATGATGGCGCCATAGGCTGCTCCTGTTGGTTTTTTCTCATTTCTGAACCACGTGGTGCTTGTAACCAGCTGGAATACGTTTCCATATGGATCTTTCACAAAAAAATGCTCTTTGCCGCGCGGATCACGTAGGATGTTGGTAAGCATTTCCACACCCCTTGCTTTCAGAAATTCATGGGTAAAGGCGGCATCATGGCATTTTATTTTGCCTGCAAAAATTCCAAGATCGCCCAGTTGAATTGGAAATGCCGGAGCCAGCGGAGTACGGTCCACATATTGCCATATTTCAAAACCGCCGCCACCCTGAAGGTTCAGTGCAAGGGCTGCATGACGCTTTTGGGGCTGACCTCCTGTGTATGGCAGCATGTACTTGGCAATTGCAGCCTCCTCGAATACCCGGACGTCGAATCCAAATTTCTCCTTATACCATTTCCAGGCTTCTTTCATGTTGGGCACACCGATACCAATCTGTTGAATGCCGCTGATAATTTTTTCTTTCAAGGTTGATGTTTGAAGTTTGAAGTTTGAGGTTTGAGGTTTGAATTAGATGATTGACAGAGATGCGTTTAAAACCCGTCTCTACATTTTTTATATCAGTGTCAGATAATGGAAAACCTGAGTTTTCCAGGGTCAGGTCGGGCTGGTATGATTAACAATCCTGTAATACAAAGGGGGACAAACCCGTTTGATGACTAAAAGTAATAATTCTCTTTTGCCTATAAAAATTTCCTTCCGGTTATTTTCAATGCCCCGGACAATGATCCTGGCGCATTTTTCAACAGGAACACCCTGTGCCTGACCTTTGTCCATTTTACCATAAGTTTGTCCGTCGCCCATCAGGGAATGAACTGAAATGTCAGTCTTAACACGGCCGGGGCAGACAATGGTAACCTGTACGTTATCCTGATATAATTCAGCGCGAAGGGTTTCAAAAAAACCCTGCAAGGCATGTTTGGATGCAGAATAGGCCGACCGCATCCGGAATCCGTATTTACCAGCCATACTGCTGATCACAACAATATGACCTGAACCATGGCTGACCATCAGGGGAGCAATGCCCTTGGTCACTGCCACTGCCCCAAAAAAGTTTACTTCAAAAAGTTCCCTGTCGACCTTCAAAGAAGTGTTCAAGGCATAAGACCTCTGGCTAACACCTGCATTATTTATAAGAATATCCACACGGCCTGCCAGCTGCTTAACCTGATCTATAGATTCCAGAACAGAACTTGTTTTAGTTACATCACAGGGAACCACGATGCAACGGCCCGGCGTTTTTTCATCAAACCGCGCTTTTATTTCATCAAGTTTTGCAGCAGAACGAGCGGAAAGTATAACGGTAGCACCCCGGTCAAAAAGCTCGGCAGCCAATGCTTCGCCAATTCCCGATGAAGCACCGGTGATCCAGGCAACCTTGCCTTCAATTTTCATGATTTGTAATTTGACGGTTGAAAAGTTCATTCATCATGCCAAGTATACTTTTTCTCTGGAGTGTTAATTTCAGTATTTCCTGATCACCCCCTATCACACCCCGGGTATATACAAAACGTGATTTCAGTTTTTTCAGACTGATGTAATAATGGAACGCAAACAACCCCGTCACAGGCATTAATAGTACATATAGCAGCTTAATCCAGGAATCGACGGGTACAAAACAAAGCAAACCGCCAAAAACAAGATACCATAAAGGAAAGACAAGCATGCCGATAACAAATTTGAATGAACTCTGAAACTGGGTATCCTTTATTTTGGTACCCTTTGATGCAACATACCAGTAGGGTAGAATATTATTAATGAATCCTGCTATAAACAGGGGAAGGAATATTATTTTCAGCAAGGCAGAGACAGCGATAGCTGCCATTGAAAATTTTTCTTTTTTTATTACCCAATCCCTTAATCCTGTTTTTTGCAGGCCCGACTGGTATTCTGTGACCTTCGCGTCCAGGTTCTTTATACTATCAGGAGCGGAGGCCAGTTCCTTATCGAGCATGGCAATCATTGCCTTGTCGGCCTTAAATTTTCCTGTTAAGGAATGATCCGTAATTCCCAGACAGTTTCTCATATCATCGTTGAAAATGGTTCTGAGCGACATGTATGTCTGATAATATTCCTCTGTCTGAATATCGATCATTAATTTACTCACCTCGGCGGCGTATCTTTCCTTAAGCTGGTTAATGGCCAGCCCTGGATTTACAGTGTACACGCTGTAATAATCGGATACTTCAATGGGTTTTCCGTAGTTTATAAGCAGCGTGGATCGAAAATTCTGGTAATGCCCGTAATTGATCCCAAGGGGAACGATCACGATCCCCTGTTTTTCACCGTATTCCTCCTGGGCCATAAAGGCAATCCGGAATAAGCCCTTTACAAGGCTCCTGAGCCGTCTTCTGTCCCCATGATTTCCTTCCGGGAAAATGCCGAGCGGATTGTACATATTCCGCATGACCTGGTTTGTCTTTACAAAAACCTCATCATTCCGTTTTACATTCTCATATCCGTCCCTGATGCGGTAAATGGGCATGATGTTCATGAAGGTAAGAACCTTTGTTAAAAAGCGGCCCTTGAAAATATCTGCCCGGGCCAGGAAAACCACCTGGAATTCGGTTCCGCAAACCATGGCCAATGCGTCCATCAGGGCATTCTGATGATTTGGAGCAAGTATTACAGGCTGATTTGCGGGAATGCTTTTCAGGTCATTAATTAAGATCTTCCGGTAGTAGAACCGGCAGCATAACTTGGCATATCTCTGGAGTAACCAATAATCTAGCGCCCATTGGTCAATACTTCTTTTTCTCAACACACTGTGAAATTTTTCAGTTCAAAGGTAATAATAGATATTTACGATTTACGATTTACGGATTTACGATTTATTCGATTTTCTAAGGCACATTACACAGAGGATCACGGATAAGACACAAAGATTCACAGAGTAAAAGTAAAAAATTCCGTGTTATCTGCGGCATAATCATCCCGATTCTATCGTAAATCGTAAATCGCAGATCGTAAATCAATTTTATTTTCCCTACCTTTGCAGGCCAATTTTTCTTACATGAAGGATATTAGAAACATAGCTATAATTGCACACGTTGACCACGGAAAAACCACACTGGTAGACAAAATATTATTGCAAACCAAGTTTTATAAGGACTATGAAACGCCGGGTGAGCTCGTGATGGACAGCAATGAACTGGAGCGGGAGCGAGGCATCACGATTCTGGCAAAAAATGTGTCTGTTATCTATAACGACATAAAGATCAACATCATAGACACCCCTGGCCACTCGGATTTTGGAGGTGAAGTAGAACGGGTGCTGAACATGGCGGACGGTGTACTGCTTCTTGTGGATGCCTTTGAAGGCACCATGCCGCAGACCCGTTTTGTTTTGCAGAAAGCACTTAACCTGGGACTAAAACCCATTGTTGTAATAAACAAGGTGGATAAACCCAACTGCAGGCCGGAAGAGGTACAGGAGCAGGTGTTTGAACTGATGTTCAACCTCGGCGGGACCGATGAACAGCTTAATTTTCCAACGCTTTACGGTTCAGCCAAACAGGGTTGGATGTCGAATGACTGGAAGAAACCGACTGAAGACATTACGCCCCTCCTGGAAGCGATCATCCGTCATATTCCTCCGCCCAGGATCATCAGTGGCACGCCCCAGATGCTGATCTCGAATCTCGTATATTCGAATTACCTGGGCCGGATCGCCATCGGCAGACTTCACCGCGGTGACCTAACCGAGGGTATGAATGTTTCGCTTGTAAAAAGGGATGGCACCATATTCCGGACCCGTATCAAAGAACTTTCAGTATACGAAGGCCTTGCATTTAAAAAGACCCCCCTTGTTACCTGCGGTGATATTTGCGCCCTGGTAGGCATTGAAGGATTCAATATCGGGGATACCATTGCCGAATATGAGGATCCGGAAGCACTGGATTCAATCACAGTGGATGAGCCAACCATGAGCATGTTATTTACCATCAATGATTCTCCTTTTTATGGGAAGGATGGTAAATATGTTACCTCACGGCATCTAAAGGACCGGCTGGAAAAAGAACTTGAAAAGAACCTGGCGCTTCGCATTGAGCCCACGGGATCAGCGGATTCATTCATTGTTTTTGGCCGTGGTGTATTGCACCTTTCCATTCTCATTGAAACCATGCGCCGTGAAGGGTATGAACTACAGGTAGGCCAGCCCCAGGTAATCATAAAACAGGTAGCCGGCGAACCCTGCGAGCCTATGGAAATACTCTATATCGACCTGCCCGAGGAATTTTCGGGAAAAGCGATCGAGATGGCTTCATCCAGGCGGGGACAAATGCTGATGATGGAAAGACGAGGTGACAGGATACACCTTGAATTTGAGATCCCTTCGCGTGGTATCATCGGACTGAGGAGCAACCTGCTTACCGCATCAGCCGGTGAGGCGGTAATGTCACATCGCTTTAAAGACTTTGAACCTGTTAAGGGCCCGATAGAACGAAGGGTCAACGGATCGCTGATTGCCATGGAAACGGGAATTGCCTATGCATATGCCATTGATAAATTAAGGGACCGTGGCAGTTTCTTTGTGGATTCGCAGGAAGAAGTATACGCAGGGCAGGTGGTTGGTGAACATTGCCGGGCAGGTGACCTGGTAGTGAATGTTACCCGTTCAAAAAAACTGACCAATATGCGCGCATCCGGAAGCGATGAAAAAGTGAAGCTTATTCCGCCTGTAAGATTCAGCCTGGAAGAAGCCCTTGAATATATCCAGGAGGATGAATACGTAGAAATTACGCCAAATAACATCCGCCTGAGAAAAATGCTGCTCAGCGAAAACCTTCGCAAACGCGCCAGCAAAATCGCTTAATATTTTTATCTCCTATTAGCGAAATCCGGGTACCTATATACCCGGATTTTTTATTTATATGCATTTTTTTACCCTTTCTGATTATCTTCAATTATATTTTTTTTAGATATACCCTGTATTTTGTATGGTTATATTAATATTATATTATCTTTTTTTAGCAAATACATATCTTTTTATGTGGTTACTTGAATTTATTTATACTTTTTTTTGGAATTGACCCTAATTATTATTTATCTTTGTGCCATGAATGTAAATTAATAAATCCCTGATATGATGAAAAGACAAAACAAAAGAAATGCGGTCGTCACCGGTTTGCTCCTTCTTATCGCCGGTGGTTCTGTAATGGCTGCAGATGCCGTACCTGTGGATACAGGAACCACATCCTGGATGCTGACTTCCACAGCCCTTGTGTTATTAATGGTGCCCGGACTTGCCATGTTTTACGGTGGTCTTGTAAGAACCAAGAATGTACTGGGAACAATGATGCATAGTTTCGTAGCCATGGGTATCATGGCTGTTTTATGGGTGGCTGTCGGTTATTCGATGAGTTTCGGCCCGAACGTGCTGGGAGGATGGTTCGGATGGAATAATGATTACTTCTTTCTGAAGGGCATTGATGAAACAATCACCCCTGCCGGTGTGCCGGAGTATATCTTTTCAATGTTCCAGGGGAAATTTGCCATCATCACGCCGGCACTCATTGCAGGCGCATTCGCAGAAAGAATTTCATTCAAGGGATATGTTGTGTTTATAGCCCTCTGGGGATTGCTGGTCTACAATCCTTTGTGCCACTGGGTATGGGCCAGTGACGGATTCCTGTTCAATATGGGTGCAATGGGCGCCATTGATTTTGCCGGTGGTACGGTAGTTCATATTGCATCGGGTGTTAGCGGTCTGGTTGCCGCCTTGTATCTCGGATCACGCCGCGGCCATCCAAAAATCGCCCTGGCTCCCAGCAACCTGGTCATGACCATGATGGGTGCCGGTTTACTTTGGGTAGGCTGGTTCGGTTTCAATGCAGGGAGCAGTGTCAGCAGCGGATTGCTCACAGCACAGGCTCTGACAGCCACACAGGCTGCCGCAGCTGCAGGAGCCATGGCATGGATGATCATTGAAGCCATTCACCAGGGCAAGGCCACAGCATTGGGATTTGCCAGCGGAATACTCGCAGGCCTTGTAGCCGTTACACCGGCTGCCGGTGTTGTTCAACCGGCCGGAGCCATGGCTCTTGGAATCGGTGCTGCAATGATTTGCTATACAGCAATCATGGTAAAAAACAAAATGGGTTATGACGACAGCCTGGATGCTTTCGGTATACATGGTGTAGGAGGAATGGTAGGTTCTTTGCTTCTTGTGTTCTTCATCCGTAAATCCTGGATGGCCAGCGCAGAGACAGCAGCAGGCGGATCATGGAACTTATGGCAGCAGCTGGGCGTACAGGCTACCGCAGTGGGCATAGCTATCGCGTATGCTGCATTAGGAACATTACTCATTATATTCCTTGTAAACAAGGTGATTGGCTTCAGGGCTTCCACAGAGGCTGAAATGCAGGGACTTGATCACTATTATCATGGCGAACAGGGATATGGTATGCTGAATCCCAGGTAACTGATAAATAACCCAGAAAATATACATATATATGAAACTGATAACAGCTATTATCCGCGAAAACAAACTCGACCAGGTACGCGAGGCCCTGATCGAGGCCGAAATCACCCGCATTACCGTGAGCCGTGTTTCGGGTCACGGCCAGCAACAGGGTGAAGAAATCTACCGGGGTGCTATTGTAATACCCAACCTCATACCAAAGGTCAGGCTCGAAATTGCCGTTAACGAAGCCTTTGTGGATATTACGGTGAATACGATCATTAAATCGGCCAGGACGAATGGAAAAGGTGAGGTGGGTGATGGTAAGATTTTCATCAGCCCCCTTGAAGAGTGCATCCGCATACGGACCGGAGAACGCGGAGGAAGAGCTATTTAATCCTCAGGTTGGTCGGATTTTGAAATACATCCAGGCCAAACTCAGGTAATACAGCCAGCAGGTGATCAAAGAGATCAGATTGCAGTTCCTCGTATACAAGCGAGTCTGTTCCACGGCAGAAAGCGATGATCTCAATGGGAATACCGGATTCCGCCGGCTGAAGTTGTCGAACTACCATGGGTAGTTTCTGATTGATTCCGGAATGATTCTTCAACAAGCCTACCACGTATTTTCTGAACAAGGTAAGGTTTGTAACCTCCCCTTCATGAAGCATCATTCCGGATTCTCCTTTTTTATCCTTCAGGATTTCCGTTTTGTCGGCAAATTCTTTTAATGCCTTAATACCACTCAGCCTGGAGAGCAATTCCGGATTACAGAAAACTACTGTCCGCATATCAATGTTCAGATATTTTTTGAACCTCCTGGAACTGAATTCATCCGTACCGCGCCAGTTGATAAACGAATCTGAAACCAATACATAAGTAGGTAAGGTGGTAATGGTTTTATCGAAATTTCTCACTTTTACCGTATTAAGCGTGATCTCCATCACATTGCCGTCAGCCCCGTATTTCGAAACAGTGATCCAGTCACCGATTCTAAGCATATCATTGGCGGAGAGCTGAATCCCTGCGACCAGTCCAAGTATGGTATCTTTAAAAACAAGCATTAATACAGCGGCCAGTGCACCCAGTCCGGTAAACAACGCCTTGGGAGGGGTGCCTGACAATATCGAAATGACGAGTATAATGCACAACGAAAAGAAAATGATCTGGGCGAGCTGAATATATCCTTTTATGGAACGTCCCCGGGATGTGGGAAGGGTCTGATATATATCATTCAGGGCTTTTAAAAATGCATTTATCGCAAGTAGAACAACGATGAACATATAAATGGTGAGGGCCTTCTGCGTGATCGTCATCAGGGTTGGATAATGTTTGAGAACGAACCCGACGCTATGCCATAAAACCAGGGCAGGGGCAAGATGGGAAAGCCTGTGGAATACTCTTTTTTCCATGAGGATATCATCCCAGAGAGTTTTTGTCCGTGCTGCCAGGCGTCCAAGCACTATAATAATTACCCTCCTTGTGAGTACATCTGACAGGAATGCCAGTAAAATGATAAAGAATATTCCAAAAAGGATGTTGAATGTATAAGCCTGCGATACACTAAGTCCCCACTGCTGCAAGAGTTTTTGAATGTCGAAAAGTACCTTCAGTTCTTGTTCCATAATTGTATGATATCATTAAGTTTGCGGGCAAATTTAATAAAAAACCCCGGCTGGCATCCAGGCAATCCAAATTTTCAAACAAGGATCGCCAGAAGTCAGCCGGGGTTTTTAACCGGCTCAGATTCAATGTCCTGATCAGTCTACCTTCCTTGCAACAAAATAGGAAAGAATCAATCCGGCCCCTGCAAACATGAAAATCATGGAGATATAAGCAACCGGTTCTTCAAGCCGGGTACTTACTGTCAGGATATTTCCGACAAGCACACCAAAACCACCACCGATAAATAACATGCCGATCTTGATGGAAAATTTTTTAAACACATTGGTGGGTTCTGTCTTGAATAAAGCAGGATCCGCATTTTTTTCAATAAGGGCAAGACGTTCACGGTTACGGGTTGTAAAATAGAAATACAACACTCCGAATATTGTACCAAAAAAGGTAAGAAAAAACATAATACCTACAAATCCTTCATGCATGGCAGTAATTTTTAAGTGATAAAATAAATTCGATTTGTATCTATGACGCAGACGAGTTTAATTCGGTTACAAAGAGAATTATGAATTAAGAATTATTAATTATGAATGAAATGAATATTCTATTGTGCGAATCATCATCATCATAATTCATCATTCATAATTCATCATTCATAATTCCTTTTCCCTATTTTTGTAACCAGTGGGAATTTCATGCGTCAAAAAGTTGCATGATGCAACATAACGACACACAACTGATCGGGCGGATCCTGGACGGCGATACTTCGGGATATGCTGTGATGGTGGACAGGTATAAGGATCTGGCATTTACCATAGCTTTCCGTATACTGGGCATACGAGAGGATGCGGAAGAGGTTGTGCAGGATGCATTTGTAAAAGCCTTCCAAAATCTTTCATCCTTCCGGCAAAAAGCGAAGTTTTCCACATGGCTTTACAGAATAATTTACAATACAGCCATTTCCAAACACAGACAGAAAAAGCCAGGCTGGCGGTCGATTGAAGAGATTACAGTTCCCGACAATGCAGCAGAATTCCTGGCTGAGGAAGAAGAGGACCGGCATAAGGTGCTCGACACCGCCATGCAGCAATTGCCTGAGGAAGACCGCATCCTGCTGACACTTTATTATGCGGACGAATCAAGCATAGATGACCTGCACAGCATTCTCGGAATAAGTAAGGCCAATGTGAAAATAAGACTTTTCAGGGCCAGGAAGAGGCTACAGGAAATGGTAACGAAAACAATGATAACCGTATATAACTAATATACAAAAGTTATGGAAGATATATTTGATAAGGATGATGTCATCGGGCGCCTGGTTCGCGAAGAGGGGTTATTAAAAACTTCTCCCGACTTTACAGCCCGGGTTATGCATCTGGTGAATGAAAGCCCGCAGAAGGCTGAAAGCACTTACAAACCTCTGTTAAGCAAGGGGACCTGGATTTTTATCATACTTGGCTTTTTGGCCCTGGCAGTGATCAGCCCGTTTGCTGTTGCTTCAGACAAGGCAACCAATATCACCTTTTTCGATCGCTTTAAGCCGGCATTAGACTTTGTAAACGGAATTCATTTTTCATTCAAAATGGCCCCTGATACCCTCATGCTCGCCACAATTATCATGGCATCTGCGGGATTGCTCCTGCTTCTCGATTATTTTCTGAATAACAGTTTCCGATTGGAGGCTAAAGACTAAATATGGCAGAAATAAAATTGAAGTTTCCTTTCATCGCTAAAGTATGGCTTGCAGCTCTCATTGTGCAAATGACTTTGTTGACAATCCCCGTCAAGGCTTCTGATATAATCGAAGTGTTGCCTCTTACCCGGGATATTGTCATGTTTCATTTTTATGACTGGCTATGTTATTTATCATAAAAACGGACAGCCGCGCAGCAACGAAAAGGTGGTAGTGTTACCGTTACAGGCTGTTCAGGCCCAGCTGGCCAGCAATTACCAGATCTATAGCGCTGATGATGCGGCTTATACAAACCATCTCTCCCCTGTCTCCGTGGGACGGAAATCAAAAGGTGCAGAATTTACGTGGTTATGCCAGGGCTGGAATGCCACAACCGGCTGTATCAACACAGATCCCGACAGGGTACAGGAACACTGGATCTACCTGGTTCTTCCGGCACCCCTGCAGCAGGGCAAAACCTATACCATTAAAACCGGATCACTTGCAGAAAACGGTTCCGAATGGACCTTCACCTTTGATGAAAAAATGGTCCGGTCAGAAGCCATTCACGTTAATATGATAGGTTATGCCCCCGCAGCTCCCGGGAAATACGGTTATGTTTATCACTGGATGGGTGATCTGGGCGGGCTTGATCCAAGCGGCTTTGTCAATAACGACTTCCACCTGGTGGATACGCGAGACAACCAGACCGTATTTTCAGGAAAACTGGCCTTCCGGAAATCCAAAATCAATCCCGAGACCGGTCAGGCCACGGAAACGCCCAATGCCAATTTCAGCAGTGCGGATGTATATGAGTGTGATTTCTCCGCCTTTTCAACACCCGGGGAATACATACTCACCGTTGACGGAATCGGCAGTTCCTTCCCTTTCAGAATTGATGCCGATGTTTACCGGATGCCATTTTATACAGCCCTCCGCGGACTGTATCATAACCGGAGTGGCATGGCCCTGACGCAGCCTTTCACGGAATTCCTCAGGAACGCACCCCACAATCCCAATATCACCCCCGGTTTTGCCGGTAAGCTCCGCTATACTTCCTCGCGGTTCGTTGACTGGCATAGCGGCGATAACGATCCGAATGATAAGCCGGCCATTGAAGCCGGTGACAGGGGTCTCCTCAATACATGGGGATGGTACCAGGATGCAGGTGACTGGGATGGCTATTTCTCTCACCTGAATATACCCTGTATGCTTATGTTTACCTGGGAAGCCTCCCCTGGTCATTTCCGTGACAATGAACTGAACATTCCGGAAAGCGGTAACGGGATCCCCGATATCCTGGACGAAGCTTCCTGGCTGCTGCGTTTTTTTTACCGGACCCGCCATGAAATTATTGACAGGGGATACGGAACAGGGGGTATCGGATCACGGGTATTCGGCGACCTGTGGGGTGGCGATGAGGCTCCTGACGGAACCGGAAGGGGGTCGTGGCAGGACAATACCCGAACCTGGTATGTGTCTGGCGAAGACCCGTTTACTACTTATAAATATGCGGCGCTGGCCGCCCAGATGGCATTTTGCCTGAAAACGGCGGGATTGACCGATACAATTAACTGGGAAACGGAAGCCATTGAATCATACGATTGGGCTAAGGACAACACAATGGAAGGTGATGAGGCTGACAGGCCTGCGATCGGCTTTCCCCTAAAAGATATTCGCGCATTTGCGGCTGCCAGTTTGTTCCGGTTGACAGGCAATGTGAGATACCAGGACGAGCTAAAACCGGATGCAATGGCCATTGCTTCAACAACGGTTTTAAGGGACGAAGCCCGTTGGGCACCTTATATATATATAATGATGCCCGACAGCCTACCTGCAGATGCTGACCTGGTAAACCGGTTTATGGGTGCAGTGCTTGCCACAGCGGATCTGTTTGCTTCAACAGCGATCACCAGGGCCTGCCGTTTCGGAGGTGACTTTAATATGCCCATGCTGGTGGGACAATCCACAACCCCGATCGTCTTTGAAGTTATCATGGGTTATAGTCTGGCGAAAGCGGAGGATTCGGCCAGGGCCGTCAATTACCTTTCATGCCTGTATACCTCCTCGGACTATTTCCTGGGGTGCAATCCCTTAAATACAACCTGGATCACGGGTCTTGGTATTCGACAGCCAGGCCGTGTGTTCCATATGGATTCATGGTATAACGGTAAAACGGAAATGGTCCCCGGAATCACTCCTTACGGACCCTGGCGCGATGAAAGCTGGGCAACCGGTATGGGCGCCTGGGATCTGAAATGGCCTCACAAATCATTGTATCCTGCAGGTATCAACAACTGGCCGGGTCACGAGCGGTGGTTCGGCAACTACACCTGCCCCTTGAATGCCGAATTTACAGTGCATCAAAATACCATCCTGAATGCAGCCATCTTTGGTTTTCTCTGCAACGGAGCTTCCGATGACTTTGTGGCCAACAGACGGCCCGAAATCAGTTTTATAATCCCTACCGAAGGCTCTGTGCAAACGGATAGGGTACATATCGATGTCGATGTATCTGAACCCTGATGGCAATATTACCATTTACAAAGTGGAATATTACAACGGCAGGCATAAGATCGGTGAAAACTTTCAGGCTCCCTATTCACTCAACTGGCATAACACGGCTGGCGGGGTGTTGAAACTTACAGCCCGGGTTATAGACCATTACGGGATGGTCGGGAAGACTGATACGCTTGTGATTAACAGTATTATTAATGATATTTCTTACACAGAGAACCATGACTTTTCAATCAAGGCCTACCCTAATCCCTTTTCATCCGAAACAGCCATTGAATACAGCCTGAAAAACAACTGCCATCTCAGTTTGGAGATTTATGATATGCTGGGTAAAAAAATCAAATCATTACAGATGGGGTATCATAAAGCCGGTTCTTACCGGTTTATCTGGGACGGTACCGATGCAAACCATATTCCTGTTAGTCCCGGTGCTTTTGTGTGCAAATTTGAAAACAGCGATACGCCAGATGGTGATATCAATAGTAAGAACATTCTTTTACTGAAGATCCCATGAGAGGTCAGGGTGCAGTCCCGGTAATTATTCCGGATGGATGCAAAGCCATCCAAAAGCACACAATAAAAATACCCCGGAGCAAACGCCACGGGGTATTTTTATGATTAAACGATTCAATTACTTTCCGTCCTGGGGAAGAATAGCCAGCAATTCAACTTCGAAAATAAGGGTGGAATAGGGCTTAATTACTGAACCCTGGGGTGCCTGTGCACCATAAGCAAGACCCTCTGGAATATAAACTCTCCATTTTGAACCAACGCTCATCAGCTGGATGGCTTCTGTCCAACCCGGAATAACTTCACCTACATTGAATTCAGCAGGTTCGTTGCGTTTGTATGAGCTGTCAAATACGGTTCCATCAATTAAGGAGCCTGTATAATGCACCCGGATACGGTCGTTGATCGTCGGTTTGTTTCCGTTACCCTCTCTTATGATCACATACTGCAAACCAGAAGCAGTTGTTTTAACACTGTCTTTTTTTGCATTGGTTACCAGAAATGTTTCATTCTGTGCAATGTACTCTTTATATTTTTCCTTCATCTGACTCTTTTGCAGATCAGTAAAATAGGTATTCAGGTAAGTCTGAATTATGAAGGAGGATACCGGAAGAGAATCTCCCTTGGTAGCCTGTTGGATTCCCTTAAGAAAAGCATCGGCATTGAATAAACTGTCAATTTTTGCCTGCTTGATTCCATTACCATACGTTAATCCAAGATAATAACTTACTGTGTCTTCTTTTGTCTTCAATTTCACCGAAGCATATTTTTTATCCTGACTGCAGGCTGAAATGATGAATAGGCTTATTAAAGAAAAAACAAATAAAATTCTCATACTTTTCATGTTCATGTTATTTAAAATTTAAGCAGCGAATATACTTCAATTATCCAAAAGTGTGAGTAAATTGTTAAAAATCTTTTCTTCTAATACCGCGGCAATTCGTAATTTTCCCACCTGTAATAAATACTTATTCTATGAAGAGAATTTTAGGACTGCTGTTCATCATTTGCATTGAAATAACCGGAGGTGAATTGCTGTCAGCACAGGATAGCATTTATTCCAATATGAAAATCCAGGGCCGGCAGTTTCTTGATAACCGGAATTATGATTCGGCCCTTCACATATACCGTGATCTCTTGTACCGTTTCCCTAAAGAACCGGAATACCTGTATGGAGCCGCCGTTAGTCTTACCATGCTGAACCGTGATCCTGAAGAAGCCCTCACCATGCTCAGATCAGTCAATTTATCCGGTTATAATCCGTTGTCATGGTATTACACAGGACTTCTTGAACATCACAATTACCTGTTTGATGATGCTATCAAAACTTATTCAAAATTTACCCTTCTTGGCAAATCAGCTGATATTAAATCCCTGGGAGTTACACGCCTTATAGAAATGGCCAGGAACGGCCTGGAATTTACGCACAACGCCCTAAACCTTAAGGTGATGGATGCAAATCCAATACACCCGGGTCAAATCGAAAAAGTTGCTGAAATCAATGGCTCAGGTAAACTTGTAAAAAAGCCTGTTGAATTTTGCAGCAAAAGCGACATCAGGGAAGAGTACCGTCCAAGGATGTATCTTCCTGTTTATACAGAAATGAATGATTATGTGTATGTTGCAGGATATGACAAGCAACGGAAAGGATTAAAACAGATTTACAGGGTGCGGAACATCAATCATGAAACATGGGGCATACCTGAAATACTGGATAATGTTATCAACACACCCTACGATGAAGAGTATCCCTATTTTGATGCCCGTAATTCTGCGCTCTATTTCAGCTCAAAAGGTCATTCGAGCATGGGAGGATATGACATATTCAAGTCGGTTTATGACTGGAATACGAAAACATGGTCTAAGCCTGAAAACCTTGGATTTCCGATAAACTCGCCATTTGATGACTACTTTTATATTTCCGATGAATTTGCCGTTACCGCCTCATTTGTATCAAACCGCGAAATGGATGACGGAAAGGCCTTCCTGTATAAGATCCGTCAATCACAGGATACTGCCTTTGTGATGATGACCACAATTGAAGACATACAAAAAGCCTCCCGTCTTAAGGAAAAGGCCGGTAAGATGCCTGCAAGTGTCCAGGCCACCGGTGTTGCCGGAATCAGCCATGCAATCACGGAAGCTGCTGCTTCAGAATCATCTCCTGTTATTACAAGGAATGATTATAATAAAATACTGTCAGAAGCACTGAATCTTCAGCTGAGATCAGATTCCCTTGCAAGGATTGTTCGCGATAAGCGCGTTGTGGCAAAGGAAACGCCGGATGATGAAATGAAAAAGCAACTTGTAAATGATATTATCCGGATGGATAAGGAAGCAAAAAGACTGCAGCGGGAAGCGGATCTGAAATTTGCAGAGGCGAAAAAACTGAATGAGGAGAATAGGATCATATCTGCACCCGATTCAATCATGCCTGCGGTCAATTCTGCAAACGAACTGACTTTTACAGAGCAACCATCTGAACAGGCAAAAAAAGATGAATTTACCATGATGGAAAAGTCCCCATACGGTTCATCAAATCCGATACCTAAGGGACTCGAAACATATAGCGGCCTTATTTACAGGATACAGTTGGGCGCCTTTACCAAAGCCCGCCCCAGTGAAGCCTTTGGAGGAATCAGTCCGGTCAGCTTTGAACAGGTGGAAAACTCACCCGTACTTAAATATTATGCCGGAGTATTTTACAGTTTGAACGGGGTAACAGCCGCCATCAGTGAGGTTAAGAAGTCCGGCTTCCCTGATGCATTTATAGTCGCTTACCTCGATGGTAAACTGATTTCCACGGAAAAAGCAAAAGAAGTAGAATTTGCCGGAATGAAATTTTAGGTAATAGTTAAACCAATTTCGTAATTTTGAAGTAATTTAGTGAAAACGGGTGATGGCGGGAATTAATATGAAACCAAAGGAAGATAGCAACAACAAACCCGATATGCAGGATCTGATCGATGAGGGCCTGTCCGAAGGACGGTTTCTCATCCTGCATAATGATGATGTGCATTCGTTCGATTATGTAATTGACAGCCTGATTGAGGTATGTGATATGGAGACCACACAGGCAGAACAATGTACCTACCTCGTGCATTATAAGGGTAAATGCGACGTTAAAAAAGGAAGTTTTGGCATTTTGAAACCTTATAAGGAAGGTTTGATCGAAAGAGGCCTGAATGCCACCATTGATTAGCCTGAATACCTTATAGAAAGGTCTTCAGTTCCCCGAATGATTTGATTTCCCAGGTTGGCTGTATGTAACATGCTTTTTCTCCATGGTTGTAGTAAACCTGGTCAATTCCTGCATGAGCCGCCCCAACAATATCAGCATCCGGATCATCACCAATCATCAGACTTTCTGACTTATGAGCATGAACCGATTTAATGGCGTATTCGAAAAAACGCCTGTCGGGTTTCTGATACCCTACCATTTCAGCCATGAATAATTTGCCGAAATAACTCTTTAAGCCTGAATTGCTGATCTTCTGTACCTGCACTTCTGCGAATCCATTGGTAAGAATATGCAACTGATACCGGCCCGACAAATACTCAAGCGTTTCATGAACAGCCGGAAAAACATTTGTCTTTTTAGGCGCCCTTAGTAAATAGATCTCACCCACATGTTTGGCAAGTTCGGGATCATCAACTCCCATTTTCCTGAATGTCAATTGCATACGTTCAATTCGCATGACATCTTTTTTCACTTTCCCTTTCCTGTATTCCGACCATAGCAATTCATTGCATTGCTCATACACATGCAAGAAATTTTGGAAAATCAGGAATTCTTGCGAATAAATCCAGTTCTGTGAATATATCATGAAAAGCTTCATGGGCATTAGCCCTGAAATCCCACAGTGTATTATCAAGATCGAAAAACAGATGTTTGTACAAGGCCTATCGGGTGATTTAGTGATTAACTTTTTACCTTTGCCAAAGATACAAATTATGAAGGATGAGAAAAATTTTTGCACTATTGTTACTAGTGACCCCCCTATATATTGGAGCTCAGAATCTTCAACTGCATTATGATTTAGGTAAAGAGCGTAAATTTTATACCGCTACCCTGGAAATGTTCCGACCGGATAGTCTGGGTTCAACGTTCTGGTTCATTGATCTCGACTTTGATTTTCCAGGCAGTCCCCGCAGCATGTCAGCCACTTATTGGGAAATTTCACGCGATTTTTATATTCCCTGGCTGAAAAAGAACCCTTCCCTGAAAAATCTGGGCTTTCATCTCGAATACAACGATGGATTTACTGCTTACAAAGACAGCGGAGAAATGATGGCAGCTGCCAGTTACAACAGTATCTTCCTTACCGGATTTAGTTATCCTGTAAATATAGGGAAAGTTAAGATCACCACCCAGGCACTCTTCCGCATGCCTAAAGGAATGGACGGTTTTCCTGATTTTCAGCTTACCCTGGTATGGTTTCAGCCCGTTTTCCGGAACAGGTTGCTGATCACGGGATATATCGATTTCTGGACGCAGGATAAAATGGCTGAGCCCGATAAAAAAGAAGTGGTTATACAAACGGAACCACAATTCTGGTTTATGATCCTGCCCAAGCTGGCAATCGGAAGTGAAATTGAAATCAGCCATAATTTCCCCGCAGGGCCAAAATCCTGGCAAATAAATCCAACTGTGGCTTTCAGATGGGAATTTTAGTGACTGATCCCATTGAAAAACCGGTGATGAATGATTGGTTCGATTCTTGCATTGGGTTTAATGCGATGATTGCGTATTTTTGCAGTTAAACTGAATTCGCAGAAAGGAAGTTAAAGTAAGATGTATATTAATTGCAGAAGTTTATTCTTCTTCATAATAATTGTGCTGTTTTCAGGCAACATGGCGGTTGGCCAAAAAACAGTTATTTCAGGAAAAGTGACGGATGCAGAAACCGGGGAGTCAATACCCTATGTAAATATTGGTTTCCAGCACAGCCTGGTGGGTACCATCAGTGAAACCGACGGATCATTCTACCTGTCTACACTCAAAGCCGGTGACACGTTACTTGTCTCAAGTGTAGGCTACGAGCTGGTACGATTTCCTGTTATCAAGGGAAAAGAGCAGGTTTTTGATGTGAAGCTTACCCCTGTGAGCATTGCACTCGAGGCCGTTATTGTTAAACCGGGAGAAAATCCCGCCTTCCGCATTCTTAAGAAAATCAATGAGCATAAGAAACGAAATGATCCGGCCCGACTCACCTCTTATCAATATAATGCATATACCAAGCTTCGGCTTGATCTGAACAATGTTGGAGACGAGCTTAAACAAAAAGCCCTTTTAAAGGATTTCGGATTTGTATTTGATTACATGGACTCATCGCAGGTGTTCAATAAGAATTACCTGCCCATGTTGATATCCGAGACGGTCTCCAGGGTGTACAAATCAAAAAATCCTCCTGTTAACAGGGAAGTTATCCAGGCCTTCAAGGTAAGTGGGGTGGAAAATAAGACCATTTCGCAGTTTACCGGACGAATGTACCAGCAACTGAACCTCTATGAAAATTTCATTATTTTCTTTGATCCCGGATTTGTAAGCCCGATTGCCGACTTTGGGAGGCTCTACTATAAATATTTCCTGGAGGACAGCAGTTACATTGATGGCAAATTCTGTTATAAGATTGCCTTTAAGCCCAAACGAAAGGAAGACAGGACTTTTAACGGATATTTCTGGGTGGCGGATACCTCTTTTGCCATTAAAAAATTTGAACTGCGGATATCACACTCTGTCAACCTCAACCTGCTGAAGGATATGATAGCCACCTATGAATACAGCCTGGTAAATGACACCACCTGGTTTCTGACAAAGGAAGATCTTATCATCGATTTTAATGTGGCTGAAAAATCATATGGATTTTTTGTCAGGAAGAACGCGGTATATGACAGTATCCGGTTCAATGCCCCTGTTCCGGATTCAGTAAAGAAAATGACCACTGATACCTATATTGCCGAAAATAAGATGGACAGGAATGACCAGTTCTGGCAGCAAAACAGGAAGGAGGAGCTTACGGATGAGGACAGCAAAATATATACGATGGTGGATTCCATCAAAAAGGTACCGATGTATAAGACGATGGATTTACTCGTCACAATGCTCGCTAATTACTATATCGTGGTAGGGCTTTTCGAGTTCGGACCATATTATACAACATACAGTTCCAATGTGATAGAGGGTCCACGGCTCAGGTTAGGCGGTCGGACAAGCAACGCATTCAGTACCAAGATCATGATCGGAGGGCATGTGGCCTATGGATTTAAGGACGACAGAATAAAATACGGCCTGTATACGACCTATATGTTTAACACTAATCCGCGGCGAACGGCCACCATATCTTATTATCATGATATCAGGCAGCTCGGGAAAAGCGAAAATGCCTTTCTCGATGACAATTATTTAACCTCTATTCTGCGGCGTAATCCGAATTACAAGCTCACCATGGTGGACCAGTTTAATGCCTATTATGAACATGAATGGGCACTTGGATTTTCCAATACATTTAAATTTAATTACCAGACTATTTATCCCACTGAATATGTGCCCTTTGTATATACTGAAGGGGATGGGGATACCATTTCAGGCGCTCCGCTGTCATCCGCAGAATTTACGCTGAGCACGCATTTCGCATACAGGGAAAAATTCCTCTGGGGTAAATTTGAGAGGACCAGCCTCGGATCACAGTATCCCGCCATAGACCTTGATCTCACGTACGGACCCAAGGGATTTCTTGAAAGTCAATATGAATATTTTAAATTCCGTATAAAAATTTCGGATAAGCTGGAGACGAATCCGTTAGGATTTCTGAAATACAGGCTTACACTGGGGAAGATATGGGGTACCCTTCCCTATCCTTTATTGAAACTTCATGAAGGAAATGAAACCTATGCGTATGATCCGCTGTCATTTAACATGATGAATTATTATGAGTTTGTCAGTGATAAATACATCAGCTTATGGGCCGAACAACATTTCCAGGGATTTTTCCTCAACCGTATACCGCTTCTGCGCAGATTACACTGGCGTGAGGTGGTTAGCGGCAACATATTATATGGCAAACTGGCAGATGAAAACCTGTCAGTTATGGCATTCCCTGAAGGACTGTCAGCTTTAAGCAAGCCCTATTATGAAGCAGGGGTGGGAATTGAAAATATCTTCAAGCTTTTCCGTGTGGATGCCATGTGGCGCTTTTCATACCTCGATCATGCCTACGTGGTGCCATTCGGTATCCGCGTCAGCATGCAGATATCGTTTTAGATTTTTTATCTCGCAGAGGAATATCTTAACGGGGCTTTTTGTTCTCGCTGATCTCGCTGATCTCGCAGATAAATGGCAGAATTATCTTTAACGGGGCCTGGGCGTAAAAATAATGGAAATCATAAAATAATATCTGCGAAAGAATCTGCGTAATCCGCGAGATCTGCGAGAGATATTTTTACTGTACCAGTTCAAAAATCGGTTTTCCAGTACATGAATTGGGATAGCTGGTATTCAGAAAAGTGGAGATGGTGGGAGCAATATCTGTTATATCCACCTGGCGTGAAATTGAACTCCTGCCTATCTTCCATCCATACCAGATTAGCGGAATATGTGAATCATAGGAATAGGCTGAAGAACCTCCTGTCACAGCATCACTTTTCTCTACCCAGCCAGCCTTGAGATTGATGATCACATCTCCGGACCGCTTCTGATTATAGCTGTTCTGTATCTTTTCGAAGATACCGTCTGTAAAATTAGTGGTCTGAAGTGTGTTTGCCGTAATTGCGTTGGCAACACCCGAAAACTGGAGCATGAACTGGGCCACATAATCCTGCATCGCTACCAGCGATATTTTTGAATCTTCGATCAGCGTATGATTCAGGTAAATCTGGCCTGAATGATAATTCCTGATCCAGTCCCCTTTTCCATATGTGTTGTTCAGGGCGCTAATAAGCAAGGATACTGCGCCTGTCTGGTTAAAATACCCAACCGGTATCCGGTTATCCATCAGGTAGGCAGGAACCTGCGCCACACCATGATCGGATGTGAGAAAAACCAGTGCATTTTCCTTCCCGACATAATCATCGAGGAAAGAAAGAAATTGAGCAATTTCTTTATCCAGGCGAAGGATCACATCCTGCATTTCAACAGAATTAGGTCCGAACAAATTGCCAATATGTTCATTTGCAGTAAAACAAACCATCAGTACATCTGTAAAATCATCCTTCCCCAATTCTTCATTAACAACCAGGGTAGAAGCAAAATCTTTCGTGTAAGTATTACCATAAGGCACCTTTTCCAGCAAGTCATATTCAATCTTGTTCTTCCGTGTTTCCGACAGTCCGGCCAGTATATAGGGAAATGTATTCTGCCCCTTGATGCCTGCCTCATATTTATTATTATCAGGAAGGCTCTCAACATACTGATCGATAGGCAGAAGGGGACTCCATTCTTCTTTCAGGTAAACATCGGGAAAACGTTTCGCATTGAATTCAGTTACCCATTTGGGTAGGGTATCGATATAATAAGAACTGGTGATCCAGTTGCCGGTGCGTTTATCAAACCAGTATGCTCCATTACCGGTTTGGCCGACAGAAAATATTCCTGGTGCCGGATCTATTGAAACGGAATACGTTTTTGATTTAAAGTTATTGGATATCCTCAGTTCGTCCGAGAATGTCGTACACATCAGATTTTTAGGTCCATAATGGCCATTGTCGGCATCTCCGCCAACAGCCTTCTGCTGCTGGTCTTCTGTGCTGTTTTCAATTTTATCCTGCAGATACAGGTACCAGTCTATTCCAACAATTCCATGGTCAGACGGTGTTGTGCCCGTTGCCAGGCTGGCATGACCAACGCCCTTTTCAGAATTCAGGTAATTAAATCCGGTATTTTTACAGCTTGTTCCCCGGTTTACGAGTAATTTGATTCCATTTTCATCCAGTTTATCCCAATATCGCTGGATATAATCATACCGCATCTGGCTAACAACGATCCCTACAATGATCTTTGGTTTTTCAGGCGGTATGACTTTGAGATCCTGGGAATAAACTTGGGGTTGGGTAAAAAACAGGGCTGGCAGAAGGGCAACAGAAAAATATTTCAAGAATCGCATACAAGTAAAATAGTTCAAAATTTGACGGTAAAGATAAATTATTGTTGTTAGCAGACAAGAAAACTGTAAGGCAAAAAAAAGGCCCGGTACAATAATTAGAATTATTATATCCGGACCAATGAACAGCTAATGCGAAAATTTCACCTAAATTTCAGATAACAGATTATTTTTTCAGGAACCAGATATGCAAATAACATTTAATCAGGCTGACTTTTCAATCAGCCTGATTGAGTAACTATTAATCGGGATCTGAAATATGATTAATTAGATGCAAACTGGATCAATTCCTTGTTAAACTTTTGAGTTTCTTCCAAAAACAAGCTATGTCCGCTATTTTCAAAAGCTATAATCCGTGAATCCTTAATGAGCGCCTTCATCTGTTCAGCCAGATCAAAAGAACATATTTTGTCTTTTCTGCCATGCATGATCAGTGTGGGAATTGATATTTTCGCCAGATCCTTTCTCAGGTCAGTATCTCGCAAAGCAATCAGGCATTGAGCGGTTGCATGCGAAGAAGCGCTTAAACAGATTCCGTTCAACCAGTTGCCTAATCCCTCATTTAATGTGGTTTCAGTGGCTGAGAATATCTTAGCGAAATTGGACAAAAGTTTTGGCCGGTCCTTATAGTTTAATTCAATTAGTTCATCCACTGCACTTTTTGGCAGGTTATAAGGAAAATCATTTCTTTGTGTCCAGATTGGAGCTGCTGCTCCAAATAGAGCCAGTTTAGAAACATGAGCTCCGTCATCTGCAGATGCATAGCGTATGGCGATGGCACCCCCCATGGAAAATCCGCCTAAAACAGCATCTTTTATATCCAGTTTTCCAAGAATCCTTTTTATATCCAGCACATGTACATTGTAATTAAAAGGTCCATAGGGTTTGTCAGATTTGCCAAACCCCCTTAATGTAATGCCTATTACGCGAAAATTATTATTAACCAAATCGTTATATTGATATTCATACATTTCATCACTTAATGGCCATCCGGGTATTAACACAATGGGTCGGCCTTTGCCTGCATCCGTAATATGAAGACGTACATTGGGTTCTACCTCAATGTATTCTGCTTGTGCATCACCGTTTATTGTTTTTTCCAGTGCACTTTCCATAGAAATAAAATATAAGATCCTGAAGAGATTTTTACATACCAAAGGTGAGTCCTTATAGTATGAAGAACGTTACACAACTCTTGTAAAGAATTGCATCATTCACATATTATTCGGGTGGGTTTGTCTTCCTAAGTATTAAAGACATTGGACAATTGTCTCACTTATGCCTTATTCCGACACTTATTCTCCAATATGTGTTATTGATCTCATCCATATATGAATAGAGATCCTGAAGTCCCAGTTTATAATCACTCTTAATGACTATCTCAAAAGTGGAAACAGGTATTCTGATTCCCAAACCTGAATACACACCCATTACACTCGATAATTTTGCTTTCTCATCGATTGGGTAATCTTTATATACAATCTGGTCATTTTCATCCGGAAAATAGGTGTGCATAATACCCTCTCTTGTTGATTTGAGCATCAGGTCGGCATATCCACCGGCTTCAATAAAGAACTTGATTTTTTTGCCAATATTTAACCTCACTCCCAAAGGAAACGAAGCCATGTTCAGGTGATAGGTCAGATCCGTCGCATGGGCATAATGACCCTCATACATGGACTTCTTGAACTGGCTTGTACGGTTATATTCAAGGCCAAAGGTCAAATTCAGCATACTTTTAGCAAAAAAGGAATGATAAACGCCTAATCCGAAACCATTCCTGTTTTCAGTATTATCGTTGGCCAGATTTGTCCTGTTAAATGAGATACTCGCCTCATCAAAAAACAATTCGTTCACATCCTGCGCGTAAAGAGAATGGCACAGGGGGATCAAAATGAGAAAAAACAAACCGTACTTCATTTTATTCATTTCTTTCTTCTGAATTGGTGATTATCGTATTTTCAAAATCCTTTCAATTGTTTTAAAATCTCCATAAGTCATCTCAACAATATACATACCCGGTGCCAGACCATCTATTCGTATATCCTGCCGGCCGGCTGCTGTGATAGTTTTTGTAATATGTTTTGCTATCCGGCCCGACAAATCAGTAAACTGTAATTCAAGGTCCCTGCCTGGTTCCGAAATGTTTATACGTAAAACATCAGAAAATGGATTTGGATAAATTAAAAATTCTGTATGCGGCGATAATTTAACATTTGTAGGGGTTAAGCGGCCCTTTTCTATATTAACAGTTACTTGTTTTGAAGCATAGCCAAAGGCCGATATATCAATGATATAATTTCCTTCTTCAGCAAGCCTGCAAAAATAACCATCCGTTGAATCGGTATATACCCGGGAATTATCCTCATCATGACCAGGGATAGAGATCATAGCTTCAACCGGCAATCCGGTAAGTGAATCACTTATTATCCCTGAAATTCCGGTTTGTACCTGTTCAATATATTGTAAAAGGCTCCGGTAATTGTATTTCCAGTAATTATCCAGTTTACTTTCATCCGGTATCTTCTCATCGGATAGTTCAATGGTCACTTCCCGGCCATGAATGAAGTAATTCACATAATCCTGCCGGCCTCCATACACGGGATACCAGCTGTAACCGTTGGTAATTCCGTTGTCCTCAGCCGTCATGTACCCCGGATAACTGTATGCATGTGCCGTATCAACCCATTGTCTCGAAATCATCCGGTACCAGGCATCATCCGGATGAAGCTGGCTGTATGAGTCCCATGGGTAATTTACGACTTCCGATCCGCCATGAAAATTGACAGAAAGTACAGGATGTAAAATCTTCATAAAATTCATCATTGCAACTGTCTCCGTTTGCCAGTTATATGAATCCGGATGATCGCCCTTAACAGGATCCGGAAAATTTCGATTCAGATCAACATGGTTTGCATTAAAACGGGTTGCGCCGTAAATTGTTGAATCAGAAACGAAATAAGTTCCATCGGGATTGGCCAGCGGATTTATCCAAATATCTGTGTTGTCTACGAGGGTGGTAATTCCGGCATTGGTTCCATACTGGCTGAGAAGGTCCTCAATAAGCCTCAGCAGAAGTACAAATCCAAGCGGCTCATCTCCATGAATGGATGAAGTGAGCAAAACGGCAGGCTTGCTTTCATTGGAACCGGCATGATCCGAAATTTTCATGGCCAGTAATTTATGGCCGTTAGGGGTTGTTGCCATGTCAGTTAAATCGCACAGGCCGGGATATTTCATCACAAAGGAATCCATCACGGCCAGGTATCTTGAATACGACGGATAATGTGTGCGCCAGTTGACTGAGCTAATATCTGTAATTGTGGCCTGCCTTATGCCGGATTTGGCAATTATTTCATAGGGAATGCTTTGTGCCAGGAATGTTTTGAATTGTTCCTCATTCGCATAAGCAAATAGAGTATCCTGATTAACCCTGTCAATGGATAGGATACCGGTAAAAAATTCCAGTTTCTGATCAGCAGGCCTGACAAACCTGATCTCAATCTCGCCTCGATCTGCAAGAACCTGCCGGGCTTTATTATTCTGATCAGTCGACTTGTTCTGGGCAGAAACAGTGCAGGCATGCGCAAGCACGACAGAAAAAAACAGTAAGCGGGCCAGTGACCCTTTTGTAACATTAACCTGAACCGTTTTACACATTAAAACGGATATGGAGAATATCCCCGTCATCCACAATGTAGTTTTTGCCTTCTATCATCAGTTTACCTTTCTCCTTGCATGCATGCTCAGTACGAAGAGTAATAAAATCTTTATACTTGATTACTTCGGCCCGGATAAATCCTCGTTCCAGGTCACTATGGATTGCCCCCGCTGCCTGGGGAGCTGTCATGCCCCTGTGGATCGTCCATGCCCGGATCTCATCGGGACCGATAGTAAAGAAAGAAAGCAGGTTCAGCATGGAGTATGCCGAACGGATCATGCGATTTACGCCTGGTTCCTGCAATCCCGCATCAGCCAGGAAAATCATCTTGTCTTCTTCACTGTCAAAATCAGCAATTTCAGCCTCGAGCTTGGCCGCAACTACCAGGATCTCAACGTGCCTGTCTTTCAGGTGCTCGCGGACCTTTTCAACATAGGCATTTCCCTTTGCTGCAGAAGCATCGTCAACATTGCACACGAACATCATGGGTTTCATGGTCAGCAGGAAAAGATCGTCGACATATTTATGTTCGAGTGAATCGAGTTTGAGATCACGGATATTGCCAAACGATTCCAGTTTTCCCTTTACCTTGCCCAGTACCTCAATACCGTGCCTTGCATCCTTATCGCCGGCTTTGGCAACTTTCTCATAACGCTGCAATTTCTTTTCCACACTTTCGAGATCCTTCACCTGAAGTTCAAAATCGATGTTTTCGATGTCACGCACAGGATCCACTGAACCATCGATATGCGGAAGGTTTTCGTCATCAAAACAACGAAGCACATGGATCAGTGCATCCGTATTCCGAATGTCACCCAGAAATTTATTACCCACGCCTTCTCCCTGATTGGCTCCTTTGGTCAGTCCCGGAATATCAACTACTTCCACTGTGGCATGAACTACTCTTTCCGTGGGTTGCAGCTTTTCAAGCTCATACAAACGCTGGTCCGGAACATGAATGATTGCCAGGTTCGATTTGTTTGAAGTAAAGGCGAAATTGGAGGTTTCAGCCTTTACATTCGACATGCAATTGAAGATGGTGGTTTTGCCAGTATTGGCAATTCCGATAATACCGCATTGAAGACTCATGGAATTTGGGATAATTGATTCATCTTCAAAAATACATTATATTCCGCATTTACTCCTATGTCATTTTATTCAAATTATGCACCATTATGTATAAGAAAAACCAGTTCCCCGGCAGTTGCTAACAGAAACTTTAATTTTATATTTGCTGCATAGTAGGGACAAGGGACTAGGGACAAGGGACAAGCAAGAGATGAGAGATGAGAGGAGAGTGAGAGTGAGATGTGAGAATCCCGGAAGGGATTGCCTGTCGGTAGAAAAGAGAATCAGTAAACAATCACATATATCCATCATGAAAAGAGAAATAGTAAACAGGGCAGCAGACAACATCCGCATCTTATCCGCAGCAATGGTTGAAAAAGCCAAATCAGGACATCCCGGGGGTGCCATGGGCGGTGCCGATTTTATCAACATCCTCTTTTCTGAATTTCTGAACTGGGATCCGGATGACATGACCTGGCGCAGCAGGGACCGCTTTTTTCTCGATCCGGGTCATATGTCGCCAATGCTATACTCGATTCTGACACTGACAGGAAATTTCACCCTTGAGGATCTGAAGAGTTTCAGGCAATGGGGAAGCATTACCCCCGGCCATCCCGAACTGGATGTAAAAAGGGGAATTGAAAATACTTCCGGTCCCCTTGGCCAGGGACATACCATGGCAGTGGGTGCCGCAATTGCCGAAAGGTTTCTGTGTGCCCGTTTCAGCGAGGTCATTTCACACAAAACCTATGCTTATATTTCCGATGGCGGTGTTCAGGAAGAAATCTCCCAGGGCGCTGGAAGAATAGCCGGCTTCCTGGGACTGAACCACCTTGTCATGTTCTTCGATTCAAATGACATCCAGTTATCCACCAAAACTTCTTCGGTAACTGTGGAGGACACAGCCATGAAGTACACTTCCTGGGGCTGGCAGGTGATTACAATTGACGGGAATGACCAGGATGAGATCAGGGCATCCCTGACGAAAGCCACACAGGAAAAGGCAAGGCCTACACTGATCATTGGCAAGACCATTATGGGCAAGGGAGCCCTCGATGCCAACGGAGCCAGTTTCGAAAGGCAGACTGCAACACATGGAATGCCACTGGGTGAATCGGGTGCCTCATTCGACAAAACCATTGCCAACCTGGCCGGTAATCCTGCTGATCCTTTTGTTATATTTCCCGAGGTTGCTGAATATTATGCCGAAGTGCTGAAGAAAAAATCCGCTAACGCCAGGGCACGAAAAGAAGAGGAAAAGAAATGGGAGACAACCAATCCGGCATTGGCCCAAAAGCTGGATTTATTCTTTTCAGGAAAAGCACCTGTAATGAAAACCGACCAGGTATCTCAAAAAGAAGACATCGCCACGCGAGCAGCCTCCGCCAATGTACTGGGATGGCTTTCTCAAAATATAGAGAATATGATTGTTGCTTCAGCCGATTTATCGAACAGTGACAAGACAGATGGCTTCCTGAAATACACAAAAGCCTTTACAAGAGGAGATTTCAGCGGCGCTTTCCTGCAGGCCGGTGTGGCTGAATTAACCATGGCATCTATTGCCAATGGTATTGCTCTTCACGGCGGCGTTGTGATAGCCTGCGGAACCTTTTTCGTTTTTTCCGACTATATGAAGCCCGCAGTCCGACTGGCTGCTTTGATGGGATTGCCTGTTAAATATGTATGGACCCACGATGCATTCCGTGTTGGAGAGGATGGCCCCACACATCAGCCGGTTGAACAGGAAGCCCAGATCCGCCTCATGGAGCAGCTTAAGAATCATCATGGCCACAGCAGCATGCTGGTTCTGCGCCCGGCCGATGTTCACGAGACAACAGTATCCTGGAAACTGGCGCTTGAAAACACAACAACTCCCACAGCCCTTCTGCTTACCAGGCAAAACGTACCAACCCTGCCCGCTTTTGCAGGATCTACACGCCTGGCAGATGCTGCCCTTGCTGCCAAAGGAGCATATATTATCAAAGATGCGGTTAAACCGGATGTGATCCTTATCGCAAATGGCTCAGAAGTCTCCACGCAGATGGATGGTGCACAGAAACTGGAAGCTACCGGTCTGAAAGTAAGGGTTGTTTCCGTTCCCTCTGAAGGCCTTTTCAGGCAACAATCAGCAGAATACCAGCAAAAAGTGCTTCCGGAAGGTATTCCCGTTTTCGGACTCACAGCAGGCTTGCCTGTGAATCTGATGGGCCTTGCCGGTTCAAAAGGACGGGTATTTGGTCTCGATCACTTTGGCTACTCCGCTCCTTATAAAGTACTTGATGAAAAATTCGGCTTTACTGCGGATAATGTGGTGAAGGAAGTAATGGCACTCTTGATCTCAAAAATAGGGAACCGCCGTCTGCTTAAGCTGACGTGAATTAAAGTAACGACTGAAGTTCTTTAACATGCTGTAATAAAGATGATACAATCAGGGAGTGCTATCCTGATGAAGTATCGGTAATGCTGTACAGGCGGGATTACCAAACCACTCTACGCTGCAAAAGCCGTAAGGCTGCTGTGGTGAACGGATAGAGAAAAGGCTCAACAAAGAGTCAGGTAAGTTATTAAGAGATGAATGAAAATGAATCGCTGATGAAATGACGAAATCGCATAAGTTGTCGGGCAAAAACACATCGTACAGAGGATGGAGTGAAGAGCACAGCAGGGACCTGATTTACTGGCTGTGTGCTACGTTATACAGGCGACATGACTTAACAACAGGCTTTATTACGGAACACGGGATCTCCACCTTAAGGGAACATCAGGGGAAAACTGGTGTAAGGTGGAAGTCGGACAGTGTCATAGTAGTGATAGAAAGCGGATGAAAGTCCGAAGGAGCGAAGGACACTGGTTATTCAGTGTAATTTTAAATAACAACCTCAAAATGGGGGATGATTATGTTAAATGTACACATAGACAAAACAGTACCGATTGAGTTTAAGCAGGTGGTAAAAGCTTACTGGAAAGTAAAAAAAGGAGGAAAGGCGGTAGGCATAGACAACGAGAGCTGGAGGATTTTGAAAAAGAAACCGAAAAGAACTTGTATGTAGTATGGAATCGACTAGCCTCAGGGAGTTACCATCGCAGGCAGTCAGAGAGGTAGAAATACCTAAGAAAGACGGTAAGATGAGGAAATTAGGCATTCCGACACTACGGGACAGGATAGCACAGCAAGTAGTGAAGGAATACATGGAAAGGCAGGTAGATAAGCTTTTTCATGAGAACTCTTATGGGTATAGACCGTTAAAGAGCGCCCATCAGGCGGTGGAACAAGTCAGAAAGAATAGTTTTAAATATGACTGGGTCATAGACATGGATATACAAAAGTTCTTTGATGAAATAGACCATGAGTTAATGTTGAAAGCGGTGACGCACGTGATGGACGAGAAGTGGGTTAAAATGTACGTGGAGAGATGGTTGCAAATGCCAATAATGAAGAAAGATGGTACCCTTGAACAGAGAAACGGGAAAGGGACACCACAAGGCGGGGTAATAAGCCGCTGCTGGCAAATCTTTATTTGCATTTTACGCTTGATGCCTGGCTGAATAAGTATTATCCGGAGGTGAGCTTTGTGAGGTATGCAGATGATGTAGTAATACACTGCAAGACCAAAGAACAGGCAGAGGAAGTGCTGGAGGCAATATGGAAAAGGCTTAGAGAAGTCAAACTGGAGATCAAGCAGGAGAAAACGCACATCGCTTACTGTAAGGATTATAGACGCAAATTGAAGCATGGTACCGTTAAATTTGAGTTCTTAGGCTTTAGCTTTCAGCCAAGAGCCAGAAAGAGCAAAATTGATGGTAAACAGTTTACAGCTTCACTGCGGAAATCAGTCAATCCAATCAGAAGAAGATCAGGGAAGTGATCAGAGAGCGAAGTATGGAAAGATACGAGGCTGGAGATATACGGACATGCTGATAGTCTTAACGATAAACTTCGTGGGTGGATAAACTTCTATGGTATTTACAGCAACAGATGCCTAAGACTTACGCTGATACATATCGACAACAGGTTGATTAAATGGATGCGTAAGAAATACCGTTGGGGACAAGAAAGGCTGTCGATAAACTTCTTCTGATGAAAGTTCAAAACCCTAATTTGTTCTATCATTGGGAGCGTGGCATCTGTTGATGTTTAGTAAGAATAACACGAGCCGTATGACGGGAGACTGTCACGTACGGTTCTGTGAGAGGCTTAGGGGTGAAACTCCCCTCTGCCTAATGATATTACTGGGAAAAAAGTAACGAATGCCAGGTGAACTCCAGAGTTTCAGAAACTTCGGAGTTCAATCACCGGTTTAGCTACGCTGATTTTCAGTTCACTCTCGGTTATTAAGATTGAAAGCCGCAGAAACAGGGGTCAGATCCCGCGGATTGCGGATCGCATATGCATGCTCGCTTTGCTCGCATGAAGAATTTTAACACAGAGGAAAAACAGAGGAAAGACAGAGGACTACAGAGTTATTTGCGAATCTTTATGATGGAATGGAAAAACCGAATGCAATGAGGTTTCTCTCTGCGACCTCATAAGCAACTTTAAGCTCACATCAAAACTCTGTGCAACTCTGTGTTAGATATTTTGGCAATATATCACTTTACTCGAATGTTTTCTCGCAGATGAATACTCGTTTGCTAGAACGCTCTCGATGAAGCTTTAGTGAAGGCTTCGCTTTGCTCGCATTTTCCATTTCAGTTATTTATTTTGGGGTAAAATGGCTAAATGCTAAGGGATTAGTCCCAAGTCCCAAGTCCCTTCTTTATGAATTTTTAACTATAATTATAGTATATAATA
The DNA here is from genome assembly GCA_963808745.1 of uncultured Bacteroidales bacterium. Taxonomy (GTDB): domain Bacteria; phylum Bacteroidota; class Bacteroidia; order Bacteroidales; family UBA10428; genus UBA5072. Next base: position 109,926 of record CAWEGX010000018.1, read on the forward strand.
AATATTTGTAGTATATTTGTATCAGATATAGAATATAATTCATTTGTCAGGTTATGAAAGAAATTACAAAAGCCCAGGAAGATCTGCTGAAAGCATTGTGGGAAATCAAGGAAGGTGCCATCAGTGATGTGCTCGACAGCCTTGACGAGCCCAAACCTGCCTATAATACAGTGGCCACAGTAATCAAGGTCCTGGAAAAAAAGGGATATGTTTCACATAAAACCTATGGAAAAACCCATGTGTACTTTGCCGTGGTTTCAAAAAAGGACTATGCTCAGCACTTGCTGAAAGATACATTTAAAGGCTTATTCAATGGTTCCCTGAATCTGATGGTCTCCTCCTTTGTAAAAAACAAGGATGTCAGCCTCCGCGAACTGGAGGAATTAAAGGAAATGCTTGAAAAGGAAATAGAAAATAAAAAACACTAAGATGCAGATAATTCAATACCTACTATTTTCTTCGGTCTGTTTAAGCATTCTATACATTGCTTACAGGCTGATCTACCGGAATGAGGCAAATTTCAGGCAGATGCGGGTATTCCTCATGGGTTCCGTTTTTCTTTCCCTTCTGCTGCCCCTGAGCAATTATAAAATTGAGGTTTGGAATAACCCTCAAAATACGGTCAGCATTCAACAATTTACAACACCGGCCAATGCAGTAAGTCCGGTTCCGGAAAATAATTCCCTGAATATGGACTGGTCGGGTATTGCGATTGATATTTATCTTCTGATTACTGCTATTTTCCTCATCCGATTACTTCTGCAACTAATTATTCTGGGCTTTCAATTATATAAAATCAAAGAAACTAAAAAGAAATGATTGTGTGTTGCTCTTTAATCACCGGTTCAGGAATACCTTTTCATTCTTCGACTGGATCTTTGTCGGACCGGAGAAAATAAAAAAGGAGGACCTGGAACACATTATCATACACGAAAGAATTCATGCTACCCAATATCATACTCTCGATCTGATCGTTATTGAACTGCTTACGGCCGTTATGTGGTTCAATCCGCTGATCTGGATGATGAAAAACTCGATTCAGCTGGTGCATGAATACCTGGCCGATGAAGGTGCTTTGAATGCCGGGATTGACAAACACAGGTACCAGGCTCTCCTGATCAATCAGATCACCGAAGACAAACTCATCAGCCTTTCTTCAAGTTTTAACCATTCACTTATTAAAAAACGAATGAAAATGATGCTCAATAAAAAATTTAACCGCAGGTCAAATCTGAAGATAATGGCCTTAATACCGCTTGCAGGTCTTCTGTTTACAGTAGTTGCAATTTTTAATGCTCTTAAGCCGGATGATCTGTCTGCCACTCCCGCAAAACCATTGAATGTATTCGGTTTTAATCATAATTCTGATCAATTGAATACAATGGGAACGCCGGCAGATACAATCAAAACCAAGACAATTAAAATTGTTCATAAGCAGCAAGGCACGGATAGTGTTATCACCGAGACATATGATGTTAAAGTAGTTGGTGATACTGCCCGGGGAACGAAAATTGTTTACTACAACAACGACATGAAAATGGGTGGAGATACGACAACAGTTAAATATGTAATCAGCAAAGATAATCCGGATATTATGTTGTCGGAGGATCCCGATTCGATTGAGGACGTACTGGTCAATACGAATGTGATGCATAAAGAAAAGGTCATTATCACAAAGACCATCATAACCTCTGATAATTCAACTTCCGAGGAACTTTCCAATACCCTGATTATCATTGATGGTGTTGAGCACAGGGAAAAAAATGCTATTTCATCTGTAGATCCTGATATGATAGAAAGTGTGGATGTAATAAAGGACAAAAAAATGATGAAGAAGTATACCGACAAGGATTATGAAGGGGTGATCATTATAACAACAAAGGCAAAGAAGAAATAAGCCCTGTTCATTCTTACCATCAATATAAAACACAGTTAAACTCGCGTTGCCTGAAGTATTTCAGTAATTTTATGGGCAGGAACCCATAAAATTGACAATTATGCAAACGCGACGCCTGTTCCTTTCCTGTCTACTAATATTGACGTCCTTAATCGCTTTGTTTGGCCAGGACCGTACCTCGGGCAAGTTATTCACAAGCCGGTCGGAGGTTCTGGCCAAACATGGCATGGCGGCCACAAGCCATCCGCTGGCCACCCAGATCGCCATTGATATCCTGAAAAAGGGGGGCTCGGCAGTTGATGCAGCCATAGCGGCTAATGCTTTCCTGGGAGTTGCCGATCCGGGAATGAATGGAATTGGCGGTGATCTTTTTGCCATTGTGTGGGATGCCAAAACAGGTAAACTGTATGGATTGAACGGAAGCGGCCGTTCGCCTGAAGCACTTACTTCGGATTATTTTACTAAAAAGGGGCTGAAAAAGATCCCGTCCAGAGGGCCGCTTGCTGTTTCCGTGCCCGGATGTGTGGATGCATGGTTCGAATTGCACAATAAATTCGGAAAGCTTGAAATGGACCAGCTTCTTTCGCCGGCCATAGCCTATGCCAGGGAAGGCGTTCCGGTAACACAGGAGTTTGCAGATCTCGGAAGGTATTTTCAACCGATGATGGACACTCTGCGGAATCCGAATTTTAAGGCACTGTATTGCGTAAACAACCAATTGCCTCAAAAAGGCCAGATCTTTAAGAATCCGGAGTCTGGCAAATACCCTTGAAATGATCAGTGAAAAAGGGCGGAACGGGTTTTATGCCGGTGTCGTTGCAGAAACCATTGAAAAGCATATGAAGGCAGCCGGCGGGTTTCTTACGGCACAGGATCTCGCAGGCCAGCATGCCGAATGGGTTGAACCGGTATCCACCAATTACAGGGGATATGATGTATGGGAATTGCCTCCCAACGGACAGGGAATTGCTGCTCTTCAAATATTGAATATCCTTGAAGGTTTTGATCTCGCCGGATATGGCTATGGCAGCGCCGAGCATATTCATTATGTCACAGAAGCAAAACGCCTCGCCTTTGAAGATATGGCCCGCTATTACGGAGATCCGTCCTTCAGCACAATCCCTGTAAAGAAGCTGATCTCCAAGGAATATGCCGATGCAAGGCGAAAGCTGATCCTGCCCGACCGGGTGGGAACCTTCCAGCCGGGACCTGCCAATGAAAGCAACACCATTTACCTGACTGTGGCCGATGAGGCAGGAAATATGGTATCTTTTATACAAAGTAATTACTACTTTTTCGGGTCAATGGAAGTTCCTGCCGGACTTGGATTTTGCCTTCAAAACCGGGGATCGGGATTTGATCTGACCACGGGCATGGCCAATAGTTATGCCCCGGCTAAACGTCCTTTTCATACTATTATACCGGGGTTTGTGACCAGGGACGATAAACCCTTTCTCAGTTTTGGCGTAATGGGGGGCGACATGCAAACCCAGGGACATGTTCAGGTTCTTCTTAATCTCATTGATTTTGGCATGAACCTGCAGGAAGCCGGTGATGCTCCCCGATTTAAACACGACGGCACATTTCCGACAAGAGGCACCATTAATCCCGGCGAAATCAGGGTCGAATCCGGTTTTTCCTATGAAACGATCCGCGCCCTGATGATCATCGGGCATAAAGTAACTTATGATTATGGAAACTTTGGCGGATACCAGGCCATTATGCTTAAAAACAGCGTGTATTACGGCGCCTCCGATTCCAGAAAAGATGGTCAGGCAGCGGGGTATTAGGGGCCCGACGGGGGAACACCCCGACGGGGTGTCACTTAAAATCCACCTGATTTTTATACAATTTGGATAACTTATTGTAAATTGAGCAGGTATTCCCCAAACTTATAAGGATAAGCCCATGAAACTTGAGAAGGAAATGCGTAATCCTATGACGGACAATCCAATAACTGGAAAGGCCGATCTATTTTAACAGGAAGGATTACCGGCTCATTGTTCCAAAAGAAATCCGTCACATGGGATGGACACTTAATTTTGCCAGTCCTTACACTATTGACAATGGCTAGTATAATTGTGTACTAACTTATTTACAAAAGATAATTGGTCATGCACTGGATACAACATCTAACTCCGAGAATTGGCCGGAGGTATCTTTTTATTGTGGCAGCCCTTGTATGGACATTTGCCGGTAGCATGTTACTTTTCAGGGGTATACTTCTTTTCATGGATGATGATTACTTAATCTGGATCCGTTTAACCATCAGCATTATAGCAGGAATTCTTTTTTACCTGTTGATTTTTTCCAATATTTCACGGAAGCATACCAGCCGGATATCCGGAATGAAGTTGGAAAAGTCATGCCTTTTTTCCTTTTTCAATATTAAAAGTTATATTTTAATGTCGCTGATGATCACTGCGGGAATTTTGCTGAGAAAATCAGGAATCCTGCCTCCGGTATATCTTTCAGAATTTTATTTCATGATGGGAATCCCCTTGTTTATTTCTTCCTTCAGATTTTATTATGCTTTTGCAGTTTATCCATCCAATTAAATGCTATGAAAACAAATCAACTCAAAAGAATGGCATTAGCCGCACTGGCTATTTCAGCACTTATCCTTGTTTCTTCCTGTGCCGAAAGTGAAAATGTAAAGGACTGCCTTACCGGCAGCACTTATGGATTTCTCGGCGGCTTATGGCATGGCATTATTGCCCCGATTGATTTTATTGCCATGCTATTCAGGGATAACGTTACCCTGTATGCACAAAATAACAATGGAGCCTGGTATGCTTTTGGCTTTCTGATTGGAAGCGGTGGCTGGGGTTTCCTGGGTGGAAAGGGTCTGGGCCGAAGCCGGAGAAAATCGGTAGACTGATTCCCTGTTATCCTGCTTTTATTTTTTCCCTGTCAACTATTGAATAGAATAGTTGTTAATTCATTATGCATTTAACTAAAAAACAGGGAATATGAATATTGCTGTATTGGGAACAGGATCTGTCGGGCAAACCCTATCTTCCAAATTATTGGAGCTGGGGCATAAAGTCATGATGGGAACGCGTAACGTTGCAGAAGCACAAACAAGGACAACCAAAGACGGATATGGTAACCCCGGAATCGGAGAATGGATAAAAAGCAATCCGGGAGTAAAGCTTATAACTTTTGCAGATGCAATAGCCTTTGGGCAGTTGATTATCAATGCCACACAGGGTGGCAAATCCATAGAAGCACTTAAAGCGGGCAGTCCGGGAGACCTGGATGGCAAAATTATCGTTGACATTGCCAATCCGCTCGATTTCTCAAAAGGAATGCCTCCGGTGCTTATGCCTGAATTATGCAATACTACTTCGCTGGGCGAAGAAATACAAAAAGCATTTCCAAAGAGTCATGTGGTAAAAACGCTGAATACAATGTGGTGTGGATTGATGGTAAATCCAGCCATGATTGGAGGAGGCGACCATCATAATTTCCTTTGCGGCAATAATCCTGAGGCCAAGATTGAGGTTAGAAAATTGTTAAACCAGCTTGGCTGGAAGGAGGAAAAACTGATTGATCTGGGCGATATTACAAGCGCTCGCGGGACGGAACTGATTTTACCCATATGGCTGCGCATCATGTCGGTTAAACACAATGGTGCTTTTAATTTTAAAATAGTCAGCTGAATCCGATGAAAGCAGTTTTCTATAATTCATATGGCGGACCTGAATTATTACAGGTCGGTATCCTTCCGGAACCTGTTCCCGGGCCGGAGCAGCTCCTTATCCAGGTGAAATCGGTTTCAATCAATCCGGTGGATTATAAAATCCTGAAAGGCAACCTTAAAATGCTGACAGGTTCCAGGTTTCCCCAGATACCCTGCAGTGATTTTGCCGGAATTATTAAGGAAACCGGTACAAATATCAAAGAATTTGCTGCATGTGATAAGGTCTACGGCTTTGTTCCCACCATATTAAGGAAGCCGGGTTCACTTGCTGAATTTGTCCTCGCCATTCCCAGCCAGGTCAGGAAACTTCCCGAAGGCATGGCATTTGAAGAGGCAGCGACTCTTCCGGTTGCTTCCCTCACAGCCCTGAATGGTTTGCGAAAAGGCGGAGATCTGTCGGGAAAGTCAGTGCTCGTTAATGGCGCCACAGGAGGAGTAGGACATTTTGCCGTGCAGATCGCCCATGCTGCGGGAGCAAAGGTTACGGCAATCTGCAGCACGGCCAATATTGAACTGGCCCGGAAATTCGGGGCGGATCTGGTAATTGATTATACAAAAACTGACCTGTCGGTGTGGAAAACCAGATATGATGTGATCCTGGATGCTTATGGCCATATGAAACAGGCCGATGCACGCCGGATGCTGAATAAGAAAGGAGTATATACTTCAACAATGTATGGACCTGCCGCCATTTTTATCACCCTGTACAACCGGCTTGTTCATGGAAAAATTCTAACTTCGGGCAACATGCGCTCTAAAACCGAGGATTTTGAGAAAATTGAAGCGTTGTTTAAACAGGGAAAACTGAATCCCTACGTCGAGAAGACTTTTCAAATTGACCAGGCTCAGGAGGCCTTCCGGTTTTTTGAAAAGGGCAGGCACCGGGGAAAGATTGTGATCAGGATATAACGCCCATTTTATACATTATGCCACCTATGAAAAAAACTATTTACCTGATCATTTGTGTTGCACTTTTCAGTTCATTTCATGTGGAAAATGACTGGAAATCACTGCTCGATAAAAAACTTACCAACTGGGAGATCTATCAGAGCTACCGCTTGAAGCCCGGCTATAAAGGTGAGGTGCCAAAGGATGAAAACGGGGTTGATATCAAGCCCATTGGTTATAATAAGAATGTAGCACAGGTTTTTACAGTTACGGAAGAAAAAGGCGAACCGGTACTCCGGATCAGCGGGGAGATTTATGGCTGTGTTTTTACCCGTCAGGACTTTAAAAACTACCATCTTAAGCTGAAGATGAAATGGGGAACCAAAAAATGGGATCCCCGTCTGAATGAACCCATGGATTCCGGAATTCTTTACAATTCACAGGGGGAATGCGGCGTGGACTACTGGCGTGCATGGATGCTTTCACAGGAATTCCAGATCATGGAACACAGCCTGGGTGATTATTGGAGCATAGCCAATTCGTGTGTCACTGTGAAAGCAACACCTGTGGCAAGTACAGGCAGTCTCAAATATGATAGCCATGCAAAGGCCGTTTCAATCGGATCAGGAACGGGAAATCCCGGTTACTGCCAGGCCGGCGGCGATTACGAAAATCCGATGGGTGAATGGAATACAGTCGAGCTCATCTGCTTTGGTGATAAGAGTGTCTCTATCGTCAATGGCAAGGTGGTAATGGCTTTGTCGGGTTTAGGATATAACGATAATGGTGTCACAAAGCCGCTTACACATGGTAAAATTCAGCTTCAAAGTGAGGCCGCCGAGGTTTACTACAAGGATATTCAGATCAGGAACCTGGACTCGCTTCCCCGGGAGTTTGCCGGATTATTTAATTAGGGACAAGGGACTGGGGACTAGTCCCTTTTTTCTACCAACAGATAATCCCTACGGAATATTTTCTTCCTCGTCCCTGTCCCTAGTCCCTTTTTTCTACCAACAGATAATCCCTACGGGATATTTTCTTCCTCGTCCCTTGTCCCTTGTCACTGTCACTTCTTTTAAATTCGAGATAATCATAATTCATATTTCCGTTCTTAACGGTTTTTAATGTGATTACCTGCAAACCTTCCTTTAAATGTATTTTTCCCAATAAATCATTCCTATTCCAATGATGCCATTGCCTCCAGGCAACAGTATCTGCATCCCTATGGGTTGATTTAACCGGCATCAGGCCACTTGAAATGCTGTCATGCGCCACTACTTCTATTCCGCCATCTCCGTTGCAGGTATACATCAGGCCAATCGTGTAATCGCCTGTTTCCTTAACATTTACGCTGTATTTTATCCATTCGCCGGGCTCAGTCCAGCCAACATACAACTGGTTCATCTCAGGCATTACATCATTGTAAGGATTGTCATCCGTACCATTTGTCTTGGTGTATGAGATATCCACTCCCTCGCTGATCCTGAACTCGTGAAGGGGATTTCCGTTTACCGGGTTAAGCTTTCCGCTGCCATTGTTAATGCTGTCTGTATCGTGATAGGCAGTGCCCTCGCCACCCAGATCATAAAACTCGCATTGTACTTTGCCGGGAATTTCCTGGGGTACTCCGGTAAATGGCTTACCCTTGTAAGAATTACAGGAAAAAAGGAAGGCCGGAATGATCAACAGCACCTTGAAAAAGACTGAAGCATTATTTTTCATCTTTAAATAATTTAGTAATTAGTTTAATGAATTGATGATCATTTTTTAGAGCCTGATAGCACGGCCGTTTTCAAAATACTTTCGTCAAACAAATCCTGGTTGCCCCGTAAACAGATTCGCACATTGGGTTTCTTATCATTTACAATGACGATCTGACCATCTGTATCCGGATCGCCGGTTTTTATTTCCAGATTCTGCTGCTGCCATTCGGTACATACTTCATTATTGCAGTATATTTCAGCCGCCACGAGATCCCAGACCGGCGCCTGTTCCTCGGTATCGCTGATTTTAGTGTCAGCATGGTAATATGTGATCCAGTTGTTAAATATAGAAGATAGTGATTTTCCAACTATGCCTGCCTCGCGGGTAGCGTATTGCTTAACCACCCCTGATTTTAATAAGACCGGATGCGGACCGTGTATGGCCGTCAGGTCGAGGGGAACAAGCGTGATCTGTGCAGCGGAACCAAATACCACACTGGCAGCCTTTGCATCCACCCAAAGATTCCATCCCGCCACCGTGTTTTTTATTGCGGGATATTCGAGATTGATGGCGCCTTTCACATAAACCGCACCATCGGAAACATAAATGCCATTTACAAATCCAGCCAGCGCAGGTTCCTTAACAAAAGCTTCGGCAATATTAGTCAACGGGCCCAATGCCAGAATGGATATATTTCCTTTATACTTCTTCAACATCGAAGATATCACTTCATCCGCAGCTAGTGCAGACGGTTTGAGTGTATGCGGGGGAAGTTCAAGTCCAAAAGGACGATCAACCGAAGGCTGCCATTTAGCCGGGAAAGCATTGCTGCCCTCCATGGGAACATCAGCACCCTTTACCACTGGAATATCCGTGCGTCCGGTAAGCGCCAGTAACCTCAGGACTATCTCCGTGCCCTTTTCAACATCCGATACGCCTCGAACAATGGTTATCGCCTTAATATCTGCGTCGGTTTGAGCCAACATATAAAGAATCGCCATAAGGTCATCTCCTGAAGTATCCACATCCAGAATGACATTTCTTTTGGCCTGTTTATATTGTTCCGGATCCTTAACGGGTACATTACTCATCAGGACCAGAGAAAGCATCAGCAGGACGATTTTTTTCATCTTAAACATTTTTGTGTTGCATGATCTCTGAAATCCGGTTCCTTACTTTTTCAATTTTTTCAATTCTATCTTCAGAATAGGTCCTGATATTTTCATCTGCAAAAGAAAACAAAGCAAGCGATTTTTCATACATGACAAGACTTTCAGAATGATTACCCCTTGCATCCTGTAACCTGGCTTCGGCATAGAACAGTTCGGCAAGGATCTCAAGGTGCCCGTTCGTATAATTGTGTTCGGTTAACAGGGTAGAGGTTAGTTTCTCCACTGGAATAAGGTGAAAAAAGGAGGCATCCTTTCTGAGAAATGTGAGGTAAGCTTCATTCAGCTTTTCCTCTGCCTGTTGAAAATTTCCTTTGACAATCAAACCGAGAATGGCCCGGATTAATTCGCCCAGCATTTCAATCATGCGAAGGATGTAGTCTTTTTGATACATCGATAATGATTATGATCAATATTGTTAAATTTATGGGTAAATTAGTAAATAACAGGGTATATTCCTCAAATAAATAATTTTATGCAATCCAATGCTCTGCCACAGGAAGCCTACATACAGGATTTACCTGAAGATAGGAAAATACATATCGCAAGCAATGAATCCAAAACCACCAAATAAATGGAACCACTTGTATTAAAAGACAAATCTGTTTACCCGCATGATGATCTTATCTTTTCGATAATTGGCAAAAACAGCGTTTACTGGAAAAAACTGCTGGCCGCCATCCACGAAAAATATCCTTCATCGGAAGAAGTATGGAATTACTATAATGACGGAAAAAACTGGCTGTTCAGAATTCTTTTGAAAAAGAAGACCCTGTTTTGGATTGGAGTGCTTGAGGATACTTTCAGGATCACTTTTTATTTCGGGGATAAGGCTGAACCGGTGATTGAAAAAAGCAGTCTGCCTGAGGAAATAAAATCAGCCTTCAAAAATGGCCAGCGATATGGTAAGATCAGGCCCATCTTTTTCAATGTAAAAAGCCAGGAGGATGTAGATAATGCCCTGGTCATTGCAGGTATTAAGGCGACCATGAAGTAGACCACCACCCCGTCGGGGTGTCCTTGCATATTACACTGAAATTAAATATATTCGAAACGTGGTCGAAATTATACCGGTTGAAATGGAAAAATGGTGGTTTTTACAGAAGGAAGATGTTGCAGGCAAGCTGATGACCGATATAAGCCAGGGTCTTGTTTCAGATGAGGTTACGAAAAGGCAGGCACAATACGGGCCAAACCAGCTGGCCGAAAAACCGGGAAGATCCGTCTTCGCTCTTTTCTTTGATCAATTCAAGGATTTTATCATCTGGGTTCTCATTGTTGCGGCTCTTATTTCAGGTTTCCTGCAGGAATGGGTGGATGCACTGGCCATTATCTGTATTGTCATTGTCAATGCCATTCTCGGCTTTATTCAGGAACACCGGGCAGAGAAATCGCTGGCTGCCTTAAAAAAAATGTCATCGCCCAATTCAAAGGTTATTCGGGATGGTAATCAACAGGTTATACCCTCAGAGGAAATCATTCCCGGTGATCTGATCGACCTTGAAGCCGGTGATAATATTCCGGCAGACGGACGAATTGTATATGCCACAGGAAATTTCTCTACCCACGAGGCAAGTCTTACCGGGGAATCCACATCAGTTGACAAAAGTACCGTCCGCCTTGAAAAAGAAGATACTCCCCTTGCCGATCGCATAAACATGGTATACCTGGGCACTTCGGTGGTTTCCGGAAAGGCCCGGGCAATTATCACCTCCACCGGCATGCAAACCGAACTTGGAAAGATTGCCGGCCTCATCCAGGGAATAGAAGACAACACCACCCCGCTGCAGAAAAAACTGGAGGAATTCGGCAAGATAATTGTTTACATCTCATTCTTCCTGGTAGGGGTTATTTTCCTGATGGGTTACCTGCGCGGAGAGGAACTGCTCAGTTTATTCCTCACTGCAGTAAGTTTGGCCGTAGCTGCCATACCCGAAGGACTTCCTGCAGTAGTTACCATTGCACTCGCTTTGGGAGTGCAACGGATGGTGAAGCGACATTGTCTTATCCGAAAACTACCCTCCGTGGAGACACTTGGCTGTACCTCAGTAATTTGCTCAGACAAGACTGGCACGCTTACAAAAAATGAAATGACAGTTCAGGTCATATACCAGGGTGGCGAATATTTCAACATCTCGGGAATCGGCTATGAGCCAGCCGGTGATTTCCTGTATCATGACAAAAAGATTGAACCGGCAGAATATCCCAGTTTGGTCAGGCTATTGAAGGGTTCCGTATTATGCAATGGCGCCCAGCTGACCAGGGAATCAGGTGGATACCGCGTAGTTGGCGACCCTACCGAAGGTGCCTTGCTCACGGCTGCTGCAAAGGCCGGCCTTCATAAAACCGCACTTGAAGAAAACTATCCCTTTTATGAAGAACTGCCTTTTGATTCCGACCGCAAGCAAATGACCATTCTGCGACGGAAGGGGGACCGCCATGTGGCTTTTGTTAAGGGTGCTCCGGATATTCTTCTTTCTAATTGCACCTCTGTGGAGGAAAACCAGAATGTACTGCCGCTGGATGGAAAATCCAGGGAAAAAATCATAAAGGCCACAGCAGGTCTGGCTGACAAGGCCATGCGCGTGCTGGCTGTCGCCTACCGCGAAATGGATACAGTACCTGAAAAACCAGATGCTTCAGACATCGAAAGAGGACTGACTTTCCTGGGACTGATCGCAATGATTGATCCGCCACGACCAGAAGTGAAAGTAGCCATGCAGGAATGCCGCAGTGCAGGGATCCGTTCGGTAATGATTACAGGTGATCATAAAAATACGGCTGTAGCAATTGCCCGTGATCTCGGTTTTTATGAAAAGGATTCACTGGCCTATACAGGTGAAGAACTAGATCAGCTTACCGATGAAGAATTCCGGAACAACGTGGACAAAACCGTTGTATATGCACGGGTATCCCCTGAACACAAGATGCGGATTGTAAAAGCATGGCGCGACAGAGGAGAGATCGTTGCCATGACGGGTGACGGCGTAAACGATGCACCGGCGCTGAAGGAAGCTGACATCGGCGTGGCCATGGGTATTACAGGTACAGATGTTACAAAGGAAGTATCTGAAATGGTCATCACTGACGACAATTTTGCATCCATTGTTGCTGCAGTGGAAGAAGGCCGCGGAATATTCGACAACATCAGGAAATTTATCCATTACCTCCTGTCCTGCAATGTAGGTGAAATACTTGTGATGTTTGTTTCCTCGCTTTTGCTTCTTCCGGTTCCCCTGCTGCCCATCCAGATACTCTGGATCAACCTGGTGACCGATGGTCTGCCTGCACTTGCACTTGGTGTGGACCCTGTAAACAAAAAGATCATGCAACTGCCTCCCCGTTTGAAAAGTGAAGCGGTGGTTACCCGTCAAATGGGAATTCTGATCATTGCCCAGGGTATATTTATCGCTTTCTGCAGTCTTCTGGCATTCTGGCTGGTATTAAAGGTTGAAAACGAAGGAATTGAGAGAGCCCGCACAGCCTGTTTCATTGTTCTTGCCTGCAGTCAGCTGTTTCACTCCTATAATTGCCGGAGTATGCGTGATTCCATCTTTACACTGGGATTTTTAACGAATACAAAACTGATATGGGCCACACTCTTTTCCTTCGTGCTTCAGATATCAGTTGTATACATTCCTGCCCTTCAGGTTGTTTTTAAAACACAATCCCTCACGGGTTTTGACTGGATACTCGTACTTGTGATTTCTTCTTTCCCCTTACTGGCAATGGAGATTGTCAAACTTGTTGCCCGTTTGCTCAGAAAGAATAAATGAACATACTTTTAAATTTTTCGTATCGTTCTATTATTGAAATGTTGGAATGAATCATGCTATTTTCCGGAATATGAACGATTTCCCCGTTTGGAGGCGCCTGTTTTTAGTATTACTAACATCATTATGTGTGGTATCTGTCCGGCAGAATCTGCAGGCACAGACCAATCCGCCGAAATACCGGCCCCCGGAAACAAGGATACTCTTTATTTTTGATGCTTCGCAAAGCATGGCAGTCACATGGCAAAAGCAATCCAAGATTGCCATTGCAAGAAAGGTATTGATTAACATCATCGACAGCCTTGAACATGTGCCCAATGTTCAAATGGCACTTCGGATATACGGACATCACAGCCCGGTACCCCCGCAGGATTGCAGCGATACTAAACTGGAAGTTCCGTTTGGTGCAGCCAATGCCTCAAAAATACGCCAGCAGCTTCGCTATGTCATTCCAAAAGGCACCACTCCCATTGCCCATTCCCTGGAACTGGGCGGAGGAGATTTTCCTGCCGGCTGTGAAGATTGCAGGAATATCATTATTCTGATCACAGATGGCGTGGAAGCCTGTGATGGTGATGCCTGTGCAGTTTCACTTGAACTGCAGAGGAAGGGCATCATTCTGAAACCCTTTGTGATCGGTATAGGAATTGACGAAAACTTCAGGCAAACCTTTAACTGCATCGGCCGGTTCTATAATGCCGCACAGGAAGAAAAATTCGGTGAGATTATGGATGTCGTCATTTCGCAGGCTCTAAATGCAACCACAGCCCAGGTGAACCTGCTGGATGTTAATGGTAATCCGACTGAAACAAATGTTAATCTTACTTTTTATGACAGCTTTTCAGGCAAGGTACGGTATAATTATATCCATACCCTGAATCACCGTGGATTACCGGATACACTTATCCTCGATCACATTCCGGTTTATAAGATGCGGGTGAATACTTTGCCACCGGTTGAAGTGGATAACATTAAACTTCTGCCCGGAAAACATACGATCATTGCCGCAGATGCACCACAGGGAACTTTGCTGATCAGGGTTACTGACCCGGTGCAGTACAAAGGCCTTGAATATATAGTGAGGAAAAGCGGGGACATGAATACGCTGAACATGCAGAAAATGTATGAAGAGGAAAGGTACCTTGTTGGAAAATATGATATTGAAATTCCCGTATTGCCCCGGATCAATCTTCACGACGTGGAAATAAAGCAAAGCCATACTACCACCGTGGAAGTTCCAAGGCCTGGTATGATCACCATACTTCGCACATCAACCGGATTCGGAAGTATTTATTTACGCAAAAATGACAAGCAGGAAGACTGGGTATATAACCTGAACTCCACCACAAAGAATGAATCACTTCAATTACAGCCCGGAAAATACAGGATCGTATTCCGGGCTTTAAATGCAAAGCTCACCCTTTATACAATAAACAAGTTGTTTGAAGTGAGATCTGGCAGTTCGGAAGTGATACAGCTATACTGAAACCACATCCCTATCGCGGATCTATCCCCTGATGAACAAGGCCTTGATCATATGCGGGATCATGCTTGGATTCTCGCGCAGCCGGCGCGTGGAATAATTAAACCAGTCTTTTCCGTAAGGCACATAAACCCTCATCGTAAACCCTTTATCAACAATAGTTTTCCGCAAATCGGGCGTTACTCCGTATAACATTTGGAATTCCACCCTGTCCTTGCTGAGATGATCCCTTCCAATAAGCTCATAAGCGCCATCAATCAGCTTTCTGTCATGGGTGGCAATGGCTGCATACATATTATGGCTGAGCATATATTCCAGGGCAATCAGGTAATTCCTGTTGATCTCATCCCTATCTTTAAAAGCCAGTTCTGCCGGCTCATTGTAAATACCTTTACAAATGCGGATGTTGATTTTGCCCCTTCCCTTGTCAAATTCAGCCAGGTCTTTCAGATCATCGAGTGTGCGCTTAAGATATGCCTGTAATACAAGGCCGACATTATCCGGAAATTCATTTAGCAATTTCTTGTACAGATCAATCTCCATGGATGTACATTGCGTATCTTCCATGTCGATGCGAATAAATCTGCCATGGGATGCCGCTTTGGCAACGATCTCCCTGATATTTTCATAACACATTGCAGGATCAAGCAGCAGGCCAAACATGGTCGGCTTTACTGAGAAAGAGTTGTCGAGGCCCAGTTTCACCGACTCTTCAATAAGTCTAATATATTCCGTCTTGTAGTATTCGACCTTTTCAGCCCTTGTCAGAAACTCGCCCAACAAATCCATGGTGGCTTTGATCCTCATGGTGTTGAACTTCCTGGTTACCCTTACTGCATCAGCCAGCTTTTCTCCTGCAATATACCTCTTGCTGAAAATCCATACAAAGTTTTTAGGCATGTACTGCAATAGACCGACGATCAACCTGTTTATCATTTTCTGTGATAATTTTAATTCACCTTTCCACCCACGGTTAAAAGGCTAAAATTATCATCATTTGCTTCTTCAAAACAGGACAATTGTCATAACAGGCCATGCATGAACATGAGATATGTCATGCCGTAAACTTAACAAATCGCAGAGACAAGGCTATGCCTTGTCCCTACTGTATAATCATCTTACCCTGATACAGGAGTCCCTTCCCCTGGATCATGATGTGATAAATGCCTCTGGATAAATTCTGCACATCAATAGTCTCAGGAATTGAAGGTAAGCTTGAAAATTGACGAATAAATACCGTCTGACCCTGGTTATTGATCAACCGGAGTACCAGATCGTCCTGGCCTGCCCCGTTGATCTTCACAAAGAACAAACCGTTTCCGGGGTTGGGATACACGGAAACATCGTCCCTGTCTGCCAGGTTTTCGCTGATCCCGGTTGCCAGGTTGATCGAGACTGTCTTTGCCGACTGGCAATCGTTTTGTCCGGTTACGGTAACTGTATATACACCCTTTTCAGTCACTGTGTAGGATTGATCCGTTGACCCATCCTGCCATTCATATGCCTTATTGCCGGCACCGGCATCCAGCAAATGGGGCAGATCAACAATCAAAACACCATTTGCATCGCCAAAGTCAATCAATGGACTGGGCAGGGGATTAAATGGTGAAACCAGCGTATCGTTCCAGGGTTTCATATCGTCAGCATACACTGTATAAAATGTTACCTCACAAGCATCTGTTTCATTTATTGTTACAGGCGACGTAAGCACAAGATCGATATTGGAATTGGTGACGAAATTTGAGGTTCGGACTAGCGTATCCAGCGAAATCCGCGCTCCGTTCACATCACAGGCAACATAAATCGGAACGTCCTTACCTATGTTTGAGGTACCCATGTTTCGGATCCTGACACTTACATGTTCAAAATTTCCTGTGCAGCCCCCGGAAGGCAGACTGGTGGAGGTAACTCCTATGTCACTGTAAATAAGGAAAACAGTTACCGTGTCTCCATCATAACAGGATGTACGCGTATCCGTTGCTTTTACATGATATTTTCCGCTGCGTGTTGCGGTATATAAATGTTCATTGAAACTATCCTGCCATTTGTAGGAATAATAGGGTGAGTAGCCTGCTTCAATTTCAAGTTCGATGTCCTGAACATTGACAACCTCATCAAGTCCAAAATCAACTGCAGGTTTGGGATAACGGTAAATATTCACTTCTGATGTATCGTTGGATTTTCGTATGTCATTTGCCATTATCGCAATGGCCCCGAAATGGTAGTCGGCTGTATCCATCAGATCAAGTTCTCCTGAAAATGTATGAATGACTGATTTTCCCGGGAACAACGGTGCAGACAGATCAAACGATTCATTTACCGGGGAATCTGCATTCAGTTGATACTGAACATCAATATGTTGCCCGGATGGCACGGTATCTGTACCTGAATTTAAGATGCGCAGGGAAACCGGTTCACCTGTGGTAAAATGGCAATCAGAAACCGGAGATGAAAAACCATCAGGTCGGACATCTCTGATTTTCAACCATATAAAAGCCGTGTCGGTATTTTCACATTGGTTCCCATCCTTCACCCGTACCCAATATGTGCCGGATTGCTCGATCTCCCTGGTTTGCGTGATCGCTTCATTATCCCAGCTATAATTCACAAAGCCGGGACCAGCATCCAAAACATAGGATAAGGCTTTAACTGTGGTATCCGGGCCGATATCAACGATCGGATATCCAAAGATTTCAATGTTTTTGTTCAGTGTATCATTATGATGTATGGTATCCCCGCTGAAAGAGGCAAATACCTTAAAGTGATAAATGCCCTTCCCCGATAAATCCACAGAACCTTTTGATATAATATAATCTATCGATTTATTCGAATACAATGCCCCGGACAGAACCAGCGTATCCCTTACAGGAATGCCGGTATTCAGAATGTAACCCAATCCCACTTTAATTCCGGAAGGTATACTGTCAGTTCCGAAATTGCGTATCCTGACATGAATATTTTCATTCTTGCTTAATGAGCAATCATCATTGGGTGAAAGCAGGCTCTCAATTCCCACATCATTGAACAGCAATTGAATATAACTGGAGTCATAGGATGTACAGCCATTCCCCCGGGCATCTGTGACCAAAACATGATACCATCCATCATGTTTTACATCATAAACGGGACCAGTACTCAGATCATTCCACAAATAATCATAGGTGTCTTTGTAAAATGGCCTGATAAATACGGTATCCGGTTCACGGGTAGAAATTGTGTCGGTGAGCATTGTAAAAGGCCTGGCCAGTACTTCGAAATCCAGTGAAAGTGTATCGTTCATGTTCCCATAGAAATGGGGATCATCCTCAATCAGGGTATAGGCAGTGATATTATAATTGCCGGGTGCATCATGGTTTACAGACGTGCTGAAAGTATGCTTTATGGTCTGGCCAGGTAAAAGATCATTTGCCAGATTGAATGTGTCAGTCTCCATATGGACCTGGTTGAAATCATATCCCACAATAACAGCATTTCCCTTTTCAACAGCATTGAGGCCGAAATTGCGGATTGTAACTGTGACCTTTGGTGGATTCAGGTACTGGCAGCGATTGGCAAAAGAGTCAATTAAGGAGACGCCGATATCCGGAGGTGCCACAAATATGCTGAAATCATCAAGAGCGAGGCCAATATCACTGCTGTCTGCATCACTTCCAAAGGCCAGCCTGAACTTCATAGATGAAGCATTTGTAATGTTTTTTGGCAGGATCTGGCGGGCCGTGATCCATCCGTCGGAAAGTCCTGACCATCCCCGTGTATGTAAGGACTGAACGGACCCGTTATACCAATCCCATCCGGTCACGAGGGTGTCCAGTAACTGCCAGGTTTGACCATTATCGGTTGAATAATTTACGGATGCGCCATCCTTATATTTTTGGGATTTTAACCAGTACTTTAATTCAAGGATTTTCCGGTCATGGCTTTGATTGTTGTAACAAACACTTTCAAGGAAGGAAGAATCATTGTCAGGATAAAAAGCCAAAAGACGGGTCATCCATAGATGGGTGCCCGATTCGGGAGTAATTCCAAAACCAGGTGCTCCCCACTCCCAGTTTTCCTGTCGGGGAGATACCGGCATCCACAAGCCCCCTTTTGTTTCAAAAGTTTCTGTATGGTCATCATCAATTGTTGGCTGAACATACAGTGATCTCACTAACGCATCGTTGGTGGCATCACCGTCCCCGGCCATTTTTGTTGTGACTGTCAGACTATATACATCAGCAATTGAAAGGTCAGCTTTTTTTTTAAACGTATACTGAATACTGTCCCCAAAAGGAATTACCTGCTTTATTGTATCCTGCACCGGGGTGCTGTTGCCCAGGGTATATTGTAATGGAATTTCTCCGTAGGAATCCATGGCACCAAAATTCTTCACAATTACGGTTACTGCATCACTGTTTGTATGCCCGCATCCGTCGATTGGAGAAATAATCCGGCTGATTCCCACATCCCTGGTAACATAATTGCCAGTAATACTAAAATCATCAATATTCCAACCCGATAATTGCCAGTAGTCATTAGTTGTTCCGATACTGTACCTGATCCTTACATTCTTTTTACGCGCCGCCAGGGCGGTAATGTCTACCTCATGCAATTTCCAGGAATCATCAAGGATCATACCCGTGTTGATCCACGCCTCCTTCCATGTATTGCCGCCATCCGAACTGACATCAATGGATACTTCATCATTGATACCAATATTCAAAAAACGCATATACCTAAGGGATAAATCATTATAATAGGTAAAATCAAAGGTGTCGGATGTGGCATTGAACTGGTCTTTTTCCAGGTTTTTCTCATAATCACCCGGGTAATCGCCCAAACCGCTCAGATCAGTTCCGATTACATTAGAACCGCTATAGGCATTATCAGGATCAGGGTTTCCCTGTGAACCGCCCAATCCCATCGGACTGCCGAGTTCAAATTCTCCATTAAGTATCCAGTTAAAGTCCGATTCAAAATCATCCGAATTCAAGGTCCGGAGGATTGACCGGTAACCGTTGGGTGATTTTTCCTGTGTAAAATAGGTTTGTCCGTTTATATTGATACCATTGACGGGAAATTTGCCATCCACCATGTCGCGATGGCCTGCATCCTGTTTGATATCATAGGTGATCCATAGATAAGAATACCCGGTTGGCAGGTTGTAATTGAGGTTTGTAAAGGAGGCATGCCCTGAACTGAAACTTACCCCGCTGCCTACCTGGGTATCTGAATTAAATTCGGCGTCCCTCGTAAGAAAAAGCTTCACACCTCCTGATTCAACATCTGCATCGGTTGTATTCAGGGAATTTACTGTGACCGAATTCAGCGGGAAAGTCCCGGAATTGCCGGTTACCTTTATATTTACCCTCAAAACAGGATTATTCTTTGAATCTGATCCGATTGGAACTTCACTGGCCTGTTCTACAGAAATTTCACTTAATGCCTTTTGTTTGATCCCGGTTTCTACGATCTGGATGTCATCGACACATGTACCCCATCCCCACTTCGTCTCACCTTCAAAGGCCAGGTAATAGTCAGCTGACAGGTCATTTTCAGGCAACAGGATAATCCGTTCTACCCAATCGGTTGTAGCCAGTGCATACGATTGCAGAAGCTTCCAGGCCGAGGTGGCGCCGTTTTTGTAATACACCCTGAGATAATCATGGTAAGTTGGAGGATGTATCCAGTCGAATTGTGCATGAAAAAAATGCAATTCGGGCTTCACAGCAAATTCAAGTGCTGATATTTTTTTGGTTACGAGCTTTGTTGCCTCGCTGTTCACGCTTTGATACTGAAACATGGCATTCAGGTTTCCGCCATGTGCTTGAATTGGTCTCCTGCTATTGGGGATTGCCGGTGAGGTTGTGTATCCACCGGGTTCGTAACGCCAGCTTATAGCTCCTTTTACAAATTCCTGCTTCCAGTTTAGAGGTATTTCACCGGATTCAAAACCTTCTGAAAATAGCACGGTTTGACCATAAGAGATTGAAAACTGTACAACAAGGACAAGTTGGAAAATCAGGCAAATTCTTTTCATAACACAGGTTTGAGTCATTTGGGTTTACGTAAAAACAGCATTTTATGTTGCAACTGGCCACTATTCATAAGTAGTTATAAACATGTGAATTAGAAATACAACCCTTCCGGATGTGGCTATCATCATGAAACAGTTACATTCTGAAATCATTTGACTCCTTTTTTTTCGAAATCCTGAATTCCGGTGACCAACACACGGGTATTATAGACGGATGCGGCAACTTTTGACGGGTTTTGACGTAAAATGATATAAAGTTTTTTGTGATGATAAAACGTTTATTGGTTATTCTCTCTTCATTGATGCTGCATACTGTTTTGATGGCACAAACCGATACGCTATTCTGGTTCGCTGTTCCATATTCAACAACCCTGCATGATGCACCATTAACTGCCGACCTCACCCTTACAGCTACCGATTTGAACAGTAAAACAACCGTTACCATATCACAACCCTATAATCCGCAGATAGCACCCATTACAGTAGTCATTGACCCTGCCGTTTCACTTACAGTAAATGTCAATTTTACCCAGGCCGATCTGCTCAAATTCAGTAATAATCAATATAATACCAAGAGCAACAGCGCCCTGCTCATTCGTGCCGACCACGAGATCACTGCTTATTATGAAACCCACAGGGTAAGAAATAACCCTTCGATCTTTGCCCTGAAAGGCAAAAATGCATTGGGCTATGATTTCTGGACCCCCTTTCAGAACAGGTGGCCAAATCATACATTTGCCAGCACCGATCCTGCTTTCAGCCAGATTATTATTGTCGCTACTGAGGACAATACCATCGTAACGGTCAACCTGCTGAAGGATGCTTTCGGGCATGTTGCCGGAACTCCTTTTAATATTACTCTCAACAAGGGACAAACCTATATGCTGGTACCAAAAGCAACCGGGACGGTACCCAGCGTTTTGGCCGCAGACCGTTTGGTAGGAACGCACATTACCTCAAATAAGCCTATATCAGTAACACTTGGTGATGATTCGGTACAGAAATCGGGTGCATACGATTATATGGGTGACCAGAGTATTCCTACAGTTAATGCACAGAATAAATCAGTGATTGGTTATGAATACATCGTAATGAAGGGGAAGATCACTGATTTGGGAGGTGGAAATAACGAAAAGGCATATGTGCTGACTACGAAACCCAATACCTTCATAACTGTGACAAGGCGTAACGGAACATTTGTCACCTATGGTCCCTATGCTGCGGGGTTTCAGCTGGCCATTGACATGCTTACTGCCAATAACGATTACTATGTTCATATCAAGGCCACTGAACCGGTATATGTATTGCATATTGCAGGTTTTGGAGATGAACTGGGAGATGCCATTTTGCCTACTATTGACGGATGTACCGGATCACTTTCGGTTAGTTTCACCCGGTCAAAGAACCAGCCCTTTTACCTGAACCTGATGACAAAGGCCGATGCCATTGACAGTTTTTATATATCGGTCAACGGTGGGCCTGCAACCCCTTTTCTGAGTGCAAGCCAGTTTGAACAAGCCGGTACCTCCAGCTGGTATGTATTAAAGGATGCCAATAAACTGATGAGTAACCTAACCATTCCAACAGGATCAGTTACACGGATCTTTAATACAAAGAATGTCTTTCATCTTGGGTATTTTAATGGTGTTACCACAGGAGGTGGCTGCGTTTACGGGTATTTTTCCGATTATAACGAGCTTGAAGCTTCTGCAACTGTTGAAGACCAGGGCAGCGTTTTCCAGGTTTGCGGGGTTGATTCAATTGAACTAAAAGCCAAAGGCGGGATCAGTTATCACTGGAGCCCGTCGGAATACCTGGATGATCCCAATGTGCAGTATCCAATCCTCCGCCCGCCTTATGGCGGATTCAGCCAGGTGTTTACAGTGGATATCGAACAACCCTGTTATGGATTCGTTACTCTGCAAGTGTTTGTAATCGTTCCTGAAAGTCCGAATGCCTTCATTACAGTGGATCAGGACAAGGGATGCGCACCGATTTCCATCTCAATGAAAGATGCATCGAAAGGCGCCACACGATACATTCTTGACCTGGGTGACGGAACACCTTTACAAATATCCGCTTCGCCTTTTTTCCTGGATCATGTTTATCAAAACACAACCAATTTGCCCCGGGATAATATTATTTCATATACTGTGAGCAATGACGGTGGATGTAACGATTTTTACACCGACACGATCCGTGTATTCCCCCAGGTAATTTCCGATTTTAAATTTGTGGACCTTAATGACACCAGCGTTTGTCATGCATCCACCGTCGGATTCCAAAGTACTTCTACCGGCAATACTGACACCTACCTTTGGAATTTCGGGGATGGATCATCCGATGTGGATACACTGGTTACTCATACCTATAAAAATACCGGTCTGAATGATACCACGTTCCATGTAAGCCTTGTCGCCACATCACCATTTGGTTGCAAGGATACCTCTGCCATACAGAATATCCGGGTTTTTCCGTATATTTTTTCTGCATTTACAATCGATTCAACCTTGCGGTGTTCGCCGGCCTCTTATTTCATAAATCCCGAAAACTCAATTGGCGTAGATACTTTTTACTGGTCCTTTTCAGATGTGCATAAAGCGTATCTTGACAGTGCCCTGCTGAAAACCAATAAGGCACCGGTCATTTTTAATCACAAAAATATAAGTCATCCAACGCCGGATACAATTCAGATCGCATTGAATACGGTAAACAGATTCGGATGCAGTCATTCTGCACCAACACGCACTGTTGTAATCTATCCGGAGGTGAATTCAGATTTTACGGCAGATAAAAACGCTGTCTGCGATTCGGTAGGCGTTCTTTTTACAAATCATTCTTCGGGTTACAATATCATGTATTCATGGGATTTTGGCAATGGAACATCTAAAAGTGATTCGTCAGTAATTCCATTTACAAAATACTTCTTTAACCGCACCGATCAGGATACCATTTACAATGTCAGTCTTGCAGTCACTTCTGATTATTATTGCCGGGATACGGCCAGTGTTCCGATAACCGTTCATCCTTTTGTGAAGGCAAATTTTGCCGTTGATTACAGCAATAATTGCTCACCTTTGAATGCGGAAATTGTGAATATTTCAAAGGGCGGTGATCAGTTTAACTGGGACCTGGGAGATGGCAGCCTGCTGACAACCTTTACGCCGGATACCCTGTTGCACAGGTATGAAAATAATACAGATAATGATACCACATTTTATATTCACCTGTTCGCAAGGAACAATGAAGGATGCGTTGATTCAGCGTTACGGTCGGTATCTCTTTTTCCCAGGGTAATAGCGGGATTCGGATTTGACAGCCCCGATAAAGGTTGCAATCCCTTAAACGTCGTGTTCAGGAATGATTCAAAAGGTAAAAACCTGAACTACATCTGGGATTTTGGTGACAAGACCTATTCCACGAGTGAAAATCCTCCTCCCAGAATTTATCAGAACTCAACAGCAAAGGACACGGCCTATTTTGTGAACCTCACAGTGATGAACCTGGCCGGTTGTGACAGCAGCATTACCCATACGGTGAATGTATATTCAAAGGTAACTGCTGATTTCGCCATTGCCCGGCTTGACAGTTGTTCCCCGTTTAAAATAGGGATCAGCAATTTTTCTTCAGGCGGAATAACTGACTTCGTTTGGAAATATACACCTGCTGATTCCCTTGTAATGCACACCTTTGCAGATCCCGATATTCCAATGTACAGGAACCAGTCGACCCTCCCTGTAAAATACCCGATTGTTTTAAGGACACGCAATATACATGGATGCCAGGCTCTGAAAAGTGATACGATCACTGTTTTTCCTGAAATGCATGCCAGCTTTCATCCTGATTTCGTAGCCGGATGCCAGCCATTGCCGGTGAATTTCAACAATCAAACGAATATCATTTCAGGAACCTCGTTTTTCTGGGATTTTGACGATGGCAGGTATTCCAATCTGTCTTCCCCGGCCGAACATTTATTCACCAACACCACAAACATCACCCAGCCACATCATGTGCGGCTGGATGCAACTTCACCATACGGCTGCTTTGATGATACACTGGTAACCGTGAACATATATCCTTATATATTTGCCAAGTTTACAGTGGACAAGCCCGCCATCTGTTCAAAGGAACCGTTCATGATCGACCGGACTGCATCGGCAGGCGCAATCAATCATTATAACTGGACGTATCAGAATGTGGGAGCACCGGATGGAGAAAATGCCGCGCCCAAATTCAGCTATACATATATAAATAAGCACAGTGCCCCTGAAAACCATACGATTACACTTACCGTTACAAACGCTCAAGGATGTGACACCTCATGGGCTGAAAAGATCACTGTTAATCCGGAGGTACGTGCAGCCTTCACATTGGATAAGAGTGAAAACTGTCATCCTTCAACAACGCTGTTTACAAATAATTCAAATCCTGCCGTACCATTAACCTATAACTGGGATTTTGGTGATGGTTCGGGTTCAATAGACAAGGTTCCAACACATGAATTCAAAAATTTCAACCGCACTACCGATCAGCATTTTACAATCACACTCACAGCGACATCACAATATGGCTGCGATAGTTCAATCTCCCGCGATTTGACAGTGCATCCCAAGCCATTGGCGGACTTTAGCTTCCCGAAGTCAGTGGATTGCCCGCCGTTTGTTGTTCCATTCTCCAATAATTCACAGGGTACCAACCTCACTTATTTGTGGAACTTTGACAACGGTCAGACAAGTACAGAACTGAACCCGGTGAAAACATTTACAAATGGGGGTTCTGTAATTGAAGAAAATACAATTTCTCTTATAGCAACCACAGCTTATTCATGTACGGATACGGCTATCAGGCCTGTGAGTGTATATCCGGATGTACAGGCAGATTTCACGGCTTCTGACTGGAATGGATGTAATCCGTTGTCAGTGAATTTCGATGGAACGGCTACAAATCAAAATGAATTTTACTGGTATATTAACGATAAGGTTTTCAGTAATTATGAAGATCCATTTTACCGGTTTGTCAATGAATCGCCTGATAATAAAACGTATGATATCCGGTTCCAGGCAGTTTCTGTAAACGGATGTGCAGATGATACGATCCGCCAGGTTGTGGTTTATCCGAGACCGTTGCCGGAATTTCTTCCGGAGCCGCAGATACAGGATTTCAACACCACAACTGACATTACAACAGTGGTCATGAACAACCTTACCGTCAACCAGGGCAACTGGAATTACAACTGGGATTTTGGTGACGGAACCACATCCGCCTCGCAGGATGCATTCTTCAATCAGAACTACAGTATCTGGGGAGATATTTCGAATGAAAACCGTATCCCGGTCAGCCTGATCGCCACCAATAAAAACAATTCGCAATGTGCTGATACCATTTTGCATTATGTTACGATCAACCCTCCCAAACCAAAGGTCGATCTGGGACCGGATATATCAGGATGTATGCCCCTGACGGTTGATTTTCCTTCAACAACAAAATATAACTATCCGGATAGTTTTGAGTGGGATTTTGGATATGAAGGTCAGACATCTTCAGATGTTGATCCGGCTTCAATTTCCTATGATGTTGCAGGTGTTTATATTGTGCGACTTTCAGTGGAAGGCGACGGAGGAACCAACTGGGACTATAAACGCATAACGGTGTATCCGAAACCGGTGGTGGACTTTTCTTTCACGCCTGATTATGCCTGGCTGGGAAGTCAAACAGAAGACGGAACACCCATCAAATTCTTCAACACTACCCAGGACGGGTTAATATATCTGTGGGAGTTCGGTGATGGAGAAACAAGCGCGGAATTCCAGCCCGAACATGAATATATGTCCACCGGCACCTTTTATATTACACTGATTGCAGAAAGCGGCGAAGGGTGCCTGGATACACTTACCCATGAAAATCCTGTTCTGGTTGAAGGAAGGGGCAGAATTGAATTTCCCAATGTGATCACGATTATACCCGGTGATCCGGCAGATGAAATTTACAATCCCGGAGAGGCTGATCCGAGGATATTCAGGCCGGTTGCTGAGGGAATAGAAGAATATCGTCTGGAAATTTACAACAGGTGGGGCGAACTCATATATACCAGTGAAGATGTAAACAAGGGCTGGAACGGTTTCATTAAAGATGCACCGGTCAAGCAGGATGTTTATGTCTGGCGGGTAACAGCAACCTTTACAAACGGAAGGCCTTACGTTGAAGCCGGTGATGTAACTGTCCTGGTAAAACAAAATGGGAATTAAATGATCTGAATCAAAACCATAGTAAACATATAACGTACTAAATAGTGACCTACCACCAAATTCATTCATGCGCAAGCTGTTTTATATATTATTGTTAGTATTGATAGGATTTTCCAAAGCGTTGGCCCAGGATCCGCAGTTTTCGCAATTCTATTCAAACCCGCTTTACCTGGCTCCGTCATTTGCAGGTGCTGCAGGTGGCAGCCGTATTTGCGCAAATTACCGTGACCAGTGGGTTAACCTTCCTTCCACTTTTACAACATACAGCTTTTCATATGACCATTATTTTTCACATTTCAACAGTGGTTTTGGATTGCTGGCTTACAAGGATGCTGCCGGAACGGGGCAATTGGGAACGTTGAGTGTGGGCGTACAATATTCCTACAATTTCAAGATCTTTGAATCCATATTTATACGCCCGGGGCTGCATTTTTCCTACAGGGAAAACGGAATTGCCTGGGACAAGCTGAAATTTATTGAACAGGTCATGTATAACGGGGGGACCAATACGCAACCTGAACCCCTGGCGAAAACCCGTGACGTTGACCTGGCACTTTCCACCCTGGTTTATACAAAAAGAGTATGGGCTGGTGTCACTGCCGACCATCTTTTGCAGCCGAACATGTCGCTGTATGCAGCCGAAACCAGGGTTCCGGTAAAAATATCTGTCTTTGGCGGCATTGAACTGGTGAAGAAAAGCAAGCTGCTAAAGCCACTGGAAGAAACAATGACACTGGCGTACCTGTTCAAAAAACAGGGACCTTATTACCAACTTGACCTGGGCGTATACTGGTTCAAAAACCCACTTGTTCTTGGAATCTGGTATCGCGGAATTCCTCCGTTCAACTCACAACGAGGGGATGCCTTCATTCTGCTCGTGGGATATAAGACCCGGAATTTCAATATCGGCTACAGCTACGACGTTACCGTATCAAACCTCATCGGCCAGGCTCTTGGTTCACATGAGGTATCCATGAGCATCAAATTTGCCCTTCCCCGAAGAACCAAAAAGGGTGAGGTTCCCTGTCCCGAGTTTTAATGTTTGATACACATTAAACTGCTCGCCTGCATCATTACTTCAACAGCGGGAATAAAGATTTTAGCACTAAAATGTTATCAGGTAAGCAATAAAATTTATATTTGCTACCCTAAATAGTAAACATAAACGCTTTTAAAATGAAAAGACTCCCGCTTATATTGAATATTGTGCTGGCCGTTGCTGTGGTTGCACTCTATGTATTGTATTTTACAGGCATAGGTTCCCCAAAAAAGAAATCAACATTTGAAGGATTGCCGGCTGGTTCAGCCAATGGCGGCAGTATTTTTTATGTACAGATCGATTCCGTACTGAGTAATTTCGATATGGCCACTGATCTTTCAGGCGAACTGCAAAGCAAGTTCCAGGCTTCCGAAACTGAGTTCCAGGCCAAACAAAAGGCTTACCAGGATGACGTAAATGATTATCAATATAAGGCGCAGCGTGGTTTGATCACCCGTTCAGAAGCACAGGCTGCCGAACAGGAATTAATTGGAAAACAGCAGAATCTCGCTAAACTGCAACAGGATCTCAGCCAGGATCTCCAGGAAAAGCAGACCGTGATGAACAGGCAGGTGATCAATGCCATTATGGAATACCTGAAACAGAACAGCGCACAGCTCAATTATAAATATGTGCTTGGAACCTCGTTTGGCGGAAACATTCTTTATGCGAACGACAGCCTGGATATTACAAAGAATATCATTACAGGCCTCAATGCAAATTACCAGGAAACCAAAAAGAAGGCCAAATAATAACCCCAATGTCGTTTGCTGATCACTATTTCAGTAAACAAAAGGGATTCAAACCCTGCCCTGATGGTCCTCCATCGGGGCAGCTTCGTTTTATCGTAGTCGTTCCGGCCTGCAGGGAACCAAACCTGGTTGCTGCACTGGATTCACTCAATGCTGTGATGCACCCCGCGGACATGTGGAGGTGATTGTTATTCTGAACCTGTCGGAGAATGCAGACCCTGAAGATTACACAAACATCACTGAAAACTGCTGATGAGATCAGGGAATGGATGAAGGAGCATTCCCGCCCTGAGTTCCGCTTTATTCTGATTGAAGAACTGAAAATGCCTGTCCGGGATGCCGGGGTTGGACTGGCCCGGAAAACCGGAATGGACCAGGCATTATACCGCTTCAATTGTCTTAACAACCCGGGGGGATTCATACTTTCGTACGATGCGGATACCCTGTGCGAGGCCAACTATTTCACGGCCATCGAATCGGTTCTGGATGATTTCCCGAATACCCGGGGCATCAATATTTACTTTGAACATCCGGTTACAGGAACAGAATATCCGGAAACAGTATACCAGGGAATCATTTTATATGAGATGCATCTCCGATACCTGAACCTCATGACCCGGTTCACGGGATTTCCCCATGCCCGCCATACAGTAGGGTCATGCTTTGGCGTAAGAGCAGAATCCTACGCACGCGAAGGTGGCATGAACAGGAAAAAGGCCGGCGAGGATTTTTATTTCCTCCATAAGATCATTCCGCTGGGTGAGTTCAGGGAAGTCAATACAACCTGCGTAATTCCATCCCCCCGGGAATCAGACCGGGTTCCGTTCGGAACGGGCGCTGCGATGCGGAAATATGTTGCCTCGGATGATTCAACCCTGCTGACCTACGCACCGGAGTGTTTCTATGATATCAAAACATTATTCATACTGATCCCTGATTTATTTCTCCTGTCGGATGAAGAGACATCTGAATCCCTAAACCAATTTGGAGAGCCCATGAAGGGCTTTCTGGATGGAATATCTGCCATTGATTCTATCCGGGAGATCCGGGCAAATTCAGGATCCCGGCAGGCTTTTGTCAATCGTTTTTACAGGTGGTTTGATGCATTCCGGATCATAAAATTCCTCAACCATGCAAGTGCCAGCTATCCTCAAATCCCGGTAAAGGATGCAGTGGTGATATACCTTAAAAATACAGGAATTCCTTTTTCGGCGGAGGATCCTTCTGCAATCGAACTGCTTACAATACTGAGAAAGATAGAACGGTCGAGAGAACATTATTAGTGCCTTTGCGTCTTTGCGAGAAAGAGACGTAAAAATATCTCTCGCAGATCTCGCGGATCACGCAGATTTATTCGCAGATGATATTTTATTATCGCTATTATTTTCTGCGCCCCAGCCCCAAAAATATTTTCTGCATTTAATCTGCGGAATCAGCGAATATCTGCGAGAAAAAAAGCCCCGGGAGTACAAATTTATCTGCGATGATCAGCGAGATCAGCGAGAGAAAAAATCTTCGTCAATATAAATTATCTGCGAAATCAATCATCCACAATGATAAAAATATCCTCATTGTCCTTCTTCATGAGATATTGTTCCCTGGCGAATTTCTCGAGGTTATCATTATTGGTTTTAAGCTCCTGTATCCGTTTCCGGTTTTCTTCAATTTTCTTCTGAAAATAATCCCTCTCCCTGATCAGCTGGTTGTAATCGCGGTTATTCTTCCTGCGTTCATTCAGATTATTCTGGTCAAACATGAGCATCCACAGCACAAAAAGCACGGAGGTCAGTATATATTTATTCCTTAACATATACCCGTATTTTGAATGGTAGAATGTCTTACCCATTCTGATCAGATATCGGGATAAACCCTGTGCTCGATGTAATAAACTCATGGTGCAGAAATGTTCCGACCAAAAATACGAATTTCCGGAAGCCTGTATAAAAGGATTTATCAACAATGTGCACCAGGCGCAGTGATAACTTTTCTCACAAGCGATAGTGACTAAGCCAGGCTTTCTTTAAAATTCAAACGTAATAAATATCATACTTTTACTTTGCAGGGTATACTATTTTTGCATAAAAGGAAATAACTATGTTAGCAACCGGATTTTTTAACGTACCCGAACCACAGAACGAACCTGTTTTAAGTTATGCCCCAGGGACAAGGGAAAGGGATGAATTGAAAAAGCAAATCAGGGAATACCGTGAAAATTACACGGAAATCCCCATGTTCATCGGCGGTAAAGAAATTACCACAAGCGAACATATCGAGATTCATCCTCCTCATGATCACCAGCATTTACTGGGACATTATCACCAGGGAGGAGAAAAGGAGGTGAAAATGGCCATCGATGCTGCCCTTAAAGTAAGGGAATCATGGGCCTCATTACCCTGGGAGGAACGGGCATCCGTATTCCTTAAAGCAGCGGACCTGCTTTCCGGTCCTTACCGTTTGAAAATCAATGCAGCCACCATGCTGGGGCAGAGCAAGAATATTTTCCAGGCCGAAATTGACGCAGCCTGCGAATTAACCGACTTTCTCCGCTTCAATGTAAAATATATGACGGACCTGTACAAGTTTCAGCCGTTTTCGCCTCCCGGTGTTTGGAATCGCCTGGAGTGGAGACCGCTGGAAGGATTCATATTTGCCCTTACGCCATTTAATTTCACGTCGATTGCAGGCAATCTGCCAACAGTGCCGGCAATCCTTGGAAATGTGGTTGTCTGGAAACCATCCAAGGCGCAGGTTTATTCAGCCAAGGTTATCATGGATGTTTTGCGCGAGGCCGGTTTACCCGATGGAGTGATCAATATGGTGTTTGCCCCGGGTCCTGTCGTCAGTAAGGTCATCCTCACCCATCCATACTTTGCCGGTTTACATTATACCGGTTCAACCGAGGTTTTTCAAAGCATCTGGAAAACCATTGGCGATAATATTTACAACTATCATACCTATCCCCGTATTGTGGGTGAAACCGGCGGAAAGGACTTTGTGATGGTACACGAATCGGCCGATCCGGGACAGGTAGTTACTGCCATCTCAAGAGGGGCATTCGAATACCAGGGCCAGAAGTGTTCTGCCGTTTCAAGGGTATATATTCCCGATGTAATGTGGCCGGCAGTTAAAGATATGCTTCTCGCCGACCTGGCATCCTTCACCATGGGAGGACCCGAGGATTTTACAAACTTTATCAATGCCGTGATTGATGAAGCTTCGTTCCACCGGCTGAAAAAAATCATTGAACGAATTAAGCGGGAGAAAAAGGCGAAGATCATTTCCGGCGGAAAAACATACAAAGGTACCGGTTATTTCATTGAACCCACGGTGGTCCAAACGCAAGACCCAATGTATTTTGCCATGCAGGAAGAGTTTTTTGGCCCCATCCTGTCGTTGCATGTATATCCGGCCAACAAGTTTGTAGAAACACTTGATATCTGCGACCGCACCTCTAACTATGCCCTTACCGGATCGATATTTGCCCGCGAGCGTGAAATCATTGAACTGGCTGCCAAAAAGCTTGTCAATGCAGCCGGAAATTTCTATATCAATGATAAACCTACAGGCGCTGTAGTCGGTCAGCAGCCTTTCGGAGGCAGCAGGGGATCAGGCACCAACGACAAAGCCGGCTCCTTCCTGAATCTGATCCGCTGGCTATCCCCGCGATCCATCAAGGAAACCTTTGTGCCACCGGTGAATTACAGGTATCCGTTTATGGTGGAAAGATAAATTAGGGACTAGGGACTTGGGACTAGGGACAAGGAAGAATCCCGTAGGGATTGACTGTCGGTAGAAGGAAGAAGTTCTGCGGTTCCCCGATTTCTACAACTGGAAGATTTGGGCTGTTGAGCTCTGTGTCCTCAATAAAGCAAAGCGCCTCTGATTTTTGACTTAATTATTGATTTAAAACTTTGTGTCCTTTGCGCATAACTCTGTGTTCTCCGCGTTAAAATTTTGCCACGCCAAGGCTGCCATGAGGCGGTGCTTTTCTTATAAAACCTCCAGAAGCTTTTCCAGCTGGTTCGCCCTTGACCCCTTAATCAGGATATAATGCCCGGCCAGGGGATGTTCTTTCAGGTAACCGATCAACTGTTCCACCGTTTCAAAGTAAGTGTATCCTGTCCCTGCTGCAGCCAATTCAAATGATTTTCCGACGAAGATAGCCTGCTCCACATGTTTTTCTTTCAGATGATCTGTCAATGCCTTATGTTCCTTGAAGGAGGACTCTCCCACTTCCCGCATTTCTCCTAGGATAAGAAGCATTTTGTCTTCTCCTGCCAGCAAAAATTCATCAACCGCTGCAAACATACTGGAGGGATTGGCATTATATGCATCCATGAACAGCCGGTTTTTTCCGCTTTCAATGAATTGTGAACGGTTATTCTGCGGCCTGTAGGATTCAATGGCGTCCTTAATATCTCCCGGGGCCACTCCCATGTGGGTCCCAACACAAAAGGCAGCCAACACATTTTCTGCATTATAGCCTCCCAACAGGTTAGTTTTTAATAAATATTTGTGATTGGATACATTAATTTCAAGTTCCAGGAACGGATTGCTTTTTTTATTGATCAACCGCGGACCACTTTCACTGTTATAATGTATACCACGGGTATAGCTATCAGGGACAAGATTCCGCACATATTCGTTCTCCATCATTGATGAAAATGGTTTTGTGATTAGTCCTCAAATGTTCGAAAAGCTCTCCCTTGGCCCGCGCCACTCCTTCAAGGCTTCCAAACCCTTCAAGGTGGGCCTTGCCCACATTGGTGATAACGCCCATATCCGGCCAGGCAATGGCACAGAGGTTCCGGATTTCTCCGGGATGATTGGCTCCCATTTCCACAATTCCCAGATCAACCTGGTCATTCATAGCGAGCAATGTCAGGGGTACACCGATATGATTGTTCAGATTGCCCGTTGTGGCACAGACATTGAATTTTTTTGACAGAACAGCCTTGCACAATTCCTTCGTGGTAGTCTTGCCGTTTGAACCGGTTATGGCCAGAATGGGAATACCCATTTGTTTCCGGTGAAAGGCTGCCAGGTTCTGCAGGGTAGTCAGTACATCATCAACCCGGTATATGCGGGCAAGCGGCGTTGCCGGTTCTTCATCCACAATGGCGGCCAGGGCACCCTGTTCAATTGCCTGCAGTGCAAATTGGTTGCCGTTAAAGTTCTCACCTTTTAAAGCAAAAAATATACTTCCGGGGGATATTTTCCTGGAATCAGTTGATACCAGCCTGCTTTGCAGGTAAATTTTATACAGTTCCTCTATCTTCATATGCAATTATAGCAAAAAAAACCCCGCCAATGGCGGGGCTTCCATGGCGGTTCAGTTTCGGAATTTTCCGTGAACTATTTCTTTTTCCTGGCCGTTGATTGTCCGCCCACCCTAACCATGGCACATCGGAAGCCCAGATCGTCTCTTGATTGTTCTTCATCAAGGAACCTGCGGGTACCGGGACTGAGCCAATAAGCCCTGTCGCGCCATGATCCGCCTTTATATACCCTTGATTTATCACTGATCAGCGAAGTTTCATAAGTTTCTTTCTGTGAATACATGCGGTCTGAATTGGGAGCCTGTGTTTTAGCATCGTTAATCCATTCAGTTCCTTCAATCAGGCTTGATTCATAATCGCCATCCTTGTAGTTCTTATAGTATGCCTTCTTGTAATTCCACCTGTTGATGGCTTCTTCTTCCGTTACATCACGGTATTTAAGTTTGCCAAGGCTGTCCTTTTGTGCAACATTGCCTTCTTCGTCGGTTTCCAGTGTCTGGAAAACATTGCCACGGAAAGGATTGAACTCATCTACGTCATTTGATGTCATGGGTCTGTATACATCCAATACCCATTCGTTTACGTTACCGGCCATGCAATAGAGTCCGAAATCATTGGGCCAGAAAGATTCAACGGGACCAGGTATACTGGCGTTGTCGTTCAGATTGCCGGCAGTACCCATAAGGTCACCACGTCCGCGAACAAAGTTGGCGCGCATTTCACCACGGTCGCTCTTTGAGTCATTTCTCAGGTTGTGGCCATCCCAGGGATATATCCTGCGTTCATAAACTCTTTCTTCGTAGGTATTTCCAATGAGTGCAAGAGCGGCATATTCCCATTCGGCTTCGGTTGGGAGCCTGTACTTGGGCAACAATATGCCATCCTCAACCATAACTCTTCTGTATTCTTTGTTGGGATCGATACTTTTCAGGTTCTGATTGACAAGTCCTTCAAACTGACCAGCAAGGTATGCTTCCGTATTGAAATTTTCCTCCGCAACCTGGTTTGGATCCGGTTTCAGAATGCCTTCACGGATCAGGATTCCTTCATTTACCCTGTCGGTTCTCCAGGAGCAATAATCGCTGGCCTGAACCCAACTAACACCTACAACAGGATAATCATTATAGGAGGGATGCCTGAAATAATACTGAACATAAGGCTCATTATAGGCAACCGGCCTTCTCCATACGAGGGTATCCGGTAATGCTTTCTTATAAACAAGGGGATAATCTACAAATACCCGGCTGATCCAATGCAGATATTCACGATAATCCACATTTTTTACTTCCGTCTGGTCCATATAAAATGAACTGACAGTTACCCTGCGTGGATTATTGTTCCAGTCATAGCTCACGTCCTGTTCAACACGGCCCATCGTGAATGTGCCGCCTTCAATCATAACAAGTCCTGGACCTGTTTCCTGCTCATTGCCGCTTACTACCTCAAAACCGCCGTTCTCAGGATCATTGTAATTCCATCCTGTTGTAGAAGAAACATTGCCTCCACCTTTTGAACAACCGAAAAGCAAAAGTGCAACAGCAGGAATTGCCATAAATGCAGAAAACTTAACTTTCATTTGTCTAAATTTTTATTTTTCAAAAATATAAATATTTTATTTCCTGTTTGCCTGATTTATCAACTATAAATAAGCAGGACACTCAATTTTTTTGATTTTCTTATCATTATACTTAAAGCGGTATAAAAAGGTTACCTCATGTGCCGCCATTTTTGTTGACAAAGGCTGTATTTTTTTAAGATTAACGTCATAACTGTATGAAATATTATAATGTTCCCATGAAATTCCGGCAGAGATGATGAATGATTCATACTGAAAGGACAGATTCTGCCTGAACCAGCCTCCCAGTTGAAAATTATCCCCCAGCAAAAACTGTGTGCCCCAAACCAGTTCCTGATTTTGCTTTTGCTGTGAAAAAAATACGGCTGGCTCAAGTACAAGGCTTTTGCCTGTCATACGTTTTGTGGCTACGATCCTTCCGCTTGCAAAGGCAACGTATTTAATGGGCAAACGGCTGTCTTCGAGTTCACTGAATGAATCATTGGGCCTGGTGACATGGCTTGCAGATACTCCAAATGACAGATACTTATTGTTGCGTGCAATAAAACCAAGGCTGAAATCAGGATATCCCTTGCTGTAATTAACAAAAGTAACCGGTGCGTAGCTGTACCCAAGATCATTCAGAATATCGGACCTGAACACAAGCTGATCGGCATTGAATCTCTTAAAAACATAAGTTGCGTTGATCCCGGTGCCCACCTGCCATTTACTGTTGATCTTCAGCAGATAACCATATAACAGGCTTGCCGAGGTGCGGTTAATCACGCCGCTTCCCTGCATATCATTTAAAAAGCTGATACCCACGCCACTGTGCAATGATTCAACCGGAATAACCACAGTTGCTCCATAGGTGACAAAGGTAGCCGGTATGCCTGGCCATTGATTCCGGTAGGCAAGTCCAACCTCACCCATGGAAGGCAATGCAGCATATGCCGGATTCACATATGACATGGTCTGCATAAACTGCGAAAAATGAAAATCCTGCGCCATGCCCTTTAAAACCGGCATTACCAATATAATTATCAAATAGGTCTTTTTAAAAATCACCTGAAAAATATAAGGAGTTGTAAAACTATAATATTCTTGTATTGTTTTTAGATTTACACTATAATAATTGTATTTTTGAAACGTTCTTTATTACACTTTATTACCTGTGAACCTTACTATTTCTGCTCCCATAAAATACAACAGCTACACAGCATGACCCCCCGGACTGTTTTTTGTGTTCTCATTATGTTATTCATGCATCGGATAAATGCACAATCACAAGCTGTTCAGGAATCGTCTGTAATAACTCATCGTGCAGGTATATCCGTTTTGTCGTCAGGAAAATGGTATAAGATAAAAATTCTTCGCGACGGAATATATAAGCTTACTTATGAGGATTTAAAAAGCATGGGATTTGCAGATCCCTCTGACGTGCGCGTTTTCGGGAACGGAGGCACCATGCTGCCCATGATGAATTCAGAACGCCGTTATGATGACCTGGTTGAGAATTCAATTTACTTATATAACGGCAATGACGGAGTATTTGGTCCCGGTGATCATATTTTGTTTTATGGCCGTGGCCCGGCTAAATGGAAATTAAATACCCTGTCGGGCATGTTTGAGCATTCACTGAATTTATATAGCGATGCTGCCTATTATTTTATTACCGCGGATGCAGGGGAGGGAAAAAAGGTAACAACGGCGGAAGCCATTGCAGGATTGCCAAACGCCACTTCCACCACATTTAACGATTATGATTTTCATGAAAAGAACAAATACAATTTTTTAAAATCAGGGCGGCAATGGTTTGGAGAACGAATTGAGTATACGGCATTCGATACTACTTTCAAATTTGCCAACCTTGTCACTACTTCGCCGGTTATTTTGAAAGCAAATGCTTTAAGCCGGTCGGCCTTTACAAAAGCCTTTATCTTTCGAAACAATGATGAGCTTGTCGGATCAATTGCAATCGGTGCAGTTATCCTGAACAACTCTACAGGCATTTATGCCAATCAAAAGTCGGGCCAGTTCAGTTTTTATGTGACCGACGACAAGGTAAATGTGAATGTTACCTATAATAAGGTAGAAAGTTCAGACGAAGGTTTCCTTGATTACCTGACGGTGAATGTCCGCCGAAAACTCATTATGACAGGCGATGCTATGTTTTTTCGCGATAAGCTTGTGACGGGAAGCGGCAAAATGGCCCTGTTTACAATCGAAAATTGCACAGATGCAATACAGGTATGGGATGTTACCGATTTTTCAAAAATCAGAAAAATGCCAACCGGACTTGAAGGTTCAGTAATTTCATTCAAGGATAATGCAGATTCATTAAAAGAATATGTGGCGCTGAACCCGGCAGGTGATTTCCCAAAACCGATAATTACTGCCACAACAAACGACCTGGGAGATGTACCTAATCAAAATCTGCATGGTATAGGCCCCACACAAATGCTTATTATAACTCACCCGCTCTTCCGTGAGGCTGCCGATAGCATAGCCCTGTTCCACCAGCAAAGGGACAATATAACGGTTCAGGTTGTAACTACAAATCAGGTATTCAATGAGTTTTCATCCGGCGCCAATGACGTGAGTGCCATCCGTGATTTTGCCAAAATGGTGTATGACCGTTCAACAAACAGTCAGGACAGACTTAAATATCTCCTGCTTTTTGGAGATGGTTCTTATAATAATATGTCGCAGGCCACCGGCAACTCCAACTTTATCCCCACATACCAATCTGATAACTCTTTGAATACATCGGCTTCCTATGTTTCTGATGACTTCTTCGGCTTTATGGGTGACCAGGAAGGCGGATCCGAAACCATGGAGGAATTTTCGCTCGACTTGGGCGTAGGCCGTCTTCCTGCTAAAAACCTGGAAGAAGCAATGGTATTGTACAGGAAAATCTCCAGTTACAATACAAAAGCTAACCGGTTGGATTGGCGGAATAATATTCTGTTCGTGGGCGATGATGAAGATGGAAATATTCATATGAGCCAGGCCAACGGACTTGCTGATTGGGTTAGAAAAACATACCCGCAGTTTGTTGTGAAGAAAGTATTGCTTGACGCCTATAAGCAGGAATCCACATCTACGGGGGCAAGATATCCTGAAGTGAACCGCATCATTACAAATGACATTCAGAAAGGCATACTTATTTATAATTATACCGGTCATGGCGGCGAAAGGGGTATGGCTGCGGAACAGATACTGATGCGCGAAGATCTTGTAAAACTGACCAATTCGGGCAATCTTCCCCTGTTTGTCACTGCTACCTGTGAGTTTAGCCGCTTTGACGATCTCACCGATGATGAAGGGACGCTGATTGAGAGCACATCAGCGGGTGAAACTTCGCTGCTCAATGAAAACGGAGGAAGCATTGCCCTTTTGTCTACCACCCGCATTGTGTATTCCGACCGGAATCACTATCTCAATACAAAATTTTATCATGTTGCTTTTGAACGGGATGCAGAACGGAAATTATTACCGACTGGGAGATATCATCAGGATGACCAAAGATTCCTCAGG
The DNA here is from genome assembly GCA_963808745.1 of uncultured Bacteroidales bacterium. Lineage (GTDB taxonomy): Bacteria > Bacteroidota > Bacteroidia > Bacteroidales > UBA10428 > UBA5072. The sequence continues at coordinate 148,972 of CAWEGX010000018.1, forward strand.
CATACAACGCAACAAATTGAATTTTATCCTGCTGGGAGATCCTGCACTGGCCCTCGCAGTTCCGGAATATAACGTGCAAACTGACTCGCTTAACGGATTCGAAGTATCAGCGGTGATGGACACACTGAAAGCTTTTTCGCATGTGAGGATTTCAGGTCATCTCACAGACATCAGCAATCAACCGATGAATAATTTTAATGGTACTATATATCCTTCCGTTTTCGATAAAAATCTACAGGTAACTACGTTGTCCAACGACCGTGGTGATCCCTTCCAGTTTGAAACACAGGAAAATCTCCTTTTCAAAGGCAAGGCCAGCGTTAAAAATGGTCGCTTTTCCTTTGAATTTATGGTGCCCAAGGACATCACATACAGCTTCGGAAAGGGAAAAATTGTATACTATTCTGAAGATTCAACCATGGATGCCAATGGATATTTTAATAAGTTTATTATTGGAGGTACCGATACGGATGCAGATATGGACGTTGACGGTCCGGATATTTCGCTGTATCTGAATGACAAGTATTTCAAAGATAAAGGCATTACCAATCCAAATCCCGTTATTTATGCCACTATTTCCGATGCCAGCGGAATCAATACGGTGGGAAATGGCATTGGACATGATATTACAGGAGTTATTGATGGAAATGTATCCGAACCCGTTGTTCTCAATGATTACTTTGAATCCGATCTGAATGATTACAGTAGCGGCCAACTCTCCTATCCCATGTTCAATCTGTCGGAAGGATGGCATTCACTTACGGTGAAGGTGTGGGATATTTTCAATAATTCATCTGAAGAAACGATCGATTTCCAGGTTATCGCGGGAGAAAATCCCGTACTTTCAAATGTTTATAATTATCCAAATCCTGCCAGCAATGTTACATGGTTCAAATTCGACCATAACATGGCAGGCGAGGAAATTACCATATCCATTACGGTGTTTGATATGGAAGGCCGGCATGTTACCGAAATCCAGGAAACAGTTTTTGCAGGCGGATTCAGTTCCGAACCACTGGAATGGGACCTGAAAGATGCAAATGGAAATATGTTGCGACAGGGAATTTATCCTTACCGGATAAGAATTACTGATAAAAACGGACGATTTGCGGAAAGCATCAGGAAACTGGTTGTCGTCAGACAATAAAAACGACGAAGAATCGTGTTTATATTGAATAACGGACAGAACCGAGAATGCAAACAGGGTGTGCCTGTTTTATTTTACGTATAATTATTATAACTTTGTGCCATTAAATTTTAAAATAATGATTTTAAGAAGATTAACTCTTGCCTTTATTTGTTTGATTGCGGATTATTATCCCCTGCTTTTTCTCAGGGTTCGGGTACAGTGACAAATAAATTGCTGGGTACTTTGAATGCAATTCAGACGACGGTGCCGTTTTTAACAATTGCTCCTGATTCAAGGGCAGGTGCCATGGGTGATCTTGGGGTGGCAACAACGCCGGATGTGAATTCCCAGCACTGGAATGCTGCAAAATATCCATTTATCAATGGCAAGGTTGGCACTTCTTTGGCATATACTCCCTGGCTCAGAACATCGTAAACGATATTAATTTGGTTATACCTGTCCGGCTTTTACCGTTTTGACGAAAAGCAGGTTGTCAGTGCCTCATTGCGTTATTTTTCCCTGGGTGAGGTGATCTTCAGGGATATGGAAGGAGTTCTGGTGGGAAATTATAATCCGAATGAATTTTCCATCGATGCAGGATATTCAAGGCTATTCTCCGATTATTTTTCCGGAGCCCTTACATTGAGATTTATCCGTTCAGATATTACAGGTGGCGGTAGTATTGCCGGGCAGCAATATAATGCCGGATATTCTTTTGCGGCTGACCTGGGCTTTTATTACCAGCACCCGCATGGAACTGGCAGGGCTGGATGGTGAAATTGCCTGGGGCATGAATTTTTCCAATCTCGGTACCAAGATATCATATACAGAAGGATCCGATAAACAGTTTATTCCTGCGAACTTTCGGATCGGAGCAAGATATTCCCTCGACCTGGATGAATACAATTCACTTACTGCCTCCATTGATTTAAATAAATTGCTGGTACCTACACCCCCTATCGATTACGTGGATAGCGTGGATGCCGATGGCAATCCGGTTATCCAGTACGGAATGAAAGCTCCCGCTTCCATTCCCATGAGCTGGATCCAGTCATTTTATGATGCGCCCGAACGGCTTTCAGGAAGAAATGCAGCGAGATTATGTATTTCAGGTGGACTTGAATACTGGTACAGCAAACAATTTGCCATTCGGGCAGGTTATTTCCATGAAAGCCAGAAATCAAGGGTAACCGCACAGTATTTTGCCTGCCGGAATTGGAATGAAGCTGAACGTTTTTTTTATCGATTTTTCCTATCTCATTTCCACCTCCGGGAAGAGCAATCCCCTTGCCAATACCATGCGGTTCACACTGGGATTGAATTTCAATGAAAAATGATGATCCTGGAATGGATATCCGGGTTGGCTTTGGCTTCGATGTACACCAACTTGCCCCGGGACGAAAACTTATCCTTGGTGGTGTTGAGATTCCCCACGAAAAGGGCTCTGTGGCCCACTCCGACGGCGATGTGCTGATCCATGCGCTTTGTGATGCATTGCTGGGTGCAGCCAACCTGCGCGACATAGGTTTTCATTTCCCTGATACTTCCGGCGAATTTAAGGATATCAGCAGCCTGATCCTGCTTGAACGCACAATGGACTTGCTGCAGTAACATGGATATGAGTTGGGCAATGCCGACATAACACTGTGTCTCAGCGCCCCAAAATCAAGGATTTTGTGCCGCAGATGACCGAAAATCTTGCCAGGGTGATGGAAACTGGTATTGATCAGTGTTTCCGTCAAGGCCACAACCAATGAAAAAATGGGCTTTGTGGGAAAGGAAAAGGGAATGACGGCATATGCCGTTGTATTGATATACCAGGGAGCATGAGTCTGGTTGTGGTCCTGGGTGCCAGTCCCAATCCCGACCGATTTTCATATAAGGCTGTTAGCCGGCTGATTAAGATATAATTATCAGGTGGTTGCCATCGGCAAACGGGAAGGAATGATTGAGGATACCCCCATCATAACAGGCCAACCCGCTATCACCGGTGTGCATACCGTGGCTGATCTATCTGGCCCCTTACCACCAGGGAGAAATTTTTGATTATGTTCTTTCCCTCCGTCCCAAGAGGGTTGTTTTCAATCCGGGAACTGAAAGTCCTGAATTTGATGAATTCCTCGAAAGCTATAACATCGAGGTCGTGCATGATTGCTCCCTGGTAATGCTGCGCTGAAAACCGATTCTAAGAAGTGACTGGTGACTTGTGACTCGAGACGGCTGAACGCAGTGGAAAGGTGACGAGTGTCAAGATCATTCGTCATAAGTCACCGTTCATATGTCACATTCGACACCAGTGATCCTTTTTAAATTTGCAATTAAAACAATAGTCATTACTTTTGTCAGCCTAAACCAATTTCAGCAAATATGAAAGCATATGTATTTCCCGGACAGGGAGCACAGTTTGTAGGAATGGGCAAGGATTTGTACGACAATTATCCCTGGCAAAAGAAATGTTTGAAAAAGCCAATGAAATACTTGGTTTTCGCATTACCGACCTGATGTTTGCCGGTACGGATGAGGATCTGAGGCAGACCAGGGTTACCCAGCCTGCTATTTTCCTGCATTCGGTAATTCTGGCAAAAGTTCTGGGAAACAACTTTCAACCTGAAATGGTAGCCGGCCATTCCCTGGGGGAATTTTCGGCCATTGTGGCAGCAGGTGCACTTTCATTTGAAAACGGACTTATACTGGTTTCAAAACGTGCCATGGCCATGCAAAAAGCCTGCGAAGTTCAACCCTCTACCATGGCAGCTATTCTTGGACTGGAAGATGAGGTGGTTGAAAAGGTATGTGCCGGGATCAAGGCAGTAGTTGTTCCTGCCAATTACAACAGTCCCGGCCAGATTGTTATCTCCGGTTCAATTGAAGGAATTGATACTGCCATTGAACAACTCACTGTTGCCGGGTGCAAAAAGAGCTATTAAACTGCCAGTAGGTGGAGCATTTCATTCTCCCCTGATGGAACCTGCCCGTATTGAACTGGAAAAAGCCATTGACCAGGCCGATTTTAACCGTCCGGTATGCCCTGTATACCAGAACGTTACTGCCTCACCAGAGCGAGATCCTGCTGTGATCAGGGAAAATCTGAAGAAACAACTGACAGCTCCTGTAAAATGGACACAATCGGTTAAAAACATGCTGGCAGATGGAGCAACCGCTTTTTATGAAGTGGGACCAGGAACGGTCCTCCAGGGGCTGATCAAAAAGTTGACAGGACTATCGTGGCAGAAAGTGTGAAATTATAAAGTTTTGCAGTTATGCAGTCTGCATCTGAGTATGCAGTTGGCTTACAGCCATACAGGACAATCCAGTCAGCTATTCACTCAGTAAAATCAACTTAGCCCTGCGGTCTCGGCTATCCGATTTTTTTATATCTTCAAACCGCAACTAAGACCATTATGGGGCGGGTATTATGAAAAAATTCTGGATATGGTTTCTTCCTGGCATTTTCGTTGGATTTGCGATTTTTGGTACAGGATCTGTTCTCGTAAGAAGAACTTCAACCAACGACTACTGCAATTCCTGTCACGATATCCATCCACAGGCAACCGTGTCGTGGAAACAATCTGTTCATTACGTTACCAAATCGGGTAATCACACCGGTTGTGTAGATTGTCATCTCCCACCCCACGGACAAGGTTACCTGGCTGCCAAGATAAAAACAGGGGCACGGGATGTTTGGAGCAAATGGACAAAAGATCCGAAATCCTTCGACTGGGATGAAAGGTCCCGTTTGGAAAATGCCCATAAACATGTGTACGAATCCTCCTGCATTGCATGCCATGAAAATCTCTTTCCTCCTGAGCTCAGCAAAGAAGGAGAAGATGCACACCTTTACTATACACGCGAAAACAAGCCTGCCGATCTTCAATGCATCAACTGCCACCTCGATGCCGGTCATTATATAGCCGGTTATGTTCATAGCGGGAATACTGATTTCACAAAAACGATAACCAATAACCTGCCGAAATATACTGCTCCTGCGGAGGTCACCGGTTTTGCCTCATTCAGGGAGCAAATTCCGGGTTCAGTCGTATCTTTCAGCATGATTGCTATTCCGGGCGGCACATTTGACATGGGATCTCCTGAAAATGAACCGTTGCGGAAAAATGATGAAGGTCCTGTAAGGCAGGTCAGGCTAGATTCATTTTATATGGCCGAAATTGAAGTCACCTGGGATGAATACCTGGCATTTTATGCACAGACTTCAGGAGAAGGTCGGTCAACAGATACAGAAGGAAGCCGTCTTTCCAAAAATAAAACCGATGCCATCAGCGGGGCTACTCCACCGTATGGTCAACCCGATAAGGGATGGGGTAAGGGTTTAAGGCCTGCTATATCCATCAGTTTTCATGCAGCCGAAACTTATTGCCAATGGTTGTCAAAGGTTACAGGAAAACATTACAGGCTCCCTACGGAGGCGGAATGGGAATATGCATGCCGGGCCGGAACGAAAACTCCTTATTTCTTTGCCGGGGATCCGGCTAAGTTTGAAAAAACCGGACTCAGGGCAAAAATTTCAAAAAATGACACTTCGGTCATCAATTCATTTGTAGTATATGTCGAAAACAGCCCGGGAAAAACCAGGAACCTTCATTTGTGGATGCCAATCCCTGGAAACTGAAAAATATGTCGGGCAATGTAGCGGAGTTTTGCAGCGACTGGTATCAGCCGATGCATACAGCCGCTACCCTTCAGGAATTGTTGTGCAATCCCAAAGGGTCCGGAATCCGGCCAGGAAAGGGTTATCAGAGGCGGTTCATACAGGGATGCAGCAGGAAGAGTCAGAAGTGCCGCACGTGATTTCACCAAAACGGAAGTCATGGCTTCACACTGATCCCCAAATGCCCAAGAGCATCTGGTGGTATTCCGATTGCTTTTATGTAGGTTTCAGGGTGGTATGCGATTTTAATGAAACATTCAGGAAAAAAATAGTTCTCAATATAAACCATAATAAAATACCCATGAAGAATTACCGGATTTCCAGACGTAATTTTCTAGGCACCTCGGCAGCTGCAGGTTTGACCAGTCTTACCTTCCCTACGCTGATAACCGGATGCTCTTCCGAAAAAGCAAAAAAAGAAGTTAAAGTTCAGACCTTCCTTGACCAGGCACCAGACGGTCCGGAATTGAAGGCAGGCCTAATCGGTTGCGGAGGCAGGGGAACAGGAGCTGCAATTGACTTTCTGAATGCCGGCCCGAATCTTAAGATCACTGCATTGGGCGACTTGTTCCAGGACAAGATTACTTCGTGCAGGGAAGAACTAAAAAAGCAAAAAGGGGCTGAAGTTGCCGATGAAAAATGCTTTTTAGGCTTTGATGCTGTACAGAAAGTTATCGATTCAGGTGTTGACATTGTGATTCTCGCCACTCCCCCTTATTTCAGGCCCGAACATTTCGCAGCCGCAGTGGAAGCCCGTAAGCATGTATTCATGGAAAAGCCGGTTTGCGTTGACCCCGTCGGCGGACGATCAATGATTGCTTCTGCCCGCAAGGCACAGGGTTTGCAGCTTTGCGCTGTAACCGGAACTCAGCGCAGGCATCAGAGAGACTATGTAGCCAATTATAAGAATGTAGCCGAGGGAATGATCGGTGATATCGTTTCAGCAAATTGTTACTGGAACCAGGATAAGCTATGGCACAAGGATCCCAATAAGGACTGGAGCGAAATGGAATATATGGTCCGCAACTGGGTGAACTGGAGCTGGCTGTCAGGCGACCATATCGTGGAACAGCATGTGCATAACCTGGATGTGATCCATTGGTTTACCGGAAAGGTTCCTGTAAAGGCTGTGGCATTCGGTTCAAGACTGCGCAGGGTTACGGGTGACCAGTATGATAATTTCAGTGTGGATTATGTATATGACAATGCAATGCATGTTCACAGCATGTGCCGCCAGATAAACGGATGTGCAAACAACGTTTCCGAACAGGTTTATGGAACCAAGGGGTACTCCAATTGCCGGAATACAATCTGGGATGCCACCGGAAAAGAACTCTGGAAATTCGAATATCCTGCAGCAGCTGACGGTACGGCTGGAACAGAAGTAAAAATCAGCCCCTATGTACAGGAACATATTGACCTCGTTACAGCCATCCGTACCGGAACTGTGATCAATGAGGCTGAAAATACTGCAATATCAACCCTTGTAGCTATAATGGGCAGAATATCAGCTTATACCGGCAAGGAAGTTACAATGGAAGAAATCATGAATTCTGACCTGAAACTCGGTCCCAAGATTTTTGCCATGGGACCTGTTGATGTACCTAAAGACGTACCTTTTCCTGGAGAAGCTTATGTTCCCAACTACTTAATATAATCCGGGTATGAAATCAGACAGAAGAAATTTCTTAAAAAATGCCGTCGGTGCCAGCGCTGCCTTTTTGGCGGCGCCTGCTTTTGCATCAGCCAGCCACACCGCTGGCAGGCGCGGCAAAATAAGCGCTGCCGAAAAACCATTCAGACTGAAATATGCCCCTTACCTTGATATGTTTCAGGAACATGCCGGCAAGGACCCTTTAAGCAATATTTCTTTCTGTGCCGACATGGGATTCAGGGCTGTATTTGACAATGGATTACCCGGCAGGCCGGTGGAGGAACAAAACAAGATTGCGGCACTCGTTCAGAAACTGGGCATGGAACTGGGACCTTTTGTATTGTATGCCGACTTTGCGGTTACTTCCTTTGTGATCAGTACACCCGAGGTACGGCAGATGCTGACTGCTAAAATGAAAGAAGGTGTTGAACTGTCGAAAAGAACAGGCGCCAAATGGGCCCTTGTTGTCCCCGGCCATTATGATGATAAGCTGCACCATGATTTTCAGACAGCCAATGTAGTCGAAAACCTCCGGCTATGCTGTGATATTGTTGAACCGGCCGGACTGACTATGGTCATTGAACCGCTCAACACGCTGCATGATCATCCGGGTTTGTTTCTTACCGGAATACCACAGGCATACCAGATATGCAGGGCTGTAAACCGTCCATCATGTAAGATAGTGGAGGACATCTATCATCAGCAGATCACAGAAGGAAATATTATTCCCAATATTGATGCTGCATGGAGTGAAATAGCTGCTTTGCATGTGGGTGACAACCCCGGCCGCCAGGAACCGGGCACCGGTGAGATCAACTTCAGAAATATCTTCAAACACATCCATGATAAGGGATACCAGGGAGTTTTATGCATGGAACATGGCAAAAGCCTGTCAGGTAAGGAAGGGGAAGTGAGGTTGATCGAGGCCTATCGTAATGCTGATAATTTTTAATAGTGATATTCTATTTCTAATTTTAGTGTGAATGTAGAGACGGGTTTCAAACCCGTCTTTGCATTTCTAATTCCAAACCATCATTCATAATTCATAATTCATTTCTAATTCATAATTCTATCAAATTCATTTACATAATTCAACTTTATATGAAAGTAAAATCAAAAAAAGGGCTAAACCGTCGTGATTTCCTGGGATTGTCTGCACTTGGCCTTACCGGCCTTACCGTATTGCCAAGCTATGTTATCGATGGCATACGCATTGCGCCGAGTGACAGGGTTTTGTTGGGATTTATCGGTTGTGGGCAGCAAGGATTATCTGATTTTGCAGGCTTTGCCTCGGTACCTGGTGTACAGGTAATTGCAGGCTGTGATGTGGACAGTTTGAAACAGCTTCGCTTTAAAAAAAGAGTGGAAGCCTGGCAGAAATCAAAAGGTGTGGCTGCCCGTTGCGATCTTTATGAACAGTATGAACAGTTGCTTGAACGCCGCGATATTGATGCTGTGGAGGTGGCTTCACCGGATCATTGGCATGCCCTGATGACAATTCATTCATGTCAGGCCGGAAAGGATGTATATGTTCAGAAACCGCTGGCATTCACGATAAGGGAAGCCCTGAAAATGGTACGTGTTGCCCGTGAAAATAAACGCATTGTGCAGGTTGGAAGTCAGCAACGTTCAAGCAGTGAATTCATCAAGGCAATCGAACTGGTGCAAACCGGAAAAATAGGTCATATTGAGAAAATTTATGCCAAGGTGGGTGATCCTCCAAAGCCTCTTGACCTTCCGGAAGTTGCTGTTCCGGCTAACCTGAACTGGAACCTGTGGATGGGTCCTTTGAATGATCCAAAAATCCATTATAATCCGGATCTCTGCCCTCCGATTTCCGTTGATCCTGAAGAAAATGAAAAACTTTGGGGTGCATGGCGGTGGTATCGTGAAACAGGAAATGGTTTTACTGCCGACTGGGGTGCCCATATGTTCGACATTTCTCAGGCAGCCATCGGAATGGACGGATCAGGCCCGTGCCAGGTCATACCCAAAGGATACAAAGGCCAAAGCTATCTGACCTATCAGTATCTGAATGGCATTGAAATGACCGAACAGCCCTACCTCGAAGATATGCCGAATGCTCAGGGCATTAAATTCATCGGAACAAAAGGATGGATTGAAGTGGCCCGTGGTTACCTGGCCTGCTCCGATGCCTCGCTGGTTCCGGCTGAATTGGCTGGCAGGAGACCAAAGCAGATGACTGCGGAAGAAAGGAAGAAAATGTTCGAGGAGATGCAGAAGAACGCCGCCAAAGGTGGTGGAAGCTATGAGATCAGCTCGCCCCATATGCAAAACTTCATTGATTCCGTTCAGTCGCGCAAGGATCCGATAGCCCCTATTGAAGTCGGATGCAGTTCCAGCATTGTATGCAGTCTGGGAAATATTGCCTCGGAACTGGCACGCCCGGTAAAATGGAACCCGGCAACCCATAGTTTTGGTGATGATATGGAAGCCAGAAATCACAGGCTGAATCAATATGAATACAGGAAGCCTTACAAGTTGTAATAGTTTCCAGAGGGATTCTATTGCCGTCAGTTTAAGCTGACGGCAATCTTCGTTTCCCAAAAACTCCCCATACCTTTCTGTTGCCTCTTCAATTCCCTTCATCTCCTTTTTATTCACCGGATGGAATAAGGACAGTTGAATCACGGCAGTATCCTTTTTTATTGTTCGCTTCCATATTCCCTTCACCAGCCCGTTGATTACTACAATCGGCCTGAAAATACCATTGTCGGAAACTGCCTTTTTATGGTGTTCAAAAACCAGTGAAGCGCTCCTGTCCCTGTAGGCGATGATATATTCATCAAAAGCAGGCAACAAATGCACTTTATCTGCATAACGGGAAACATTTGCCGCTGAATCAGAAAACCAGTAAGTGGTCTCACCAGCTTTTTCTGAGATGAAGCCTGGTCTGATCAGTTCAATGGCGCGCCGGCAGTCACCCGGGGATAGACCCGACCACCATGTAAAATCCTGAACACTGGCTGGTCCATGGCTTGTAAAATATTTGCGGGCCAGCATGGCAAGTGCCTCATCGCGATCAACCTTTTTTATTTCCGGTAACCGTTCGCGAAGCAGGGCATAGGTTTGCTCCTTATTCCGGATTTCACCGCTGCAAACTATTCCATCCAGCTCTGCGCAAAACATCAGATGGTATGATCGTTGATTTATTGCCTTAATGCCGGCATTTTCCAAGACATCCATCAGTTCTTCACGTGTCATGTGCTTATTTCCCTGCAGGGCTTTTTCGATCAGCATATTGCTTCTTAGCCACCAGTTTGTCGTCAATCTCCAGTTGTTTATGCCTTGACCGGGCAGATGACTTGATACGGGGAGCCGTTAATTCAAGCAGCCATCCTGCATCCTCAGGAACAATGAGGTGCCAGGTAGGCCTCATCAGGTGGGTACGGATCATCTCACCTGAATTAAACGATTTTTCAATTTGTTCTTCTGATATGCCCGGAAGCCTTGCGCCAATTGCCCATTTAACCATATTGAAATCCTGGGCCTGCATGGCGCCCATGTGTGAAACAACTGCAGCCGGGGTTTTCAATTCAATGTACCCCCTATGTGCTGGCTGATCAGCCTCCTTTGAGCAAATATCTAAATGTCATGTCTTCCTTATTTAAATTAATCTCTTCAATAAGAGATTATCTATTGCCGTTGGCTTAAGCCAACGGCAATAGTTTGCTTAGCTGAGGCAATAAAATTAGCCATTTTTTTTATCCCCATTTCTGTAGTATTTTTAGAGTTTTGTTTCCCAAATCAAACCAGTCATGAAAGTACTGAAATTCGGAGGCTCCTCGATTAACAGCCCCGAAGACATCCAAAGGGTGCGACAGATCATTGAATCTCAAACTGAGCAGGTAATCATTGTTGTATCTGCATTTCATGGTATCACAGATCTGCTGCTTGAACTCTCAAAGCATGCAGCCCAGCGTAACAGGTCATATTTCAGGCTGTTCAATGAAATTGAAAAAAAGCATATTGATACCGTAAAAGGCCTGTTTGATGAACCGGTCAGGGAGAAGGTGCTTGAAACCATCAACGCGTACCTGAAAGATCTCATCAATATAATCAATGGGGTATACCTTTTGAATGATCTCACTCCCAAAGTACAGGACCGGATCCTGGGATTCGGGGAAGTGCTGTCATCATGCATCTTAAGTAATGTGATCCCGAATTCTGAATTGGTGGATGTGAGATCAATGATTAAAACCGACAGCCATTTTGGCAATGCAAGGATTAATTTTCCACTCACCAACCGATTGATCCGTTCTGCATTTAAAAATTTCACCAAAACAGGCATTGTTCCTGGTTTTATTGGCAGTAACGAACGCAATGATACAACCACACTGGGACGTGGAGGTTCCGATTATACGGCTGCCATTATTTCGGCTGCCCTTGATGTGGAGAGACTGGAAATATGGACCGATGTGGATGGATTTATGACCGCTGATCCGAAAAAAGTGAAAAAGGCCCTGCCGATTGATTACCTGAGTTATGCCGAGGCCATGGAACTTTCGCATTTCGGGGCTGAGGTCATTTATACTCCCACCATTCACCCGGTATATCAGAAAAATATCCAGGTCATCATTAAAAACACCTTTAATCCCCAGGCCAGGGGCACCCTCATTTCAAAAGAATCACACATACAGGAATCATCCCTGATCAAGGGCATATCCTCCATTGATGATATCGACCTCATTACCCTGCAGGGCGCCGGCATGGTAGGCGTAAAGGGAATCTCCTCGCGTGTTTTCGGAACCCTGGCACGGCAGGATGTTAATATTATCCTCATTACCCAGGCATCCTCGGAATATTCAATCACGTTTGCCATTAATCCCCGCGATTCGGTCCTGGCCCTTTCCGCCCTTGAAAAGGAATTTGAACCGGAGATCAAATTGCGGAGTGAGCTGAACATCGTTATTGAAAAAGAGCTGTCCATCATTGCCATCGTCGGTGAACAGATGAAAAACACCCCCGGCATATCAGCCAACCTGTTTTCATCATTGGGAAGGAATGGCATCAGTGTGATCGCCACTGCACAGGGTTCATCCGAACTGAATATTTCAATCGTCATTAAGAAGGAAAACCTGCATAAGGCCATGAATGTGATCCATGAAGGATTCTTCCTTTCACATTACAAGGAACTGCATCTTTATATCATCGGGGCCGGAACAGTTGGCGGAAACCTGCTCAAACAGATCATGAACCAGCAGGAGAACCTGCTACGCGAACATCATCTGAAAATAAATGTGGTAGGTATTTGCCGGTCAAAACTCATGATCATGAATCCCGACGGCATTAACCTGGCAACTTACAGGGAAACCCTGGAAAAAGAAGGCGAACGGGCTGATATCGAACTCTTCATCCAGAAAATGCATTACCTGAACCTGAGAAACAGTGTATATATCGATTGTACTGCTGATGCCGGAGTTGCATCCACTTATAAACAGGTCATGAATTCCTTCGTTTCAGTGGTCACTGCCAATAAGATCGCCTGTTCATCTGCCTATTCCCTTTACCAGGAACTTAAAAAGACCGCAAGGGAAAAGAATGTGAAATTCATGTATGAAACCAATGTGGGAGCCGGACTCCCCATTATCAGCACACTGAATGACCTGATCCGCAGCGGTGACAGGATCGTCCGGCTGGAGGCCGTGCTGTCGGGCACCCTGAATTTTATCTTTAACACAATCAGCGAAAATATCTCTCTCAGCCAGGCAGTTCAGCTTGCTATGGATAACGGCTACGCAGAACCGGATCCCAGGATAGACCTGAGTGGCGCTGATGTAAGGAGAAAGCTTCTGATCCTGGCCCGTGAAGCCGGTTATGCCTTTGAAAGTGATCAGATCAGTATTATTCCTTTCCTGCCTGATAATTGTTTTTCCGGTACACTGGATGATTTCTGGAAAAATATCCGGAAACAGGATGCTGTTTTTGAGGAACGTCGCAAACAACTCACTCTTGAAAATAAAAAACTCCGTTTTGTAGCCCGGCTGGAAAACGGAAAAGCAAACATTGAACTTGAAGAGGTCGGAATAGCCCACCCCGCTTACCCTCTCGAAGGAAGCAACAACATCATCCTCATCACAACACACCGGTATCATGAACAACCCATGGTGATCAGGGGTTATGGTGCAGGCGCAGATGTGACCGCTGCAGGTGTTTTTGCCGATATTATCAGGGTAGCCAATGTATAACGAAAATAAGGAATGATAAAGGCGGTAATTTTTGATTTCGACGGGATCATTATTGACTCTGAACCCTTGTGGATGGAAGCAGAGATCGGGGTTTTCAAATCAGTGGGCGTGCACCTCAACCACGAACTGTGCAGGCAGACAACAGGACTCAATACACAGGACAGCATCCAGTACTGGTATCGACATCTATAAGTGGACCGATAAAACCCGGTTCGAACTGTATAAGGAAATCATGGATGCCATGCATAACCTGATTGTAGAACGCGTTGATCTGAAAGAAGGTTTTCTGGATGTGCTGCAAATGTTTATTGACAAGAACCTTCCCATGGCCGTGGCTTCCGCATCACCCCTCAGGCTTATTGAAACCGCCCTGAAAAAGTTCAGTCTGACTGATTATTTCAGGATCATCAATTCAGGTGATAATGAAGATATGGGTAAACCACACCCTGCCCTTTACCTCGGTGCTGCCCGCAGACTGGGAATTGAACCGGTGCATTGCCTGGCGTTTGAAGATTCCTTTAATGGTGCTATCTCGGCCAAGGCAGCCCGGATGAAACTGGTGGCTGTTCCTGACAAGAAAGATTTTGCCGGCACACGGTTTGATTTTGCCGATTTGAAGATCGCCTCACTCACAGATTTTAAGAAAGAAAATTTTGAACAACTTCATTCATTGAATTAATATTCGGGCATGGCAGAGAAGATATATTATTTTTCAACCAATGGAAAAGCCGGAAGAACCACCTTCGGAGAGGCATTACTGAAAGGACTTGCCCCGGACAAGGGCTTGTACATGCCTGAACGGATACCTGTGATTGATGAGGATATCCGCAAAAGTATGGCAGGAAAGACCTATGCTGAAATAGCATTCCTGGTGGCCCGGAACCTGCTGCTGGGAGAAGTGGATGATGCGAGCCTGAAGGACATGGTAACTGAAGCCTACAATTTTGCTGTTCCGCTTGAAAAAATAGTTGACCGCAAATATATCATGCGGCTCGACCAGGGTCCCACTGCCTCATTTAAGGATTTTGCCGCCCGTATGATGGGCAGGCTGATGCAGTACTTCCTTAAAAAACAGAACCGTAAGATGCTCATCCTCACCGCCACCTCCGGAGATACCGGGAGTGCCATTGCCAATGCATTTTATGGACTTGGATAACATTGACGTGGTGATCCTGTTTCCACAAAATGAGGTCACCGGGCGGCAGAGAAAACAGATGACCACCCTGCGCCACAACATCCGAATTGTATCACTTGACGGAAAATTTGATGACTGCCAGGCCCTTGTTAAGAAGGCATTTTCCGATCCCTCCCTCGATTACCTGGGATTGTCATCCGCCAATTCAATCAACATCGGCCGCCTCCTGCCCCAGTCGTTTTATTATTTCTACGCATGGTCGCAACTTGCCCTTTCGCCCGACGAGCAGGCTATCTTTGCCGTACCCTCCGGAAACTTCGGTAATATGATGGGCGGATTGCTGGCAAAATCCATGGGTCTGCCCGTGAAACGTTTTGTAATTGCCACCAATGAAAACGATGAGGTACCCGTATATTGGCAAACAGGTAACTATCATACAGTAGTGCCCTCCCGGAATTGTGTTTCCAGTGCCATGAACGTGGGGCATCCCAGTAACATGGCCAGGGTCGTGTCACTGTATAATGGCCTCATGGATGAAAACGGATATATAATCCGGGAACCCGATATTCAAAAAATGCGTTCTGAAATTGCAGCATACAGTATAACTGACAGGGAAACAATTGAAACGTTAAAGGTTTTGTACAGCAAATATGGCGTACTGGCCGAACCTCATGGTGCTGCAGGATGGGCAGGGTTAATGGAATATTTCAGGCATCATCCTGCCGATAACAATCCCGATCAGCTTGCCATTTGTCTGGAAACCGCCCATCCGGCCAAATTTCCCGAAGAAATACAAAAGGTGCTGAAAATTGATCCTGCCCTCCCTCCGAGCCTGGAAGGACTCGATCATCTTGAAGAATCTTTTGAAACGATTCAGAATGATTATTCACATTTTAAAGAGTTCCTGGTTAGCCGCTACTAAAATTTGACTATTTTGGCGGAGAAATTAATTTCCTTATGAAAAAAATGCACGCTGTTTGTTCTGATCTCGAAGGAGTATGGGTTCCTGAAGTATGGATTAATGTTGCAGAAAAAACAGGTATCCCCGCATTACGACTCACAACGCGTGACATGAAAAATTACGATGAACTGATGCTATACCGGCTGGAAATCCTGAGGGAAAACAGCCTCACCCTGCTGGATATTCAGCGCGTAATTGCCACCATTAAGCCCATGCACGGAGCCCTTGAAATGATCAACTGGCTTAAGAGGGTGTCGAGATTTATCGTAGTATCGGATACTTTCGTTGAATTTGCCGATCCACTGATGGAACAGCTTGAAAGGCCCACGTTGTTTTGCCATTCACTTGAAGTGAACAGCCAGGGAATTATCAGCGGTTACCAGCTTCGGCAGAAGGATGCAAAGCGGGAAGTGGTAAAAGCACTAAAAAGCCTCAATTATGAGGTGATTGCCTTTGGTGATTCCTATAATGACATCAGCATGCTGAGAGAGGCTGATCTGGGCGTATTATTCCGTCCTCCGCAGAATGTGATCGATGATTGCCCTGAATTTCCTGTACTGCACGAATATGCCGAGCTAAAATGTTTCCTCGAAGAGCGCTTTAGTTAATACAGGTGTGGAAAACGTTTGGGATTGACCTCATGCATTACCGCATAAATCGTTTCAAAAACATTTTCTGCATTCGGATTGGAAAAGTAATCGCCGTCGGTCGAATATGCAGGCCTGTGTTCCCTGGCTGCCAGCGTCCTGGGTTCCGAATCAAGATATTTGAATGCCCCCTGTTCTTCAAGTACTTTCTGCATCATATATGCCGTAGCACCTCCCGGAACATCCTCGTCAAAAAACACTACCCTGTTTGTCTTTCGGATTGAGTCGACAATTGTTTCTTCAATGTCGAAGGGAAGCAATGTCTGCACATCGATCAGCTCCACATGAATGTTGAATTCCCTCAATTGCCTGACCGCATCCATGGCTATCCTCACACAGGAACCATAGGTTACAAGAGTTACATCGGTACCTGTCACGAGTATCTCCGGTTTACCAAGCGGAACCCGGAATTCACCAATGTTGTCGGGTCTTATTTCTTTTAACCTGTAAGCGTTAAGCGGCTCAATTACAAGGGCCGGGTCATTGCCTTCGAGCAGGGTATTGTAAAATCCGGCCGCCTGGGTCATGTTGCGTGGAACACATACAAAGATGCCACGGATGGAATTGATCACCATGCTCAGCGGAGAGCCTGAATGCCAGATCCCTTCAAGCCTGTGTCCCCTTGTACTGATGATAAGCGGAATTGATTGACCGCCGGCCGTCCGCCAATGGGTGGTTGCCAGGTCATCGCTTAACGTTTGAAGGGCATACAACAGGTAATCGAAATACTGTATCTCGGCAATGGGCCTGAATCCCCTCAGTGCCAATCCTATTCCCTTGCCAATGATCGAGGTTTCCCTTATGCCTGTATCGAAAATCCGGTGATTTCCGTATTTTGTCTGCAATCCCTCGTAAGTTTGATTTACCCCGCCAATCTTTCCTACATCTTCTCCAAAGGCAAGCAGTAACGGGTATTTTGAAAACAGGGCATCAAAATTGTCACGCAAAATCTCGCGTCCGGTGATTTCGGGTGATTCACTTGTATAAGCAGGAGCGATCCCGGATACATTCAATGCCGCATGATCCGTCTCATTATAAAGGAATGCGCTGTACTTTTCAAAACCGCTCACATAATTCGAATTCAGCCATTTCATCAGATTGCCTTTGAATGATTCCCGCTTGGGACAATCTGCACATACATGCCTCAGAATTTTCTTGGCTGTACTGATGTTGTCTTTACGAATGGGATTTTCGATGTGGATCAGATTGTTTGTATACAGCCTGATCTTGTCGATATTCTCGTTCCGGCATACACAGCTCTTGTTTTTTATGATCTTTAATAAATCAGTTTTTTCTTTTCGGATGGCCTGCTGGTAAACAGCCCATGCACTTTCCCTGGCCCTGGCTATAGTTTCAGCCACTTCTGTCTCCATGGCTGCCAACTGATCTTCCCCTGCCAGGTTATGCCGGATTAACCAGTCCTTCATCATCAAAAGGCAATCATGATCTTTCTCCCATTGCAAACGTTCAGGAGTTTTATACCGTTCCTGAGATCCGGATGTGGAATGACCCAATGGCTGTGTCAGCTCGCGAATATGAAAAAGCACAGGCACATGCTCTGTGCGGCATTTCCTGATCCCCTCCTCAAATACCCGGCATAAACCCGGATAATCCCAACCGAAGGCTTCATAAAGGATAATGCCCGTATTGCTGCCATTCTTCTCAAAACCCTTCAATGCAGCAGAAATATTTGCCTTGATGGTCTGAACACTGGTAGGCACCGAGATGCCAAATCCATCGTCATACACGGCAATTGCAACCGGTATCTGCAGTACTCCGGCAGCATTCATGACTTCAAAAAAATGACCTTCAGAAGTGCTGGCATCACCAATCATACCAAAGGCTACTTCGTTCCCATGATTGCTGATACCTGAAAACCGCTGATATTCAGGATGCTGTCTTACCAGTTTTGATGCAAGGCCCAGTCCCAGTAGTCGAGGCATATGTCCGGCAGTGGGTGAAAGATCCGAAGCTGAGTTTTTCTGGCTGGTGAGATCAAGCCATTCGCCCTGGGGATTTACATTGCGCGTGGCAAAATGATTGTTAAATGATCGACCTGCATTGCCTGGACAAACCTGTTCATCAGCCGTTCCATAAAGCTGCGAAAAGAATTCTTCGGCACTGAGCAGACCGGAGGCCATCATAAATGTCTGGTCACGGTAATATCCTGATCTCCAGTCACCAGCCTTGAATTGTTTGGCATAGGCGATCTGTACTATTTCCTTTCCATCTCCGAAAATCCCGAATTTTGCCTTTCCTGTGAGAACTTCCTTACGGCCGGTGAGACTGAGATGCCTGCTGAGAAGCGCGAGTTTATAATCGCTAACCACTTCCTTTACAAACTGCTGATAGTTCAGATTTTTCTCGTAGCTGGTTTTGGTAAGCATCATAGGCTCATGTTATGTTCTTGTAAATAACATCATTTATTTTCAATTGTTCGCAAAAAAAGAGGGGCTGATTTACCAGCCCCCAACCTAAAACATAAACCTAAAATTAAACCTTGCGAAATCTTATGATGACATTTGTTGCTCAATTATATGACATCTCATGTTGAATATTCACGTAGTGTAATTTTAAACCAACCGCCTGTTTTTTTTAATTTTCTCAACATGTCGTGCTGTCAAAGCACAATACTATTAAATCAGGCTTATTAACACATAATTTTTATCAGATACGGGCTGATTGTGATAAAAAAACCGAATGCGATGATTATTTCAGTTTAACTTTGTCAGACAAACCCAATTATGGAATGAAATTTGCTTTAAGCATAGTAAAATGATCAGGTATGCAACTTCATTATGATTTCTTTCAGACTGACAATAACCTCCTGCCACAAAAGGGCAGAATACTGATATCGGAACCCTTTCTGATGGATAATTACTTCAAAAGATCCATCGTTTTGATTACTGAATATTCAGCCGAGGGTACTGTGGGTTTTGTTTTAAACAAACCCGTGAACATGAAGGTAAACGAAATTATGTCCGATTTTCCACCAATTGATGCCATTGTGGCACTGGGCGGACCAGTTCAGACCAGCACTGTACATTATTTGCATACAATGGGCGATATCATTCCCGGGAGTATAAAAGTACTGGATAACGTTTACTGGGGCGGAGAATTTGATGTAATTAAAAGATTATTGGAATCCGGCAGCCTGCATAATGGGAATATCCGTTTTTTCCTGGGTTACAGCGGTTGGCAGAGCAATCAGCTCGAAGACGAACTGGCCGAGAATGCCTGGGTAGTCTCCGAAATTACGGCCCGGGAGATTATGTCCCCCATGAATAAACAGATATGGAACCATACATTAAACCGGATGGGGAAAAAATACCAGATGTGGTCCAATTTTCCTGAAAACCCGCAGATGAATTAAGCTTCGCGGCCTCCGAAAATTTTATCATTCAGTTTTCGGATCAGCATTTGTGCAGTGTTTTTGTAAAATCTGCGTTGCCTGTATGCTCCGGTCCAGCGGATTCCCTCAATCGCATTGGTAAAAAACACTTCATCTGCATCGTCCAGCACTGCTGGTGTTAAACTGCTGTGATCATTTACCTGTAAACCGGCATCAGTTGCCAGTTTGATAATCACCTCCCGCATAATTCCCGGAATACATCCCTGCCCCAAAACAGGTGTGAAAAGAGAAGATGCTCTTACAAGAAAGATATTGGATCCCGTTGATCCGGTTATTCTTCCTGATTCGTTTATCATGATGGCATCATCCAATCCGTTTTGTTCACAAAACAAAGCGGTCATCACATTCGAAAGGTAACCTGTCGTCTTTATTCCGGACAGGATTCCAGCAGCTCTCCTGAATTCCTGGCAAACATCAATAACATATCCCTTATCATTTAACTGGTATCTGCCGGTTTCCAGGGCTTCACTTTCAAGGATAAAAGAAGTCGTCTGATCGCCCGGCAACAGGCTTTCACCAGTCTCCCGATAAACAGTAAGCCTGATACCCGCTCCGCCGAATATCTTGTTCCTGTTAAGCAATTGCGTAATGAAACGTGAAAGCGATGGAACAGTAAGACGGGAAGGAACTGCCATTCCCAGCACAGTCATGCTGGTGATCAGTCTGTTATAATGTTTTTCAAGCAATTGAGCTTCAGTAGACCAGGCATGGATATTCTCAAACAGGGCATCGCCAAAACGAAAAGCCCTGTTTCCGGCAACCAAAACGGGATCTGCTGCCGGGCGGAATTCTCCGTTCAAACAAAGATATTTTGCTTTTGCCATGGCACACACTCAGCCTGGTGCTAAAGTGAAAAACTCAGGAGTTTATTCACGAAAACACTGATCAGATGATAATTGATAAAAAGAGGGAAAATAAACCCGAAAAGAGCACCTACTATATGGGCATCATGGTTTACATTGTCGGTTCCCTTTCTGCTCATATAATGACCATATATCAGGTAAAGCACACCCATAACAATTCCGGGTACCGGGAGAATTCCGTAAAAATAGATTTTTTCCCAGGGGTTGAAAAAAATGTAAAAGAAGATAACAGCCGATACAGCTCCTGATGCACCTACCGAATTGTACCAGACATTGTCCTTGTTTTTGTAAAGACTTACAAGGGTGGCTACAATAATGGCGGCAAAATAGAAAAACATATATATCAGCATTGACCAGCCCTGCATTGCCTCACTCAGGATCTGCCGAATGATTTGCTCCACGATCGGTCCGAAGAAATACAAAACCAGCATATTCACGATCAGGTGCGTCCAGTTTGCATGCAGGAAACCATGGGTCAACAACCGGTGTACTTCTTTCCGGTGATATACCTGGTAAGCGTTAAACTGCAATTTCGAAAACCATTCCTCTTTATAGAATGCTGTGATAGATATCAACGCGGTAAAAGCGATCAGAATATAAGTCATGACAGTATTTCTTAGCCGGATTAATTAATGTGTGATTTTAAATACCAATTCCCTTAACAGGTCACCTTCAGAGGCCATACTTCCCCCCTTTGCTTTCAGATCATATTCCCTCAGCCATGAAATGATCATACGTGTTTTGGCAAGGGGAAACTGGTTCGCTGCCTGCACATACTCGCCTGCAAAAAAAGGATTGATACCCAGTTCACGCGCCACATTTTCCTTGCTTTTATCTGTCAATCCATGGTAGAGAAGAACTTTGGCAAAATAATAAAATAATGATGCAATTGTAAGGATAAAAGGATTGTTTTTCGGATTGGTGGCGAAATAGCGCACAATCCGACCCGACTTCACCAGGTCACCTGCGGCAAGCGCACGGGTTAATTCGAATGTATTATAATCCTTGCTGATGCCAATATTTTTTTCAATCAGGTCGGCCGTGATCTCCTTTGATCCTGATGGCACAACAAGCATAAGTTTATCAAGTTCATTTCCGATTTTCCCAAGGTCATTTCCAAGGAAATCAACCAGAAGGGTGGCTGTTTTCTGGTCTGCCCTGTAGTCTCTTTCTTTCAGATAACCCATGATCCATGCGGGTACCTTGTCTTCACGAAGCTTGTCCGATTCCAGCAAAACACTCTTTTCTGCAAGCAGTTTGGCCAGTTTTGTCCTTTTGTCAATCTTTTTGTATTTATAGGCAAATACAAGAACTGTAGAAGGCATGATGGCGGTCAGGTAGGATTCAAGACCTTCCATATTTTTTAACTGCTGGGCCTCGCGCACAATGATTACCTGCCGCGATGCCATCATGGGATATCTCCTTGCTGAAGAAACAACCATTTTCATATCGGTATCCCGGCCATATAATACAAGCTGGTTAAACGATCTTTCTTCCGCAGTAAGCACATGCTCTGCCAGGTAATCAGTTATCAGGTCAATAAAAAAGGGCTCTTCTCCCATCAGGAAATATAAAGGTTTATATTTCGCTGCCTTTAAATCCGACATTATTCCTTCAAAAGTCATCCGGGGTTCTTTATTCTTGATCGATTGCGTAAATTTACCTGAATTAATTCATCTTCATGGACCCGTTAAATTTACCAACATATTTCTTCAGGATAAAGCAGGAAAAAGAGAAAAAATACATTTTTGATGAAATACGGAGAAGATTCGTACTGCTGACCCCCGAGGAATGGGTCAGGCAGCATGTTGTGAAATACCTGGTGGGCGTTAAAAATTTTCCAATTGTATTGATTGCTGTTGAAAAGGGATTCAGTCATCTGCGCAGAAAACGCCGTTATGACCTGCTTGTATTCGACCGCAAGGGCGATCCCCTCATGATCATTGAATGCAAAGCGCCCTCAGTGGAGATCAGTCAGCAGTCATTTGACCAGGTAAGCCGCTATAATTTGCTTTACAAAGCTCCTTTCCTGCTTATCAGCAACGGAAGGAAACACTATTGCTGCCAGATGAACGCCGACTACAAACAATACAAATTTTTACAGGAGATTCCCGATTTTTCAGAAATCCACCCCTTATAAAGTTCCGGTAACAACTTTTTTCGCATTTTTATAGGCAACGATTGAAGCATTATTCAGTCCAATCTGTTCTTTCAGATCCAGGGCATCCTGGAGTGTATATCCTGCCCTGAGATGGTATGTATATAGTCCGTTTTCCATAATAACCAGAACCGGTTCTGTTCCGCGATATAATTTTGCGACATCTTCGGGCTTCAGAAATGTTTTTGAAGTAGCCAATTCAACATGGTATTGAACTTCCTGGATCAAACCATTCCTTCCTTCTGCCTGTATCCGTTTCTCAAGTTCGCGGTTACTTTTAACTGCCTCAGCAATATTCTGTTTGGTGGTTTTTTGATAAGCCACTACAAATGCGCCTGTTACAGCAGCCTCCTTCAGTATTCTCGAAGCATCTGAAAACATCGGCACTCCAATGAACTGATATTTATACCAGCCTGCTTCAGAAACTATTTCAACAGGGTAATTGCCGGGACTTATCTTTTTCAGATCTGCAAAGGTAAAAGGAGCCTTGTTTGCCGCAATCTGAATCCGGAAAAGCACCTGGTTATCGAAGGAAGTATCCCTTGCTGCCGGCATAATGTCGGTTTTTTCATCAGGAAACCGGTGGAGGCACAACAACCGGCACAGCAGCCACTGCGGCCGGAGCTATTGCAACGGAAGCGGGCGCTGATGCAACCGGCGGCTGGCTTTTTACATCAGAAACAGTGCTTTTGGGAATACTGTCGCTTGGGACAGCCGAAGCAACTGCGGCTGTAGCTCCAAAACAGGATGAGAGAGACGCAACCTGTCGCCTGATTGCGGCTGCCTCAAGATTATTTGCCTCGGTAAGTTTTTCCACCTTAACACTGCCCAGGTTCATGTGTCGGGTATTCCTCCTGTATACTGCCGCCTGGGCGAAATTATCCCTCGCCTGCTCTTCCAGCATTTTAGCGTTGACATAATTTGCCTCCTGGCCCTCATGCTCTTTCCAGAAATGACTCAGGTATTTTTTATAAATGCCGTATTTTATATCGTTGCTTTTTTCATAAGCGGCCGAGGCCTGAACATGTTTTTTCCAGGATTCGGATTGCACTACCATGACCTGCTTCTTTACTTTCCGTGCGCTCATGGAGGTATCCTTTTGCAGCGACAGTATTTTAAAATTCAGGCTTCTTACCTCTTCCATCTGCCTGTCCGCATCAGCTCTGATCCTGTCCGCCTTGCTTAATTTTGCAAGATCACCGGAGTTTAAATAAGGCTTAATGGATGATTCATCCTGTGCATAACCTACTGCAGAGAATAAAATAAACAAGAGTGCAAAATGTAATAATTTTTTCATTGTAATCCCTCCTCATCTGTTTCACATTGTCAAATAACAATTTCCAGGTATTTAGAGCTATTCTTCCTTTAACGTGCTGCCTGATCTTTAGGATTGATCAGCTGCAGCAAGTATTCATCAACATATTTAGCCGGTGTCTTTACCCATTCTTTTTTCCGGCCGGTAATTTTGAATCCGCACTTTTTAAACAGACTCAGGCTGTCCCTGTTGCCTTCAGTAATATTGCAATATAACTGATGAAGCTGAAGAGAATGAAAACTGTATTCAAGGAACTTTTTCAGCGCCTTACATGCAAATCCCTTTCTTCTGTCGGATTTCTCTCCAATCAGGATTCCGATGCCGGCCCTGTTATGGTATGGATCAAAGTCAAACAGATCAACTGTTCCAATAGACCGCTGATACCCATTGCCGTTTTCACGGATATCGATCATCATCCTTAACTGTCTCACCTGGTAAATATCCAGATGGGAGTTTTCTATATATTTTTCAAGAATATATTTTGAATAAGGTGTGCAGGTATTGCTCACATGCCATATTTCAGGATCGTTCTCCCACTTGTATAAGGCATCAATATCTGTTGGCTCCAGTGCCCGTAAAATGATTTCGGTATCTGTTTTTACAGCCATATTGATATTACACTTAACCTATTTTAACTCAACCCTGAATATATCCGACTCCCCATCCCGCTCCGCGGGATTTACTTTTGAATAATATCCTTTTTTCCCTCCCTGCATGGCGATGTACCCAATATTATCCCCCGTATTATTGATCGGAAATCCGAGATTCACCGGTTCACTCCACTTTTTATCTGAAAGGCTGGAATAGAAAATATCGTATCCGCCCATGCTGAAGTGCCCCTTTGAGCTAAAAAACAATGTTGTGTCACTATTGGTCACACACGGGCTTTCCTCATCAAAGGCTGTATTGATCATAGATCCCAGGTTGCGGGGTTTTCCCCACCTGTTTTTGTTATCACGAACAGAAACGAAAAGATCATTTCCGCCATAGCCCCCCTTTCTTGTACTGGCAAAATACAGGGATTTTCCATCCTCCGACAGGCATGCTGAACTCTCGTCTGCAGCGGTATTGATCCTGTCATCCAAAGGGGTTGCCTCCGACCACCCGGAAGCCGTTCGCCGGGAAACCCAGATATCCTTGCTCTCACCGTATTTAACAAGGTATAATTCCTTGCCGTCCGCAGAAAGGCATGTCGGATAGAGATCCCCGTCTGATCCGATGGAGGTATTGAGGTTAACCGGCTGTGTCCAGGTATCTCCGCTCTTTTCGGTTATATAAATGGCATCATAAAATTTCAGCCTTCTGACAAACAAAAGGGTGTTCTCATCACGGGAAATAACCGGGTTAAGTTCTGATGCTTCCGTATTGATTGTGGTATCGAGTTTTAATTCCGATAACGGAACCGGGTTGTCCTGAATTATTTTCGCCCTTTCACAGGCCTTGATCTCGTTTTCAACAATGGCCTGGTTGTAATCACCATAATAAAACGGAGAGTTTATAAAAATATCATATGCTTTCAGGGCATCATCGAGCCTGTTGTTGACGCGATATACATTTCCCAGGTAAAACCAGGCATACAGGGGTGCGGATTTCCCGTCAAAATCCTTCTTATTGTATTTCTTCTTTGGCACGATCTGCTTAACGGCTTTTTCAAGGCAGGGAATGGCCAGCGCTTCACTCCCGGGTACATTCATATAGCATTCGCCAAGCTTGAAATTGTAGTTTGCATTTTCGGGATACTTATCAACCACCTTACGAAAATAAAATGCTGCTTCCTTAAAATCTCCGCGATTAAGGAAGTAAAGCCCTTCATTGTAAGTATTCATCATTTCATCCCGGGTTTGGCCATAGGCAGAAAAAAGGATTACAGTCAAGATGGTGAAAATAATCAATGTCCGCATAGTCCGGTTGTTGACTTTATTTTTTGAATTTCAGATGTTCCGGTATTGGTGGTATCCGGATGGTAAGTACTGCATCATCGGTACCTGTAATTTCATATTCCACGCGCCTGTTCAATTGCCGTCCTTCCGGATTATCTGTGCCATCCGGATTTGAATTGATGGCCACAAAGTTCTTTTCACCCAGCCCTGTAGAACTTAACCGGCTCTCTTCAATTCCAAGATTTAAAAGATATTGAAGGGTGGTACGTGCTCTTTTTTGTGACAGAACAAGGTTATAATCAGCAGTACCCTTGGCATCGGCATGACCAATCAACCTGACCCGCACGGCAGGAAAATCTTTCATCAGCCTGTATATTTTCTGCAATTGAGCTTCCCCATCGGCAGTCAGCAGGAAATTATCAAAATTAAAATATACCGGTGTAAGATTAATTTCACGTGGAGTGGGAGCTGCAGGAACAGAAACAGCAGCAGGTTCAACGGTGGCTGCAGGAGCAGCTTCTTTTGCTGTGCCCTTGATCTCTGGCTGACTGGTTGAAGGGCAGCAGAGGCAGCCGCAGCGGCAGTTACTGCAGTCTCAGCAATAACAGCACCTTGTGGTTGCGCAGTGGAAGGGGTAACAGCAGCAACTACAGGAGTAACGGGCTGAATCAATTCCGCAAACAGATCATTCAGCGGTTTATCTTCTTCGGGTTGTATGGCAAAAATATCTTCTTTTCCATAACCTCCCGGACGGATCAGCGATGCGTAAATTATGCGGGCATTGTGCCAGGGATAGTAAAATAGATTATCATCCGTGGTGTTGATCGGATACAGCAGATTTTCAGGAGCAGACCACTGATTGGCCGGTCCTATCTTTGACTTGAAAATATCATATCCTCCCATGTTTTCATGTCCCTGTGAACTGAAATATAAAACGCTGTCATTTTCTGTGATAAACGGAGTATCCTCATTCAGTACGGAATTAATGACATTGCCCAGATTAACGGGTTGGCCCCATTGATTATTATCCTGAAGAGTGGATTTATATATGTCCATCTCACCAAATCCCCCTTTACGATTGCTTGTAAAATAAAGCGTTTTCCCATCACGCGAAATGGAAGCATGCGATTCCCAATATTTTGTATTGATATCCTGTCCGGCCAGCGGTTCGGATTTTGACCACTTCCCGTTTTGGAACAAGCTTTTATAAATATCACTGTTGAAGGCATCTTCACGGGTCAGATACAGCGTGTTCCCGTCAAAGGATAAAGAAGACACATATTGATCGCCATCCGACTGAATCTGGGGGGTAATGTTAACGGGTGATGTCCATACTCCATCCTTGTAATGGGATATATACACGGCATTATAAAATGGCAGTTCATTCATATAGGCCATGGTGCGGCCATTCCCTGAAATTACAGCTTTTAAATTTGAGGATTCCCCGTTTACTGAATCCCCCAGGTTTGTAATTCTGACTTTTAACGGATTGTCCATGAAACGTATAGCCGTATTACAGGCCTGAATCTGCTGATCTGCAAATTTTTGTTCCCCCTGTGAACCGGCCAGCTCCTTGTATTTGTTATACGATTCGATGGCCTGGCTTAGAAGATTATTCACCCGGTAGGCATTCCCCAGGTAAAGGTAGGCATCCACAGGGGCATACGTCTGTTTCAGAGAACTTTCCTTGTATTTGGGTGAAACATTTTTGAGCGATTCAAGCAGGAAACTCACTGATTTGTCTTTCTGTCCCGGTATATTCAAATAACATATCCCAATCCTGTAATTGATATTTGCATTGTCCTTGTATCCGTTGTTGTAAATTTCAAGGTAATCGTACAAAGCATCCAGATATGTTTCCTGGGCAAAGAAAAATTCTGCATCGATAAAATACTCTTTAAGATTGACCTGCTCTTTTTCCTGGGCTGAAACGGAAATGTGAACAATCAATGCAAATGCAAGAAACAGGACTGTTTTCATGTGCCGGGGTTTTATATTAGCAAATTTAATAATTATAGCTTAGGTACGCTAAAATTAAAAGCCTTAAATACACCTACCACCCCGACGGGAGTGTCATTTTTTTAGCCTCAGTCCGGCAGGTATGTCATTTGGCCTGATGATAATGAGATTTTCCGGTACCTGGTTGAATATCAATTCAACCCGGCGGTTAAATCTTCGGCCTTCGGGATCATCATGCCCTTCGGGAGTTGTGTTGCGTGCAACCGGATCTTTTTCACCGAAGGCATTTACTGTGATCCTTTGTGAAAAGTCACCTTTCTGATTAAGATATCCGGCCACAGCCCGGGCCCTTGCCATGGATAATTTCAAATTATAGTCCTCATTACCCCGTGAATCGGCATATCCGTTCACAGTCAGCTTAACATCCGGAAAGGCATTGAGAATGCGGATAAGTTCTTCAATATATGTTATCCCCTCATCAGCCGGATTACTTTCATTAGAATTAAAACGGATATCACTCACCAGCAGGGTATCCGCTTTCTGTGCCTGTTTTACCTTCACATCGGCCTGGATAACAAGAGCATCCTGTGGGAAATAAGGGGGGATCTCAATGCTCTTGTGCCAAAGTTCCTTTCCATCGCTTATAATGGCGAGTGTAAAGCTGCCGGCGGAAATTTTCTGGCTGAAAGGAACCATCTGCGTTTACAGCAGACGACAAGGTATTATTGCCGGGATTCTCAGCAACTGATAATAAAAGTTTTGACGCGAAGATCTCCCTGTACATTTACCTTTCCCATAAGTGTAAAGCGGGCAGGATTGCCAAAGGAAGTAATCTGATAACGAACAATCTCACTTTGTACTGATTTGGCAGGAAAACGGGATTGATAAGCAATCTTTTCTGATTTTACCGGAAAAAAGAACAGGTCATCATCCGTTGTATTCAGGGGATATCCAATGTTGAAAGGAGGCAGCCATCCACCATTTTCATCAGCCGAACACATGAAAATATCATATCCGCCCATATTATAGTGACCCTGGGAACTGAAAAACAAGGTCTTTCCATCGCCGGATACAAAAAGGGCGTTTCTTCGTTGAAAGGCGTATTGATAAGGGGACCTGCATTTACAGCGGCACCCCAGTCGCCCTGCAGATTTCGCCGGGAAATATAAATATCCATGCCGCCAAAACCGCCCTGCCGGTCACTGGTGAAATACAGCGTATTGCCGTCTGGAGAAAGGGATGCATGGGTTTCATTAAACCGTGTATTTATATTGCTGTTCAGTTTTAGCATCTCACTCCACTGACCGTTCTTAAATTCGCTGCTGAATATCTCTCCACTCAGATATGCATCATATGCAGTGAGCAGCATCAAGGTACCATTGCGCAGATATGTCCAGTCACCAGGTGATCACCGTCGGAACGCACTGCCGGGGTAAGATTCTCAGGAGCCTGCCAGGCCGTGTCCGTGTGGCTGGAGTGCATGACAGCATCATAAAACTTCAGCTGATCCATATAAAACAGCTGCTTTTCATCTGCCGTAATTACAGGGTTAAAGTTTGAATAGGCTGTGTTGATGAATTCCGGTAAGGTATCACAGCTGAAACGGGCAGGTGCAGCCATCAGCTCCTTTGCATTCTGGCAGCGGTCAATATGAAATTGCACAAGTGAACGGCTGGCTGTATCTTCAGCCTTCATCGCGTGCAGATAATCACCAAAACTGGAAATCGCCTTATCAAAATCATAATTAAGCCTGTATGCAATGCCAAGATATAGCAATGTCTTTACGGGAGCAATGGCTTCATCCAGTAAGGAACCTGCATATGAATCCGAAACATTTTGTGATGCTTCTTTCAGATAAGGAATTGCACGCATTTTCATACCCTTTCCGTTCAGGTAGCATTCCCCGATCTTATAGCTTATACTTGCCCCGGTATATCCTTTTGCCTGGAGGTTTAACAAAACCGGCAGGGCCTCCTGGTACTCACCGGCCAGCATATACTCATTCGCTTCGGTAAACAGATCCTGGGGACTGGGAACCATTTTCTGACAAAATAAACTGCCGGGAAAAATGATCACCAGGACCAGTATCCTTATGAGAAAATTATGATTTGCAAAATTCATTTTAAGCCATATTACCGTTTTCTTCATTCTTACGCTTTTTACGCATCAAAAATACGATCAGCAAGATGATTATGATTGAATTAACGATAACAAGCGTTGTGACAAGGGCCGGCTTATCCAGCGAGGAGAACCATCCTTCCTGCTTGACTTCCGATATGCCGGCAGAACCTTTCCGGAGGAGCATCTTCAACAGAAGTCGCATCAGATCACGCTCCGTGTAATTATAATCATCCGCAACAGAGAGAAGATACTGTATAACTTCAAGAGGCTTTGAAAACTGGGTGACATCAGTTGCATGCATTGCAGCGGCTATTCTGTCATCACTGTATTTCAAAAGAAGATCAATAAACTCCCTGACATTCTTTGCATCAATGATATCAAGCAGAAGCTGGTATACCATTTCCCTGTTGAAGTCGTGGAATTTCGACTGATTCAGCAAATAATCAACCAGTTCTTCGAAAGTATTGATCTGCAACCCGCGAATATCTATTTCCTGCAGGAATACTTTCAGGCTGCCAGATGCTTTCTCGGCCAGGAGTTTCCTGAACATGTCCACATAGTAATAAGGATCCTTCCTGATTTTTTCGATATTGTCAATCAGCTCCCTTTTTGTATATCCGCCTTGAGCAGACTGATCCAGCAGACGTGTGATCAGTTGAAGGGAACTTACAATTCCTGCTCTCCTCAGATCAAGATCAAGAAGAGTCTGACGAAGGCTGTCCCCGGATATGAATAATAAACTTTGATACAGGAAGTTCATATCCATATCTGCGGCAGCTTTTTTCAACGCTTCTTCAAGTTCTGAAGCAGGGAAACTATTCTTTGCAAGACTGTTTATCAGATAATCGGCAACAGCCCGTGTGCTCGGATATGAGCCTGCATTCTTTTTCATCACACCCAGCACATCCGAAAGCTGACCAGTTGAATAAGACTCCAGCAATTCAATAAGCGACTTCGGATCGTGATTTGCTGCGGCAATTTTGTAAAGTGCCTCGCGTAACGCCTCATTTCCATAATTGCTCCCTTTGGCATGGCTGAATAAATAATCGAGCAGTGCCTCGGATGTATATATGTTATTCTTCTTGAGATCCAGATGATCCATTGATTTAGCAAGACTGTCGTCAGCCTGTTGCTTTAATTCATCATAGAAATAATTGAGGTCCTTCTGCGAAAGAAATCTGGCCATCAATTCATCCACTTCGGCTATCGTGTAATGCTTTTCAGCAGCATGTGCTATCAGGAAGTCATACATATCGGCCAGTGAGTTGAATTGGGTTCCGGCCTTATTCAGACTGTCGAGATATTTTGCCAGATTACCCCCTGCCAGGGCTGCCATTCCCATGTAACGGTCAGATTCGGCAAGGGCGGCTTTTGTTTCAGGCGTGGTCTCAGTGACTGCCTGTACGGGCGGGGTATAAACAACGGTCACTTCACGGACTGTTGTATTTCCCTTGCTATCGGTTAAGGTAAACCTCAGCAGGTTGGTTCCCGGCTTTGGAGTGAGCATGTAAACAAATTTCTTCTTTTTAATCTGGAATAATTCTGTATTCTTTAATTCGCCGTCAACAAAACTTTCAACCTGCAGCTTGGTATCCTTTTCCAGGTCGATCCGGATGGGAATAGACTGGTTTGTGGTGACATTATAACTTAACGTACCGATAGTCATTTCGGGTCCCACAGCCGGAACTTGTGCCATGACTGCCACTGTTGCGGGAGCTGCTTCTGAGGCTGCTGCAACCAGCATGGTAGTATGTGATACAATATTGGAGGGATTATTGATCGGAATGTTAAATTTTTCACTTAAATTCTGAATATCCTTGCCCTTGATCTGAAGTTCCATATCGCCCGAAAGGGCATTCAGTGTGTATGTGCCATCAGGATTAAGCCTGGTTTGATCAAGTACCTTTCCGGTTTTACTGTTTATTAAAATAGCCGTATATTTTGAGAAATCAGTTCCGACTTGCCCTTCCATGCGGGAGATGCCGTTCAGGATGAATTTTCGGGGATGCAGATCTGTAAATACTTCCAGCTTATAGATGTCCATCATGCCATAACTGTCTTCCTTATTGTATTTGGCATAATAGGCAAACGCACCTTCCCCCACAGGGGTAAAAAACAGGTCATCACTACTTGTATTTAACGGATATCCGGCATTGATGGGTTTAGACCACTGTCCATTGTCGAGCCGGGTACTATAGAAAATATCATATCCACCCATGTTATAATGTCCCATTGAACTAAAATACAGGGTATTGCCATCAGAAGTAATAACCGGAGTTTCCTCATTGTATTTTGAATTGATTACCGGTCCAAGGTTCATGGCTGGTCCCCAGTCCCCGGAACGCGTCCTTTCCGATTTATAGACATCAAGCCCTCCGTATCCACCCGCCCGGTTACTTGTAAAATACAGTATTTTCCCGTCTTTTGAAATAGAAGCGTGGGATTCCCAGTATTTTGTATTAATATTTGAATTCAGTTTCTGCAGTTTAGACCATGTGTTATTCTTGTATTTGCTTACATACAGGTTACCATCGAAATTATCACTCCGGTATACAAACAATTCATCTCCATTAAAGGATAGGCCGGTAGTATAAGTGTTTCCATCCACACCAAATGCCTCGGTAAGGTTTTCCGGTTCACTCCATTTCCCGTTGACCTTCCGGCTGCAAAAGACAGCATCATAAAACTGAAGTTTCCTTGTAAAGGCAATGACAGATTCATCGCCTGAGACAACAGGATTTGATTCTTCGAAACGATCATTGACTGGTTCACCCAGGTTGCCCGAAATAAAATACATGGGCTTGGATTCCTGCAGTGTGGCTACTTTACAGGCCTCAATCTGCGCATCAACAAGTTCTACATCATATACAAGCGGATCAAGCACCAGCTTGAATTGTTCATATGCCTCAACGGCATCCTTAAGCCTGTTATTAGACCTGTAAGCATTTCCAAGGTAATAGAATGCCTCGGGAGGAGCCTTTTTCTCTTTGAGGCTGTTTGTTTTGGAATTGGCATCTATCCCGGTAACCGCCTTTTCAAGATATTGAATTGATTTTTGTACCTGATAAACATCGTTCAGATAACATATCCCTATTTTATAATTAATGTTGAAATTTTCAGGATCTGTTTGCAGGATCCTTTGATAAAGCGGAAGAGCATCCTTATATTCTTCAAAAAGAAAATAAGATTCAGCCTCAATAAACATATTTTTGACCTTTTCCTCACCCTGGCCAAATACAGATGGAGAAAGGAAAATAAGGATATTTATGAAGCAGAAGGAAAAGTAATACTTTTTGGAGGGTTTCATAGGTATACGTGTAACTTAACAAATTTAACAATTAAATGTAATCTATGAATATCGGCCCCAACGTTATGCAGGATGAATTATTAACCAATCAATCTAATATTCTGGTTTTGTGATTGTTGTTATGTTCATTAAAGTCTGCTTTTTGCACACATTTTCACTGGTATTGGTGTTAAACTTCCCTCCGGGTATCGAAATGTTCGAGATACCACGCTACACGGCTGAGAAATCCTCCACCCAGGGCACCGTCAATTACACGGTGATCATAGGTTAATGAGAGCATGCTGATATCTCTTACGGCAATTCCATAACCGTCCGGAGTTTGCACGGCCCATGGCTTTTTTATCATGGTGCCAATCGCCAGAATTGCTGATTCCGGCTGATTTATTATGGGTGTTCCTGTAAGATTGTTATATTGCCCGATATTGGTTATCGTAAATGTGCCTCCCTTGATCTCATGCAATAAGAGAGAATTATTCCGGGCTCTTTCCGCAAGATCTGTAATCCTGCGGGCCAACCCGCCAAGATTTTCCCTGTCGGCATTTTTAATGACCGGAACAATCAGGTTCCCGTTGGGCAATGCGGTTGCAATACCTATATTAATATTCTTTCGAATGATTATGTTTTCCCCGGCCAGGGAAACGTTGATCTTTGGAAATTCTTTTAAAGCCATGGCCACAGCTTCAATAAAAATAGGCGTAAAGGTAAGTTTCACCTGTTCCTTTTTAAGGAAGTCATCCTTTTGACGGCTGCGCCATTCTGCGAGGGCCGTAATATCAGCTTCAAGAAATGAGGTTACATGCGGTGACACACGCTTGGATTTCACCATATTGCCTGCGATGATCTTTCTCATCCGGTCCATTTCAATAGTCTCATCTCCCGGTTCCGCCAGGATCTCTGGCATAGCGGTTTTCTGCTGTTCTTCATCGCCTTCCAGCGGTAAAAGAATTCTGTTCTGTGATTCACGGGGTTTTCTGTGAATCAGATATTCATTGATATCATCACGGGTAATCCTTCCATCCATACCCGTTCCCCTTATCTCCCTCAGTTCCTGTGAAGCAATACCACGTTGCTGGGCCAGCATACGTACCAGGGGGGAAATAAATATTTCATGCTGTGTTGTATCCGGTGTGACAGGCGTCATATTTTCAGCCTCCTGCGCTATCTGTTTCGTAAAAGTTTCATCTGATATTTCTTCGCTGATCAGTCCGGCCGGTTGATCCTCCAATTCATCTTCCGGAACGGGTGCACCGTTGGCGGTGTCGATAATTGCAATCACCTCACCAACCTTGGGTATTTCTCCTTCATTATATACAAGCCGTGACAAGGTGCCTTCCACAGGCGAAGGAATTTCAGAATCAACCTTATCAGTAGCCACTTCCAGCAAAGGCTGATCCACTGTAACTTTCTCACCCTGCAAAACAAGCCATCGGGTTATTGTTGCCTCAATAATGCCTTCACCCATGGCAGGCATGGTTAACTTGAATTTTACCATATTCTTTAATATCTTTTTACTAAACCCGAACAGGACTCCGGCCCAATCCCCTTAAATTCTTTATGATAATATTCAGATCATTTATAATCCGGTAATCCTTGGCATAATTAAGGTTCATTTTTTCTGCCATTCCATCTTCTGTCAACATATACCGGTTGCCATCCATGGGTGTCAGAACGCCGGGGCGGATAACCGGCAATCCCGGGTGATCACCACCAGTAGAGCGGAAATATCCTACCCATGAATGAATCCCTGTGAGTACACTGAAAATGTTTCTGATCAATCCCGTACGGTTTTTCACAAAAAGTAAGAGTATCGGACTTATAACAACAAAAATCAAAGAAAGTGCAATGTCGATCAATCGTTTTTTTCTCCGGTTTAACTTTCTCGACAGGGTATTAAAATGCAGGACATAGAGATCGCCAATGGAATCACTTGAATTACTGCCTATTACCGACAAGCTTTCAGGCGGGGCAATTTTGAAATTCACCCCGGCATCGGTAAATTTCAACATGGTGGTAATAATTTTTTGTGAACTGATATCCCCTGCGCAGAAAATGAGTTCATCTGCCCGGTTTACCTGCACTATGTCACCGATTTGCCCTATATGTCCAATAAAACCAGGCAACACACGTCCCTCAGAAGGATCAACAAATCCGATCAGTTCAGGAACCACCTGAGTCTGCCGTACAATTGAAAATACCCTGTCGCCTTCTTTCCTGGTTCCTATGATGATGATCCGTTTTTTCCGTGTCCATGCTTCCAGTTCAAAACTTGCCGGGAAAAGTATGCTCAAAACAAAACGGTCAAATACTGTAGCCATAAGGGTCCATGCTGCACCAAACAGAATGAGTGCACGGGAGAACCTGAATGATTCAGGCAGTAATGCATATATCAGCAGGATGAATAGTGACCCGATAACAAGTCCTTTGACCATGTCGGTTAACCTAACCGACTTTTCATACCCGGTAGATAGGAAAAGGGACAATATCCATGCAAGGATATAAAACGGAACTACCACATTCATATAGAGTTCCGGGTATGATCCTGCCTGCCCGAACAGATGCATCTCCCACATTGGCATGATGGTCCGGTACCCGGCATAGATGGTCAATGCATCGAGCAATGGATTGATAATTCCCTTGATAAACCGCTGAAGAATGGACAAACCCGCCCGGAAATAGATAGCAGTGTGTATAAACAGGGCATAATAACGGGCGGTATTTCGGGCAAAATGTTTCTGGGCGAAAATGATCATGGCATTATAAAACACAATCACATAATTGATACTGCCCTTTTTCGTGCTTTCTCCCTTATAATGAATAATGGTGGTAAGCGGAAAATACACGTTTCGGTAACCTGCCAGTTTTATCCGGTATGAAAGATCTATGTCCTCACCATACATAAAGAAGACCTCATCAAGCAGGCCCGATTTTTCCAGTGCACTTTTTCTCAGCAGCATGAAGGCCCCTGAGATCACATCCACATCATTTATCTTATCCTTGCTAAGGTAGCTGAGGTGGTAACGGCCAAATGTTTTTGACCGCGGAAAAAGTGCAGAGAAACCGAAGATCTTGTAAAAGGCAACACCCGGAGTGGGCAAGGCCCTTTTCGATTCAGGAAGAAAATTGCCTGCTCCATCAATCATTTTTACCCCCAGGCATCCAATATCGGCAAATTCCTCCATATGTGCGATACACTTACTGAAAGTGTCTTCCTGCACCAGGGTATCCGGATTTAGTAAGAGGATGTACTTTCCCGAAGCGATGCGAATGGCCTGGTTATTGGCTTTAGCGAATCCCAGGTTAACGTTATTGGCAATGAGTTTAACGCCGGGGAATTTTTCGGCTACCATTTGCACCGAACCATCAGCCGAATTGTTGTCAACTACATAAATTTCAACAGCAATATGCTCGGAAGCCTTTTCAACAGAATGCAAGCATTGCTCCAGGAAATATTTAACATTATAGCTGACTATGATGACAGAAAGATCCATCCTGATATTGAAAAATCAAAGATAGCATAATTTGAGGACGCCTGATGCACTACGGAACAGTAGGTATAGCCTTTGCACATTCCATGAGGGCCATGCGGCATGCATTTGTATTTCCAAGTGTACATGCCTTATGAAAATAAGGGCATGCATTAGATTTTTCATCGAGCCGGTAATATGACATTCCTAAATTAAAATACAACGCGGAATTGCCCTTTGAATAATCAAGTGTTTTAAGAAAATCTGAAACCGCAGATGAATAATCATGCAATTCATAGTTCACCATAGCCCGGCCATGATAAGCTCCTGCTACTGTATCATTCATCTCAATGGTGGATGTAAAATCACTCAGGGCAAGTTCATATTCCATCATGTTCAAATGGGAA
Organism: uncultured Bacteroidales bacterium; assembly: GCA_963808745.1. GTDB lineage: Bacteria > Bacteroidota > Bacteroidia > Bacteroidales > UBA10428 > UBA5072. The sequence goes on from CAWEGX010000018.1 coordinate 186,259, forward strand.
ACTCCCCGTCCAAGATAAAATTTATACAGATTGGGGGAAGATTTTAGTCCAATGGCATGGTCAAAATTGTCAAGTGCCCGTTCATATTTTTCCCTGGAATTGTAGATCACGCCCCTCAGGTAATAGAAATCCGGTTCTTCAGGATACTTTGATATGGCGTCCTCTGTCTCCTTCATCGCTTCCTTATCATCCTTCATAAGAAAAAGTATGCTGATCTGCTTCTGCAGAACGGGGATACTCTCGGGCGACATTTGTAATGCCTCCCTGGTTTTACCCAGAGCCTCAGTCAATTCATTTCTGCTGATACAGGCATCCGCTTCGGCAAGCAGGGACTGAACTTTTGAATTATCCTGTGCATCTATCACGGCCGGCCACAGCGTGATCAACACGAACAGAATGTACCTGGTTAAGTTTCGCAATGTTAATCAGTTAAATTGTACGGATGAATATACTAAAAATGGAAATACAACAACAAAATAATTATCGAAGTATTCACATCGGTTATTATACGAGAAGAAATAAATTCTGTCAACTATTTAACCAGATTTTTAAAGTCGCTTGCAAGAAAACCATCCGGATTCTTGTCGCTGATCTTGTGATAATCGAAATAATAGAAATTTGCATCGGCTGCTCCGATTATCACATTATAACAACGGGCATCTATTTTAGTGCCTTCCGGACCCACCTTATGCAGAAACACAACCTCCGGATTACTGTCTTTGATTGCCTGTTCAATATCTTCTGCTGTTACCAGTTTAAACTTATAAGGATAAACCTTTTTAATTTTGGCTTCCGTATTGACATCTGGTCCCAATTCCTCCTTCAATACATAAAAAGTCTTATCCTTGATTTCCTGGATATTCTCATTATAATGCTTGAAAACATTCTGCGATACAATTTCAGGATGCTCACGGATGAGCCTGGCATGATTTTGCATGAAGCGAAGAATAATTGCCAGCTTATAGGCATACCTGTCCTCTTCCACATCATAAAATGCCAGCGGCACAGAAGCTATATCGGGCATTTCGTTCAGCCTGAAATAATCCCCGCCGAGCGATAACTGCAAAAAGCGATATTCCGCATCGGTTTTGTCGTTTTCAAAGGTGACCCTCGACATATAAATAAATGAGTACTGGGGATCAAGCCGCTTACTGTCAAAGTCTTTGCTTGATATGAAATCATATTCCGTAATCTTCCACTCCTGTTCCATGACCTTTTTAATAATGGAGTTATATTCCATGAGCGGGTTATCTTCAAGCACAACGAGTGTTTTGGTAGTAAAGAAAGCAGCAATATCCTGCCGCGATGGGACAACGCTTTGCGAAAAACCTGCCAATGCAGGGAACAGTATGAAAACGGACAGGGCGATTTTTTGGATCTTCATGTTATTGAGTATTTTTTGGGAAATATAAGGGATTTCTTTCATTGAACTTCCGGAGATATAAAAACTTCATTTGTTTTTGCTTTTTACTGTTCAAGGCAGCAAATTCATCATGCAATTCAGGATCAGCCATGAGCAAAATTTCAATGCTTTTCACATCGTATTCCAGAATATTACCGGTTTTAAAATCAAGCAGATATTGCTTCAATTCTGTGTTTCCCGTGTTTTGCATAAGAATACGGACTATAAGGGTCATAATAATTTCCGTAGGGGTAACCGTAACTGCTGTAATACGGACTCCCATAATTGCTGTATGTGGTTAAACTGGCAACAAAATGGCAAATGCTGCCGACTATCGTTATCCTGTAAAAATCATCATTTACGTTCACATACAATACACCATTCCTTGAATAACCCCATATATTCTTAGTGCCTATTTCCTGCTTTGATCCCAGGTTGTCATATAGTTCGATCTTCTTTTCCTGAAGAATGCGGTCGTAAAAATCCGGATCATCATATGGTATTGTAGTGATGACCTGCGATTTGGCAATAGGCAGGTTTTCTTTCACCTGTTCAAAATTCAGAAATATGCCTTCCTTGAATTTGAAACCCGGTGAGTATTTCACAAATCGGGAAGTAGAATCTGCCTGTGAATACACCTGGTTACACATACCTGCCATAAGGATGAATATCCATAAAGCATTGTTCCGTGTAACTTTACTGATGATCATTGCAGGCTTAATCCGGGCAATTCGTTTGGTTGTTTGCATAAACAGTATTTAAGAAACATTTACCGGTAATAAAACGTATCTACAAAAGTATGGTTTTTTATTATCCGTTGATCCCGGCTAATTTTAATCAGCCAATCACAGATAAATGCAAAACCCTTTTCAGAGATGGGATGCACCCCTGTCAAATTAAATTCAAAAATCGAGCCAAGAGTGCATCAATTTTATGTTCACTTTTATGACAGACTTTATTTCATTAAAAATTTAGTATATTTATCTTCGGTATCAAGAAATTCCGGAGAGTCAATTAACTTTCAAAATTAACCTGATGAATCCCTTATACATTTTTCTTGAACGATTAACCAAAAAACTTGAACGTCAGGCGGATCTTGATGTAGTTAACAAATTGCTTATTGCTTATTTTGTAAACTTTACCGGCATTGTAATCAATCTTTTTTTTGCCATCCTTGCCCTGACTTCCGGAAATAATCCACTGGCTATTTTTCTATTTTCATCCACTGCTGCACTCATCCTCACACTTGTCATTTTCCATTTTACCCGGCAACGGAAACTCAGCAAATTATTACTTACCCTTGTCACGGCTGTTATATTTCTATATTTATTGCACACCGGGGGAACAGAAGGATCGGGAAGTTTCTGGCTCCTTTTGTTTCCCGTGTTTTCCATACCGCTTTTTGGAATCAGGCGGGGAAATGTAGTCTCATTCCTGTTTTTTGTGATTGTGGTGCTTTATTTTGTTTTTCAGTCGAGGCTGAACGTATTACATCCTTATAGTCTGGCATGGTCACTGCGGATGACCTGCGCATATGCGGTTGTTCACCTGCTGGTTTACCTGAATGAGTATCTCAGGTTCCATAATTACCATGTTATGGAAAGAACGATCATCGAATCAAAAAACGAGGCCAGGCAGAAGGATGATTTCCTATCCAAGCTTTCACATCAGATCAGGACTCCTCTCAATAATCTCACAGTAGTTTCAAACCTGGTTAACAAATCAAAACTCGACTCAGAACACCGTGATCTTTTCGACACAATTCTGGCCTCCACAATAAATCTGATCAATGTTGTAAATAATATCGTCAAGGTTTCGGAAGTAAAAATTGAAAAGGAATTAAGCAGCCAGATCAATTTCGACCTGCATTCTTCAATTGATAACACACTTAAACTTTTCAGAGATCAGCATAAAGACAGGCTTGAAATTAACCTGCATGTTTCACGGGCGATCAGGACAACCTATCTTGGTGACCCGATTCGTATCAAACAGATATTTCTGAATATTATTGAAAATATCATCAAGGCAAATCCTAACGGCAAACTCTACATCGACATAGGTATAGATATAACCGATGATCATGATTCCGACACCTCTGTATCATTCGAAATTCGATGTCCCCAGCTTCAACTTGAATCGGATGACTATGGCAACTATTATACCCGCCCTGGCACTGATCTCATTAAGGATGTGACATACCAGCCAGAGGATTATTTTATTGATTTCACCATTGCCAAGAAAATAATTGAATATTATGGTGGTGAATTTAAAATAGTCTCTAACGAAGAACAAACCACATTGACCTTTGGCTTTATGCTGAAGAAAGGATCTGTTGGCATACAAAAACCTGAATCAGAAAAGGAAACCCCCCAGCTCCTGCAGCCCAAGGTGAAGATTGAATTAAAGAATGCCAATATATTACTGGTTGAGGACAATGCAATTAATCAAAAGATCATCATTCTGAGCCTGAAGAATATGGTAAAGAATATTGATATTGCAAATAACGGAAAAGACGCCCTGGACAAATTCGGTATATCAAAATACGACCTGATCCTGATGGATATTCAAATGCCTGTAATAAACGGGATCGTGGCCACGAAAAAAATCCGCGAACTGGAGGCAACCTCCAACACACAGACTCCCATCATTGCCATAACGGCAAATGCTTTGTCGGGTGACAAAGAAACCTGCCTTGCCGCCGGCATGAATGATTACATCAGTAAGCCGTTCCAGGTGGAAGTGCTGGTGAATAAGATGAAGGCGCTGTTGGAGAATTAGGGCTACTAGGGCTTCTAGGCTGCTTAGGCGCCTAGGGGTTTAGGCTTCAAGGATATAAAGCTGGACTAAAATATTATGTTAACCGAAATAATTCTAATATAAAATGAGAGATCACAGTAATTTAAGGGCATTTTTACTTGCCGACGAGTTAGTACTTAATGATTTATAAAACACTCCCAGAGTCCTTTCCTAAAGAAGAAATAGTATGGATTTTAACTTCTCAAATGAGAAGAGCAGCTGGTATCTCAGTTGCCTTCAAATATTGTTGAGGGAGAGTGCTACGGGAAAGTCTAATTAGAATATCTGTCGATTTCTTGAAGATGTCTTATGGTTCCTTAAAAGAATTACCATTATCAATTCAGTGTCTTAGCAACAAGATTGGACCTATACAAAAGGAAACTGATAACACTGCATGTGAATTATAAAATTGATTGAAACTGAAAAAGTATTATTGGCATTATCCGTACAATCCGTAAAGCCTACATTTAAATACCTAGAAACCTAAGCCCAGCCTATAAGCCCCTAAGCCCTAGGCCCCTAAAAATCTATTTTAATTCCGATAACCAGTATATCATCCACCTGCTCCTGCAGGCCACGCCATTCCATTACATTGTTTTCAAGGATTTCGTGTTGTTTATCCATGGGCAGGCGGTGAAGGTTGAGCAAGAGGTGCCTGAAACGGCGGTATTTGTATTTTTTCCCATCCGGGCCGCCAAACTGGTCGGCAAAACCATCGGAGAATATATATATGATATCTCCCTGTTGTATTGGAATCAAATGATTTTTAAAGGTCTGGTCTTTGAAATTGGTTTCATCCAGGCCAATGGCAAACCTGTCACCTTTTACTTCCGTAATTTTGTTATCCCTGATCAGGTAAAGGGGATTAAAAGCTCCGGCAAACTCAAGGATCATATTCTTTTTGTCGATCGAGCAGAACGCCACATCCATTCCATCACGCAGAACCACATTATCCACATCCTTAAATATCACATGAAAATCCTCATTCAGTCGGTTCAGAATATCTGACGGCCTCGACAATCCTTCAATATTGGTGATCTTCCGGAATAATTCAAAGCCTATAATTGACATAAAGGCACCCGGAACGCCATGTCCGGTGCAATCCACCGCTGCAACAAAAATTTTATCTCCCAGCTTGTTGATCCAGTAAAAGTCTCCGCTAACGATATCCTTTGGCATGTACAAAACGAAGGAAGAAGGAAAAACTGATTTAAAAAGCCGGTATGGGGGCAGCATGGCTGTTTGAATGCGCTTCGCATAGTTGATGCTGTCAGTAATGCTCTTGTTTTTAAGTGTAAGTTCTTCCTTTTGCAGCATGATCTGGAGGGCGAACATTTCACGCTCCTGGTTTTCCTTGCTCAGATTGAAGAACCTGCGGGTAATCAACCGGAAGGCGAGTAAAATGAACACAAATCCCGCAATAAAATAAATGATCAGTGCCGTCCTTGTTCTCCATCTTGGCGCTTCTACAATGATCACAAGGGATTTTACCGCATTATTCCCAAGGGTAACAGAATTTGTTCCTGTTACCCTGAAAAAATATCGTCCCGGATCAAGATGACCCAGTATGATTGAATTCTGGGATCCCAGGGAATGCCAGACAGGTTCATCACCGGATTTTTCAAGGCTATACCTGTATTTGTTAATTTCCGGCCTTGACAGGTTTGCAGAGGCAATATCTATTCGGACGGGCATTTTTTTCCAGGGTATCAGCAGGGTATCTGTTGGATTATAATATACCTGATCATTCTGTGGCTCCTCTGCAATGAATCTGAAACCCGTTATCATTATCCTGAAGTTTCCTGCCGGTGAGAGAATCTGGTCAGGATTGATCTCCGACAATCCCATATCACCACCGAGATAAATTTTGCCATTAACTCCTGAACATACTGATGTATAGGAGGAATTCAGAAGACCCTCACGCTGGTCAAAAAACAAAACTGATTCCGTGTTGTGGATCAGTACATACAGCCCGTTTCCGGAGCATATCCAAATATTGCCAATATGATCAATTGTCATTGCTTTAAAGGCCGAATGCAGCAGGGCAGGTTCATCCAATACCGCGGTAAATTCACGGGTAGGAACATCAAAACGATAAGCACCCATTGAGGTACCAATCAGAAAGACTTCGGGTGACTCAGGAACGATTGTATAAACCTGCTTATGTTCAGTGTTGAGAAGGGTTTTATCATAAGGAGTGAGCATGTAGAAGTCTCCGTGTTGCGGATCATAATAGAGCAATCCATGGGTGGTGGCCAGCCAAAGCTTGCCATTAAAATCTTTTTCAATGTCAAAGACCGGGCCGATGTCAATGCTCTGGTTGTCATCATGAAGAGCACCAATTACATTGTGATTTGCAGAATCCAATCGTATCTTCTGCAGTCCCTCAGAAGTACCCAGCCAAAGAACAGGTCCATCCTTCAGGAGACAATTCAGGGAATTTCCAGAAAGAAGGTCTTTTTTTATAAAGGGATAACGCGCAGAAATCCTGGTCCTGGCCTCCTGTCGGGGATTGATGATTTCAAGTTCATGCTCGGTAAGAACAAGGTATTCCTCCTGATTAAAAGGATAAAAACCCATCACCCGGCTATCATCAAGTGTTTTGAAATTCTTCCGTGTTAAACTAACAGGGTCAGCCACATCGTAGGTATTATTCGCATAGCCGATAAATATTCCATTTCCTGGTCCGCCGGATATCGCAATGATCCTGTCTGTTGGCAAAGTAAATACCTGACTATGAGCGGAATAATTTCGCAAAGAAAGTCTCGACAATCCTGATTTTCACAATTCCTTCTGACGTACCGCCCCATATTACACCATACTCATCAATGGCAATTTTCTTAATTACCGGCTCAGGGGCCTGCGTATATTTTACTAAAAATCCCTTTCACTTCATCATATGAGAAAAGGCCGGCTTTTGTTGCAATAATCAGGGTGCCGTCCGGAGCCTGATTGATATCTGTGACAGTGTTTGCCTCCTGAGCAGAATTTTTACCTCCGGGAAAATAATTATCAAAATCATAATCAACCTGGTCAAACCGGTTAAGCCCATTCTCAGTGCCTATCCACAGAAAATTCTTCGTATCCAGAAACATACAATTTACCCTTTGATCAGTCAGCAACCCCTGGGCACTCTGTTGCATGAATTCGGTAAATGTACGTTGCTGGCGGTCAAAAAACAGAATTCCTGCTGAAGTGCCGATCCATAGGTTTCCATTGATATCCGGCAAAAGACAGGTAGTTACAAAACCAGGCTTCTGGAATGACCTGGGAACCGGATAATAGCGGTTTGCCTGTCCGGGTTTGACGGAAATAATTACACTATCCGAAAGCACCCATACTCTCCCATCCTTCCCGGGATAAATATCTCTGGATGTGAATTGATTAGAAATTGACTGGTCCGACTGGCTTAAAGAATAATAACTGATTTCACCAGTTTTATGTTGAATCAGGTTTAAACCATTGCCGGCCAAAATCCACAGGTTTCCCTGTCTGTCTTTTCTGATTGATTTAATCTGCTGATCGTTGGGTAACCGCTGACCGCTTTTCAACAAGGGAAACTGAACAGAATAATACCCGTCATAACGGCTCAATTCAGATTGTGTAGCGGTCCACAGGTATCCTGTATTGTCGAATATCAGACTGGTAACTTCCTGAGGTGACAACCTATTTGCAGCCGGGAGCAACTCAGGAGGAAGATAAGATTGACCTTCCAAAGGCCTGATTAACTGCAGTATGAAAATTAAGATATAAAAGCGGTAATAGGGCATCCGCAGTGCAGATTACATTGATTAAAACAACCTAATTTAATCAACATAATCCGAACTAACAAAATGATGGCAATAATTAAAATTACTCATCCCCGGGATTCTCGCCACGTGCAATTTTTTCCAGCATTACTGTGGTAACTGATTTCGGTCTTTCGAGCGGATAACCAAGCGCTCTGTCCCATATTATATTGGCACAAATTCCGATTGCCCTCCCAATCCCGAATAAAACCGTATAGAAATCGTACTCTGTCACACCGTAATGCCATTGGATCGCCCCAGAATGGGCATCAACATTGGGCCAGGGATTCTTTGCCCGCCCCTGTTCCTGGAGAATGGGCGGTACAATCCTGTACAGAAGATCCACATATTTAAAAATAGGGTCCTCAGCCATGTGTTTCAGGGCAAATTCGCGTTGAATCATATACCGGGGATCCGTAATTCTTAGTACGGCATGTCCGAAACCCGGAATCACCTGTCCTGAATTCAGCATATCCCACACAAATTGTTTCATATCACCTTCTGTGGGAATTTTTTCGCCCATTTTTTCGTGTATTTCGTGCAACCAGCGCAATACTTCCTGGTTGGCAAGTCCATGAAGCGGTCCGGCCAATCCGTTGATCATGGAAGAAATAGACAGGTAAATATCCGATAAGGTGCTGGCTACCAGGTGGCCGGTATGCGCACTCACATTTCCGCTTTCATGGTCGCTGTGCAGGATAAAATGCATTCGGGAAACGTCATCATAAGGTTTGGCGATGCCCATCATCTGGGCGAAATTGGCACCCATATCCAGGTTTGGATCGGAAAATATCTTTTTACCCCCCTTATAAACTTTAGAGTAAATGTAAGCCCCTATTTCCGGCAGTTTAGCAAGAAGTCCAATGGCATCCTCGTATGTAGGCTCCCAATAATCGAGCTTGTTGAGTCCGCGAAAGTATTTACGGTTAAAAAAGGATTCCCGGTGCATGGTGAGAATGGCTGTGGAAAAAATCGTCATGGGATGACTGCCTGCAGGAAAGGCATCGATGACATCGTAAACATAACTGGGAACAATGTGCCTTTTTTTGAATTCATCGAGAACTTCATTTATATTGTTCTCATCCGGAAGATCGCCAGTTAGCAGAAGATAGATGACACCTTCTACATAAGGCACTTCTGCCCCTTTTGGCCGGGGTAATTTCTTAAACAATTCAGGAAGGGTATAATCACGATAGCGTATACCTTCATTTGGATCAAGATAAGAAATATCGGTGACAAGGCATTTCAGGTCACGCATACCTCCGATCAGCTTGCTGATTGTTACGGTGTCAACTACGACATCACCATGTTCTTCAAGCAGGTTTTTAACCCTTGGCCTCCAGGCCTGGATCTTCTCATAGAGTGTTTCTTTTAGTCCGGGCATAATGAAAATTATGAGTGAGAAATTAGGATAGAATTATGAATTATGAATTGTAAAGCACCTCACAATAGTTAACAGCATTTCAGAAATCTTGTTTACAATTTTGAGGAATAAGTTAAATAAAAAATAGTTACCCACCAAATATCAGGTATACAATTATGCAATTATGTAGTTATGTATTTACATATGAATTTGAAGTCTGCAGTCTCAAGTGCAGTGCCTTGGCTGTACGATATTTTTTTACTCAGGAGTCAGAATAATGCGCGTTCTGCATATCGCTGAATCATTGCCGGACGGCTAATTAGTCGATTCGAGTAATTGGCCGAAAAAAACCCCCTGAGGTTTTCAGGGGTTTTGTATTCAAAGGAATATGTTCTATCCTCTATTTCTTATATCCGTAGATAGCCAGGGGACCCAGTTCCTCTTCAATACGAAGAAGCTGGTTGTATTTGGCCATACGGTCAGAACGGCTCAATGAACCGGTTTTGATCTGTCCGGAATTGGTAGCTACCGCAATGTCAGCAATGATTGCATCTTCAGTTTCACCGGAACGGTGCGAAGTAACTGTAGTATAGCCTGCCCGGTGAGCCATTTCAATGGCATCAAGGGTTTCTGTAAGGGTGCCGATCTGGTTCACCTTGATCAGTATGGAGTTGGCACAACCCATGTCAATTCCTTTTTTCAGAAAGTCAACATTGGTCACAAAGACATCATCACCAACCAGCTGTACCTTGCTGCCCAGTTTGTCTGTCAGCAGTTTCCAGCCATCCCAGTCGTTTTCCGACATTCCGTCTTCCACTGAATCGATGGGGTATTTGTTGACCAGTTGTTCAATGAAAGCAACCTGTTCAGCAGACGATCTGATAATTCCGGTTTTACCTTCAAATTTCGTATAATCGTATTTTCCGTTTACATAAAACTCCGATGCAGCACAATCGAGAGCGATGGAAACCTGACCACCTTCAGCGGCACGGCCCGGTTTATAACCTGCTGCGCTGATTGCCTTGATGATTGATTCCAGTGCGTCTTCAGTTCCTTTCAGTGTGGGTGCAAAACCACCTTCATCACCTACTGCAGTGCTCAGACCGCGTTCTTTCAGTACTTTTTTAAGTGAATGAAATACCTCGGCACCCATCCGTAAACCTTCACGGAAACTGGGAGCACCGATAGGACGGATCATAAATTCCTGGAAAGAAATGGGTGAATCACTGTGGGATCCGCCATTAATAATATTCATCATGGGAACAGGCAAAACCTTTGCATTGGTTCCGCCAATATACCTGTAAAGCGGTAAATCGTGGAATAAGGAAGCTGCCTTGGCAACAGCCAGGGAAACTCCTAAAATAGCATTTGCACCAAGTTTGCTCTTGGTCCTGGTGCCATCGAGGTCAATCATTTTCTTATCAATGCCCACCTGATCGAAAGCGCTCATGCCGATTACTTCCTTGGCTATAATCTTGTTCACATTGTCAACCGCCTTCAATACTCCTTTTCCAAGATATCTTTTCTTGTCGCCGTCACGTAATTCCAAAGCTTCATTTTCGCCTGTGGATGCTCCCGAGGGAACAGCAGCACGGCCTACAAAGCCGCTTTCAAGTGTTACTTCTACCTCGATAGTGGGATTACCCCTCGAATCGAGTATTTCACGTGCATGAACATGTGCAATTTGTCCCATAATATTTATTGATTTATTGATTTGATGAATTGATGATTTATTAATCTGTAAATGTGTAAATGTGTAAATGTGCAAATTTGAAAAATGTACCACCTACTCTTCCTTACTCCCTGCTTCTTCCTCGTCACTCGTCACATGTCCCCTGCTGGCTGGGGAAGGGGGTGGACACGATATCCCTCTTTTTCTACCGACAGTAATGCCTAAAGGCATTTTTTCTGCTCACCTCTCACCTCTCCCTACTCATTTCTCCTTAATCCCTACTAAAAATAACAGGGGATAAAGATATTGAAAATCCTTATCCCCTGATAATATGAACGGATATAAAAATATCGTTATTCTTTGGGTTCGCTTTCAGCTGATTCTTTAGCCTCAGGTTCAGCATTTTCAGGCTTTGCAGCAGCCTTCTTCTCCTTTGCGGGAGCTTTTGCCTTAGCTTCTGCCTTTACCTTTTTGGGAGCTTCACCTTCAGTTTTTTTCTTGGCACCCCTGCGGCTGCGTTTACCGGTCTTGGTTTCAGATGCTCCGGCTGTGGCCAGCATAGCTTCGTTAAAATCAACCAGCTCTATATAGCAAATTTCAGCGGCATCACCCAAACGGGTTCCCAGTTTAAGAATGCGCGTATATCCACCCGGACGGTCGGCGATCTTGGGTGATACTTCCCTGAAAAGTTCTGTCACCGCATGTTTATCCTGCAGGTAATTGAATGCCAGACGACGGGAATTTGTTGTATCCTCTTTTGATGTGGTGAGAATCGGTTCAATAAATCCGCGTAATGCTTTTGCCTTGGCTGTCGTTGTTTTAATGCGTTTATTCATTATCAGTGAAACAGCCATATTCGACAACATGGATTTTCGATGAGCGCTTTTCCGTCCTAAATTATTGTTCTTATCGTTGTGTCGCATTGTGATCCGTGTAATTAATTCAAATTTTACAATTATTCCTTATGGAATTCTCAGTCCCTGTCGAGTTTGTATTTTACTATATCCATGCCGAAAGAAAGATTCATGGTCTCAAGCAGCTCATCCAGTTCTGTAAGCGATTTTTTTCCGAAATTCCTGAATTTCAATAGATCATTTTTATTGAATTTCACCAGGTCGCCCAATGATTCAACTTCAGCAGCCTTGAGGCAATTCAGCGCCCTGACTGACAGATCGAGATCCACCAGTTTGGTCTTGAGCAACTGACGCATATGCAGGACTTCTTCGTCAAATTCTTCGTTGGCAGCGCGTTCTTCCGAATCCAGCGTGATCTTTTCATCGGAGAATAGCATGAAATGGTAGATCAGGATCTTTGCTGCTTCCTTTAATGCATCTTTAGGATGAATTGAACCATCCGTAAGGATTTCGATTAACAGCTTCTCATAGTCTGTTTTTTGTTCAACCCTGTAGTTTTCTACAGAGAACTTTACATTTTTGATCGGCGTGAAAATGGAATCAATGGGAATCAATCCGAATTCAGCATCAAATGGTTTGTTTTCCTCAGCGGGAACATATCCCCTGCCTTTATTGACATGGAATTCCAAATGGAGTTCGACATCCTTTTCCATGTGACAAATAACCAGTTCAGGGTTCAATACCTCAAAACTGCTCAGGAAACGGTTCAGGTCTCCTGCTTTAAAAACAGTCTGATCCGAAAGTGTAACCACGATCTTTTCATCATTCACATCATCCACCAACTTTTTGAATCGGATCTGTTTAAGATTAAGAATAATCTCAACTACATCTTCAATAACGCCGGTTAAAGTGCCGAATTCATGTTCAACACCGTCGATCTTGATAGCTGTGATTGCATGACCCTCGAGTGATGACAACAAAATCCTGCGCAGGGCATTTCCAATGGAAATACCATAACCAGGCTCAAGCGGACGAAATTCGAATCTACCGAACTTATCGTCCGATTCTATCATGATCACCTTATCGGGCTTCTGAAAAGCTAATATGGCCATATTTTATAAATTACAATTATTTAGAGTACAATTCAACGATCAATTGTTCTTTGATTGTTTCGGGAATCTGATCACGCTCAGGACGGTTGATGAGTTTTCCACTCATTGAAGCGGAGTCCCATTCCAACCAGGAAACATTAGCCCTGCGTGAACCCAGAGAGTTCTGAATTACTTCAAGTGACTTTGATTTTTCGCGAACACCGACAACATCACCGGGCCTCACTGAAAACGAAGGTATATTAACTACCTGTCCGTTTACCGTGATATGGCGGTGAGTAACCAGCTGACGTGCGCCCGACCGTGTGGGAGAAACGCCCAGACGATACATCACATTGTCAAGCCTTGATTCAAGTAACTGAAGCAATACTTCACCTGTAACGCCTTTGCTGCGTTGCGCCTTCTCAAAAAGGTTTGCAAATTGCTTTTCCAAAATGCCATAGGTGTATTTGGCTTTCTGCTTTTCGCGCAGCTGGATCCCGTATTCAGAGAGCTTCCTTCTTTTTTTGTTCGCTCCGTGCTGTCCGGGAGGATAATTTTTCTTGTCGTAATTTTTATCCGGTCCGTAAATCGCGTCACCGAACTTTCTGGCTATTTTAGTTTTAGGTCCAGTATATCGTGCCATTGTTGATATTTAAATTTAAATCTCGATTATATATTCACTGTATATTATACTCTTCTTCTTCCGGGAGCACGGCAACCATTGTGGGGAAGTGGTGTCACGTCCACAATTTCAGTAACCTCAATACCTGCGGTATGGATGGTCCTGATAGCGGATTCCCTTCCTGCGCCGGGACCTTTTACGAAGGCTTTCACCTTGCGCAGACCCAGATCAAATGCGGTTTTAGCACATTCGGCAGCCGCAACCTGTGCTGCATAGGGGGTATTTTTCTTTGAACCTTTGAATCCCATTTTTCCGGCTGATGCCCATGATATAACCTGCCCCTGGCTATTTGTGATTGAAATGATAATGTTGTTGAATGAAGCATGCACATGTGCCTGACCGACAGGATCAACCTTAACAACTTTCTTCTTGGTGATTCCAGCTTTCTTTGCCATAATTTAATCCTTATTTGGTAGCCTTCTTTTTATTTGCAACTGTCTTACGTCTTCCTTTACGGGTACGGGCATTGTTCTTGGTACTCTGCCCCCTGGTAGGAAGGCCGAGTCTGTGCCGGATTCCCCGGTAACAACCAATGTCCATCAGGCGCTTGATATTCAGCTGTACCTGGGACCGCAGTTCACCCTCTACCTTGAAATTTTCATTAATGATCTTCCTGATCATACTTACCTGATCATCAGTCCAATCCTTAACCTTAACATCCTTATCAACTCCTGCTTTTTCCAGAATTTTCTGGGCATTGCTCCTTCCTAACCCGAAAATGTAAGTCAGGCCTATTTCGCCCCGCTTATTCTTTGGTAAATCAACACCAACGATTCTAGCCATAATTGTATTTATATTTAAAATTTTACTTCAATGATTAGCCCTGACGCTGTTTATACTTGGGATTCTTTTTGTTAATCACATATAATCGTCCTTTCCTGCGGACTATTTTGCAGTCGTCTGTGCGTTTTTTAACGGATGCTTTTACTTTCATGATTGATCAGTTCAATTATTTGTACCTGAATGTAATTCTACCTTTTGTCAGATCATATGGTGACATTTCAACCCTCACTTTATCACCGGGAAGGATTTTAATATAATGCATCCTCATTTTTCCGGAGATGTGTGCCGTAATCACGTGCCCGTTCTGCAGTTCCACCCGGAACATCGCATTCGAAAGGGCCTCGCGTATTACGCCATCCTGTTCAATTGAAGGCTGTTTAGACATATAATGATCCGTTCAATTTATTAAAATTTATAAATTTCCTCAATGAATTCAAAAGTCGAAAGCACATCTGCACCATTCTTGCCAATTGCCACGCAAAGCTCAAAATGAGCTGACGGAAGCTTATCCGCCGTTTGAATGGTCCAGCCGTCAGGGTCCTGCACTATCTCTCTCCTGCCCATATTGATCATGGGTTCGATGCAGAGAACCATACCCTGCTGCAACCTCACACCGTGCCCTCTTTTACCGTAATTCGGTACTTCCGGCGCTTCATGAAGCCCCTTTCCGATCCCGTGACCTACCATCTCCCGCACTACTGAGAATCTCTGCTTTTCACAATGCTCCTGAACAGCATTGCTGATATCTCCTATCCTTTTCCCCTCGGTGGCCTGTTCAATACCTTTGTAAAGGGCCTCCCGGGTAGTGTTCAACAGTAAACGGATCCTTTCAGAAACCGTTCCCACGGCAAACGTATAGGCCGAGTCTCCAAAATATCCCTGGTGCAGCACACCACAATCAACCGACACTATGTCTCCCTCCTTCAAAACAAGCGAAGACGGAATTCCATGCACAACCTGCTGATTTACCGATGTACACAGTGTTTTCGGATATCCCCGGTAACCCAGGAATCCCGGCTCCGCACCATGATCACGGATAAACTCTTCGGCTATTTCATCAAGTTCCAGCGTTGAAATACCAGGAGCAATTATTTTGGCAACTTCGGCTAAAGCCTTGGAGACCAATAAATTACTTATTCTTAGTAATTCAATTTCTTCCGCTGTTTTATAGGTTATCATCAAAGAACGTCAAACAATATACTTAGATCGAGGAGGCATAACCGCCTGCTCTGCCTTTTACTCTTCCTGATTTCATCAGTCCGTCATAATGCCGCATCAGCAAATGGCTTTCAACCTGCTGTAACGTATCCAGCACCACACCTACAAGAATCAATAAAGAAGTGCCGCCGAAGAACTGGGCAAAATTTGGCTCGATTCCCAGCAAATGCGCAAATGCAGGCATGATGGCTATCAATGCCAGGAACAGTGATCCGGGCAATGTGATTCTCGACATGATCGAATCAATAAATTCCGATGTCTTTTTTCCTGGTTTAACGCCAGGAATAAAACCGCCGTTTTTCTTCATATCCTCTGCCATTTGAGTTGGATTCATGATAATGGCAGTGTAAAAGTACGTAAAAACTACGATCAATAAAGCAAAAGTCACATTATACCAAACACTTGTATACCTCGAAAAGGTAGCTACAAACTTTGACATGGCCTCTCCGCCTGTTCCGTAGCGAGCAAATGACAGGGGGAGGAACATAATGGCCTGTGCGAAAATAATGGGCATCACACCTGCTGCATTTACCTTAAGGGGTATATACTGCCTCACTCCACCGTATTGTTTATTCCCCACAATACGTTTCGCATACTGCACCGGTATTCGCCGGGTTCCCTGCACAAGGAGGATACTCATGACAAACACAAAGAAAAGGAATATGATCTCGACCAGAAAGGCAACGAGTCCTCCCTGTCCGTTCAGTCGTTGCGTCAATTCAGTAAACAATGCAAAGGGCAGCCTCGCTATAATACCGATCATGATGATCAGTGAAATACCATTTCCGATTCCCTTGTCTGTAATTCGTTCACCCAGCCACATCACAAATATGGTACCCGCCGTCAGAATAATGATGGAAGAAACCAGGAATAAGGAGGGAGCCATAACTTTGGCCTCGGCCGGAATTTGTGTCAGATATGCCGGCGCTTGCAGTATAAGTACCACAACTGTGAGGTACCGTGTAATCTGGTTCATCTTGCGGCGGCCGCTCTCACCTTCTTTCTGCATACGCTGGAAATAAGGTACAGCTATGGTAAGCAACTGGATAATGATGGATGCTGAGATGTAGGGCATGATACCCAGGGCAAAAATGGATGCCTGGGAAAAAGCGCCTCCTGAAAACATATCGAGCAAACCGAGTACTCCCTCGGAAGTGCGTTGCGAAAAAGCCTCGAGCGCACCGGGATCAACGCCGGGCAATACCACCTTTGAACCCAGACGATAGATGAGAATGATCATCAGGGTGAAAAGGATCCTTGAACGGAGTTCCTCGATTTTATAAATATTCTTTAAAGTCTGAATGAATGATTTCATGAGAATTTCAGATTATTGTTGCCGTTCCTTGTAAAGCTTCGATCGCCGCTTTTGCCGACTTGGAAAATGCATGGGCCTTAACATCCAGTTTGGATGTGAGTTTACCATTACCCAGAATTTTTACAAGGTCTTTTTTGGCTATCAATCCGTGTTCCAACAGTATTTCAACGTCAATTACTTTCAGGCTTCTTGTTTCAGCCAGGGATTGTAATGTAGAAATATTGATGCCCTTGAATTCCCTGCGGTTGATATTAGTAAATCCGAATTTGGGAACCCTGCGCTGCAGAGGCATCTGGCCTCCCTCAAAACCCATCTTGGTTTTGTAGCCCGCTCTAGACTGGCCGCCCTTATGTCCTTTGGTAGAAGTTCCGCCTCTGCCGGAGCCCTGGCCCCTGCCGATGCGCTTTTCTTTTTTTATCGACCCCTTGGCGGGTTTTAAACTGCTCAGATCCATAATAATTTCAGTATCTTAAGTTAATTTTCAGTTACTTGCAGTAAATGTCTTACCTTATTTATCATGCCCAGAACCTGCGGTGTGGCTTCGTGCTCCACCGTGGCATGCATTTTTCTCAGTCCCAGTGCATCAAGATTCAGCTTTTGTCTCTTGGTGCAGTGAATTCTGCTTCTTACCTGTGTAATTTTAATTTTAGCCATTGGTTATATATAATCTAGCATTAACCATTAAATACCTTTGAAATGCTCACATTGCGGTGCTGGGCAATTGTGTATGCGTCACGCATCAGCAGCAGGGCATTAAATGTGGCCTTGACAAGGTTGTGGGGATTTGATGATCCTTTCGACTTGGCAAGAACGTCATGTATGCCTACACTTTCGAGCACTGCGCGCATAGCACCACCGGCTTTTACGCCTGTTCCGCTTGATGCGGGCTTAAGGAATACCTGGGCGCCACCGTATTTGGCCAGCTGTTCGTGGGGAATCGTTCCTTTATAAACAGGTACCTTGATCAGGTTCTTTTTTGCATCTTCAACACCCTTGGCGATGGCGGTGGTAACCTCATTAGCTTTACCCAGGCCATATCCGACAATACCATCTTCATTACCAACCACAACAATGGCTGAAAAACTGAAGGTTCGACCGCCTTTGGTAACCTTGGTCACACGTTGTATACTTACCAGACGATCTTTAAGATCAAGGTCCGTAGTTTTTACTCTTCGAATGCTTACGTTTGACATAATTTATTAGAATTTAAGTCCACCTTCTCGTATCGCTTCAGCCAAAGCCTTAACCCTGCCGTGGTATAAATAACCATTCCGGTCGAAAACCACTGTGATGATGCCACTGCTTTTTGATTTTTCGGCAGCCAGTTTTCCAACCAGTTTAGCCTGTTCTGTTTTATTAATCCCTGTCTTCTCCGCAATTTCTTTATCGCGTGAGGAAACGGATAACAGGGTTTTTCCTTCGTCGTCGTCAATAAACTGGACATAAATCCCTTTATTGCTTCTGAACACCGACAATCTCGGGAATATCCTTCGTTCCGTAAATATCCTTGCGGATACGCATTTTTATCCTGCTTCTTCGTTCTAATTTAGTCAAAGCCATACTTCAGTTATTTTTGATATTATTTGGCTGTTGCCGATTTACCAGCTTTCTTTCTCAGTACTTCGCCTACAAATTTAATACCCTTGCCTTTATAAGGTTCCGGTGCACGGAATGACCTGATCTTGGCTGCCACCTGGCCTATCAGCTGCTTATCGCTGCTGCTGAGCGTGATGACGGGATTGCTGCGTCGTTCAGTCTTGGTTTCCAGTTTCACTTCAACCGGAACCATGAAATGAATATCATGGGAGTAACCGAGACTTAATTCGAGAATCTGTCCCTTAGCTTCTGCCTTGTATCCTACACCCACTACTTCAAGTTGAATTGTATATCCGGCGGATACACCATTCACCATGTTGTTGATCAGTGCGCGGTAGAGACCATGCAAGGCCTTGTGCCTTTTTTGTTCAGTGGGCCTGACAACGATTATCTCGTCGCCATTGATTTCCACTTTGATATCCGGATCAACCGCCTGGTAAAGCTCACCTTTTGGACCTTTAACCGTAACGGTGTTATCGGGTTTTACCGACAGGCTTACGCCCTGTGGCAATTTGATCGGTAGTTTTCCTACTCGTGACATTTACTTATCCTCCGTTAATAAACGTAACACAATACTTCGCCGCCCACACTCAGGTTCCGGGCTTCTTTATCCGTCATCACACCTTTTGAGGTGGAGACGATGGCAATACCCAGTCCGTTCAGAACCCTGGGAAGGTCTTCAAAACCTACGTATTTCCGTAAGCCTGGTGAACTAACCCGCTTCAGAGAACGGATGGCAGGCTGCCTGGTTTCTGGATGGTATTTGAGGGCAATCTTAATTGTTCCCTGTATTTCGTCATCCACGAATTTGTAATTAAGAATGTAACCCTTATCAAATAAGATTTTGGTTAGGTTCTTTTTCAAATTCGAAGAAGGAATTTCTACCACTTTATGACGGGCGGAAATTGCATTCCGTAATCTGGTTAAGTAATCTGCTATCGGATCTGTCATTTTCTTAAATTTTTCTCTTAATCACCTGTAATTACCAGCTGGCTTTTTTAACTCCGGGGATCAATCCCTTGGAAGCAAGTTCCCTGAAGACAATCCTGCTTATGCCAAACTGACGCATATATCCCTTGGGTCTGCCTGTAAGCTTGCAACGGTTGTGCAAACGGATGGGACTTGAATTCCGGGGGATCCGGCTGAGTTCCTGGAAATCTCCTTCAGCCTTTAATTTTGCCCTCTTTGCGGCAAATTTTTCAACAAGCTTTTTACGCTTTGCTTCGCGGGCCTTCAATGATTCTTTAGCCATATGAACTAGTTCTTTTTGATATTTTTAAATGGTAACCCGAATTCACGCAGGAGTGCAAATGCCTCCTCGTCTGAATGCGCAGATGTGACGAAGGTGATTTCCATTCCCAGGATCTTGCTGATCTTGTCAATGTCCACCTCAGGGAAGATAATCTGCTCAGTGATTCCGAGTGTATAATTTCCCCTGCCGTCAAGCTTCGTGCTGATTCCCTTGAAGTCGCGGATACGCGGTAAGGCTATACTGACAAGTCTGTCGAGAAATTCATAC
>CAWEGX010000019.1:0-114867 GCA_963808745.1 uncultured Bacteroidales bacterium
ACGCATCACCTTGTTTATCACATGAATCACACCATTGGTTGCCTGAAAGTTGAGCTTGTCAGCAACCAGACCAGAAATTCTTCCTTTGCTATCCGTAATGGAAAGTGTGCTGACATTTACGTTGAATACGCCTCCAAGTGAGGTTACAGGTCCGGTTTTCAGATCACTTGAATATACCCTGCCGGAGACCACATGGTACAGAAGCACATTGTTTAAGGTATTTACATCAATATCATCGAGACTGGAAGCACCCAGCTCGCCCAGCAGACTGACAAAAGCAGCATTGGTCGGGGCAAATACCGTAAATGGACCCTGTGTGGCAAGCACGTCGGCAAGGCCCGCTTTAATAACCGCCTGAACAAGTATGGAAAAATCAGGATTGGCAGAGGCAATCTGCACCAGATTCTGGGAAGGGGGCAATAACACTGCGTTAATGATATGAATTACACCATTAAAGGCCCTGAGATCAGGCAATACCACGCCCGCATTGTTGATAAAAGCCCTACCCTGTTTGAAAGAGACTTCAACAGCTGTTCCGTTCAGTGTGGGAACAAAACCCGGTTTCAGATCCCGGGAGTAAACCCTGCCATTAAGGACATGATAAAGCAGTATCTCCTTCAGGTTAGGAACATTGCCAATGTTTGAAGGATTGAGCCCGAGCTGGGCAAATGCATAATCGGAAGGTGCAAAGACGGTCAGTTTTTCCGTAGCAACGGTTTTTGTCAGGCCTGTTACCTGCAATGCTTTAACAAGTGTAAAGAAGGTAACCTTTCTGAAATCGTAGCGAAGGGTTTTGAGATCTGACTCATTTCCGTCTTCAAAATACTCGATTTCCTGATCAAATGCTTCCAGTGAAGCCACAATGTCCATATCCCTGGGTTGTTCTGCAATTTCCTCGTCTTTGCTGCAACCTGCCAATACGAGACCTGCCATGATGATCCCCATTGTACCTATGGAGATCCTGCTGAATAGATTTTTCTTTTTCATGTTTTTCTTTTTTAAGATTAGCAATTCATATTTGGTATACTAACATTAGATAAACATATTTTGTTCAATTATTTTGCGTAAATATTAAACAAAAATAATTAATGTACTTAAATTCCTGTTAATCAAGAGAAAAAGAAGATGCTATTGGTTTGGATAATAAATAATGAATACTGTAACCAGATATTTAAGCAACTTGCAATTATAACAAAGTGAAATGGATTTAGTCATCCTCACTGGCTAATAAGCCTTTGCATCTATCTCATGAATTGCCAGCTTGGATTATGCCGCGCAAATCGAATTTGAAAAGTGTAAAAAGTAAGAAATATTCAAAAGCATAAAAAAATATTTCATGATCTCTGAACAAATCAAATTATATTCTGTTTAATATTTATTTATAAACATTAAACATAATAATAATTATGAAAAAACTATTTGTAATTCTGATTGCTTTCATTTCAATGAATGCTTTCAGCCAGGGTAAAGATGTTGTGGATATCGCCATAGGATCTGCGGATCATACGACACTTGTAGCTGCTGTAAAAGCCGCTGATTTGGTATCCACCCTGAAGGGTAAAGGACCATTCACTGTATTTGCTCCAACCAATGCGGCATTTGATAAACTGCCTGAAGGTACGGTTGCAAATCTGCTTAAACCGGAAAATAAGGCCCAGCTGGCTAAAATTCTGACCTATCATGTAGTAAGCGGAAATCTTGACGCAGCAGCAGTGATAGCGGCTATTAAGAGCGGAAAGGGCAAAGCCGTTTTAACTACTGTCAGCGGAGGAAAACTAACAGCCTCCCTGGAAATGGAAAAAGTAAAATTAACCGATGAATCAGGCAAATCTGCTTATGTTACTGCAGCAGACCTGAAGGGTACCAATGGTGTTGTTCATGTAATTGACGGAGTATTGCTGCCTAAATAAATACGCATCAGATTCCGGTAAATTAAAAACGCTTTGAAATGTTCAAAGCGTTTTTTTTAATGTAACAGGATAATGCTTACAGTGTAAAGGAAAGCCCCACTGTGCCGTAATGAAACAAGGCAAAATTATATACCTCATCATTGTCAGCACCGCCTTCAAGAATGCGATAACCCGCCCTAATTATAAAGCGGTCAGAAAATCTGTAAGTGGCCGCAATCAATATATCTTCAGCTCTCCCCTGTTTAGCAGCCAGGGCATCGCCTTCGATCAGCAATCCAAAATCTTCCACAAAACGCCAATGCAATCTGAAATTAATAATGGGCACAAATCCCACATTGGTTTTTTCAGCCTTCAAATCTGCTGATTCGAGCGCAATGCTGGCATCTCTGATTTTCGCCGTAAATCCCAGTCCAAAATCAATTTTTGGTTTTTTTACAATATCGTAGCGATAGGTCAACCTGTAAGAATTGAATTTATATTTTGCATCCAGCGCAGTATTAGCAGGAAATACTGTTCCGGAAAAGTTGACATCGTAAGGGATGCTTCCATCCGATGTTGTTGTAAGGGGAGCAAATAATACCGAAAGGGTATGACGTGATTTAATTGTATAACTCACTCTTATCCGGTAATAAATCTTTGAATTTGCACTCAGATCATCTTTCAATGAAAAAAATGTTCCTTCATCACCGGGAATCCGGACATCATTGTACCCGGTAAAAACAACACCTGTCTCCAGATCAAGCGATGCCTGGGCATGCACATTCAGTAAAGGGAAAATAAGCATGAACAAAAAGAAAATTACAGAAAGTAAGCGTCTCATAAACATTGGTTTAATGTGTAAAACAATGCATATAGCAAAAGTACCTAAAAGCACTCAATCTCCTGCAATATTCCTGAGCATTCCTTTGAAAATGTATCCATGGAAAGGCATTAAACTATACCAGTATAACCTGCCCCATAATCCCAAAGGCCTGAATGTGGCAGTCTGATGCAAAATATTGTTGTTGTCAATTTTAAATTCCAGCCAGGCTTCTCCCGGCAATTTCATCTCGGCAAACAGGAGTAGTCTCTTTTCTGTTTTGTCGGCGATTAATACACGCCAGAAATCGAGCGCATCACCGGGTGAAATTTCAGTCTGATTTTTTCTGCCCCTTCTGAGGCCTACCCCTCCAAAGAGCTTGTCAATAAAACCCCGTATACCCCAAAGCCAGTTACCGTAATACCAACCGGTTGCACCTCCTATTGACCATATTTTTTTAAGGGCCTTTTCACTGTCTTTCAGGCGAAGTTTCCGGTAATCAAGAAAACATCCATGGACAGGCACTTCTGCATGTTTGGATATTCCATCATTTAAAGTCCTGGAAGTAAGCGCATCTTTCCAGCTCGATAGAACCAGATTCATTTCAATATTTTTGAACGCTTCTCTGATAGCATCTTCATAATTGACCGGAGTAATTCCGAGTAATTCCTTTAGATTATTTTCTCGGCATATGACCTCAACCTTCATACTGTCCACCAGGTTTTGTGCAAGTGAATAGGAAGTGGAAGTGATGAAGTAGAGCCAATAAGAAGATAGTTTGGGTGTCATCACCGGTACAATTCCTATGGCGCGCTTCAGCCCCCTCACTTTGGCAAAACGCAACAGCATCTGCTTATAGCTAAGAATGTCGGGGCCGCCGATATCGTAACTCTGGTTGAAGGTCTTTTCATTAAGCAATACTCCTGAAAGGAAATCAATAACATTCCCAATAGCTATAGGCTGTGAAAGGGTATTTAGCCATCGTGGAGCAATCATCACGGGCAATTTTTCTACCAGGTCGCGGATAATTTCAAATGAAGCGCTTCCTGAGCCAATGATTATACCCGCCCGGAGCGTGGTTAATGCAAAGGAACCTGAGGCCAGTATTTCTTCCACATTTTTGCGGCTGGCCAGATGAGCAGATAATTGATCTTCATTGACAATCCCGCTCAGGTAGATCACCTGCCTTATTTTTGTTTGCTGAAAATATTCTTTAAAATGAATGGCTGCGATCTCTTCCATTTTTTTGAAATCGCCTGTTAATGTCGACATCGAGTGAATAAGGTAATAGGCTGCATCAATGTCAACAGGAATTTTCGTGAGCGTTTCCCTTTTTAAGAAATCCACTTCAATCACCGACAAAGCCAGTGTACGATACTTCTCTGTATTAAACCTGTTCCTGTCGCGGACACAGCAAATTACCTCATGTCCCTGACTCAATAATACGGGAATGAGTCGTTGTGCAATGTAACCTGTTGCCCCTGTCAGCAGTATTTTCATACCAGAAATTTTTGATTCTTAACAATCCTGTGTTTGATTTGGTTCACGCGCCTATGTCTTTCCTGATTATATATTCGTTTCATGTTGACGGAATTTTCTAAAATTAGGTTAATTTTATAGATATTGATCATTAAATATAATACAGATGTTTGCAAAACTGTTCTTAATTGCGCTGCCTGTATTTTTTGCCATTGACATGATTTGGCTGGCTGTGGTGGCAAAAAACTTCTATCAGAAACACATTGGATTTCTGATGAGGCCGGACATCAACTGGCTGGCCGCCATTATTTTCTATTTACTTTTTATCTCCGGTCTGATAGTCTTTGTCATTACTCCTGCCATGGTCAAACAGTCGTGGGTTCATGCAGCGGTGTATGGTGCCCTGTTTGGGCTGGTAACCTATGCGACCTATGATCTGACCAATCTGGCCACGGTTAAAGACTGGCCCTTGGTGGTTACCCTGGTTGATTTGGCCTGGGGCAGTGTATTGGCAGCTTCTGTTTCGGTGATCACGTATTTGATTGCGAATAGAATTTTGGTCGTGAAATAATTACCAGGTCCGGGATTATTCGCATCCGCAAAGCCATACCCCGCATGGCCGCTCATTCGCCGATCCCTGTCACTTTTATGCTATTGTCCGATAACAGCCTGGATAATTGCTTCACATGATAATGTGATACCATCTGACTTAAAAGTTAAACAAAATCATCCCCGGCATTGTTATAAAGTAAAAAATAATTCGCATGCATACTCATATTCGTTTTTGGATCCTTTTTAATGTTTTTGTTCTGGCAATGCTGGCGCTGGATCTGGGTATTTTTAACCGGAAATCCCATATTGTTTCTGTAAAGGAAGCATTAATCTGGACATTGGTTTGGGTTTTTCTTGCCCTGGTTTTCAATGCAATCATTTATTTCTGGCAGGGACAGCAGAAGGCATTGGAGTTTTTTACAGGGTATCTGGTGGAAAAAGCGCTCAGCGTGGACAATATCTTTGTTTTTATTATGGTTTTCTCTTATTTCCACATACCTCCCCAGTTTCAGCATAAAGTATTGTTCTGGGGCATCATCGGAGCGTTCATCATGCGTGTGATCTTTATTTTCGCCGGTGTTGCCCTGCATTGAAAAATTTCATTTCACCATTTATATTTTTGGTGCATTACTGATTTATACCGGGTATAAAATGTTTAATCATAATAGAGGCAAAATTGAACCTGAGAAAAATCCGCTGCTCAGGATTTTTAAAAAGTTTATGCCTGTAACTCCCGGTCTTCATGAAGATAAGTTTTTTATAAAGATTGATGGAAAACGCTTTGCCACACCACTGCTTCTGGTATTGATACTGATCGAAACCTCCGATCTCATTTTTGCAGTTGACAGCATTCCGGCAATACTGGCTATCACCCAGGACCAGTTTATTGTTTACACATCGAATGTTTTTGCAATTTTGGGGTTGCGTTCCCTTTATTTTGCTTTGGCCGGTATCGTACAAAGTTTCTGGCTTTTAAGCTATGGCCTTGCTGTTGTACTGATCTTTGTGGGGATAAAAATGATGCTGATTGACCTATATAAAATACCTATTGAATGGTCATTGCTCTTCATTGTATTCACCATTACTGCCAGCATTATTTTATCTCTTAGAATCCATCCTTCAAAAAAAGTCCGATAGCAATGATTATTCTCGACAGTAATTTGTGGAGTAATATTTTCAATACCCACAAAATCATTGAATATGGTGGATTATTGCTGGTTTTAGCCATAATCTATATTGAAACCGGCTTTTTTCTTGGGTTTGTTCTGCCAGGCGGTGATTATATGCTGTTTGCTGCAGGGATTTTCTGCGGATCACATTATCTGGAAATTTCAATATTCTGGCTGGTTACCTTGTTAATAGCAGCTTCATTTCTCGGAGATCTTACAGGCTACTTAAAAGGAAAGTGGCTGGGGAATAAACTTTTTACAGACAACCGATCACGTTTTTTTAAAATAGAGTATCTTGAAAGGGGCAGAAAGTTTTATCAGCATTACGGCGTGTGGGCGTTTATAATGGGGCGGTTTATGCCGGTAATACGGACCCTGGTACCCATGATTGCCGGCGCTACTGCAGTTACAATAAAAAGGTTTTTGCTATTTAACATGGCTGGGGCGATTTGCTGGGTTGGTTCCCTTGTTCCCCTGGGATATTTCATTGGCAAAGCTTACCCCGATGTAATCAACTATTCTATATATATCCTTTTGCTTTTTGCAGCCATAGCATCTTTTCCCATGTTAAAAATTTTGTTTTCCAGAAAGAAGAAACCATGAGACCGATTCACAAGATAGCACAGGAAATAACCAATCATAAAACATTTAAAGTTTTTATACTTTTCCTGATATTCCTTTCAGCTGTTCTTACCGGCATTGAAACCTATCTTGATAGCGCCGGAAGGCATCGTATGATATTACTGTTTCTGGATAATTTTATTGTGTACTGTTTTGCAGCCGAAATTCTTCTCAAGATTCTGGCAATGGGGAAAAAACCCTTCAGTTTCTTTTCCGATCCCTGGAACGTTTTTGATTTTATTATTGTGGCAGTTTGTCTTATTCCTGCCATCGATACGCATTTTGTTGCTGTTATTCGAATTGTGCGGGTGTTACGGATACTGAGAATGGTAAATTTTTTTCCGAAACTGCGGTTGCTGATCGGTGCTCTGTTAAAGAGCATACCTTCCATGGGATATGTAATTATGCTTTTAGCAATGTTATTCTATATATATTCGATAATCGGGGTATTTATTTTCGGGGAGAATGATCCCATGCATTTTGGCGATCTGCATCATGCCATGGTCACGCTTTTTAAGGTACTTACCCTTGAAGGCTGGACCGATATTATGAATATTCAATTATATGGCAATCATGCCAATGGACAAGAAGAAATAACTTCTTTATGGCCTTTTCTTTATTTTGCCAGTTTTATCCTGTTGGGAGCCATGATCATAATGAATTTGTTTATCGGGGTTATTATGAACAGCATGCAGGAAAGCCATAACGAAATTGAGCAGGAACTTCAGGAGATAAAATTCAAGGGGGAGAATTCGGAGGAACTTTATTCGCATATAATATCCCGCCTGGACGAGTTGCGAAACGAGATACAAAAACTGAGAAAACCTGAAGCAAAATAAGATTTATTAATATACTATCTGGTTTTTAAATTTAATTTTCCAATTTGCCTGTTTTCGCTTCCTGATTCAATTCCAACATTTAAGTCCCCAAGTTCTTCGCGGGATTTTATCACAATCTCCATCAGTTCTTCTGCTTTTTCGGGATAATATTCGATTACGTTATATTGCTCTCCCGGGTCACGCATCATATTATAAAGTTCTGCCTTTTCAATGGTCATTTCTATTCTGCTGCCAGCGTATCCATCATTGCCTGGCATAGTGTTGTATGAATGCCAGGTATGGGGCAACACGAGTTTCCAATTACCTTTGCGTACCGCATTAAGATTATTTTTACCATAATAATACAGGATCGTTTCACGGGGTTCGGATTTAAATTCTCCTTTCCAAAGTGATGTAATATCAACGCCATCTATTTTATTATCCGATAACTTGCCGTTGATAACTGATGCCAATGTTGGCAATAGATCAATTGCGCAGGCCAGTTTGCTGCAAATAGTTCCCTCAGGAGTTTTTCCAGGCCAGCGAATTATAAACGGAACTCTTTGTCCGCCTTCCCAACTGGTCGTCTTTCCTTCGCGAAGTCCGCCCGACGAGCCTGCATGATTTCCATAATTAAGCCAGGGTCCATTGTCCGTAGTAAAAATCAAAATAGTATTATCCGTTAAATTATTCTTCTCTAACGCTTTGCTAATTTCGCCTACCGACCAGTCTATTTCCATCATTACATCTCCATAAAGTCCTTGTGCGCTTTTGCCTCTGAATTTATCAGAAACACCCAGAGGAATATGCCCCATGGTATGTGGGATATACAGGAAAAATGGATTATTTGCATTTCTATTTATAAAATCAACAGCTTTTTCGGTGTATAGCGTTGTAAGTTTATCCTGGTCTTTAAGGCTTTTAATTGTATCAACTACCTCATTACCTTCGATTAAAGGAAGTACAGGAAATTTTCCCCGCGCTTCGCTTTCAGGCAACCTTGCGCCGGTTACATTGTCATTAGGCCACATATCGTTTGAGTAAGGAAGACCAGTATACTCATCGAAACCATTTTGTAATGGCAAGAACTCTTTTTGCCAGCCCAGGTGCCATTTGCCAAAGCAGGCAGTAGCATAGCCCTGCTCTTTAAACATTTCAGCAATGGTTAGCTCATTTGGATTTATGCCAATTGTATCATTAGGGAACAAAGCCCCGGAAAAACCAATTCTATTTGGGTAGCAGCCAGTTAAAAGTCCGGCCCGCGAAGCACTGCACACAGGCTGAGCTGAGTAGAAATTTGTAAATCTCATTCCTTTGCTTGCTATCCTGTCAAGGTTTGGAGTTTCGAATCCTGTTGCCCCATAACAGCCAACATCTCCATAGCCTTCATCGTCTATAAATACGATTACTACATTAGGTTTTCCAGTCTTCTGATTTTGATGGTTTGTTTGATTACAGCCAGCAAGAAGGACTACAAGCAAAATTATTCCAAGATACTTTTTCATTTTTTTTGTATTTAACAGGATTTGATATAAATATACATATTCACTGGAATTTTCCTCAAATTCACCAGGTGAATAAAGAATCCTTTTGTCCAGGGCCGATGCCCACACTCAGAAGCTGAAAAGAGCCCACTGTATTATAAGAAATTATGTAGCTTTGATATATTGCATCTCTTCCTTGATTGGAAAAGGCTTGCTTATGCTTCTCTTACAAGTTGTATGAGTGGATATTGCTGAATTTTTTTCTGTAAACAGTTTGACAGTTAATTAATTTATTGAACGATGAATTCCAGGGAAAGAGTATTGACAGCCTTAAAAAGAACAGGCAAGCCGGATAAAACTCCCTTTGAAATCAGCTGGGGGGCATTTACACCTTTACTCATGAAGACATACCGTGAAAAAACGGGATCAGATTTACCTCCTGAAGAGTATTTTGACTTTGATACAAGGTTTGTGCTCCCGACACCAACACGAGAAAAAACTGATTTCAGCCAATTTTTCAATAATGAATCGCTCGATGAGAATATACATTTTGACGAATGGGGAATAGGTTCAGTTCCAACCCTGTATGAAATTCCACATTTTAAGTACCACCCTCTGGAGCACATGTCCACAGTCGAAGAAATTGAAAATTACCCATGGCCCGACCTGGGTGAAGAGTACCGGTATATTGAAGTGGCAAAAAAAACCAAAGAATTTCAAGCCAGGGGTTATGCGGTATGTGGAGAATTGTACCAGACTATTTTTGAAACTGCATGGCTGATGAGGAATATGGAGCCATTCATGATTGACTTGCTTTTAAATGAGGATATAGCTCACGCCATTTGCGAAAATATTACCCAAATCAGGATCAGGCAGGCACGTTTATTTGCCAGGGCAGGGGTTGATATCATTCGTTTAGGCGATGATATTGTGAGCCAGCGCGGTTTGATGATGTCACGCGATACTTATCATACTTTTTTCAAACAGCGGATTCAAAGGATCATTCATGCGGCAAAAGAAATAAATCCCGAAGTAATCATCTTTATGCACAGCTGCGGAAAAGTGGAAGAAGTTATTGACGACTTTATTGAAGCCGGCGCAGAAGTTTTAAATCCTATCCAGCCTGAGTGTAATGACCTTACTGAGATTTGCAGGAAATATAAAAACAGGCTCTCATTCTGGGGAGGCGTAGGGTTGCAGTCAGTGATGTTTAATGGAACTCCGGAAGAAGTGACTGCAAAAGTCCGCGAGATAAATGGACTTTTTGGAGAAAATGGCGGTTTCCTGGTGGCACCGGCCCATATATTGGACCCATCGATACCATGGGATAATATAGTTGCATTTATTGATGCTGCCAGGGGCTTATAACCCATGTAGGGAATACGGGAAAATTACTTAATTTGTGAAAATTCAGACGTATTAATATCAATTGGGAAGGCATTTGAAATGAAAAAACCATTGAATGAATAAAACTATAATCGCTATCACAATGGCTGCAACCTTGTTTGCAGCCAGCTGTTCGCCCCGCATGGGCGAACCGGCAATTTCCGAACTAAAGAAAGGGTTTCTGAATCCTCCTGATTCTGCCCGTCCCGGAGTTTATTGGTTTATAATGGATGGCAATATTTCGAAACAGGGAATAACTGCTGATTTGGAGTCGATGAAAGCAGCGGGAATTGGAAGTGTATTGTTTATGGAAGTTAATGTGGGTATCCCCCGGGGAAAAGTTGATTTCATGAGCGAAGAATGGATGAATTTGTTTACCCACGCTGTTCGCGAGTCCGAGCGCTTAGGTATCGCTATAACCCTTGGGGTTGGTCCCGGCTGGACCGGCAGCGGAGGTCCATGGGTTGCAGGTGCCCAGTCAATGAAACATCTTGTTTATAGTTCAACTCAGGTTTCAGAAAATGAAAAGAAGCCGATCATCCTTCCCAGGCCGGCCCCTGTGAAGCCCTATTTTGGCGAGGACGCTTTCACTCCGGAACTCAGGCAAAAATGGCTCGATTATTATGAAGATGTTTGTGTGCTTGCATTTCCTACTCCAGTGGGCGAATTCCGAATAACCGATATTACACAGAAAGCCCTTTATTATCGGGATCCATATACTTCAATGCCCGGAGTAAAACCATTTCTTCCATCGTTGGCAAGGTATAGTGAACCAACCAAAGGAACTGTAATTTCACCGGATAAAATTATTGATGTAACCCGGTACATGAAACCGGATGGAGCCCTGGATTGGAAAGTTCCCGGGGGTAAATGGATCATTATGCGTTTCGGAAGCAGAAACAACGGGGCTGTTACCCGTCCTGCTCCATTACCGGGTGTGGGTTTTGAAGCCGATAAATTCGATACCACAGCGCTTAATGCACACATGGCAGAATTCACCGGTAAGTTGCTCCAAAAAACAGGTATGCCTGACAAAAAATTGCAGGGAGGCTTAAAGATGCTCCACATGGATAGCTGGGAGATGGGCGCACAAAACTGGAGTTTTTTGTTCAGGGAGGAGTTTCAAAAGCGAAGAGGGTATGATCCGCTTCCTTATTATCCTGTTTATGCGGGCCTGGTGGTTGAAAGCCTTGAGAAAAGCGAACGTTTTCTATGGGATTTGCGGCTGACAGCCCAGGAATTAGTTATTGAAAATCATGCAGTTCATCTCAAAAAATACGCACAAAAATACAACATGGGCTTTTCCATCGAGCCTTACGATATGAATCCTACTGCCGACATGGAATTGGGTGCAGTGGCTGATGTTCCGATGTGCGAATTCTGGAGTAAGGATTATGGATTCAATGCGTCTTTCAGTTGTATTGAGGCGGCATTTATTGCCCATATCGAAGGAAAGAAGGTAGTTGCTGCCGAGGCTTTTACGGCTTATCTCGACGCCTGGACACAATATCCGGGATCAATGAAAGATCAGGGAGACTGGGCTTTTGCAACCGGAATTAATAAATTCGTGTATGTTATTTTTCAGCATCAGCCACTCAATGACAGCCTGAAACCGGGGATGACGTTTGGGCCTTATGGTGTGCATCATGAACGCAATCAGACCTGGTGGCCCATGGTGGACGGATACCATAAATATGTTTCCCGTTGTCAGTACATTCTGCAACAGGGACAAACAGTTGCTGACATTCTGTATCTTACGCCCGAAGGCGCACCCCAGGTATTCCGTGCACCGTCTTCTGCCCTGACAAAAGGAAATGTACCGGACAAATCATTGGTTTTAACAGCCAAAGAGGAAACGCTGCCGGGTGTGTCAAAGGATGCGTTTCTTCCCGACCGGAAGGGCTATAACTTTGATGGCTGTTCGCCTTCCCAGTTATTGAAAGCTTCAGTTACTGACGGGAAAATCGTATTCCCGTCGGGGGCTTCCTATTATGTCCTTGTTCTGCCGAACAATGAAACAATGACTCCGGCTTTGCTCAATAAAATTGAATCATTGGTGAACGACGGTGCGTAATTATAGGAAATCCTCCGCTTAAATCGCCCAGCCTGGTGAATTATCCCGAATGTGACAGGCAGATTGCAGCGAAATCCGCATCCATGTGGGGTGCAACAACCGCACCTTCACAAATTTCCGAACGAAAGTTCGGGAAAGGGTAAAATATACTGGGGTGGTGCTTTCTCTGGCATTAACCTGCCTGAGCTTTACCCGGACTATGATGCCACGGCTTCCATACTCCGCGAAATGGGTATTCCCGAAGATTTTGAATCAGATGGTTCTGTGAGATATACGCATCAATTGATCCCATCCGGAGAAATTTACTTTGTTTCAAACAAAACCAATGCTGCCATACATGTCGATTGTTCATTCCGGGTGAGCGAAGGAACACCTGAATTGTGGAATCCCATGACCGGGGAAACGCGGGAACTTCCTGATTTCGAAATAAAGAAAGGCCAGATTCAGATACCCCTTCAATTTGAGGCGTACGAAAGTTATTTTATTGTTTTCAATCAAAATGGCAAAACAAAGCCAACGAGCCACTAGCAGGCATGAAGAATTTTCCCCAACCGGAAGTTTTGTTTGAAGTGAACAATCCATGGAAGGTTTCATTCGACCCGAAATGGGGCGGACCTGAAAATGTTGTTTTCGATAAACTGGATGACTGGACTTCAAGACCGGAAGAAGGCATTAAATACTATTCAGGAATTGCATACTATCAGAATACCATAAAACTTCCTGAAAATATCATTGATGATAAGAAGACCGATGTGTATATTGATCTGGGAGAAGTGAACAACCTGGCGCGCATTCATGTAAACGGTAAAGATATGGGTGTAGTATGGACAGCCCCTTTCCGCATAAAAATTACAGATGCAGTTGTTTCAGGCGATAACCGGCTGGATATTGAAGTGGCCAACCTCTGGCCAAACCGGCTGATTGGTGATGAACATAAACCGGACGACGGAATTAAAAACGGGCAATGGCCGGAATGGCTGATAAACGGAAAACCAAGGACATCAGGGCGGTATACTTTTACTACTTACAAACACTACAACGCCGATTCTCCATTATTGAAATCGGGATTGACGGGTCCGGTTAAAATACTGATTGTTAAAAAGACAAAATAACCATGAAGAAATTTCTATTGTTATCTGTTCTGTTTATTACCCTTTGGTCTCAGGCACAAAATGTTGGCAATATTGATAATCAGCCTGCGACCGCAAACAAAACGACCAGATTGTACCTGGAACTGGTGAAGACCGAGCCGGTTCCGGTCATCGGCCCACAGCATCCCGATGCAAAGGACATACCCGCCGGATTTGAGGCAGGCACCACCGTGAAAGTAAAAATCAACGGACAAGCCGCCTACCACATGGTCACATCGACCATGGAAACCTTCGGTGACACCCGCTGGGCGGACTTACGGACCGAGCACTGGATATCCGAAGACGGAAACCAATGGAGACGGCACAAGATTCTGTTCCGTCCGGGCAAAAATCCCGATACTGGAATGTGGGAGTTGACCGGCAGCCCCTTCTTCTTTTTCGATGAAAAGGCGGATCGCTGGTTCATCTATTTCAATTTCATGGCCTATGACCGCAGACGTCCATGGGATACCCCAACTTTGCTTCGCAGGGCAGGAGCCAAAACAAAGGGATTGTCCGGGATCAACGGCGAGTTCGAGTACCCGGGAGAGATTGTAGCGCCCAGCGGAATCGCCCATCCGACCGATGCCCCGGCATCAAGCATCAGTCCACCCTTCAAGGCCGCCGATGGGAAATGGTACGCATTTCTGGGCGGCGGGCCTGAACCATTCAATGCCACATCGGGAAACTGGTGGGTATTGATTGTAAAGGCAAAAGGCCCGGAAGGTCCGTTCATCTATATGCCGGAGCACGCCCCGGAGCGGTTCATGGAGCCGACGGGTTTCGTGGAAAATCCTTTGATCACCAGGATAAAGGGGCCTGTTACCGGCAAGGAATACTGGGCAGTCATCTTCGATTTCCTTAAGCCTGAAGTGACGACCGGCAATAACTCCCAAATCGGATTCAGCTGTTCGGAGGACGGTTTGACGTGGCCTGTGGGAAACGCTCAAATCATAGACATGGATAAAGGGCTGCCGGCCGGAACCAATGCGTGGTGGCGGTGCATCAGGGTTCCCCATCAACTCATCGATGAGGGGAACGGTTTGTATACCTGCTTCTTCTCCGCCTATGACAAACAGGGTGAATTTGAAAGCATTGGAAAGGCAACCTTCAGGGTGCAAGAGATTGTGAATAATCACGGTAAAGGTCGAGGTCGGCTTTCTACTTTTGGCGAGCAGTTGTTCGCCACACACGGCGAACCGGCATTTTCGGATTTGAAGAAAGGGCTTCTGAATCCTCCTGATTCTGCCCGTCCAGGAGTTTATTGGTTTATTTTGGATTTTTTCAAGGTCTGAAAACGATTGTTTCGCCTTTTTTTGTTTGCATTTCCACCACATTCGATTGGAGCAACTTTTGACCGCTTCCATTGGTAACACTTCCTCCCGATTTCCAGGGTAAAATGATTTTTAGCAGCCCTCCTGCCTCGCTGAAAATTTCAACCTTTTCCGTTAGTCCATTTTTAAGTGAAGCTGAGACCAGAAAGGCTCCCGCGGCACGCAGGTTTTGGAATTCGGCATCCTTATCCATGGGCCAGTTGGGGTAAAGCCGGATGGTTCCATTGTAACTTTGCATCAGGCATTCGTTGATCACAACCGGCAGGGCAAAGTTTTCGAACCAGATACCCATCAGGTCCATGTAACCATAAGGTGTTAAGTCGCTGTAACGGCCATGCACTTGCATTACCCGGTCCGAAGCTGTTCCGTTGGGTAGCAGGCAATAATTGACCTGGCGCTTAAACCGTTCCAGGTCGAGCATGCCGATGCGGGCCGCCTGCAGGTTTATAAACACCAGGTCGTTTCCGCCTTCGTTTTGCTGATTTAAAAATGTATTTTTTAACAGCAGTTTGGTTTCCGAATCGGAATGCAGTCCGTAATCTTCGCCCGGAAATACTGTCATCAGCGGGTTGGGACAGTTGTAAACCACCCCGGAATGTTCTTCGGGCACAGAAACCAGCACTTTGCCAAATTCTTTCGAAACGGCAGTTGGATACTCCGGAAAGCGCGACAGGATCATCTTTACATCGCTGAGTAATGCTTTTTCACTGGTTTCAAGATTTAAAACCCCGGTTGCCTCAATAAATGCCCTGAAAATGAATTTTGTGAGTGTAAGGTCAACGTTGCTATCATAATTGTATTTGAATCCGGGACGAAGTCCGTACAATTCAGGAGGAACGGCTGGGAAGATATGGAATTTGTCGTCTTTCCATTGTGGCCCGCTTGCTTCAGGCCGCTTCATGTAGGCCACCAGAAATTCAACGGCCGCCTTTATCGGCTCGTAAGCGCGGGTCCTGAGAAATTCGGTATCAGCCGAATACAGGTAGTGCCACCATAAACCCTGCACGGTCCAGGGAGTTTCAAAAATCTCCCATCCCCAGTCCGGAACCGGATAAGAATTCATGGTCATATCAACCGGATACGCACTGTGAGGGAAATAGGCTCCGGGCATTTCGTAATACTCTTTTGCCCAGCGTTTACTCACTGGCATCAGCCGCTCAACCAGGTTCACATACGGCAGATTTTTCTCCAGGTGGTTGCTGGAAAAAGTCGCCCAGAACGGCTGTTGTGTATTGTAATTCATGTGATAATCGCCATGCCAGGCAGTGCCAATGGTATTGTAGCTCCAGTTGGCAAAAAGACCGGGCGTGGTGGCTTCTTTTTTTGTGGCACAATTCAGAAAATAGAGGTTATGATACCACATGCGCTCCAGAAACTGGTCGCCAAGTTTTACACCGGATTTATTCCAGTATTCTTTCCATGTTTGCTGGCTTTTCAGAATGGACGCCTGGTACTTATCGGCCTGAGGAGCTTCTGTTCCGGGCAAGTCAATGGCAACATCACTGTTTAGTCCTTCCTGAAGTGAAATACAACCCACAAATCCGATTTCCTTTTTGATACCTGCTTCCAATGTCGGCATCCACTCTATATTGCCGTCCCAGTTGATTCTTGAGCGTTTTTCAAGCGGACAATTCAGGGCAGTAATCAGCCGAAAAGCTTTGTCTTTGGGATGCCCTATCACTGTATCATATTTATCCGGTTCCGAATAAGGCAAAGTCTGTCGAAAGGAGAGTATTCCCTTGGACAAATCTTCCTCAATTTTAGTCTTCGGAAATTCTTTCGGTGTGGAAGGATCGGGCATCACCCGAACCCGGTCAAAAATGTTTTCGCAGGGGTTTCCCTGCTGATCGACCAACCGGAACCAAAGCTGATCATTGGTCATATCGGTAAAAATCTGCAGGGTAATCTTTTTCTGATCTTTGGTAAGAAGGTAAACTTCACAAAGTCCGGTGGAAATATCCAGCCGGTGTCCAATCATTTCAGCATTCCGGCGGTCGAAGCCAAGCAGTACCGATCCGCAGGGAAATGGCCGGGGATAAGGCTTCGCGTAGTTTTCGCGAGCCATGTTAGAGTAATCGTTATACCATTTATCCTGGGTAAGAACTTTCAGGGTATCAGGAATGGCTTTTACACGATTAAAAACATCTTTGAAAGTACCGAGCTTTTCCTTGTTATTTTCTGCAATGCGGATATCCCAGACATTATTGTGCCCGAAATACAGCACAACAGCATCGGGACGGGTAGTTACCACAACGCCCATTGCCCCGTTCCCCAGCAATGCCCCTTCAAAGAAATCAACAGCCGGCTTGTTGTATGTCAGGGGATGAAGACCTGCTCTTTCAAAAGAACTGAAAGATTCCTGGGCCTCAGCACCCATACTGCCAATGACAAGTAAAATGGCAAAGAGTAAAAAATTGGTTTTGATTTTCATATTATTTAGGTAAGTGCATTTTTTTCCTTAAAGTAATTTTATCAAAAGTATCAACATATTTTAAGACGAGACAGCCTCTTCTATTTTCCTGATAAATATTATTTGATCAGAATGCCAATTTCCTTTTAGCATTCCAGGTATAAGGCTTTTTCAAAGCAGGAAAGCCTTGACTTTGAGTAAATTATTTTATATCTTTCTTATAGTATACCCAATATTCTAATTTTCAATGTAGTGATTCATTTAAATTCTTTAAACCAATGAAGAAGATAGTTGAATTGATATTAGCTTTCATTATGCTATTAGATTTAACTTCTTGCCATTCTTATACTTATATATCCAAAATACAAGATTATGAATCCTATCAACATAAAGAGCATGTCTATGCTATGGATTTGATTACAAACAGGGATAGCACGGTATATTTCAGTTCAGGATTTCCGGGCAGATTATCTGAAAATGAAGTAAAAGGCCCACGGCAGGTTTTATTGCAATACTTTGAACCAGATTCTGTGCATTTTAATGAAAAACATAAAATCAGTTACGTCATAAAGGACAGTATCAGGTACAAGATCATAAATCGAAACGATACAATATTAGTCTGTCACTTGTCTGACACAATACACATTCCATTTTCAGAAATCAAACAAATACATATAAAAGAATTTGATAGTGCCAATACCACATTGGGGATTGTAGGTATAGCCGGCGTTGTTGCCGCAATATTCATTGGAGTATTTACGTATATATTTTCGAATATGGGTGCTTAATTTAAAAGCCGAGCCTGGTTCATCGGGTAGTTTTTCTTATGTTATACTTTCAGAAAAACCATATCTCAACTAAAACCAAGAAATTCCTGAAATAGCAATTGCAAATCTTGCCCCGGGGCCGCCTGCAAAACCAAAAATTGGTTTTGCATCAATCGGAACATATTTTGAATATCAGTTTGACAATTAAACTACTGGTTACATTGAAAAAACCCGGTTCCACACCGGGTTTTCCATTTGCTGAATTTTATATATTCGGCCAATTCTGACAATCTGCAATAAGAACGTTACTTCAATTTATTTACATTCAATCGAGGAGACATAACGATCAACTATGAATGGCCCTGTCCAATAGTTCTCAACAAGCATAACTCCTCGATAAGATTCATGTATAATTTCGACTAATTTACCTTCATGAAATAACATCATAGGAAAAGTAAAACCCCCATTTGCCACGTTATACTAGCATGACCACAACCATTATATTCGAAAATGAGTGTATATTCATCTCCGCTAATTGATCCTTTGAGTGTTCCTCTCCCCTTTTCCTGGTAATGGTTATTGTTCCATAACTGTTGAACAGTGATAGTCCCGGACACATCTTCATCCAGACAATCCCCTGCATAAAATGTAGCATTCCAATCGTAACTTCCTCTTGTCGCTTGAGAAACAGCCTTAGTAGTCGGCAAGACTACAAAAAGACATAAAACGGCAAAGATTTTTAGTGTTTTCATAGTTGTTTGGTTTGGTTAAACAATTGGGCGTTAAAAGACACAAATGATATTAGGATATACAAAGTTTACAATAATAAGAAACTGAAGTCTACCACTAATTGTCCAAAAATGGACACAAATTGGTCAATTTCAGAATAAACAATCTCAAATACTACCAGAAAGGGAGTTTTCAAGACAACTGATCAGTTAATTGTTTCTCCGGAAATAGAATATTCGGAAGGTGGTCAATACCGGTTAACGGTTCTTGCTGGTGTTTGTCAGAAGAGGAACTGTTTAAAAGCTATCAGTCATTTTTTTGCCGGCTCATAATAAAGCACTATTGCACCGGAGCCAAAGGTTTTTGTTTTTAAGAGTTTAAGGTTAATTCTATCGTTTATGTTTTTAAATAATGGTAAACCGTTTCCTAAAATAACCGGATGAACACAGAGCTGGTATTCATCAATTAAGTCAAGTTGCATTAAGGCTACTATTAAACTCGGGCTGCCAACTAAAATGTTTTTACCTGATTGTTGTTTGAGTTCTAAAACTTCTTCTTTAATGTCTTTCTTTGCCAGCATTGCATTTTTCCAATCAACATTTTTCAGCGTGTGGGAAAAAACAATTTTGGGAATGTTGTCTATTAATACTGCAAATTCATCCATTGGTTTGTTACCGGTAGGATTTTTTACTACAGTTGGCCAATAACTTTCCATAAGTTGATATGTTATCCTTCCGTATAAAAGGGTGTCTGCGTTACTTAATAGCTCATTATAATGCTGATGCAATTCATCATCTGCAATCCCTGCCGTGTGGTCGCAAAACCCGTCAAGTGTCATATTGATTGCTGCAATTAGTTTTCTCATTTTATTCTGTTTAAATCAATTGTCAATTTTCATGCAGGTGGTTGAATCTGCGCTGCCCCTTAAGCATGAACCGGAGATGCCTGATAAATTTTGCAACTCCGGCCTAATATTGAACACATTATATTGAAATATAAAAATTGGCTGATTTTCAGGACTTTTATTTTAACGTGCATTAGTCTTTTGCAACTCGTTTTAATGATTTCAATTTTTGCTGATGCGATGACCGTATGAATATGGACAACTTCCACTTTACGCCTTTTTCTGATAGATATTCGAAAAGCGAATATCAGATTGACCTTATTCCCCTATAACTTAAAACTTCG
The DNA here is from genome assembly GCA_963808745.1 of uncultured Bacteroidales bacterium. Taxonomy (GTDB): domain Bacteria; phylum Bacteroidota; class Bacteroidia; order Bacteroidales; family UBA10428; genus UBA5072. The sequence goes on from CAWEGX010000019.1 coordinate 19,851, forward strand.
TTTTGCGAGGTAAAAAGAACATTGAAGTAAATATCGCCAAATATGTTTATCAGTAATCCTTCGGGACTTGTTTTGAATTTTATTGTTCTGCCGCCGAGATCATAAGTGCCGGCATACCGTGCTAAAATATCCGGTGATACACGAATCACCTCCTTCCGTTCAGGAATGTAGTAATCTTTCCAGTGATAAACAGTTGCTACACTGTTGGCTATTTCTTCAAGATTGCCGTTGTTATCATGATTTGTATTAGTCATGATGACAACACCATCCCCGCTGTTCTCACAACCGATAGCTGTGCAGCAAAACCCGGCATTTCCTCCATTATGGTTAAAATATTTATATGAGCCGGTTACCCTTGAATTTACCCAGGTGCCAAGTGCAGCATCCTCAATTATTGGGGTCAGTCTTACTTTCGTAATTTCCGGCGTGAGTACCTTGGACGACTTCCCATTAAATGCAAGCTGTGTCTCGATAATATACCGACACAGATCTGATGGGGTAGTCCATAATCCGGCCGCTGCCTGCTCGGGATAAACATGATATTTCCCGTTGATTTCTTTTCCATCCGTCAGGTACCCGGTTGCCAGTAATTTTCTCCTTCGATGCCAGGGGAGGCTGGGTGAATGAGCTGCTGGTCATACCTAACGGATCCAGAACATTTTCCTGCATGAATTCATCATAAGGCTGTTTTGTAACATCAGAAAGAATCAGCTGCGAAATTGTGGTGCCACCGCCGGAATAGATAACCTCTTTGCCGGGTTCTTTAATTGATCTTACTGCACTGGTATTGGCAGGTTCTGACCCGTCAAGGATCTGGGGAATCGTGGGAATTCTTTTTCCTTTTTCATACCCGGGAAAGCCGGAAACAGAAAGTCCTCCGGTATGACTTAACAAATGGGTCAGTGTGATGATCTTTCCTTTGCATAACAGTGTCATAAGGAAATTTCCACGATACCAGGTAATTGTTAATATCAGTGTTCAGATCAAGCTTTTTTATCCTGTACCAGTTTGAGAATACCAAGACTGTTCAGGGATTTACTGATTGATGCAGCTTGGAAAAGCGTATTTTCCGTCACGGGCCGTTTTTCCGACACATCTGCAAATCCATAACCTTTAGCCCATTCAATCTGGTAATTATGGATAACGGCAATGCTAAGACCATTAATGTTATATTTCTTCATCCGTTCAACCAAAGACCAGGTATCCCCGTTACCAGTCTGTACCCAGCCGGATAGGCTGTTTTCAACAAGCCGGATTCTTTTTTCCGTTTCAGGGGAAAAAGTAGGCGTCTGAGCGTTCAAATATAAGCCAGTGGAAGTGAAAAAAATGCAAAAGCAAAGAAGATAGGTTTTCATATGGTCTTTATAAGGAACGGAAATTTTAAGAAAATAAATTATAATGCGATCATACGTCATCTTCTTAAAAGCTTAACCCGCAAATATTTTAAAAGACAAACCAGGAGTTATCCTGTTTGATCCGCAAGGAAGAGGGTACAACTAATTATTAGATAACTTACAGAAATTCAGAGAGTTACATGGTAATTAATAATTTTCAAAACAACAGCATGCATGAATAGTTACATTTCATAACTCAAAGTTTTCGGGAAGAACAACCACTCAAATCATGTTGAAAACCATTAACAGGCAGATTTGACGCCTGTTACCTATAATAAATAGTCTCTACATACAAGGTTTTGCAGTAAAACGACCCTTCTTTAACTTCATTCAAATACACAAACTTTTTTGAACCGGTTTGACTGCGATCTGGTTTTGAATCATCAATCTTTCTTTTCTTGTATTCGAGCCTGAATATTTCAATGTTACAAATCTGTCATCCTCTGTTACAAGCCTGTTAGATTCAGGCTTCGTGGGTCGTACATTTACTTCAGAATTCAACCAATCAACAAATCAACAAATCAATAAATAATCAGGGAGGACAAAAAAATGAAAACAACTAACAATCACACCCGCATCAGCAGAATATCCATGGTATTATGTTCTGCAATAGTTTTTGGATCTGTTCTGTATGCTCAGCCCTATGCTGGTTCAAATGCCAACAACTCAGACGAAGCATATAACAGGCTGGAAACTTTAATGGCCAGTACTGAAGAAGCTGTCAAATATGTAGCACCTTCAGTTGACGATTCGATGAAATTAATGAAGCCATGGAAAGACTGGAATTATTGGCAAATAATATCGAAATGGCTATCCGGTATGAGGCTCCGACAATTGAAACAGCCGAACTAAATGAGGCCGTTGAAAGACTTGAAGTATTGGCCAGTACCATTGAAAATGAGATCAGGTACAGGGTTCCTGAAGAAGAACAGACCAATGCAGTTGAATTCGCATCGGAACAAAACAACCAGGAAAATGAAACGCTTAATGCTCTTAACATTAGTTATTGCTTACCTCAAAAATAAATAAGGAAATAGAAAGTACTGAATCTGGCAAACTATTAAAACTGACAAAGCCATGAAAACAATAATCACCCCTTCACTTTTGGAAATTCAGTTTTGCCCATCCTGTTGCAAGCACTGAATTCTATGAATTGCTCATGCAGTTTGGACTGAACCTGGCAATTCTGCTGATCTTATCCAGAGCCTTGTATTTCAAATGGAACCGTAAGCCCGAATATATGTTTGCCCAACTGATAGCAGGGGTGATTGTTTTCATGATATGCGCATTGCTTCGTTGGGTGCAGCTTGGACTGGGCCTTGTATTGGGACTTTTTGCCATATTTTCCATCATCAGGTTCAGGACTATTAATATCCCGTTAAAGGAAATGGTCTATCTTTTCATGGCTGTTGGTATTTCGGCAGTAAATGCCTTGCTTCCAATGGACATTTGTCTGCAATGGATCCTCTTCGCCAATATTTTCCTTGTTGTTCTGACTTTCGTTATGGAAAAGGTTTTCTTTAGCAATAACCTTTCTCACAGGACCATAACATTTAATAACACGGATCTTTTAAAGCCAAGCAAGCATCAATTACTCCTGCAGGAACTAAAAGATCTGACAGAGCTTAACATAATCCGTTTTGAAATTGGGAAGGTGGATTATACCAAAAAACATGCACAGATCAAGTTATATTTTACAGGTGACAGCAATGATAGCTTCAATGACGGTGAAAATGAGAATGATGATGACTGACAAAAATACCTTTATTCTTAGAAAACCATTTAAATGTCTAAAGCCATGAAATCAACAACTAACCTACCGCTGTTTCTCTGCATCAGCATGCTCTGTAATTATTCTTACAGTCAGGAAATTTCCAGGATACATGATACTATTGCTCATGAGAAATATACAGAGGAAGTCACTTTGAAAAATGAATTTGACTTTTTTGCTTCAGAAGAACCGTTGGAATTGACACTGAGTTTCGACATAAAGGGACTTGCAAAAACAAAGCAGAAACCTAAGTATTTTGATGCCATGCTTACAGTGAAGGAAAATGATACAGATTCGATTTCGCAGCGCATTAAAGTGAAAACCAGGGGATATTTTCGCTGCAATTTTTGTTCATTTCCTCCCCTCATGATGAAATTTAGCAATAAGAATGGCGAAGCCATTCAGGTGGAAGGAAAGACCCTGAAGCTGGTTACCCATTGCCACCAGACACCCAAGTTCAATGAATATGTTTTAAAGGAATACCTGGCCTATAAATTATTAAACAGCCTGGATTCTAACTATAGTTTCAAAACACGGCTTGTCAGGATCCATTATGTAGATATCAATAAATCGAAAAATTCATATACAGCTTATGGGATCCTGATTGAAAATGAAACGATGCTGGCAAAGCGCAATAATGCCGTAGTCATCAAGAGCAATAAGTTTACGCCGAAGGATATGAACTCTGCCGATATGAATCGGGCAGCCCTGTTTAATTTTATGATCGGCAACACGGACTGGTCGGTTCAGTATCAGCACAATGTTAAAATATTGATGTCATTTAAGTGCTCCCAACGGTAAAGGGATCCCTGTATTATACGATTTTGATTATTCCGGTCTCGTCAATACCTATTATTCCGCCCCTTTTGAAGAGCTTCCTATAAAGAGTGTTCTGGAAAGGTACTACCAGGGTATTTGTACGGGTACAGAAGAAATGAAGCCCCTCCTCGAGGAATTTGCCGGGCTAAAGGACAGGATGCTGGGCACGATACAGGATTTTCAATATCTTTCAAAAAGCGAGAAAAAGCAGGCAGAATCCTATATCAGCAGTTTTTATAACCTGTTTAAGAACCCAAATTACATGATGTCCCAGCTGAACAGCACCTGTAAAACTTTTTAAAAGGGGACATACATGATGTGCTTAACAATCTTCCTTTTTTGGTCTACAATCATGAATCTTTCAATGTTACAAATCTGTCATCCTCTGTTACAATCCTGTTAGATTCACCCTAGCCTGCTGTCGTACATTTACATCAGAAATCAACCAATAAACCAATCAACAAATCAACCAATCAATAAATAATCAGGGAGGACAAAAAAATGAAAACAACTAACAATCACACCCGCATCAGCAGAATATCAATGGTATTTTGTTCTGCAATAGCTTTTGGATCTGTTCTGTATGCTCAGCCTCATGTTGGTTCAAATGCCAACAACTCTGACGAAGTTTATAGCAGGCTGGAAACTTTAATGGCCACCACCGAAGAAGCTGTCAAATATGTAGCCCCTTCAGTTGAGGCCGATGAAATTAATGAAGCCATGGAAAGTTTGGAATTATTGGCAAATAATACCGAAATGGCTATCCGGTATGTGGCTCCGACAATAGAAACAGCCGAACTAAATGAGGCAGTTGAAAGACTTGAAGTATTGGCCTGTAGCATTGAAAATGAGATCAGATACAGGGTACCGGTTGAGGAACAGGACAATGCCATTGAATATGCAGATAATGATAATAACGAGAAGACTGATTTTAATTCTAATGCTGATGAATTCTTAACATACAATTCAGTCTCTGCAGAAAATGAATAAGGATTTTGGAAATGCTTTATAAAACATGCTTTCAAAGCTGGAAATCAGGTATTTCACTTGACTTCCTGCTTTTTTTTTTGTACTTTAAATGCATAATGCAAAGCAATTAACAAAAACAAATATAAACTCCTCATTACGTAATGAAAAAAACAACGGCAATTTTAGTGCTGCTCTTCATCAGTATGAATATTTTCAGCCAGTTCCAAAGGATAATAAATCATGAGATTCCCCTTAAAGCAGGATTAACTCAACATATTGGAATATTTCAGAATCATAATCGCATCGTATCGTATTCCAATTTAATACCCGGCAAATATGCTTTCAGGATTAAAGGTTCCTATGCTAAAGGCGTCAGGAAAGAGTCAGGCATCTCAGTTAACATCATTATCCTTCCAGCTTTTTTGATGACAACACCAGCATATATTATTTATACAGTCCTTTTCATGCTTCTTCTCACAGGATATTATCACCGGCGGACAAGAAGTCTGGGAAAAGAGAAAATAGCACTGAAAAAACAGGTAAAGGAAAACACTGAAAAATTGAATGAATTGAATACCCTGCTCGAGGAACAAAATGAAGAATTAATGCTGAAGAAAGAAGAGATGAAGACCATCCTGGAAAATCTGCAGAAAACCCGGGAACAACTTATTGAATCAGAAAAAATGGCCGCTTTGGGGGGGCTGGTTGCAGGAGTCGCACATGAAATAAATACACCGGTGGGTATTGGTGTTACAGCTATTAGTAATATAGTGGAAGAAGTGCAAAAAATGGCTGAACTTTATAAGAAAGATGAGCTCAGCCGGAAGACATTTAAAGAGTTTTTGCAGTCAAGCTATGATGCCTCGAAACTAATCCAGAAAAACCTTGAACGTACCGCCTCGCTTATCCAGAGCTTCAAACAGGTGTCTGTGGATCAGGTGTCAGAACAACAACGCAAATTCAATGTAGAATCCTATTTCAAAGATATCATTCGCAGTCTGTCCCCGAAATTTAAACATAAGGATATTACATTTCATATTGAATGTGATGATGAATTGGAAGTAGATTCATTCCCCGGTGCCTTTTCTCAAATATTTACAAACCTCCTGTTAAACAGTTTCTCACATGGCTTTAAAGAAAGAGAAAAAGGCATTGTCACCATCAGCGCAGTTGAAAAAAATGACATGCTTAAGCTCGAATACCGTGATGATGGTGCAGGAATAAACAGGAATGACTTGCCGCATATTTTCGAACCCTTTTATACTTCCGACCAAAACAGGGGTACAGGGCTGGGACTGAACATTGTAAATAACCTGGTTAAACAGAAGTTGAATGGAAATATATCCTGTGAAAGTGAACCCGGAAAAGGGGTGATATTCAAGATTGAAATACCGGTAATACTCAAAATCCAAACCCATGGAGAACAATCATATAGAAAAGCTCTTTGAACAGGATGCCAGAAAGAAAAAGAGGACAGCAAACTTTTTAAAAGCAATAAAAAAGAATTTCAAAATGAAAAAGCGCCCATAACCGATGATTCATCAGATAGCTGGAAAGTACTTCTGGTAGATGATGAGGAGGACATACACAGCGTGACGCGCATGGCATTAAAAGGTTTTACATACCAGGGGAAGGAAATCCAGTTTTTGCATGCCTATTCTGGCGACGAGGCAAAACAACTGTTGCCTAAACACAAGGATATTGCCCTGATCTTTCTGGATGTGGTGATGGAAACCAATCATGCCGGACTCGATCTGGTCAAGCACATCCGGGATGTCATGAAGAATCATTTTACCCAGATCGTGCTGCGTACCGGGTATCCCGGGCAGGCACCTGAACGTGAGGTTATTGCAGCCTATGAGATTAATGATTACAAAACGAAGACTGAACTTACCACCTTCAAATTGTTCACGGTAACACTCGCATCCTTACGATCATATGACTCAATCATGCGGCTTGAAAATCTCAGACATAACCTGGAGAACATTGTGAAGGAAAGAACAGCCGAACTGGAGCGGAAAAATGTAAAGATCATGGAAATGGACCAGATGAAAACCCGTTTCTTTTCCAACGTATCCCATGAGTTCCGTACTCCGTTAACATTGATTATCGGCCCACTTGAAGATCTTTTGGTTGATAAGGAACTGACATCCCACAAAAAAGACACTCTTGAAATCATGCATAGAAATGCGCTCAGAATACTGGGACTTGTCAATCAGCTGCTTGACCTTGCGAAAATAGATGCTGGCAGCATGAAGCTCAGCATCATGTATTGTGACCTTAATAAAGTGCTTCGGTTGATTTCAAGAAGTTTTATTTCCATGGCTGAAAGGAAGAAGATAAGATATACCATGGACATACCTGAAGAGGTAATGAATTGTTTCTTTGATCGGGATAAGGTGGAAAAGATCCTTGTCAACCTGCTCTCCAATGCATTCAAATTTACACCTGAACATGGGGAAATAATATGCTCCGTTACAAGTGAAAAAGAGGAGCGGTGATAACCATTATGTTGAGCTGGTGGTACAGGATTCGGGTCCTGGGATACCGGCTGAACAACTTGAAAAAATATTTGACCGGTTTTACCAGGTGGAAGATGGATGGAAAAAAGGGACAAGTGGAACAGGTATTGGTCTTTCTCTCACCAAAGAATTAACCGTTTTACTGCATGGTGAAATCCGGGTTGAAAGCAATCTGCAAAAAGGCAGCCGTTTTATATTGAGATTGCCTGTAGGCAAAGACCACTTGAAATCGCAGGAATATGTCATCGTGGAAGATCAAGAGATTGATGGACAATCCTTGTATATTAAATGCAATATATCCGAAAATTCACAAAAGGTACGTGATGACACTTTAGTAACAACTTACAGCAACGACCGGCCAATTGTACTTATCGTAGATGATAACCAGGATATCCGTCATCACCTCAGAGAATCACTTGTTAAGGATTTTATTGATAAAAGAAGCCGTCAATGGAAAAGAGGGACTTGAAAAGGCCATTGACATTGTCCCCGACCTCCTGATTACTGATCTGATGATGCCGGAAATGGATGGATTGGAATTATGCAGGAAACTGAAAACTGATGAACGTATTAGCCATATACCAGTGATCATGCTTACAGCGAAAGCTGAGGCAGATGACAAAATAGAAGGACTTGAAACAGGTGCCGATGACTATATTACTAAACCATTTAACAGTAAGGAGCTTATTATAAGAACAAAAAATCTGATTGAGCAGCGGAAAAAACTAAAGGAAAAATACAACCATCAGATTTCACTGGAAGTCAACGAATCGGAAATTAAATCTGTTGATGAAAAATTCCTCGAACGTGCCAGAAAGATTATTGAAAAAAACATTGGTGATTGCAGTTTCGATGTGAATAGCTTTTATCCTGAAATGGGTATGAGCAGAATGCAATTATTCAGAAAATTAAAGGCCCTTGTAAATCAAACACCTGGTGAACTCATCCGCAATCTGAGGCTTCAGCGGGCGGCGCACCTCATCAAACAAAATTACGGAAATGTTTCTGAAGTGACTTATGAGGTTGGTTTTAACAACCTTTCCTATTTTGCCAAATGTTTTAAGGAAAAATATGGCTTGTTGCCTTCTGATTATCAGAAACAATTTAATATTTAATTTCAGATTACGGCAATTTCAAATAGATTACTTTTAAAGGTGAAGTTGCTAAACTCACCGGAATATATTTTCATGGCGATAACCTGAAAACTACTTTCCAGTCAATCGTTTTTCATATATTTGTTATGAAAAATCGGGGATTGATTTTAAAGAAATTCTAACATTCTAGTATACGGATTTTGTGCACTTGTACATAACGATCACAAGGAAATAACAGTTCCCTCATACAACATTGAATTATCAGGTAACTGAACTATTTTTTTGGCTGTAAACTAGATTTCATCTTCTTTTTATAAGTAATTATATCTGTATAATTGATCCTAACATAAAGGTTAAAAAAGTATTTAAAAGGTGACAAAGTTATTATTTTTGATAATTGCATTTTTTCTGTTAGAGTGCAATTCAGGTAATTATGTAACAAATGAGACAATGATTCCTGTTTCAATGGTTATCTACAAAACAAAGAAAGATTACTCCGAATATTTACCCATTACATTAAATAATAAAAAAGATAGAATAGTATCATATCCTTCACCCAGAGATATATATTATAATGGGAAGCTTGCTTTGCCAAACAAGCTAAAAAAAGGCTATTATCTTGATAACAGGGGGATCTCGCTTAATTCAGTCTTTACATCATACACTTATGAAGAGTATTCAAAGCTAGATAAGGCTCCTGATTTGGAAGATTTGATGAAAAGAATAATTGACTTTGACCCCTTTTTGGAAATTTATAGTTGCGGCAATCGGATTGATACGAATATGAATACTCTTATTAATAAATTGATTGATAATAAATTTAAGGATTGTCAAAGAATTAAATAACTCAAAGGTCTGGTTTAAGTTAAATAGTTTTGTTAGCGTTAAAAATAACACGCCTTCAAAATCAACGTTTACTAATACCCTATTACTGTGGTATTCAATGCATAAATAATCTATTTGTTGGAGTTAAAACTTATTTTCATTATTCCGTATTCAAATATTACTAAGTCTCTACCCTCCAGATCAATGCGGAATTTAAATTAAATAAGAAATCAAGTGGATAAGTCTTCAATTAACTATCCACTTGACTTCTCTATCCGCAGAACCAACATAAATTACTAAAGAAATACTGGTTTTCTTGTTTTCCGAAATCTTTAGTTTATATTCTTCAATTTGTTAGTATATAGATTATTGAACACTAGATTCCTAGTTCTTAATGAACTTTGAAGTTATGATTTTACCAGAAGTAACAATTCTAACAAAATAAAGTCCTGAAGGAAAGTCTTGAACATCAATGATTTCATTAATTTGTTGATTAGTTTCTAATGGTTTCATAAATACTTGCTGTCCTGTTGGGCTTATTATCTCTAATCGTAATATATTGTCAGAATTTCCATTCATGATAACACAAATCATATCCGATGTCGGATTTGGAAAGACATTTAGAGAAATATTCTTATGAACGAGACTATCTTCTCCAATTGCATTGGCATTATCTTTTATTTCTTTAATCGCTGCAACGTCCGGCCATTGGCCTGTAAGACCGATTGAATAACTTCCAGTAGCCGTGGATGAATATGCTTTCACTTTCACATAGTACCAGCCAAACGGATAATCCTGCCTCGATATCATTGCATTTAAACCCTCCCCGTCATCATCATCTGAATCGAGCAATGTAGTCTGATCACTATCATATAGGTACATATAAGTATCCAGACTACCTTGTGTCTGAACGATATAGACCCAAGGGCCTCCATTTACGGTCTGGAATTTATACCAGTCATTCTCCCCTGCCGAACTTATAGATGCATTTACCGCTGCTGCAAAGACTGTGAGGGTCACAACGTTAGTTGCTTCAGTCTTTACATCGATGGAATAATTCCCGGTGGCAGAGGCGGAATATGCTCTTACCTTCACATAGTACCAGGTATTTGCACTCAGGCTGCGTGATATCAAAGAATTATTTCCATCCCCGTCATCATCATCCTCTTCGATAAGGGTAGTCTGGTCACTCTGGTAGAGATACATATACATATCTGTGCTGCCATAGGTCTGCATGGTATAAGTACCGGCCGTGCCGGTCTGGAATTTGTACCAGTCGTTCTCCCCTGCTGAACCAATAGATGCATTTACCGCTGCTGCATTGACTGTGAGGGTCACAATGTTTGTTGCTGCAGTCTTTACATCGATGGAATAATTCCCGGTGGCAGAGGCGGAATATGCTTTGGTTTTAACATAGTACCAGGTATTTGCACTGAGGCTGCGTGTTATCAAAGAATTATTCCCATCCCCGTCATCATCATCCTCTTCAATAAGGGTAGTCTGGTCACTCTGGTAGAGATACATGTACATATCGGTGCTGCCATAGGTCTGCATGGTATAAGTACCGGCCGTGCCGGTCTGGAATTTGTACCAGTCGTTCTCCCCTGCTGAACCAATAGATGCATTTACCGCTGCTGCATTGACTGTGAGGGTCACAATGTTTGTTGCTGCAGTCTTGACATCGATGGAATAATTTCCGGTGGCTGAGGCGGAATATGCTTTGGTCTTAACATAGTACCAGGTATTTGCACTGAGGCTGCGTGTTATCAAAGAATTATTCCCATCCCCGTCATCATCATCCTCTTCAATAAGGGTAGTCTGGTCACTCTGGTAGAGATACATGTACATATCGGTGCTGCCATAGGTCTGCATGGTATAAGTACCGGCCGTGCCGGTCTGGAATTTGTACCAGTCGTTCTCCCCTGCTGAACCAATAGATGCATTTACCGCTGCTGCATTGACTGTGAGGGTCACAATGTTTGTTGCTGCAGTCTTGACATCGATGGAATAATTTCCGGTGGCTGAGGCGGAATATGCTTTGGTCTTAACATAGTACCAGGTATTTGCACTGAGGCTGCGTGATATCAAAGAATTATTTCCATCCCCGTCATCATCATCCTCTTCGATAAGGGTAGTCTGGTCACTCTGGTAGAGATACATATACATATCTGTGCTGCCATAGGTCTGCATGGTATAAGTACCGGCCGTGCCGGTCTGGAATTTGTACCAGTCGTTCTCCCCTGCTGAACCAATAGATGCATTTACCGCTGCTGCATTGACTGTGAGGGTCACAATGTTTGTTGCTGCAGTCTTTACATCGATGGAATAATTCCCGGTGGCAGAGGCGGAATATGCTTTGGTTTTAACATAGTACCAGGTATTTGCACTGAGGCTGCGTGTTATCAAAGAATTATTCCCATCCCCGTCATCATCATCCTCTTCAATAAGGGTAGTCTGGTCACTCTGGTAGAGATACATGTACATATCGGTGCTGCCATAGGTCTGCATGGTATAAGTACCGGCCGTGCCGGTCTGGAATTTGTACCAGTCGTTCTCCCCTGCTGAACCAATAGATGCATTTACCGCTGCTGCATTGACTGTAAGGGTCACAACAGCGCTAGAGGGTGTTGAATATACTTTCAAATTTTTTAAATAACCTTTAAAAACCGTTGCATTGCTGTAATTCGTTGCACCGACATTATAATCACCACTTGAATTTAAAATTGCGCTCTTAGTGGCAATTAATATATCATCCATATATACATACACCACATTATCCTTATAAACAATTTTGGCATTATGCCATTGATTCAAGCTTATGGAAGTCTGTGTTTTTGTATAATCACTGTTGTTTGTTAAGAAACTGACCTTTTCTAAACCTGCTTCATAATAATGACAAAAACCAATCCAACGACTCGAGGTTCCTCCAATAAATACTGGATGCGAATAGGTAGTTGATGAAAACAATTGAGTAATCATAAAATCCATAGATATTGTGAATGAATTTATATTGAATCCATTTATCCTGGAGGGAGTCATTACTTTACAACCAGTCGTCGGAAAATCAAGATCATAAATTCCGTTGCAATAAACTCCACCATTTTGAAATGGTGCATTTCTTAAAGTCATTGGACTATTTTGGCCCGTAATATCAATTCCATCGGATAAAAGCGGATAATGTGCGATTAAATTTGTATTATCTTCTTCCGGTGCTATCCCGACATGTGCGTATTGATGATAATTAAATACGTATATACTTGGTGTTAAATCATTTAGATAATAATATCCATTAGAGTTACCTCCCCATCCCCAATTAAAATGAAAGTAATCCGTATTTTGATATCCATCACATACAAAGGCGTGACCACTACCCCAATTATTATCAGATACATTATTAAAACCGTAATAAATAATAGGCCTGGAATTATCTAATTCGGTTCTTAATAAATTTGACCAATCAGTTGTTGAATAATTCTGCTTATTAAGAAATTGAATTCCTGATGAATATTTAAAGTAATTAACAAACACATCATTTGTGGGCCAGGCACCGGAACCATAAGGTCCATAATTCATTTGAATAGAAACGCCACAATGATAGACCAATGTTGAAACAGCATTTCTAGCTGTACTGCTACTCGATGAGGACAGAGCATCAGGCATTTGAGCCCAATTATAAGTAGTTGCTCCTAAATTTGGCATCCATCCATAAGAGGAATTAGCTATTGGATTACCATTCTCATCAGTATTTATTGCATCAGTATAGCCTGGTATAGGATTATTTGTTGATGGATAATTCCAGTATTTCATTATTTGAGCCATTGCAACTGCACTACAGCCGGCCCAAACATGGTTACATTGACCGCTTCGGGAATCTACTGGACACAAATCATTGTAATAGCAACCCTGGCTCCATAGTGTTGTAATTAATGGTGCCACTGCATTGGGGGGCCCATAGTTTTTCAGTTCAACTGTACTCGAATACTTTGTCCATTCTTCACTAGTTTCTGGCTTTGCTGTTAAATTGTTTTGAATAGCATATTTTATCTGTTCTTTATAACTATTCATCCATGCCCTATAAGCCGGAGGCTGATCATTTTCAGAAAACTCTCCTGTAAATGAATATCCTAAAATTGCAGGGATTCTTTGATCCCCGGAGACAATAACAAAACCATTTTTACCCTTCACATTGAATATGTAGTATAGTGGTAAAGTTTGACTTGTATTTTTTAGGTTATTTTTACCTAAATTATCATTTTCCTTATGTGCCAAATAAAACTCTAAATTTTGAATTGAAATACTTTTTAAATGCATTTGATTGCCTTGTGATAAGCTAGAAATGTAGAAATTTTTTGCAACAAGGAGAGCATTAACACTATCAACTGGTTGCGCGTACGAAAAGTTAATAACAACCAAATTAATTAAGATATAAAGTATCAAAAAAGACACTTTCCATTTATAAGATGTTTTCATGTGAGTAGGTATTAAAGGGTTATTATTGATTGGATATGTATACTTTAAGTGGGGTATGTATACTTTAATAAGCCTCCGACAAATTATCAACGAATTTGTCAGACTTTATTCAATTAGCCGTCAGGTTTATGACCATCGTAAAATGATAAGAATTTTTAATGTTTTAATAGGCGTATGTTTTAGTTAAACATTACGACCAAATGATTTGGAGGATCAAAAACTACTTCCTTGAAATGACTTAATAAGTTACAAAAACAAAAACCTTAAGTCAAATAATTTTTGACCAATTATTATATTTAATTGATCAAAAATGACAATGAATCGATGTAATCGATAATTAACAATATAACACTGTCGGTAATTGGGAATGCAACAAATCAGTATGGGTTCGGGCAGGTCAGTTACTGTTTATACAATGGGACCTCATGCACGCAGAAGTCTGGCATGTTATAGAAAAGCTTTCGGTAAATCTGCGGAAACAGGGGTAATTTCCGGCAAGGATATACGGACAACCCCGGATAACTGGTACAAGTCCGTTCGCGGCTGGAAGGAAATTATTTATGAAACCGCAGGGTTGATATATATTTCTCTTGTGATAAAACCCTGGAGATAAGGTCCGTGTGGGGCAACCCATGAGCCCGAAGGGCTATATCTCAATAACCGTGGGTGCAACCCACGGGTTTTAACTGTGGGTGCCAACCCATGGTTAAAACGTCACCCGGGGTGCCCGGCTGGTTTCCGGATCACCGGCAACACCACGGGCATAATTGGTAACATCCATGGTCACCGGGGTAATTTTTATAAGAACGAAAATATCCTGCCAATTGGGAATGCTTTCCCAATAATCGCGTTTCATCTTAACCAGCAGCTCCTTGTCGTCAATTACTTCTGCCTTTCCATTAATAGTAACGTAACCGCTGGCATTCTGATGATCAGCAAAATAGACACACACATTGGGATTGTTTCGCATATCCTTCACCTTCCTGCTTTTCCGGCCAGTAGCAAACCATATCACCATGTCATCTTTCAGCGGAAAGGGATTCATGGTGCGCACCTGCGGAAGTCCGGTGGAATCAATAGTGGCCAGGGCGCAATAATGAGTGGATAGTATTATTTCACGGGCTGCCTTGATTAATGTGTCTTTCGGAAGGGTAGTCTGCTGAGTTTGCGCGATTCCATTCAGGGAAAGGAAGGCAAGAAATACAATGAAAAGGCCAATGCGTTGTGTTTTGAAGTAATTGTTTTTCATGATATATTTGGGTTTATAAATAGATTTTTATTGTTCATGCTTCGGCATTCCGGAACTACTAACTTTTTAGACCGGTTAAAAGAACTTTACCCTATCGGGACTATCTCTTACATTTCCAGTTACTAAATTAATGCATCAATAATGAAAAAATTAAACTTCCTGGGCATTGGCCCTAAAATCGCAGTCATTCTTCTACCATGGCTTGCAGCCACTATCGTATTAAGTTGTGTTCATATTGACTTTTTCAAATTCAGCCGGGAAGGCTCTGACGCTTTGTTCATCGCCGGAATTGTACTACTGGCTATTGGCCTGACCTTTTATTTTTCAACAGTACGATTGCTGCTGAAAGGGCTCAAGGAATCAAGGCTAATGACGACCGGAACCTACGGGTTATGTCAGAATCCATTATATGCATCCCTTATTCTGATGATAATCCCTTCGCTTTCATTATTGCTTAACTCCTGGCTGATTTTAACGTCCAGCATCGTGGGATATTTAAGGTTCAGGAGATTCATTCATCAGGAGTATGAAGAACTCAGCGGATTTTTTGGAGAGGAATATATACAATATAAAAACCGTACTCCGGAATTATTCCCCTTCCTTAGTAAAAAGATGAAGAAGTAACCAGGTTTTGTTTGATGAATACCGGGATGATCCTTACCCGTCACCTTTTCACTTGCCGGTCTTTCCGATTTACATTAATTTAGAGTTTCTCAAACATTTTAACAGTACTTATGCGAAAGTGGGTAATTGGTGATATTCACGGGGCAAATAAAGCACTGATCCAATGCTTTGAAAGATCGGCCTTCGACACTCAGAACGATATGCTCATCTGCCTGGGTGACCTCTGTGACCGCTGGCCGGAAGTCAATAAGGTTTTTGATACAATGCTTACCGTTCAAAACCTGGTTTTGCTTCTTGGAAATCACGATGAATGGGCCCTGGATTGGTTTCTGCATGGGAAAGCACCTGATATCTGGCTTACCCAGGGCGGGGATAAAACAAGAGAATGCTATCCCCATGGCGTTCCGCAAAAGCATATTGATCTGTTGAAGAATGCGCTGCTTTATTATGAAATGGAAAATAAGCTGTTCGTTCATGCTGGTTTTGATCCACATTTGGAAATAAAGAAACAGGACAGGCACACCCTATTGTGGGATAGAAGTTTCATAAAGAAAGTGCTCCATTATAACCGGGATGGTGAAAATCATAAGCTTACCACCTATGATGAAGTTTACCTTGGCCATACCCCAACCCTCAATTTCGGACAATCACAACCTATGAAAACCAGTGAGGTATATCTTATAGATACCGGAGCCGGATGGAAGGGCGGCGTATTATCCATGATGGACATCGACAGCAAGGAATACTTTCAGAGTGATCCTGTGGATCATTTGTATGCTGGTTACGGGGCCTGGGGTGAAGTGGGTTGACATTCGCGGTGACCGAGGCCTCCTGAGCCCGAAGGGCGATATCTGAATAACCGTGGGTTGCACCCACGGTTATTGAAATCAAGCCACTTCGTGGCTGGGACTAAAAAATGTAAAAAATCTGTCCGGTTTCGCACGCTCTTTGTTCAGATTTATACAAAAATCGTTTTCAGGTTTTGTATATTACATATTGATATACAATAACATATATTAATATGGCATGTTTTGTGATCTGTATCTTCCATTGTATAAATACATAATAATGGGAGGTCAAAATCATGAAAAAACTATTAGTTGTTTTGGTGGCAGCTTTAATCTGCCTGCCTGGTTTTTCCGGCAATGACTGGATGGAAACGGGTAATGGAAAAATTGACTGCAAAAGAATAAACCTTCGTTTGAACAAGGCAAATGTTGTTCTGGAGGACGGACAGAAGATGGAAGTAAACTACCGTGATATCAATTCGTTTTCCCAGGATGGGAAGGTATATGTCAAACTTCGTTTGTTCGAGGAAAATAAACCTACAAACAAAATGGCATTTATGGAACTGGTTGGTACATGGAATAACCTGAAACTGGTAAAGCTTTCGGTAGAAAACATCGGATTTGGTGCCGCAACAAAATCAAGCCAATATTACCTTTATAATGGATCTAAATATCATCTGCAGCTCGATGACCGGAGCTTAAAAAACACCTGCAATACGTTTGGACTTAATTACGATGAAATTTAATCAATAAAACCACAAAAAAATCCTGCCTTCATGGCAGGATTTTTTTTTGGATGAAATTTTAATGGACTACAACCATTTTGGTTTCAGAAACCCGGTCACCCGATATCATGCGAACAAGATATATACCTGGACTTTAGTCCTGAGATATCATAATTTATGGTATGCTCGCCGGAGATTCGAACTCCTTTGGCAACATCATCAATAAAACGGCCATACAAGTCATAAATGCCAATATCAACTAGCGAATTATCTTGTCCGGAGTAAACTATGTTTGAAATGGATGTGACAGGATTCGGAATGCACCTGATAAGTAAACCGCATTGTGATGTTTCATCTGTTTGAATAATACCTGTGGGTAATTTTCCCTTTACGAATTGTCTCATCCATAAATACATATTCATCACATTTTGTTCGAGATATTCGTGTCCCCCGCTAAAAGTAACGAACTTAAGATTTAAGTTTCCGGCATTCTGTCAATAACTGGTAGGCCTTCTGATTAATTCCAAGCAAGCCGTCACTGATTTCCGCAGACAAAATAGGCAGGCATGTTTTTTAAAGCATGGGCGAATTTTTATTCACATATCGGATTATACTCCAGGGCGCCTGCCATTATTCCAAGGGCAGCCCAGGTGTCCGGTGATTTGCTCGCAATTCTCCATGCCCCGTAGCCGCCCATCGAATGTCCGCTCAGGTATTTTCTGTCCGGATCAATCTGAGCAACATTTTCAAGTGCCGCCATGCATTCCCAGATATCGGTTTCGGCTATTCCCAAATACCAAAGGTTACCTCGTCCCCAGGGGGATAACAGGAAGCCATCCTCAAATGAGGCACTGTTTGAGGGGCCTTGCAAATAGGGATATGTCATATACTGAATTGAATTTCCAGCCACGCTCCCATAAACCATGAAGCTGAATATAAAGGGGATATTTGTTTTCCGGATTCCAGTCTTTTGGAAGGGTCAGCAACGAGAATGAAACCTTTCCATCGGTCGGGGAAACCCATGAAATGATGAAAGGCCTCTTTCTTTGCAGATAAGTAGTCATCTTTAGCGCATTGGCCGGATCGCTCACATTGATGAAAGCGTTGTAGGTATTTTTTAAAAATGTGGAATCTGCTCTGATTCAGGCCGAATTTTGAATTGATAACAGCCAGCATTGAATTACAATGCATCCTGAAAAAGTCATTTTCTGTTTTTTCAGAAAGTGAAACCAGGGTGTCTTTCAGGGCTTGAATATAGTCTATGGCAGCTATGATTATATTTCAGATTATTATCCTGGCATTCTGTTTTTTCAAGGATGACAATCATAAGAAGCAAACAAAAGAGTAATTTTAAGTTTCATTAAAGTGGTTTTCTTTATAGACACCCTGATCCGTAAAATACCCTTCCATGTTCTTAAATTAGTTCGCTGTAAGGACATTTTGTATATTTAATGTTTAGAACATTAAATTCTCAAAATGAAACCATTAGTCTATTTTGTCAGTTTTTTCTTTTTTTGCTCAAATGTTTTCGGGCAACAGGGTTTTAGATATACTTATCTTGATAATTATGATTCAGAAGGAAGAACCGGCCTTATAACATCCGATAGTTGTTATATTGCGATTGGAAGTGTAGATGAATTTATAAAAACTGATACAGTACTAAATAATTGCGTTGATTGTCCACTCCCTTACGATACAATCATTTATGATATAATAAGGCCCGATATCCTGGTGGTAAAAACGGATCGACATGGTGATACATTATGGACAAAGCGAATTGGTGCAGAAGGAATGGACATGGGGTTTACCATTTCTGAAACCCACGACATGGGATATATTCTGGGCGGAATTGACAGCAGTTATAAAGGCAGGGTGATCAAACTGGATAAGGCTGGCAAAACAGAATGGACTTGATACCTTAGATTAACTATTATCCTGAGAAAATATTTGTGATGGATACCTTTTATATAGTAGTAGGTACGAAATCCCATATTAGTAGATGGTGATCCCGATTTTTTTGCCACCCTGTCTGAATTCTGGTGGAAAGGCAATTGTGGACTAAAAGAATATGGAACATCGGGTGCGGACCCCTATTTAAGTGGCAAATATTTCGAGTATTTCAATGCAGCCTGCCTCGGAAACAAGAAGAATATATTTTTAGTGGGAGAAAATCAACATGACTTGATTTTTTATAATATAGACTATTCCGGAAATATATATAGGACAGGGCCGATATGGCGACGAAGAAATCGCAAAAAGCTGTAAGTATTTGTTTAACAAGCGATAATAATTATATAATTCTCTATAATTATGCCAGTAATCCTTATGCATTTGCACAGCCCAGATTGTTAAAAATAAGCGAAACAGGGGACAAGATCTGGGAAAAAGGGTACTTTGATTATGAAAATTATATAAATGGAACACACCTGGAAATTACGAACGACGATAAATTCATATTTTCCGGAATCTTAAACTACCATACTTCATTCATGATGAAAACAGGTAACAATGGAGTTCCAATATGGATAAGGTATTTCGAAAATGATTCAAATGATTATCTGTATCCTGCCTACATAAATGAAACCTATGATGATGGTTACTTTTTGGCCGGCACAGATAACTTCCAAAAATTATCCATGCTTAAAATATTCGAAGAAAATCTGGTCTATAATGTAGATTACGAGGTTATAACAAATTTGAATGATGAGCTAACCGATGATCTTTTTACCATTTTTCCTAATCCTGCAACTAACTACATTTCAATAGAACTGAAGGACGGCAATAAAGCCGGCTTAAATATTACAGACTTAACTGGTAAAACAGTTTTCACAAAATCTTTAGATGAAAAACATAATCAGGTGGATATAAGTGATTTAATTAACGGTGTTTACATAGTTAAACTCAATATCCTTCATAAAACTTATACTAATAAGTTAATAATAAACAGTCGCTAACGGACTTTTACTGATTTACCCCTTTTTAACCAGGATAATTCTGTTCAGAAGCAGGCTGTTCCGAAGTTTGTCGGTTTTGAAACGAATGGTGATTGTATTTATGAAATCAAGGTAACCTATGTCACACACATAAAGATTATTGTTTCTCTCTTCGTTAGCCTGATATGTTGATATCCAATCCGAAAGCCGAGTTTGGCGCTGCCATAGGGAAAATTCACATCCGAAGGGTTCCTTCATTACATCAAATAGCACACTATACCTGCCCGGGGGTATATCTGCCAACGATATCCGCAACCATGAATCACTCCCTGGTGTAAACAGGTAACTCTCACCGCCGGTTCCGTATTTCCAGGTTGTCTTCACTTCCAGATTTCCGAAGATGTTGTAATCCATTAATTGAGGATAGATGATCAGTGTATCGGGAATATAAACTTTCGTCAGTTCATTATCCGGTGCGGTGGATTCAATGGCCGGAGCATCCGAATAATACAGGGCAAGAGAGGTATAATCAACCGGAAATTTATTGCCGGCAGGGCCATGCTCAATGCTCATGTAAAAGTTGTTTTCAAATGAAAGTTTATCTGAAACATATAACCGGTAACCCCCGGTTCTGCAAAATGGCAATGAATAATCCATGGCCCCGTGGAGCGGCAGACTCATTTTACCATCCCACCGGTCCATCATGGCGTACCAGCCCCCGTTAAAATAATCTTCCGAACCGGTACCATGTATCCGGGGGCTTCCGTCGACAGATGCAGAATCATCACCTTCGAAAAAATAAGTCATTCCGGCCTGAAGTCCCTGGGCTTGCAGAATTGTGCCCACATAATGACCCTTTCCATTTACATTCAGAAAAACATGGGGTTTGCCGGGTTGGGATCTCAGGTTTTTGTTCCAGCTGGAGTAAAACTTTCCTTCCTTTTCAGCGATCCTTGGATCTGTTGAATACCTGACACTTACTGAAACCTGAAAGGGTGACTGCTGTAACGATTCGATCTTCCGGTAAACCAGTTCGATTTTTGCCGACTTATCAAAGGGCATGGGAAAATAGCAATAGTTAATGTTATCCCGGCTGCCGAGTAACAAGCTTTGCATGGATATTTTTCCAAAAGCATATCCAAAGAAATCCGCAACAGGGCAATATACTGCAGGATTCCTCTCATCATCCCAGGTAATTTTTATATCCATGTTTTTTGTCAGGCCTTCAAAACTACCAGCAGGATTGAGTTCGATACCTGCAATGCGGCCTCCCTCATTCCATTCAAAAACCGTTACCGTTTCGCCAGGCTTGATATCAAACTGCTGTGACTTTTCTGAAAGCTTATTTGAATAGAAATCAGAAATCGTCCGGTTTTCCTTATTCCACAAGGTGGCAATTTTTTCGAGAGATTCTTTTTCCTTGCTGTTCAGATCAATTTTGAAGGGGATAACCTTTGCGTCATTTTCATACAGTCTGTACTGGATCTGGTGAAATTGCATCTTCTTACCCCGGCATACGATTTTGCAGCTTGATGCAAAAGGAATTGGCAGATAGCAATAATATCCGCCCAACTGGTTACCGCATAAGGGTGCGACAAAAGGATACCTTTTACCTGAAAACAGGTCCAGGTAACAGATTGAGAAGGCCGGATGTATTTTATCATCTATGAAAAAATCAAGCGTATCCTCTGTGGGCGTAGGGGTCCAGATCCTGTTGATCACTCCGCTTCCTTTCTGGTCAAAAATCACCAGGCTGCCATCTTCATTTCTTTTTAAAAAGGAGTACGTACCGCTAAAACCATCATCATTATTCCCGGTGGTGTCATACGAGGAAACCTGGGCGCAAAAAGTGCTGTCAAGATATTCAGGCAGTATGGTGATATCATAAAATGCACGCAATTCTTCAGCCAGGGAATGTTCCTTTGGTAAATGCTTTTGGGGACTGGCAGGTTTTTTTGTGTCGCACGATGTAAGAGAGATCCCAACAATGAGGAAAAAACAAAGTGGTTTCATGATATAAAATAAAAAATAAAAGATAGAATTATTTACGCAGAATAAGAACAGACGGAGTCTTTTTAAAAAATTCCTGCCTTTTCCATCCTTCCGAACTTACAAGTATCAGGTCGTACTGCTGGATCGGATCAATTATATTTGCAACTAAAATGTGATTTTGATTTTGAATATTTTGTTCAATGAGCTGAATAGTGTTTTCTAAAACCGGATTATTGTTTATTTTTTCCTGGGCATCCCACACAGTCAACTGTGTATCTGAATGAACGATGAACTTTTTGGCAAATTCAAGAACAAAGACATCATTTTCTGCAAAAACAGCAATCAAAACTTTATTAATATTTTTTATTCCTTTATTCAAAAGTATACCCACCGGAATTTTGGTTCTCGAAAGTATCTTCCGGGTGCGATCATCAAATAAAATGTGGTCCGGCAAATTCTTGCTTCTGAATCTGTTTAATACCCAATCAGGATTAACAATATTTAAAGTATAGCCCAACATTTTCCCAAGCATGCTGCCTTCAAATATTGAGTGTCCGATTCCCATCAGTAACAGGTCGTAGCTACCGTGATTTGCTTCTTCGGTAATATCAACATCTATATTTTCTGAAACCCTGAAAATGGGGGTTATTTTTTTATTTAAAATACCCGATTCTTTCATGATCGGAGTAAAACTTTCCCGTTCATATTCATCTATTTTGTATTTATTGAACAGATTACCCGGTGAAAGATGCAATGCGGTAATGGATGCGTTATTATCAGATTTTGGCAGAAGCCTGTGTGCAAGTCGCAGCAAGGAGCGTCCCATCTCGGGCTTTCCGAAAGATATAAGTATTTTGTATTTGCCTGGTTGACCCCTTTCCGGGATATGTGCCTTCTTTACGGCAAAAATCCTGTCAATGAGATCTAAGGAGGGTGAGGTCATAAAGGTTGTAACAAGAGCCATTATAACCAGCATGGTAAATATTTCAGGTGTCAGCACACCAAGTTCGAATCCAATGTTTAAGGCAACGAGTTCCACCAATCCGCGCGTATTCATTAAAGCACCAATGGTGAGACTATTCTTCCAATTCTGTCCGACAAACCGGGCCGCCAGGGTACTGCCAACAAACTTTCCGGTCACGGCTACAAGTATTATTATACCACAGATCATCCATAAATAGGGATCATTCAGTAATCCTACCTGGGTCCTGAGACCGGTATAGACAAAGAACAAGGGCAACAGCAATACAAGGGCAATATCTTCTACTTTTTCAATAAGAAATTGCTTGAACTTCTGGTTATCCGGCATGATGGTCCCCGCCATAAAAGCCCCGAAAAGGGCATGAATGCCAATTATTTCGGTTGCATAGGAAGACATGATTAAAATAAGCAAGAATAAGGCTACAATGGGTTTGCTTAAATTTTCACGGGAAGCATACAGGTCACCAATCCTCTTTAAGAAGGGCCTTAGAACTTTAAGCATGATAAAAAGATAAATCAATGCCATGGCAAGTGTGGGTATGGCACTGATCAGTGAACCGGCTTTAACAATTGCTATTACAGCAGCAAGTGCCGACCATGCGGTTATATCATCCACCGCAGCACAGGTTATAACAAGCGTTCCAAGGTGTGTTTTATGAATGCCCCTTTCCTGTACCATTCTGGCCAGCACCGGAAAGGCCGTGATACTCATGGAAATTCCCATGAAAAGGCTAAAAGACAGAAATTTTACACCCTGTGGGGCAAAAGTACGGTAAGTAAAAAAGGCAAGACCCATACCCAGGGTGAAAGGTATAATAATACTGGCATGGCTAACAACCACAGCCTCATTCGCTTTATTCTTTAATGCCTTAAGATCCAGTTCCATACCAATAACAAACATAAACAATATCAAACCGATCTGGCTGAGAAACTGGAGATTGCTTAATGAATCCGCAGGGAATAAGGATGCTGATAATGCAGGAAAGTATCTACCGATTAATGAAGGACCAAGGACAATACCGGCAACTATTTCACCTATCACGACAGGTTGATTGATCATTTTGAATAACCAGCTGAATATCCTGGCGGCAATTATTATAGTTATTATTTGTAATAACAGTACAGATAACGGGTGCCCAATGTTCTGCATAAATGAATCAGTGAAAAGGATCCATGGACTCTTTGCACTTGCAGTATGAACCGTATTCATCCCCGTTTCAAGGTTCTTTCCGAATTTAATAATCCATATCATTAAGGCTGAGAAAACGCCAATGGTTGCGACATAAAATAGCAGGTTTTTGAACCTAATATTTCTCATGAAACAGGTAGTTTATTTTTCTGGTAATGTAAAATTCAGCAATATTCTTCAAAATTAAAACCCTTGCCGGCTTTTCATCAGGGGTAACATAACTGAAATCCACGCTACGTAAGAAAGTAATGAAATTAAAGAAGACTGCATTTTTATTATGTCGTTATACTCTTTTTCGTGATTGTTTCTTAATTTTTCCTTTTCGCGAATGAATTATACTTTCTTATGGTTTAATTAACATATTTGCGGAGCAAACCACATATACCAATATCATATGAAAATCAATACATTGTCATTTATTTTATTATTATTTCTTTCCGGTTTTATTAATGCGCAGGACATCAGTGAATGGCGTGAAGAAAACCGGACCGGGGTTTCTGCAGAAACCGGACTGTTAAAATCCTGGCCTGCTGAAGGCCCAACCCTGCTTTGGTCCAATCTTGAGCTCACAAAAGGAAATTCATCGGCTTCCTTTGGAAAAAATAAAATCTATATAACCGGATTGAAAGACGGGAACGATATACTTTATGCCCTGGACATGAATGGAAAGATTCTCTGGCAGACAGTTATGGGCAGGGCCTGGACGGATTCATACCCTGAAAGCAGGGCTACGCCGACTGTTGAAGGGAACATGGTATACACCTGCAGCGGATATGGTGATCTTGCCTGTATTGACGGAACCACCGGAAATATCATTTGGTCGTATAAAGCCAGCGAACTGAACAAAGGCACTTATGGGAAGTGGGGCATTGCCGAATCGCTCCTGATCGATGGCGATAAGCTTTATTTTTCACCAGGAGGGCCTGAGACCATGACCATTGCCCTTAAAAAATCGACACGGGGAACTGATATGGAAATCTGAAAGTCTGAATGACAAGCCAGGATATGTTTCACCAATCCTTATCAATTATGCAGGCAGGAAAATGATCGTAAATGTTTCCATGGGACATGTTTTTGCAGTTGATGCTTCAAATGGCGAAATTCTCTGGAAAGTCGCTCATACACAGTCAACTGATCCCAATATGGGGAGATTTGAACTTATTAAATGCACAACACCCTTATACAATGAAGGTATGGTGTATGTAACCGGAGGTTACGACACCGGGGGAATGATGATCAGAATGGCTGCTGATGGAAAGAGCGCAAAAGTAGCCTGGACCGACCAGGTATCTGGATGATCACCATGGAGGTGTTGTGCTTGTTAACGGATGTATCTACGGTTCAAACTGGGTGAATAACGGCACAGGCAACTGGTGCTGCATTGATTGGAATACCGGGGAAAAAAAGTGGGAACAACGCTGGAACTGTAAGGGCTCTATTATATCTGCCGAGGGTATGCTTTATATCTACGATGAAAAAAATGGAAATGTAGGACTGGTGAGGGCTACTCCTGAAAAATTCGATCTTGTCAGCAGCTTTAAGGTTACCCAGGGAAGTTCAGGGCCATTCTGGGCACATCCCGTAATCCATGACGGTGTTCTTTATTTAAGGCACAGTAATGCTTTAATGGCTTATGATATTAAGGCAAAATAAACTAATTTGGAATGCAAAACAGAGGCGGGATATTCTAATCCATTACCATATTGTTCAGCAAAAAACTGAGAGGAGTAATGAAAATGAAAAAGAGTCGTGCCTGTATTCCCATGATTTTCCTGATGGTTTGCATGGCAAATGTTTATGCACAAGACTGGCCGCAGTATCTTGGGCCCAACAGAAACAGCATATCACCCCAGAAGGGTATCTTGCGTTCCTGGCCTGAAAAGGGACCTGAAGTTCTGTGGACTGCCAGTCTGGGTATCGGTTATGGCGGACCTGTTGCGAAGGATGGGAAGGTGTTTTTGCTGGACAGGGATGACCAGGTTGGAGATATGCTGAAGTGTTTTGACCTCTCCGATGGAAAGGAACTCTGGAATTTTGCTTACAATGCTCCCGGATCGGTAATGTTTCCGGGCTCGCGCAGTGTGCCGGCTATGGACGGCAATTATGTTTATTCCTGCGGACCTTACGGTGACCTGTATTGCATTGATATCAACACGCACAAACCCGTTTGGAATAAGAATGTCTGGACTGACTTCGGCGGAGCTGAAATTCCGAAATGGGCCATAGCACAGTGTCCCCTGGTTTACGGCGATTTGCTCATATTGGCATCACAGGCACCGCAGGCAGGTGTTGTGGCCTACGAAAAGCTCACGGGAAAAGTCAAATGGTCAACCCCGTCTCTCGGGGAGGTCGGATATGTTACCCCGGCCATGGTAAAAGTTGGCAGTGAGGATCATGTTGTTATGATAACCGCTTCAGCCGGAGGCGGTTTTGGCAGAACCGGCAGCGGTGGCAAGGTAGTTGGCATTGATCCGCACTCGGGGAAAATCCTGTGGGAGTATACAAACTGGCAATGCCGTATTCCCGCGCCCTGTGCAATTGATGCCGGTGATAGCCGGATACTGATAACAGGCGGATACGAAGCGGGTGCGTCCTTGATAAAAGTCGGGAAAAAGGCCGATGGCACCTATGAGGTCACAGAACTTTACAAAAATGCCGATTTTGGTGCTCATACACAGCCCCCGGTCCTGTATAACGGCTTTTTTTATGCTCAATATTCCACCAACGAAAGAAAAGACGGTATGGTTTGTATGAGTATTGACGGCCAGATCAAATGGAAAACCGGGAGGGAACCCCTTTTTGATAAGGGGGGGATGATCGTCGCCGATGGATTGCTGCTCAGCACAGATGGAATGAATAAGTTATTCCTTATTGAGCCCGATCCTTCAGCCTTTAAAATATTAGCATCAGCTGAACTGCTGAAAGAAGGAGGAGTAAGCAGTGACCCTATGGCTTCAAGAGCAGGTGGCTCAACCCAAAACTGGGCACCGATAGCACTTGTGGATGGAAGGATTCTTATTAGGGATCAGAACCGGTTATTGTGTGTTAAAGTTGCCCAATGATTTAGACGTAGCAACCAATGAAATCACGTTTAGAACGACTGATTATCCCGTTAACCATTTTCGCTGGTTGCTGCGTTTTATTCTATTGGCTGTTTTACAATCCGGTTAAAGATCTCCATGAAGCAATCCCCGGATCCGACAAACGGCCCGCAATCTTAGCATCCTCAGGCGATTCCGTGATCATTGGTGAAAAATTCACTTCCTATGTTGCAGCTTTTGAGACCCATCTTGCAGGCAAGTGGCCGAATTTCAGGGGAACTGATTTTGACAACATCAGCAAGGAAACTACAAGGCTGATTGACCACTGGCCGCCAGGAGGTCCGAAGATATTGTGGAAAAAGCCCTTGGGTGAAGGACACGCGGCAGCGGCCATTTATAACGGAAGAGTATATGTACTCGATTACGATGAACGAAAAAAAACGGATGTACTGCACTGTTATTCGCTTGCTGATGGCACAGAACTCTGGCGCCGCTGGTATTCAGTGGATATAAAACGAAACCATGGTATGTCGCGCACGATCCCTGCAGTTAATGATAAATATGTGGTTACCATAGGTCCCCGCTGCCAGGTAATGTGCTGTGACGCCATTACCGGAGATCTGATCTGGGGGATTGACCTTGTAAGGAAATTCAGAACCGCCGAACCACTCTGGTACACGGGTCAGTGCCCGCTGATCGATAACAATATTGCGGTAATTGCCCCGGGAGGCAGGGCATTGCTGATGGGTGTAGATTGTGCCACCGGAAAGATCGTTTGGCAGACACCCAATTCCGACAGCGTAAAAATGTCGCATTCCTCCGTGGTTCCCATGACCATAGCAGGAAAAAAAATGTACGTGTATAATGCACTGGGTGGACTTTGCGGAATTTCGGCAGAAGAAAATGATAAAGGACGTCTTTTGTGGAAAACCAGGGATTTCAACCCGTCTGTCATTGCCCCCTCTCCTATGCATGCCGGCGGGAACAAGATTTTTGTTACTGCCGGATATGGCGCAGGCGCTGCCCTGTTCCAGGTAAACAGAACCGGTGACTCTTATTCGGTGCAAAAACTGCAATCATTTAAGCCATCAGAGGGTATGTCCTCCGAACAACAGACTCCAATTTACAGGAATGGATTCGTATACAACATTCAGAGTAAAGACGCCGGTACCTCCCGTAATCAGTTTGTCTGCTGCGCACCTGATAATTTTAAGAATATTCTTTGGACCAGCAATACCACAGAGCGTTATGGCCTTGGACCTTACATTATTGCGGACAACAAGTTCTATATATTGAGTGACGAAGGAGAACTGACCATTGCCCGGTACAGCACATCAAAATTTGAGGTCCTTGACAAGACCAGAATTATTAAGGATGGCCAGGATGCATGGGGCCCGCTGGCTATTGCCGATGGCATGCTTGTAATGCGCGACTCAAAGCAAATGGTTTGTATAGATCTGAAAGCCAATTAACCCCGTGATGAAGCAAAAAATAATCATCGGATGCTCGGTAGCTTTGCTGCTTTTAGCGGTCTTTCTGATTGCCCGCGACCTGTTTCACCATTCCCCGACTCAAACCGAAGCCACCTGTTGCGGGGATGATTTCGCCAGACTTAAACAAATTGATACCTCACTCCTGGGATATAAAAGGGTCAGCCTTGTCAGGACCAACTTACAGGACCTTTCAGGAATTGCCCTGGATGACAGTCAGAATGTATATGTCTGTGGCAACAGGCAGGTAAGTGTTTTTAATGCCGGCGGCAAAAGAACCGGGGGGTTTAAGACCGATTCGATGGCCGGATGTATTGCTGTTCATGGCAGCGATCTTTACCTTGGCATGGGACCGGGAATAGCTCATTACACTATTCATGGTGATCAGGCGGCATTTTGGAAAGCCTATAATGCCAATGGCGTTATTACCTCCCTCACCACGCATGGTGACCAGGTTTACGCTGCAGATGCTTTTAGCAAACGGGTCCTGAAGTATGAAAAGGATGGCAGATTCATACAGGAAATCGGAAAGAAGGACACCCTCACAGGTTCAATGGGTTTTGTCATACCGAGTTTATATTTTGACATAGCATTTGGCGCTTTTAATGACCTTTGGGTGGTTAACCCGGGAAAACTGAGTGTTGAGAATTATACCCCGACGGGGTATCTGCAATCGGCCTGGGGTAAAGCATCATTTGAAAACAATGGCTTTACCGGTTGCTGCAATCCGGCACATATGGCCGTTTTGCCCGACGGTAATTTTGTAACGTATGAGAAGGGCATTGACAAGATTAAGGTATTTGATCCCACAGGCCAGTTTGTATGTATGGTAGCCGGAGCAGGCAGTTTTAAAGGAAATGCCGATTTTCAACTGGGCAAAATTGACCTGGTAAAGGATATTGCTTCCGGTTCGGACGGCAGGATTTATGTTTTGGATGCCTATAACCAGATCAATGTTTTTGAGAAAACAGAATATTAAGCATTAAGCATATGGACGAAGCTAAAAAAATGAAGAGAAGGGACTTTCTCAATACGGGCATCAGGCTGGGTATTGGGGCCGGATTGGGAGCCATTGCCGTAGGTCTTACCTCCAGGGCCGTATCAGGTCAGACCATCTGGCAGCTCGACCCATCGAAGTGCGTGCAGTGCGGCAATTGTGCAAAATCCTGTGTATTGCAGACATCAGCCGTAAAGTGCGTGCATGTTACCGATATGTGCGGGTATTGCGATTTGTGCAGTGGTTACCTTCATGCAGGTACCAAGGAGCTGAATACGGCAGCTGAAAACCGGCTTTGCCCTACCGGTGCAATTGTAAGGACTTATGTGGAAGAGCCTTATTTCGAATACAAAATTGTGGAAGAATTGTGTAATGGCTGCGGTAAATGCGTAAAGGGCTGCGGATCATTTGGCAATGGTTCACTGCAACTTCAGATTCAGCAGAAACTTTGCCTGAACTGCAACCAATGCGCTATAGCCAGGTCATGTCCTTCTGAGGCATTCAGCCGGGTTGATCACAAAACCCCATATCTTCTGAAAGGGTTTGAAGGTTAAAAAAAATAAGATCCGGATTTATGAATCATATAAACGAAACCAATATAAAGTAACCATGAAGCGCAAGGCCCAATTTTTTACGCTGATGTTGGTTATTTCCCTGCTGGCCTATAATGTGCTCGCTATCCAGAGATTCCCCAAGCCTGAATTTGAAAGCGGGTATAAAGTTCCTGCCACGCAGGTAACCAGGGTGCAACACGTAATTTTTGAATACATGGACCTTGTTGTATTTATAGGCTGCATGTCACTGATCACCTGGATTATTCTGAAAAAACGTTCACGTAAGGCTGTATTCTGGATCTCGGTTTTCTCATTGCTGTATTTCGGATTTTATAGAAAGGGCTGTATTTGTCCCGTCGGATCACTGCAAAATATTACCATGGCGCTGTTCAACCCCCATTACAACATACCTGTTACAGCGATTGCTTTTTTTGTAATTCCTTTGGGTTTTACCCTGTTTTTTGGACGTACTTTTTGCGCCGGTGTTTGCCCGTTGGGAGCCATACAGGATCTGTTTGCGCTCCGGCCTGTGAGCCTTAAACCCTGGATCAGATATCTGCTTGGACTTATTCCGTTCATTTACCTGGGCCTGGCAGTATTGTATGCTGCCACCGGCACGGACTTTATTATCTGCCGGTATGATCCGTTTGTCGGCTTTTTCAGGCACAATGGCACATCCCTTATGTTTGTCATCGGCGGTGTTTTATTACTGACCGGTATCTTTATTGCCCGACCCTATTGCCGGTTCTTTTGCCCCTACGGTGTTCTGCTCAACCTGGTCAGCCGCGTTTCACGCCGACATTTGTCCATTGCCGACGGAAAGTGTATCAACTGCAAATTATGTGAAAATGCATGCCCCTATGATGCCATTGATAAGCCCACCGGCCTTGGTGCAAAAAACGACAACAGGGAACTTGTTAAAAAGCTGATAGTCTATGGTTTAATAACACCACTGCTGGTTGTTTTAACCGGATGGACCGTATCAAAATATCACGCTGAGTTTTCACACGTGAATTTTAAGGTCAGGCTTGCTCAGGAAATGATGACTCAGTCTGCAAATGCTGAAACCGGTATTGTTCCTGTTGAAGTTACTACCTTCAAATCTTCGGGTGTGCCGGTTGAAAATCTTTATAAGGAAGCGGCTGCCATTGTTCAGAAATTTTACACAGGAAGTTGGATTATAGGTTGTTTCATCGGCCTGGTTTTCGGATTGACTCTTGCAAGGCTCACCATATTCAGGTACCGGAATGAATACCTGGCCAATAAAGGGAATTGTTATAGCTGTGCAAGGTGTCTGGAGTATTGTCCCGTGAAAAAGGGACCGGGGACCGGGGTTAGGGATTGGTAGATTGCGCGGAGCGCATACGGTATTGAAGAATTGCAGATGGAAGATTGAAGATGGAAGATCCTTGCGCGGAGCGCATACGGTATTGTAGAAGAATGATGAATTATTAATGATGAATTGCGCGGAGCGCGTCACAATCGTAAATCGTAAATCGTAAATTCAAATAATGACCACAGAAGTCAGACAATACAAATATGGAAGCGACCGGTTGTGGAACCGTATCGCAGTGGTGGCAGGCATTTTTGCCCTGCTGATCTGTGTTTTGCTGGTGGCCAATTACATCCAGGTAAAAAAATCCGACCCTGTTAACATGACAGTCATTAACACTCTGGTGGAAAGACTTTATGAAAATCCTGCCGATTCAGCATTGCGAAAAGAAATCAGAACACTCGACCTGCTATCGCGCAAAGCCTATTTTACCAGTCAGTGGCAGATACGTACCGGTGGTTATCTTTTGCTGGCATCGATAGCTTTAATGATCATATCATTACAGGTTGTCGAATACAGGAGAAAAATATCCCCGGTTCTGTCCACGGATACCGTAGATGAAACCATGCTCCAGAACCGGAAAGCCCGGAAGTGGATAGTGATGGGCGGAGGTGTCATTTTGCTGACTGCTGTGGTTTTTGGCGTACTCTCCTCTAATGACCTGGCAGACAAGTTCAACAGCCTGAGCGGGGGAAACGGGGGCTCTTTTGAACAGGATATTGAGGCCGGGGATATTACCGTGACAGACCTGGCAGCCGGCACCCCGGATACTGCCAATGGCCCGGCAGGAGCAGCGGAAACAGCAGATACGGCAGTTGCTGCTCCGGCCGGATCAACGCCGGCAGTCAGCACCGACAATTTCCCCAATTTCAGGGGTACAGGAGGGGTTGGCATAGCATCAAAAAGAAATATTCCTGTCAGCTGGGATGGAAAAGCAGGTACAAATGTCCTGTGGAAAGCCGCTATTCCTTTACCCGGTCATAACTCACCCATAGTATGGGGTGACCGGGTTTTTATTGCAGGTGCCAATGGCAGCAAACAGGAGGTTTATTGCTACGATCGCAATAATGGAAAAATACTTTGGACCACCCCGGTGGGAACAGGCACTAAAAAGCCGAAAGTTTCCGAGGAAACCGGATTCGCTGCCCCGACTGCAGTTACGGATGGCACCGGAGTTTATGTCATATTTTCAACGGGTGATATTGTCGGAATTGATATGAATGGCAAAAAGATCTGGGAAAGAGACCTCGGGCTGCCTGAAAATTATTACGGACATTCTTCTTCATTAATGCTATATAATGGAAGTATCATTGTTCAATTTGATCAGCGATCCTCCCAGAAGATAATGGCCCTCTCTGTAAAAACCGGAAAAAACGTCTGGAGCACCGATCGCCAGTGTAAAATTTCATGGTCATCACCCATTGTGGTAAATACAGGCAAAAAGACAGAAATAATTACGGTGGCGGAGCCCAATGTGACAGCCTATGATCCGGCAAACGGGGCAGAATTGTGGAAGATCGAATGCATCAGCGGAGAGGTGGGACCATCGCCTGCATATGCCAACGGGATCGTTTTTGCGGTAAATGATTATTCAAAACTAAGCGCGATCAGGCTGGGCGATCAGCCAACCCTTTTATGGGAAAATAACGAATTCCTTTCGGATATTCCCAGTCCGGTTGCCACAGACAAGTACCTGTTTATTGCAACCAGCTATGGAATGGTTGCCTGTTATGATGCTGTAACCGGACAGAAATACTGGGAAAAGGATTTTGGCAAAAGTATATATTCCTCACCCATGATCGTTGAAAACAAGGTGTATGTCCAGGACATTACAGGTATAATGCACATTTTCAGTGCAGGCAAAGAATTCAAATTAATCGGTGAGTCAAAGCTCGGTGAGTATTCAGCAAGCACCCCTGCATTCACAAACGGAAGAATTTATATCCGCGGGGAAGAGAACCTTTATTGTATTGGAAAATGACAGATAATCTGGAATATAAGGTCGACAATCTGGTTCAGGAAATAGGGTCCACTCCCGATAAGGTTATTCCTATTCTTCAGGCTATTCAGAAGGAGTTTAATTACCTTCCCGAAGAAGCCCTGAAAAGGGTTTGTGAAACAACTTCCATACTGCCTTCGTCCATCCATGGCATCGCAACATTCTATTCCCAGTTCAGGCTCAAACCGGTTGGAAAACACATTGTAAAGGTGTGTGTTGGCACTGCCTGTCATGTGAAAGGTTCCATGCTTGTATATGAGGCTTTTCAACGGGCACTTCACCTGGAAGGAAAAGAGGATACGGATTCAAAAATGCTGTTTACCATGGAGAAGGTTGCCTGCCTCGGCTGTTGCACCCTTGCCCCGGTTGTTCAGATAGATGAAGTAACCTATGGCCATGTGGGTACAGAGCAGGCAGATGAGATCCTGCAGGATTTTTTGAACAGGAAGCATCATTCTGTGGTTTCCAAATCCTCTGTTTCACTTAAAACCAGGGCTTCGCAGGGTGAAGTGCGCATTGGTCTCGGATCATGCTGTATTGCCAGCGGAAGCCAGGCCGTAAAACTGGCGCTGGAGGAAGCTTTAGAGCAAACCCATATCAATGTTCAGGTTAAGCAGGTAGGTTGCGTAGGCATTTGTAACCAGGTGCCTGTTCTTGAAATCCATAAAGAAGGAGAATCACCCGCCATATATGCCAAAATCAAACCTGAAGAGGTAAGGGAGGTAATCAAACATCACTTCAGCCCCGTTAATCTGGCCGACAAAGCCAAAGCCGGTGTCTACAATTTTTTTGACACCCTGGTAAACAGGGAAATTCCAAGATCGCTCACCTATTACAATCCTGAAAAGAAAGATACGCTGTTTTCGGAATTTCTTTCGTCGCAGGTAAGCATTGCCACGGAATTCAGGGGGGAACTGAAACCGGGAGATCTGAATGAATACCAATCCAAAGGAGGCTTCAGTGCCCTGCATACATGCCTGCACAAATCAAATCCCGCGGAAGTAATTTCCATCATCAGCAACAGTGGACTGAGGGGCAGAGGGGGAGCCGGTTTCCCTACCGCATCAAAATGGAAACTGGTTAACCATGCAAAAGCGGATGTCAAATATGTGATCTGCAACGGAGATGAAGGCGATCCCGGCGCTTTCATGGACCGCATGCTGCTTGAGTCGTATCCGTACAGGATCATAGAGGGTATGATGATTGCTGCCTATGCCACCGGGGCAAGCGAAGGCATTTTTTATATCCGTGCAGAATATCCGCTTGCAGTAAAGCGAATTCGTGAGGCCATCGCCTTGTGCAAACAGGAGGGATTGCTGGGGACCGGTATCTTGAATAGTTCATTTGCCTTTGATATAAGCATTTTTGAAGGAGCGGGGGCATTTGTGTGCGGCGAGGAAACAGCCCTGATCGCCTCTATTGAAGGGAAACGGGGACTGCCCACCATGCGTCCACCCTACCCGGCTGAAAAAGGCCTGTGGGGTAAGCCAACCCTTATCAACAATGTGGAAACCCTGTCGCTTGTTTCATGGATCATCCGACACGGCGATGAGGCATTTCAGAAAATCGGCACTCCCAACAGCAAAGGCACCAAGGTTTTTGCCCTTGCAGGAAAAATAAACCGCGGCGGATTGATTGAGGTGCCCATGGGTATCACCATCCGGAAAATTGTTGAGGAAATCGGAGGGGGAGTTCCCAACGGACGCACCTTTAAAGCCATTCAGATAGGCGGTCCTTCCGGAGGCTGTATTCCCGCATCAATGGCGGATATCCCCATTGACTATAACTCACTTAAGGAAGCAGGGGCCATGATGGGATCAGGAGGGCTCATCGTACTGGATGATACTGATTGCATGGTTGATATTGCCAGGTATTTCCTGTCCTTCACACAAAACCAGTCGTGTGGCCGATGCACATTCTGCAGGATCGGTACCACCCGCATGCTGCAGATACTCGATAAGATATGCTCCGGAAAGGGAACCGAAACCGATCTGGGCCTGCTGGAAGAGCTGGCACACAGCACCAAAACCGGAAGCATGTGCGGACTGGGCAAGTCGGCCCCAAATCCGGTCCTGACCACCATCCGGTATTTCCGGGAGGAATATATGGCACATATTAACGGGCATTGTCCGACCGGGAAATGCAAGAATCTGATCACCTATACCATCACGGAAGATTGTATTGGGTGTACCAAATGTGCCCAGCGGTGCCCATCCCAGGCTATTGAAGCAAAACCCTATGAGGTGCATGTGGTTGACAATGAAAAATGTATTAAATGCGATATATGCAGGGAGGTTTGTCCTGTGCAGGCTGTAATTACCCGTTAGAATGATCCATCTTAAAATAGACCATATCGACATACAGGCCGAAGAAGGCACTACCGTGCTGGAGGCAGCGAGGCAGGCTGGTATCATAATACCTTCCATGTGCCATATGAAGGGATATGGTAATCATCCCGCCTGCATGGTATGCCTTGTAAAAGATAATAAGTCCGAAGCCATTGTTCCATCCTGCTCGCTGAAAGTAACTCCCGGCATGGATATCATTGCCAGCGATGAAGAAGTGATGACCGCCCGCAGGCAGGCCCTGGAACTGCTTCTCAGTGACCATGCAGGTGATTGTGAAGCACCCTGCAGCCTGGCATGTCCCGCCGGAATGAACATTCCCCTGATGAACCGGCTTATTGGTGAAGGAAGGTTCACCGAGGCACTCAGCGTAGTTAAGGATGATATAGCCCTGCCCTATGTGCTGGGTTATATTTGTCCGGCCCCCTGCGAAAAAGCCTGCCGGCGCAAACAGATTGATGACGCCGTGTCGGTATGCCTTTTAAAACGATTTTCTGCAGCGGCCGGCATTGATCAGAAATCAATCTCCGCTTCCCGAAAGTTGAATACTCCTTCCCCGGGCGTTACCAAAAAAGTAGCTGTCATTGGCAGCGGCCCTGCCGGATTGGCAGCAGCCTATTACCTGCAATTATACGGACACGTATGCACCGTATTCGATAAAGCTCCGGAGCCCGGTGGCACGCTTCGTTACAGCATACCAGAAGAGGAACTGCCCAAAAACATTATTGACCGGGAGGTTGAAATAATCCGGTCGATGGGAGCAACCTTTCGTTTTAATGCACCTGTCACCGAACAAATATTCAACGCTGAGATAAAAGGCGCCTATGACGCTGTTGTTATTGCCACAGGCGATATAACTATTGATAACAGCCTGGTAAACCTCATTGCTGTTTCAAAATCAGGATACCAGGTGAATGAAAAGAATATGAGCTCATCCGTGCCCGGCATCTACGTTTGCGGAAGCGCAATCAGGCCACATAAAATGGCTGTGCGATCTGTAGCCCAGGGCAAGACAGCAGCTGACGCAATTCATCAATACCTGCAGGCACAACCGTTTGAAAAACCCGGAAAGATGTTCAACTCCAGGTTTGATAAACTGTTGCCGGTTGAATTTGAAGAATACCTGAAGGAATCATCACGATCAGGCAGAGTCCTCCCGGGGGCAAAGACTGAGGAGGGCTTTTCACCGGATGAGGCCGTCAGGGAAGCCCTGCGATGTTTGCATTGTGACTGCCGCAAACAGGATAACTGTAAACTCAGGATTTACAGCAATGAATACCATATTGACCGCAGGCACTATATGGTCGGTGACCGCAAGGCGATGACCAAACAAATGCAGCATGACCTGATTATTTATGAACCTGAAAAATGCATTAAGTGCGGATTATGTGTTGAGATCAGCAGCCTGGAGGGTGAAAAATTCGGGATGGCATTTGAAGGCAGGGGATTTGATGTTGTTGTCAATACCCCTATAGGAATTAACTTCAGTGAGGGTTTGACGCATACCGCAGTAAAATGTGCCGCGGCCTGTCCCACGGGAGCACTGGCACTAAGGGACAAGTATGCAAATATTCATCTAAATAAGCAGACAAAATGATGATTGGTAACCGGCAAACGGTAAAAGTTCTTGTTTTGTTGGCCGCCCTGGTGCTTCCTGCCAGGATCTCAGCTCAGAATATGACCAATTCCTGGCCTATATTCCGCGGTGACCAGGGATTGAACGGAAATACTGCGGCTGTCATTCCCAAATCACCGAAAGTGGCATGGGTCTCAAAAATGGCAGGTGGTACCAAATCTTCCCCGGTCATTGGCAATAACTGCGTTTTTATCGGATCTGACGATGGTGTATTATATTGCCTTTCCCTTGCGGGCAAATCAAACTGGACATTTAATACCGGCCATGCCATCGAAGCCCCTCCCATGGTCAGCGACAATACGGTCTATATTGGAACGCTTGAAGGGGAATTGTTTGCCGTGGATATTAAAACAGGTAAGAAACGCTGGATGTATCAGACAGAGGGTCAGATTTCCGGATCGCCCAACTATTTCATGTCTGGAACATCCAAAAAGATTATTGTCGGCAGCTATGATTATTCTTTGCATTGTATAGATGATGCCACAGGAAAATCCGATTGGAAATACACATCGGATAATTATATTAATTGTGCGCCGGCCGTTTCAGGCAAAGTAACCGTTTTTGGCGGTTGCGACGGCAACCTCCATGTAGTTAACCTTGCCACCGGCAAGGTGAATTACAAGATTAACATGGGCACCTATATCGCGTCATCCAGCACGTTATCGGGTAACCAGGCCTTTCTTGGCGACTATGACGGGCAATTTTTTTGTGTGGATTACATGACGAAAAAACTGGTGTGGGAACAGTCCGGCGGAGGATCTTTTGTTTCATCCCCTGCAGTATCAGGAAGCCATGTAGTTATCGGCTCAGAGAACCGGATTGTTTTTTGCTATAACAAGGCAGATGGCAAGGTACTCTGGCGGTTCAAAACCCTGGGGAAAATAACGGGATCTCCTGTCATTGCAGGAAACAAGGTGGTTATTGCTGCCGGAGACGGCAGACTTTATATAATTGATCTGAAAACCGGAACCAAAAGCTGGACATATGAACTGGGCAGTCCTTCGAGCAGCACGCCGGCTGTTGTCACAAAACCTGCTGGTGATCGCTACCGATGATGGCCGTATTTTTGGTTTTAATCTTATTCAAAAATAGGATGGCTGATCAAATTTCCAAACATATCCTTTTCTGCCACTGCGGAGGAGAGAGGATCCATCCGGGTTACCCGGTTTGGTTACCGGGCATCTGAAAAAATTACCCGTTGAGGTTACGGGATTGTCTGATCTCTGCGGATTAGCAGCAAAAAGTAGTGGTTTGCTAACAGATCTGTTCAACAGGGATACTGAATACCTTGTTCTCGGGTGCTATCCGCGCATATTTCGCCCGGATTGCTTACGGAAATAGACAGGAGCATCCATATGGCCATGGGTTATCTTACAAAACACCAATCTTCCAGAGTTGCCTGGCTCCCCCTCTGGTTCGGCAACCAGCTGGCCACGGATAAAACTAACCCGGTATATGGAACCGCCAAGGTTTGCATATATCACGGTCACGTTAAATAAAATGATAGCTATGACTCAATTAATATTTGTTGGCGGATTCCTTGGTGCCGGTAAGACAACCCTGCTTCATGAAGTAACACGCAGGCTGATTTCGAAAGGCACACGGGTAGGGCTCATTACCAACGACCAGGCACCTGACCTGGCTGATACCGCTTTGCTTAAACATGACTATGTGAATGTTGCCGAAGTGACCGGAAGCTGTTTCTGCTGCGATTTTAAAGGATTACGCAGGGCCATCGACAATGTTGGCCAACACCTGAAAACCGATATAATTATTGCAGAACCCGTCGGCAGCTGCACCGATTTATCGGCTACACTCGTCAATCCCATTAAAGAAATGATGAAAACAGAGGTTTCGGTGTGCCCCCTCACTGTTTTGGTGGATCCCGGGCGATTAAAGGACATCCTGGATGGAGGAACGACAGGCCTGCATCCTGCGGCGGCCTATATTATTAAAAAGCAACTTGAAGAGAGTGATATAATTGCCATTACAAAATCCGATCTATATGAATCCGCTGAAATCACTGAATTATCCCGAAGGCTGAAAGAAAACTTTCCGGATTGCGAAATCAGGGCCATCAGTGCCAAAACCGGTGAGGGCATTGATGACTGGCTGGAATATGTATTAAAAGGTGAAGATGCCGGTAAACACATCGTGGAAATTGATTATGACAAATATGCCGAGGGGGAAGCGGTACTGGGCTGGCTTAACTGTTCCGCTTCATTGTCAGGCCATGAAACAGACTGGGATGTCTTTACACGCGAATTTATGCAGGCTCTGGCGGCAGAATTTGATGCCAATGGCACACCCGTAGGACATGTGAAAATGATTGTGGAAAACGGGGATCAGTACATTTCCTCCAATTTAACCGGCCATGCAGAAACGCTCACGTTCAGATGGTCTGCCGGTTCAGGCAACCAGGCGGAAATGATCGTGAATGCCCGCGTACAGATGTCGCCAAAGGACCTGGAACAGGTATTTTTAAGTACACTGGAGTCCATAACAAAGGACCGGATAAAAACCCGGATCAACAGAATCAGGAGTATAAGCCCCGGATATCCAAACCCCACACACAGATATAAGAATAGAGTCTAAGTATATAATGATTATATTGCATTGATAAAAACCTTCTAAATGAAAGCCTCCATGAAAACTTCGCAGATGATCAGAACAGGATTGTTTTGTTTTTTTTCAATCCTGTGCAGTATTCCGGGACTGACGCAGGATTGGCCTCAATGGCGGGGACCAAACCGTGATGGTATAATTTCAGGATTTAATGCGCCCAAGGCATGGCCGCAACAGCTTACCACGGCGTGGAAAATAACTGTCGGCCTGGGTGATGCGACTCCTGCGCTTGTAAAGAACAAGCTGTATGTTTTCACGAGATTGAATGATCTGGAGAAATTACAATGCATTGACGCTGAAACAGGTAAGCAATTGTGGATTACCGATGGATATTCAACGCCGGTTCTCACAGGAGGTGGATCCAGGCATCCCGGTCCCCGGAGCTCACCTGTTGTAACCGATAACAGGATAGTTACGATAGGAGTTGCCGGTGTTGTCACCTGCTATGATGTAAATACGGGAAAGGTTCTCTGGCAAAACAATGAATTCACTGCTTCAATTCCCAAGTTTTACTTTGGTGGCTCACCCCTGGTGGTTGACGGACTTTGCCTGGTACATTTCGGGATTGAAAATGCCGGGCAATATGTAGCCTTCGATATGACAAACGGGAGTGTGAAATGGAAAACGGAAGGTGATGGACCGGGTTATTCTTCCCCGGTCATCATGGCGGCAGATGGAGCTAAAATGGCTGTATTCCAGGGCGACACCAGGCTTGTGGGTATTAATATCGCGGATGGTAAAATTCTTTGGAATATGAACACCCCTGTTCCTGAAGGTGTCAGGGCAGTCAGCTCAACAAGTCCGGTTATAGATAACCAGACAGTATTCTACACCGGATTGGGCAACGGGGTAAATGCCATTGAAATCAAGACATTTGGTGATATTTTTACAGTCAGACAATTGTGGACAAATCCGGATCTGTGCACCGAATTCAGTACTCCTGTTATTAAAAATGGCTTTCTCTTTGGCTTGTCTAAAACCAATAAACTGTTTTGCATCAATGGAAGGGACGGAAAAACAGCATGGGTTGATACAGTCGCACACCAGAATTTTGGTTCAATCCTGGGTGTCGGCAGTGTTATTGTCGCGCTATCGAGTACTTCAAACATGATGGTGTATATACCTGTTGATACAGGATATTACCAGCTGGCCAGGATAAAGGTTGCGGAAACACCGGTATACGCTCATCCGGTTTTATCGGGAAACCGTATCTTTATAAAAGATGAAAATTCGTTGATTTTATACACACTTCAATAAAAAAGCCAGCCGTTTCTATGTCATTGAGAATTGCACATATCATTCCGGGCTCGGGCGGGAGCTTTTATTGCGGCAATTGCCTGCGCGACAGCAAGTATTTTGATGCCCTTCGCAAAATGGGACATGACGTGATAAAAATTCCCATGTACCTGCCCATTTTTTCCGATGAACATGATTTGAGCGATGTTCCCGTATTTTACGGGGCCGTAAGCATCTACCTCAAACAGTTAATGCCGCTATTCAGAAAAGCCCCGAAATGGGTTGACTCACTGCTGAATTCAAAACCGATGCTGAAATATGCCGCTTCCAAGGCAGGCAGTACAAGGGCAAAAGGATTGGAGGAGATGACCATTTCCATGCTCCAGGGGGATAAAGGCAAACAGCACGAAGAGCTGGAACGGATGACCGATTGGATGAAAGATCACTTCAAACCCGATGTGGTGCACCTTTCCAATGCACTGCTCCTGGGACTTGCTCCAAAACTGAAGGAGAAACTGAAGGTACCTGTTGTATGTTCCCTGCAGGATGAAGATGTATGGGTTGACATCATGAGCGATCGGAACAGGAAAAAAGTCTGGGACCTGATGGCCGAAAACGCTGAATATATCGACCGTTTCATATCTGTGAGCCGGTATTATGCCGATATTTCTGTCGGAAAAATGAGCATATCCCCTGATAAAATAACCACCATCCATATAGGTGTGGATCCCTCTGATTACGATTACCGGAACTCAAGGGAAAAGGCACGGGCAATTGGTTA
The DNA here is from genome assembly GCA_963808745.1 of uncultured Bacteroidales bacterium. Lineage (GTDB taxonomy): Bacteria > Bacteroidota > Bacteroidia > Bacteroidales > UBA10428 > UBA5072. The sequence continues at coordinate 62,233 of CAWEGX010000019.1, forward strand.
TATTTCCAGGATGTGCTATGAAAACGGACTTGACATACTGGTAGATGCCTTCATCCTGTTAAAAAAACAAAAGGCATTTGACGATCTCAAGCTCATTATTACGGGAGGCCAGACAGGGGATGACAAACCCTACCTGAAACTCATCAGAAAAAAGCTGGACAGGAATGGACTGCTTTCTTCGGTGGATTTTCATAAAGATTTTGAAGGTTGCGGCAGAAAAGCATTTTTCTCGAAAGCGTCTGTAATTTCAGTTCCTGTGCGAAATGGCGAGGCCTTTGGCATATATATAGCCGAATCGCTGGCATCGGGAATTCCGGTCGTGCAGCCCGCCCTGGGTGCATTCCCCGAAGTACTGGCCACCACCGGGGGTGGAATTATTTACGGGGAAAACAATCCCGAAGCGCTCTCATCAGCCCTGAAGCAGCTTCTGGACGATCCTGTGGGACTAATGCATCTAAGTGAAGAAGCCCGGAAAGGAGCCGAACAGCACCTGAGTATAAATGAACTGGCCAAAGAACTTATTAAAGTGTATACCGGAGTAATCTCCTTAAAAACCCGTACCCATTAATCACAATTAAAATTTATAAACATGAAAAGCTACTCTATTATCAATTCTGATTTGTATTATTTATTTTCAAAATATATCAAACCCCTTAAAATGGGATTTCCGGGAAAACTATTGTTTTTCCTGTGCCTTCATGTTTCCGGCATTGCCACCGTTTATTGCCAGGAAAATCAAAACTGGTATGGTTTTCACGGATCGGACCGGCAAAACAAATCAGCTGAAACGGGACTTTTGGATGCCTGGCCGGAATCCGGACCCCCGCTGGCTTGGAAAGTAAATGGGATCGGAGAGGGGTACAGTTCAGTAGCAATTGCTGATGGCTTATTGTACACATCAGGGAAATCTGATAATCAGACCTATGTATATGCTTTTGACCTGAACGGAAAACCGGTATGGAAGAAACCAAACGGTGCAGCCTGGGATGTACAGGTAGCATGGGCAAACACTTACAATGGGTCCCGAAGCACACCAACTTATGATAATGGGGTAATCTATCATCTGAGTGAAGCAGGCAGGCTTTCAGCCTATAAATCGAAAACCGGTGAATTAATATGGGCAAGAGAGCTTACCAGGGACTTTCAGGCAGAAATACCCATGTATGGATTTTCTGAATCTGTGCTTATTGATGGCAATAATCTTTATGTGAGACCGGCAGGCAAAATTGCGCATCAGGTATGCCTGAATAAGAAGACGGGAGAAACCGTCTGGGCCAATAATGAAATTCCGGGAACCTGCGGGTACAATTCACTTATAATTAAAGACTTCGGTGGATTTCGCCAGATAATCGGGGCCAGCTCAAACTGCTTTTACAGTGTTGACGTCAAAACAGGAAAGCTCCTCTGGAAATTTGATTATGAGAACAGGCACAGCCTTAATTGTGTAGATGCGATTACTTTCAATGAATATGTATTTATAACAACTACAGGTAAAGGATGTACGCTCTTAAAAATGAAACCGCTCGGAGGAAAATTATCAGTTGAAACAGTATGGCAAAATGACCAGGTTATGGACAACTATCACGGTGGAATTTTGCTTCACAACGGATATGTTTATGGCGCGGGAAACACTACCCGAAGCTGGTTTTGTATAGAATTTCTCACCGGAAAGCAGATGTGGAAATCACCCGGAATGGGATCTTTGACATTTGCGGATGGTATGGTATATCTGTACGATGAAAAAGGCACGATGAAACTTGTAAAAGCCTCAGCTGACAGTTTTGAAAAAACGGGTGAGTTCAAAGTGCCTTCCGTTGGAAAGGGGCCATATTGGGCGCATCCCGTGGTTTGTGCAGGAAGACTGTATCTGCGTCACAATGACGGGATCTTTGCCTATGACCTGGGAAAAAAATAATTCATTAATTATCGGTGACCCCGGGAGGCTATTCGCCTCTCAGGGATGAAATTAAAGGTTTTTTCAGAGCAGCTTTCAGCGGAAAGTAAATCCACAATAATCCGCTGAGAAATATAACTGTTGTTAACATGATTAAAAACCCACCCTGTACTTTAAAAGAGGGAGAAAGCAGGGACGGTAAAATACCAACAAGGGCTGTCATCAATCCGGTAAAGAATCCTGTGGCGAGCAGGCAGAAATTTTCAGTAAATACAATTCTGAATACCTGTTTTCTGCTATAGCCCAATGAAATCATCAATGCAAGTTCCTGCCTCCGCTCATAAATATTGCGCAACAGGATAATGCCTAATCCAATGGTTCCTATAATAAAACCAAGTCCGCTTAAAGCCATGAATACAGTAAGATAAGTATTTTCCACGCTGTTGAAAGTGGCGAGCCGCTTACTGGAAGGTGTTACTTCTATGCCATAATCGACAAGGCTTTGAGATAATATTTCGCTGATCAGGGCAAGCTTTTCTACAGGGGCATCGGCCAGTATGATCCTGGAACCACCCGAGGATGGAAATTGCTTTCTGAAAATCTTATCCGATAAAAGGATGTTGCCCTGGAAAACCGAATTGCTGAGGGAACCTGCCAGTACGAGCCGGAATGCTTTCCCCGACTCGCTGAGATAAACCAGGGTGTCGCCCAGCTTCCTTTTAAGGCTATACTGAATGACAGTCTGGTCGGCATAAGCCGGATAAGTACTGTCGTTAAATGCTTTTTCAAGTTCTTTCCACGGGTGTTCACTTGAAATTCCGGGAAGTAACTTTACAAATGAAAATGCTTTCACAGAATCGAAAACTCCGGGGTTCACCGCCAATAACCGGGGCCGCTGTGCCTGGTTAAGGTTGAGGCAGCTGGCATCATCGCCCTCCAGTCTGTCAAATTGCAGGAAACGCACTCCATCGAGGTCACGGATGCTTTCTGTGATCAGGCGGTCCTTGCCGTCCCTGCTGTTCAGGTTAAAGGGTACCGGACTGGTTGTTTCCGCCCACAGCACGTAACCCCCTGTACCTGAATTTCTGAGATTCTCCGTTCCGTAAAAAGTCCTGTGGTAAGCCCCGGTAAGCGCGATCGTAAAAGTCCCCAGAGCCAGCAAGGCTATCACAGACAGGCTCCTGCCCGGGTTTCGCTGAAGGTTTCTGACAGCCAGCTTTCCGATTGAGGGGATTGTATCCTTTGATGCGGATTTGATGCTCCTGAGTATGCCGTTCGCAAGGAATAAACTGCCACCAAGAAACAGGGCTGCCGAGGACAGGTACAGTAATGCATCATCAAATCCGGCAAAAATAACTGAGTATAGTGCGAGGAATAAGGAAAGCGTCAAAAGCACATACCCCTGTATAATAGATTTGCTTTTAGCACCCGGCACCGGCGAACCGGCCCTTGTATAATCCCGCAATTGTCCGGCAACCGGTCGCTTCAGTCTACGGGAGGTAACCCGGTATACGGGGAGTATTGCGATCAATATGCTGATAACAATGCCTGAAAGCAGGCTTGTGAATCTGATGTGCACCAGCAGCATATCCGTGCGGACTATGTCATTCCATACCGTATTCAGTCCTGCAATCAGGGCATAATTATAAAGTATGCCCAGCAATGAACCGGCAACGCTTCCCAATAATAATACCATTGATGTTTCAGCAAACCTAAGCCTGATGACCAGTTTTGGGCTGAATCCAAGTCCGCTCAGTAAGGCAGTTTCGGCAGAACGCCTGCTGAAATGCAGGGAATAGATGAGTACTGTCAGCAATACTCCCGCAAGGATTACAAAAAAGCTCAGGCCCAGGAAAAGTTCCGTAAAATCGATTGCATTTTTTGCGGCCAGTTCGCCCTCATACCGTACATCAATCACTTGTAAGCCAATGTCTGATGGGCTGATCCTTTGAAGTAAAACAGCCTCCAGCTTTTTTTCATCAGCCTGTGTCTCGTTAAAACGAATGGCAGTAAGGGCTCCAAACGGATTCTTCCAGAGTTTCTTACCTGTTTCCAATGACAGCATCACCTTGGGTGTGCCCCTGTAATCATCCCAGTATTTCTCATCCTTGTCGCGGATGCGTTTCAGATCGATGGGAACACCCGCATCCCAGTCGCGGCAGTTGCCGGCCTCCGATAGTCCCTGGAATCCCGGCATCAGCGTACTGTCAATATGATTAGTTGTATTATCCGTAATATATTTGATTTGAAAACTGTGGCTTGTTTCACGGAGTTCACGCAAGGTCCCGATTTCATAAAATGACAGTTTCACCGAGTCCCCTACCCTTGCCCCGAGGTCTTCGGCAGTCCACCTGTTCAGGATGACCTCACCTTCATTCAGGTTTTTGCCTGAAATGGAAGGAGAAACGGCGGAGGCAAATGAATAGGGTGTATGTTTCGTATTGAAACCGATATCATTAACCATGTAGGAAATTACCTCCTCATGGGGCAATCCGGCATGTACGATCACCCGTTGCACAGCGGTATCAATAAATACGCGGTTGGAGATAAGGTCGAAAATTCCCCCTTCCTGCCGTTTTACAACCGACAGGCCCAGATCTTTCAGCGACCAGTTCGATTGCACTGAGTCTTCGATGGCAGAGGATGTATATTTCCCTTGTTCCCCGGCAACCAGGATGGTATTCGATAATCCACCCAGATCCAGCTTCCTTCCCAGAAAGCGGATCGATACAAAAACGTTGCAGACCTCGGATTGATCATTGCCCAGGTTAAGTCTTCCAAGTTGGTCATCGGTGGCAATGGCCCTTATCTTAAGCCTTAAAGCGACAGACGGAGCCGGTTCACGGGCAAAAGGGGCATTGACCGGAATAAGATTCACACTTTCAACCCTCACCAGCAATTCATCTCCGACCTTCAAATGCAGCCTGTCGGCAATGTTCCGGCTAATCACAGCCTCATCATCAGCAGGAACAGGAAAGGCTGTCCCGGAAATACCCGTAAAGGAGCTGTCAATGCCAATAACACCTGCCCTGTTAATCCGTGTACCCGAATCGGGGTGGATAACAATTCCCCGAAGCATGAGCAAGGGTGAGACAGGTACCTTTAAAGCCTGTTCCAGCCTGCCGGCCAGACTGGTTTCCATGAATCGGGAACCACCTGTAACGGCAAAGCGGGTTTTCCCAAGCCGGGTATCCACCATACGGTTAAGGCTGAAGCTGATGGAATCACCCACAATCAGGGCGCCGGTGAGTACGGCAGCGCTCACGGCCATGCCGGAGAACAGCGCCAGGTGCTGCTTGCGGTAGTGGATAATACTTCGTAATATGAATTTAAAAATATTCATTTTGTCTTTAGCCTTACAATATCCAGTTAAATACATAACCTACCAGTAAGATACCGGTAAAGACGGTCCCTGCAAAAATAAGGATCAATCTTGCCGATAAAACCTTTTTGAGCATGATGAATTCGGGCAAGGACAATCCCGCCACTGCCATGGTAAAGGCCAGTGCAGTGCCCAGTGGCATACCCTTGTCAACCAAAGCAAAAGCGACAGGGGCTACCGAGGCCGAGCAGGCGTAAAGCGGAATGCCCGTCAACACTGCCAGGGGCAAGCTATACCAGGTGTCCTTGCCTAAAACACGGCTCAGAAAATCATCAGGAACATAACCATGTATGGCAGCACCGACAACAATTCCGGCAAGGACATAAATCCAGGTGCGGGCCAGGACCTCCCTGACTGCACCGATAGCGCCTGAAACCCTGTCTTCGAGGTTAACAGGCGGATGCCGGGGCGTTTTCTCGTTTCTGAAGTTCAGCAACCAGTCAGGCAGGTATTTCTCCAGCTGCAATCGGCCAATGATGAACCCGGCAGCAATGGCAACCGTAAGTCCGGCCATCAGGTAAACCAGGGCAACTTTCAGGCCGAATAACCCGGCAAGCATCGCCAGAATAACTTCATTGACGAGCGGGGAAGCTATCAAAAAAGAGAAAGTAATTCCAAGGGGGATTCCGGTTTCCAGAAAACCGATAAACATGGGTATTGCAGAACATGAACAGAATGGTGTGAGAATGCCAAATAAGCCGGCCAGAATATTTGCCGGAAGCGCATGCATTGACCTCAGGCGATTACGTATTTTATGTACCGGCACCCAGGAGCGCACAAGGGCCATCAAAAATATGATCAGGACCAGCAGCAGGTATATTTTAAGAAAAGTTGATAAGAAAAATACGAGAGCCTTCGATACACTTGCACCATGAGTTAATGACAGGAGCCGATAGATAAACCATATGGCAATCCTTTCCTTAAAATAAAACAGGATCAGCCAGCATGGAAACAGGAGAAGGACAGCATTCAGACTGCCGGTGGTAAAACGCTGTTTTACGCTGTTCAACATTAATTCACTTTAATTTTACCATTGATGAGCTTATAGATACATTCCATCCGGCCGGCCAGGTCGGTTGAATGGGTGACCGCAACCAGGGTAAACGGATGGGTACGCCTGAGCTGCAAAAGCATGTCAGTTAATTTTTCCGCTGAGTCATGATCAAGGGAGCCGGTAGGTTCGTCAGCCAGGAGCAATTGGGGTTCGTTAATAAGAGCCCGGATCACAGCAATGCGCTGGCATTCGCCAACGGACAATTCACCGGGAAAACGATGGGTTTTATCAGCCAGGCCGACGGAATCAAACAAGCTGAAGGCCCTTTCAGGTGCATTTCTCTGCCGGTTCTTTTCCTGAGGCAGAACGGGGAGCAGCACATTTTCCATGGCGGTAAGCTGGGGCAGCAGGAGGTGGGTTTGAAAAACAAAACCTATTTTTTTATTACGCAGCGTAACCAGCTCTCCGGAGGCTAATGAGGTGGTTGAAATTCCATCGAGCAAAACTTCCCCGCCTGAGGGAAAATCCAGCGTCCCTAAAAGATTCAGAAGGGTACTTTTACCCGAGCCTGAAGGACCGACCACAGCAACAGAGCTGCCTTCGGCTATTTCAAACGAAATGTCATCCAGCACCGGTACCGGATTACCATTATATCGTTTGGTAATTTTATGCAATTCAATGCGCATATTTTTAAAAAGTCTCTGTTTAAAAGATTTTTAATAATACAACAATATTAAGCAATATTTTCCATCCCGGATAAAGTACTACTGTTCAATTCTTTCGTGTTAATCCCCTGTTTTTTCTTTTTCGCGCATGGTACCAGCGTTCATATAATTAATGTCATACATATTTGCACTCAAAATGGCATTGAGCCTATAACATGCATAAAAATGCAGTGATGGTCAAATACGTGCACACCTTTATTTTTTAGCAGGTTATTTGAAAATCATAGGTATTGCTTTGAAATTTGTTAAAAGAATCTGTACAAAAAGTATTCCTTTATAACTTTAAAACTGTAAACACCCTATCTCATGAAAAAGGCGCTGTTCCTTCTTATTTTTTCAAGTCTCGCGCATCTCTCCTATTCACAAAATGCAGACAGTACAAGGGTACCCGCCCATTTTGGAGGTGCAGTAACATTGACCACAAAGGGAATCTCCATAATACCCAACTTAACACTGGGAAAACCAGCTGCCATATTTGATCTGTCAATGGGGAGAAGGTTAAGTTTTGAACCTCAATTCCGGTTTTCACTGGAAGGAAAACCCTGGTCCTTTATTTTCTGGTTCCGTTATGAAGTGGTAAACAGTAAAAAATTTCAGCTTAAAATCGGTGCCCATCCTGCTTTTGCTTTTAAAACTATTCCCTATGAAACCGATGGAACTTCACAGGATATCATAAGAACACAGCGATATCTGGCCGGAGATTTAGTTCCCACATTAAACCTGACAAAAAGCATCAGCACTGGTTTTTATTATTTGTATTCGCGTGGTATTGACGAAGATATAATAAGGAATACAAACTATCTTGCTTATAGAATCAATTTTTCCAATATTAAACTCGGTGACAAAGTTTTTATGAGGTTCAATCCGCAGGTCTATTATCTGAATATGGACAAAGATGGCGGGTTTTATTTTAACGCAACATTAACGCTGGCTATGCGGAATTTCCCGCTTTCAGTTTCGTCACTCATTAACCAAACCATTAAAACCGACATTCCCATTGGTGAGGACTTTCTGTGGAATGTGAGCCTGATTTATACTTTCAATAAAAAATACAGGGAAATATAGCAGATTTTCAGGGTTCGATATTACGTCGCGCTTAAAATCCGCAAATATGCTAATGATAACCTGAATAAAACAGAGGTCTGGATAAAAGAATTACCCCCAGGCCATGGAAAAAAGTACAGGATTATAAAATCAAACAGATGCCAGGCTGAACGGAAGCTTTCTGATCCGTTTTCCGGTGAGGTCATAAACCGCATTCGCCAGGGCCGGGGCCAACGGTGGCAGGCCCGGCTCTCCCACTCCACCGGCATCAAAATCATTATCCATTATATGAATTTCAACCTGGGGCATATCCGTTATTCGCGGCATCAAATAGGTGTTGAAATTATGCTGAACTGCCATTCCATCTTTGAAAGTAATTTCATGTATGGTGGCTGCTCCGATTGCCATAAGGATGGAACCTTCCACCTGGGCTTTTATGATATCCGGATTGAGCATAGCATTCTGTTTTCGGGACATCCCATTTCCTGCCTGCAGATTCAACAAGCATTTCACGGGCTGTTGCGCCCAGTTTTAACAAATTCTTGTATGATCCGCGCACTGTTGAGCTTCCACCTGTTACCTGGCTCCCGTATACCTCTCTTTTACCCTGCGCAAACAGAATGTTTACCGAATCCAGGTTAACTTCCAGCTCTTCGGCAATAATCTGGGGAATGGCCTGATAAACTCCCTGTCCCATTTCAGCGCGGTGACTGAAAAGGGTGACCTTGCCCGAAGTGTCGATATGTACCCAGGAATTCAATTCGATCCCATACATGTCTGCTTCAGTCTTTTTAACAATGGCAGCCTTCATTGCACTGGCGGGAAAATAAAAGCCTAATGTGAGTGCGGATCCTGCAATGCTTGAAATATTAAGGAAATTCCTTCGGGATAGAGTCTCAGTTTTCATCGCTTTTTACCGGTATAACTAACTGCGATAAAACAATGTATTACCGGATTGGTTCATTATCAGAATGGGTATCCACTCATACTCAAATTGACGCCCATAAGACATTACGGGATAAATCAGTACTTTAATGTCCCGGCCATTTAGTTTTAGCCTTTTTTCATGAATGGTTCCGGGATCTATTTCCTTATCATTCGCGATCACTCTTTTCGAATTTTCAATATCAACCATAACTGTCCAGTCAGCCAGTGCTTGTTTGATGGAATACACTTTATGATCACCTTTCTGGTTTATAGTAAGGCTAAACGAATTGTTGCCTACCCTGACATTTTCAATCGAGGCATCTTTCCAATCCAAAGGCATATTTGGTGAAATGAATATCGTTTTTTCATAAGCCTTTGGTTTTATACCGAAGAAATGGTTGATAACCGGAACATCCACACCATATCCGTTCCATGCCTGTACCACCATTCCAAAGTCAGGAGATACTTCATACATAGACCCGGGTAAAGCGTAGCTGAAAGAGCGATGGAGCATGGTAATATATCGTAATGCATCTTCCGGTGTGCCATAATTTGCAGCAGCAACTGCCTGCACGCCAGTTGGTATTGTCATTACTGCACCGATATAGGAAAAAGTTTTCTTTCTTGATTTCAACACCACACTATCCGGTTCCTCGGTCCTGTCAATTCCGGTTACATAAACACCGTAAGGGTTTTCATACTTTTTGGCAGTTTCAAGTGCTGCCTGACCCTTATCGAAATCTGCAACACCCGTTTCGAGGGGGGTGTTGACTACCCAGTTACGGTATATTACATGGGGAACCTGCTGACTGGCAGTGTATTTATCAAGCTGTTTTTCGGTCTCCTTTAATTCAGCTACAACCCATGGCTTTTTAAGTGTATCAGCTCGTATGATCGCACCTTTGAGTATCGCTTTTGCTTCTGCCACAGTTCCCCTGAAATCACCAAATGACCTGGCAGTTTTATTCCACCATTCTTTGTTGATCTTTGCTTTTAATTCATTGGCCATCTTTTGATAATCAGTTGCTAATTTATTCTCTCCCAGTGCCATGGCTAATTCCGCCGCTGAAGAAAATGCCTGTTGTGTATAAACAGCAACATCTATCATTTCTTTATCTAATCCGGGAATCTCCATCATTCCATGTCCATTAGGGTATCCGTTTCCATCGCTATCATTATCCAGTAACCATTTAATTCCCTTTTTAACTTCAGGAAATAGCTCCGTTATAAGTTCCTTATCTCCTGTCCATGCAAAATAATTTTTCAAAAGAGTTATAAAAAGAGCTGTTTCACTAAGGAGACCAGGATTATAGACTGATCCGTTTGTAGAAACTTCATGAATTATTCGTCCATTACCATTCGTTTGTTTCGACACCTTTTCCAACAAAATAATTGTGCTTTTTGCAAGTTCATGATCACCTGTTGCCAAAACACCCTGAAAAGAATAAACAGCATCTCCTCCAAACCACCATGGATAATCAGGCAAGCCTGCCGTCAGACCGGTGCCTATTTCCGGAACATTCCGAGTGAGCCAATCCGTATTGTACTTTAACCACTCATACATTTGCTCAATACCTTTATCAGGGATAGTCAGATGTGAGGTGGTATTTATTTTTTTATACCGTTCTATTTTCCGGTTCAGATGAGCTTTCCCTTCTGTCATTAATTCATTAAAAGTTGACCAAAGTGATGCTTCTGACTGATAGGAGCCTGCAATGAAAAAAGGAATTATCTTTTCCTGGTTTGGCTTTAACTTAAATGAAAATGATAATGTGCCGTTCTTACCCAACCCTTTTCGGGCAGCTGTTTGACAAGTACTGTCTTCTGCGGTATAATTATCTGCTTTGAATGATGATCCAAAGGCCACATACCAGGGATTGATACTATCTTTTGCAATTACTGCAGATAACTTGTCATTAAAGGAAATATTGTCAACAGCATCAATCATTTTCGTTCGCTCACCTAACCATGTAGGCCTCAGGTCTGTCATTCCTGTAAAGGAAAACACTATTTCCTTACTTTCCTTTCCCTGGTTAATGATTCTGAATTCTATGATGACTCCTTCAACTGCATCAGGAACAAACTGAAAACGTTCGATCACCAGGTCTTCTTTCTCCCATGTAAAATGATGACTATTCCCCATTGGATAGTTGATGAATTTATCAGCCTTGTTCAGGCAGTAAGAATCATTGCTGCCCTGTACATTGATTTTAGAGCTGAATCCGTCCATAAGTTTAATTGGATGATCCCAGATTCCACCCATCTCACCATCAATATGCCAACCCAGATCAGGAAAGGATCCATCCTGATAACCAACCATATATACCCTGTCCCCGCATGTTACAAAAGGAGACGTCAGATACTGTGGTTTTCCTTCTATGAAGGTAAGCCCGGAAATTAGCTGATAAAAGTGGCTTCCAGTGTGTTTTTCCCGAGTTGAGCAAAAATCAAGAAGAAGAAAAAGGAACACCGATAATAGGGTTGTTTTCTTCATGATATTATATTTTCGGTTTTCATGATTTATCTTCCTGAATATGCCATCAACACTAAAAAAACTAAGCAATTAGTAAATATAAAACTTCTTAAATAAACAAACTAATTTCCATTCACTCAGATCATGATATCAGGATGCATAGTTGAGTCATGTTTCTATTGGTTGATTTTCGTAATTCATTATTTGCTTTTAATAATTTTATACCCCGAAACTATCTGATCTTTGAATTACAATTTAAACCTATGATTATGGACACAAAAATCCCGAAACGCAGATTAGGGAATAGCAATCTCGAGGTCTCTTCCCTGGGACTTGGCTGCATGGGAATGAGCTTTGGCTACGGAACAATTGCTGATAAGCAGGAAATGATTAAGCTAATTCATAAGGCAGTAGAAAGGGGCGTTACTTTTTTTGATACTGCGGAAGTTTATGGACCCTATATTAATGAAGAACTGGTAGGAGAAGCCCTGGCTCCCTTTCGCAGTAAAGTGGCAATAGCCACAAAATTCGGCTTCGACACATCCGGAGTTTCTGCACTTAACAGTCGCCCGGAGCATATCAGGGAGGTGGCTGAAGCTTCTCTCAAACGGCTAAGGACAGAGGTAATCGATTTATTCTACCAGCACCGGGTTGACCCGAACGTACCCATTGAAGATGTTGCCGGTGCTGTGAAAGACCTGATTGCGGAAGGGAAAGTCAGACACTTTGGTCTTTCCGAAGCCGGTGTGCAGGTAATCCGCCGGGCTCATGCGGTTCAGCCTGTTACTGCTCTTCAAAGCGAATATTCCCTATGGTGGCGTGAACCGGAAGAAGAAATACTACCCGTTCTCGAGGAACTTGGAATTGGCTTTGTTCCGTTTAGCCCGCTTGGCAAGGGTTTCCTGACAGGAAAAATGGATCAGAACACAACATTTGACAGCAAGGATTTCCGCAGCACTGTACCCCGGTTATCGCCTGAAAACCTTAAAGCAAACCAGGCATTTGTAGATTTACTGGTACAAGTTGCCCGGAAGAAAAATGCCACACCGGCCCAAATTGCACTCGCCTGGCTGCTGGCACAAAAACCATGGATCGTCCCCATTCCGGGCACTACTAAGTTGCATCGATTAGAAGAAAATCTTGGATCTCTGGCTGTAGAACTCACTCCGGGTGAACTTGAGGAAATTAATATCTCTTCATCGAAAATTAAGGTTCAAGGTGACAGGTATTCGGGAGGTAGTGCAAAACTGATTAATCGCTGAAAATTTAAAGCAAAGCCATAAATTCCAAAACATCTCTCGCAGATCCCGCAGATTTCGCAGAAATTAACGGGGCTTTATTTCGCAGATGAATGCTCGCTTTGCTCGCATTTTATCTTTCAGTTATTGATTTTGGGGCAAAATTGTTTAAAGTTAAGGGACTGGATAACAAGAACATTTTTTCGTGATCAGTGCAATTTTTTTCTTTTTAATGACTGAATCAGACAAAAATCTGTTTGATTCAGTCATATTTGTAAATTAACATCGTAACGGCTTATCTTTGAATCATTGGCTGTTACTGTAACAATATGAAAAGAAATTTAAGATGCCGGATAAGTATACAAATCCTTACAAACTCCTTCTGATCAGCCTGCTCGGTGCAGTTTTCATCATTTATATCAACATTGCGTATTTCCCATGGGAATTCAGGTTTTTGGATGATTCAGAGCATCTTTCCTACATTCTGTTTTTTATTTACCGGTATTTTTTCTTTTCTATCCTGATTTGGATCTTACTATTATTCAACCTGCGGAAAATAAATTCGCCGGTTTTTAAAACACGATTGGGCTACACCTTACTGATAACCGGGACAGGTTATTTGGTATATATTGGCATTTCCTTCCTTTCCAGTTATAAGGCCGATTGTTTTACCGGCACATTGCTCTTTCAGTTTTTTGTCACATGGATTCTTGTCACACTTATTGGACATGTTTCGCAGTTATATTCCGAAAAAAGAAGGAAAGAGCTGGAGATCGAACAGTTAAAAATTGAAAACCTGCAAAGTCGCTGTGATGCACTTTCCAATCAGATCAATCCTCATTTTTTCTTTAATTCGCTGAATGGGCTTACTGCATTGATCCGCAAAAAAAATGATGAAAACACACTGACCTACGTGAATAAATTATCGGATGTTTTCCGGTATATCCTGCAAAGTGAAAAGAAAGGCCTTGTTTCATTGGAAGAAGAACTGGAATTTATGCAGTCTTTCCGCTATATGATGGAAGTTCGTTTTGCCAATAAACTCATTTTTACAATCGATGTGGACAAGGACCGGACAAACTTAAAGATCCCCGTTCTTTCACTGCTTCCGCTGATCGATAATGTGGTTGTCCATAATATTATTGACAGTGAGCATAAAATGGAGGTCACTATCAGGTTGAACGATCAGACGGAATTGGTTATTTCAAATCCCATATTTTCAAAAATGGAATCACCCGACACAAACGGAACTGGAATTAAAAATCTTGAAAACCGCTTTTTACTTTTAATGAATAAACGAATCAGAATTGAAAATGACGGGAAGATATTCCGGGTTTATCTTCCGTTAAAATAAAAATAAAGTGAGAATACTGATAGTTGAAGACGAAACTGCCGCTTATGAAAACCTGGTGGACATACTGGCGGAAATTGATCCTGCTATACAGGTTGCCGGATATACCGAAAGCATAAGCCAGACCATCCATTGGCTGCAAACTCATCCTGTTCCCGATCTGGTATTAATGGACATCCATTTATCTGACGGAAGTGCCTTTTCCATATTTAAAAGCATTACCCTTGAAACACCTGTCATATTTACCACAGCTTATGACGAATATGCCATTGATGCTTTTAAGGTCAACAGCATTGACTATCTTCTGAAACCGATAAAGGTCGAGGAACTCAGGCAGGCACTGGAGAAGTTCAGAAAATGGACACGGCAGGATGTATTGCAGTATTTATCACAAATTGTTCATTTGCAGCCGGCAATTAAATATAGTGATAAGTTGCTGATACCCCTGAGTGATAAATTACTGCCCGTAGGTATAAATGAGATATCCTGCTTTTACACGACGGATAAAAATACCCGGGTATACCTGAAGAATGGCGAGTACCATCCCTATTGCAAGACATTGGATCAAATAGGAGCCACCTTAAATCCGGCCGATTTCATCCGTGCCAACAAACAGTATATCATAGCCCGTAACAGCGTTAAGAATATTACGATCTGGTTTGACAGCCGTTTGCTAATAACTCTTGACATCGATCCTCCTGAAAGGATTTATGTCAGTAAAAACAAAGCCTCTGAGTTTAAGGCCTGGATGATGAGCAATGATTAATCGGGCCTTCAATCCTAAACCAGGGTGTAACACACCAGATGCTGCAAATGCCTGAGATAAAGCCTGCCGTTTGCTACAACAGGAACAGTCCAGGCTGCACTTTTAACATCCTCCATTGCTTTCATAATGGTACCGGCCAATTCAAATGATTTGTGGTTGGGCTTAACCAGGTATATATTCCCTGAAATGTCCATACAGATCAAGTGTCCGTCTACATATGTTGCAGTACCCTGGCTGATTTCGTTCGTACTCCACATCTCTTTACCGGTTAACATTTCAACACACTTAAACAAACCGTTCTTTCGCGTGCTTTCACCGGAATAACTATATAAATAACCGTCAATCAAAATGGGATCGGAATGCTGGGCACCAATTACTTCACTCTTCCATAGGGTTTTATAGCCATCCCTGCTGAACTTTAGTGCCTGTCCGCCCATATCGTATCCTGAAGTATTGAATACTATATCCTGGTATACAACAGGAGTGGTGGCATTAACACAATATTTGGTTTCCCAGGGAGCCCTCCAGTATTCCTTGCCATTTTCAGCATTTACCAGCGAGAGTCCCTTTCCATGATAAACCAGCAATTCTGTTTCGTTATCAATAGCAACAGGAATGGTTGCAGCATATCCGGCTTCCCCCTGCATCGATTTCCAGATCAATTCCCCGGTATATTTGTCAAAGGTTATAACAAGGGCATTTCCACCTCCCTGCACAATGACTTTGTTGTCCAAAACCAGGGGTGTCGAAGAAAAGCCCCAATCCGGTTCCTGTCCGCCAAAGTCTTTAACGTTTTTCCTCCAGACGAGTCTGCCATCTTTCAGATCCCAGCAAGCCAGATCGCCACTGCGGCCATATGTATACACAAAAGAACTATCAATACAGGGAGTTGCCCTTGATCCTTCACCATGACTGGCAACTGCCGCTGCTTCATATGATCCCTTCCAGATCAGTTCGCTGGTTTCGGCATTGATACAAAAAACAACGTCGTTCGCCTCATCCCTTCCCATAACAATAAGCCGGTTACCTTTAACAACGGGAGACGACCATGTTGCCGATGAACTTCCCTGGCACAAATAATCTACCTGCCAGAGTTTTTTTAATCCATCCGACCAATCTGTTTTAATTCCGGTAAATGAACTTTTACCATCGAATTGCTCACCTCTCCAATTAGGCCAGTCGGCCGAACCGGTTAAAACAGAAGAAGTATCACCCAATTCAGATGGAATTTCCTGTATTTTGCCGGCAATATCTTCACTACTATAAGTTATCTTGTACATCAGGTAACCGAATACTAATCCTGCTACCAATAAAATAGAACAAACTATAAGAATAATTTTTAAAGGCTTTTTCATGAGATATTATGGTTTTAGTCCAGGCAAGCGCTCTGAACCGACTGAGCTAACTTCCCATGGAGCCAAATATAAATATAAACTGGCAAAAACCTATTCAAAGGCTGTAACGATTTGATTAGTTTTAGTATCGTCATCAGCGAAAAAATTCCTAACTTTGACCCATCTTAAAACTTTGGATGTTTAAATTTAAGACGGATTTGGTAAAGTAAATAACCTCTGGTATTCTGCCCCAGGTTATCCCTTAGTTAAACTCAGGCATATTCTTGCCGGAGTTATTTTCATGTCTATATATTAATTTGAGACCTGGCAAAGTATATATTGTATTCTTATGCCATGATTTCAACAACATAAATTTAAACATCATGAGTAACGAAAATAAATCAATTCACGAATTCGACTTCAATTTAATCTGCGAATATTTTTCAGGCTTAGAACGACAAGGGCCCGGTAGCCCCGAAGTAACCATTAAAGCATTGAGCTTTATCGATAATCTTACCGACGAATCCCGTATTGCCGACATTGGTTGCGGAACAGGCGGTCAGACAATGGTGCTGGCACAACATGCGCCGGGACATATTACAGGTATCGACTTGTTTCCCGCTTTTATTGACCTGTTCAACCTAAATGCCGGTAAAGCTGAATCTTCAGGATAGAATAAAAGGTATCGTCGGTTCGATGGATAACCTTCCTTTTCAGAATGAAGAATTAGACCTGATCTGGTCGGAAGGAGCGATCTATAATATCGGTTTTGAACGGGGCTTGAACGAGTGGCGGAAATTCCTGAAAACAGGAGGCTATATTGCCGTTTCAGAAGCATCGTGGTTTACCGAAGAACGGCCTGCCGAAATCGATAAATTCTGGCAGGATGCTTATCCTGAGATAGACACTATTCCAAATAAGGTCGCCCAGATGCAAAAAGCCGGATATATTCCCGTTGCGACCTTTATCCTGCCTGAAAACTGCTGGACAGAAAATTTCTATGCTCCACAAGTTGCGGCACAGGAAGCCTTCCTGAAGAAATATGCAGGAAATAAAACTGCTGAAGAGCTCATAGCAAGCGAACGGCATGAAACTCAATTATATTACAGGTATAAAGAGTATTACGGCTATGTGTTCTATATAGGGAAGAAGATTTAAGAAATGAAGGTAATATGGAAGCCAGTACCTGATAAATACAACTTAATTATCATTTAATCTTAAACGGTTTCACTTTCCATATCTTTTCACAATAATCCTGGATGGACCGGTCTGATGAGAACTTGCCCATCCTGGCCACATTCAGTATTGCCATCCTGTTCCATTCGCCGGGATTTTTCCAGGTTTCGGCAACTAAGTCCTGGCAGGCAATATACAAAGGATAATCAGCCATAAGCATAAACGGATCATGCCACAACAGGTTGTCGGTGATGGGCTTAAACAGGTTGCGGTCGCCTTTGGAGAAAAAGCCTGAATTAATCATGTTTATCACTTCGCGCAACTCTTCATTATGATCGTAAATAAAGTGCGGGTTGTATCCATTACGTTTGGCTTCATCCACCTGGGCGGCAGTGAGTCCAAACAGGAAGAAATTATCTTCACCCACTTCTTCCCGTATTTCGACATTGGCCCCATCGAGGGTGCCGATGGTGAGGGCCCCGTTCATGGAAAACTTCATGTTGCCGGTACCACTGGCTTCTTTGCCTGCTGTTGATATCTGTTCTGAAAGGTCTGCTGCCGGGTAAATATGCTGTGCATTGGTTACATTGAAATCAGGAAAGAAAACCACCTTGAGCCGGTCTTTCACATCAGGGTCGCTGTTTACCACATCACCCACCGAATTGATCAGCTTGATCATGAGTTTGGCCGTATAATATCCCGGAGCTGCCTTGCCTCCAAAAATGAATGTGCGGGGAACAATATCAATGTTTGGATTTTGCTTTATACGCAGGTAAAGTGTAATGATATTCAAAACATTAAGATGTTGCCGTTTATACTCATGAATGCGCTTTACCTGAATGTCAAACATGGAAGAAGGATCAACGATAATGCCGGTCCTTTCTTTAATCAGTGTTGCGAGGATGTTTTTTATTCTCCAGTTTTACATTCCTGAATTGTTCTCTGAAAGCGGCATCGGCGGCAAAAGGTTCCAGCTTACGCAGTTCATCAAGCTTGCCGGGCCATTTATCACCAATTGAATCTGTAATAAGCCTGCTTAATCCCGGATTACTCAATACAATAAAGCGACGCGGTGTTACTCCGTTGGTAACATTATGGAAACGTTGCGGGAACATTTCTACCCAGTCGGGTAACACTTGTTGCTTAAGAAGTTCGGTATGCAGGGCTGCCACACCGTTAATTGCATAACTGCCTGCACAGGCAAGATTGGCCATGCGGATATATTTATCCCCGGTTTCATCAATGATAGACATTCGTGATAGTTTGCCTTCATCACCCGGGAACTGTTTGCTTACTTCTTTCAGAAAGCGGTAATTAATTTCATAGATAATCTCCAGTACTCGTGGTATCAGGTATGTGAAGAGGCCAACAGACCATTTTTCCAGCGCTTCAGGAAGCAGGGTATGATTCGTATAGCTGAATGTTTTGCAGGTTGTATCCCATGCTGTGTCCCAGTCAATTTTATATTCATCCACGAGTATGCGCATGAGTTCAGCTACTGAAACTGAAGGATGCGTATCATTAAGCTGTATGGCCCATCTTTTATGAAATTCCTGTGGCTTGCCATCAAATCTCAGATGTATATTCATCATATCCTGCAGTGAGCATGAAACAAAGAAGTACTGCTGTTTGAGACGCAGCTTTTTTCCCTTCAAGCATCTCATCATTGGGATATAATACCTTGCTGATATTTTCCGACTTCACTTTATAGTCTACCGCCTTATAATAATCGCCCTGGTTGAATGATGAAAAGTCAAATGATTCCTCGGCTTCAGACTTCCACAGGCGAAGAAAATTGCATGAGGGTACATTGTATCCCATTACAGGAGTGTCGTAGGGTATTCCTGTCACCATATAGGCGGGTTTCCACCGGAAGCATTTACGTCCGTCGGAATCAATGTATGATTCGGTATGGCCACCGAAATTGACATTCACTGAAAGCTCGGGTCTGGCACTCTCCCAGGGATTTCCTTTACGCAACCATTTGTCGGTTTTTTCCACCTGCCAGCCATCACGGATCTCCTGATCGAAGATGCCAAACTCATAGCGTATTCCATAGCCAATGGCAGGTATTTGCTGTGAGGCCAGCGAGTCGATATAACAGGCTGCCAAACGCCCCAGGCCTCCATTGCCAAGCCCGGGCTCTTCTTCCTGTGCCATAATTTCGTCGAAATTAAAACCAAGCTCTTCAACAGCCTGCTTCATCTCATCAAAAATATTCAAGGGCAATAAGGTTAGCGCCTAACTGTGGCCCCATAAGAAACTCGGCAGACAGGTAACTAACCAGCCGTACATCTTTATTTTCAAACACTGCATTCATTGTCCTGTGTTCCCGCTGTTGAAGTCTGTCGCGCACGGTATACGAAACAGCCATGTACAAGTCATTAAGAGAAGTATTCACAATGTTTCTGCCCTGCTGGTAAAACAAATGTTCAGTAATAGCCTGTTTCAGGGAGTCAACATCCATGCCGGTCGCGCACATCAATGTTTGCTGCCGGAGCACTCTTTGGCTTACTATCGCTTATATTGGTCTTTTTTGCCATAGGAAGTTTTTAAATTTTTCAGATGTAATTGCACTTATAAGCCGGCTGTGCCAATCTTATCCGTGAATAACAATACATAATATTTTCGCAGAGGCAAAAACAGCTTCTGAGCTGGCAGTTCAGGTTCGGACTCTGTTACTAATTAATGGATCTTAATACTTTAATGGCTCGAAGTCAATTTCAAGAAAATCGTCCACTTCCTTTATCCATCGGTTTTGCACAAAGGCAACATGGTCGGGATGTGTATTATATTGATCATAGGCATGCTGGTTGGCAAACTCCATGGACACGCCAAACTCAAATTTATTCTTTTTGCTGATCTGCTTCATGCATTCGAATTTTTCCACCCCGGGAATTGCAGCAAGTTTCATCAAAGCTTTAAAGAAATCCTTCTCCTCAGCAGAGCCCTTTGGGTGTTTCAGTTTAAAAACAACCGTATGGCGGATACGGGCATTGTCAGTCTGTGTCATCGCAGATGCATTGATTATCAAGGATAACAATAAGGTTATGATAATATTCCTGGTCATAGTCAGTTGAATTGGATTCGTAAATTTAAGATATATCTGTCATTCTTAAAAATAACAATAAAGTCCATTCCCCCCCGATGAATGAACATTCTATGTTTGGGTATTGAAAACAATTTCATAAATTTCCTACCTTATACATGAAACAATTAAAATGAACGTAGAACGGACGTTTGATCTGCTTAGCAGGTATAAAGAACACTTTATAAAGGAAGATGCCCTTTGCGGCAAGAAGAATGGAGTATGGCAAAAATATAGTTCAGGTGATTATATTGATTTCTCCAATAACTTTAGTTATGGCCTGCTTGAAATGGGTATAAAGAAGGGGGATAAGATAATTACCGTATCGAACAACCGGCCCGAATGGAACTTTGCTGATATGGGAATGTCAATGATCGGAGTTATTCACGTCCCGGTTTTTACATCCCTCAATATTTCTGAATATCAATATATTATCAACCATAGCGAAGCGAAACTGATCCTTGTATCCGATAAAAAATTGTACAGTATGGTGAGTTCTGCAGTCGCAGTTACTGGCCATGATGTACAGATATACTCTTTTGATGAAATCGACGGGGTGAAAAACTGGGCCACAATTATTGAAACCGGAAAGCTATGCTCCCGGAAACACAGTCAGACTGTTGAAACGATAAAAAGTAAAATCAGTCCCGATGATTTTGCGTCACTCATCTATACATCAGGAACAACAGGTAAAGCCAAAGGAGTAATACTCACCCACAGGAATCTGGTAAGCAATTTTCTGTCTGCATCTTCGGTCTTCAACCTGAAACCGGAAGACAAATTTCTCAGCATATTGCCCTTATGCCATGTAGGTGGCAGGCTTGGGAACTATCAGACCCAGTATAGCGGGGCCAGTATATATTATGCTGAGAGCATGGGTTCAATAGCCGTAAACATGGCTGAAATAAAGCCGGACGGTTTTGATGCCGTTCCAAGGGTGATCGAAAAATTTTATGATGTCATCATTTCAAAAGGCAACAAGCTTGATGGCATTAAGAAAAAGTTATTTTTTTGGGCTGTTGATCTCGGACTGAAGTACAAACCTTTTGGCGAAAACGGATGGCTCTACGAAAGAAAACTTAAAATCGCAGATCAGCTTATTTTCAGTAAATGGCGTCAGGCACTGGGCGGCAACGTCAGAATAGCCGGATGCGGAGGAGCCAGTCTGCAATCAAGACTGGAACGGATATTCTGGGCAGCAGGGATTAAAATTATAAATATGTATGGTCTTACCGAAACTTCACCCATTATCACAATCAACAGAACAGAAAAAGGGAACCTCAGGCTTGGCTCGGTTGGAACAGTGATAGAGGGCGTTGAAATCAATATAGCCGATGACGGAGAAATATTATGCAAGGGGCCCAATGTCACTCCCGGTTATTACAAAGATCCTGAGCTTACCAAACAAGCCTTTGACAAAGATGGGTGGTTTCATACCGGAGATATCGGATGTATCGAAGATGGAAGATTCCTTATGGTGACCGACAGGAAAAAAGAGATCTTCAAACTCTCGAACGGTAAATTCATTGCTCCCCAAAAAATTGAAAATGTTTTTAAAGAATCGCCGATAATAGACCAGATTATGGTCATCGGTGAGCATGAAAAGTTTGCCAGCGCCTTGATATCACCTGATTTCAAGTATTTCGACGGCTGGAAAGAATTAAATAAAATCGCGTTCTCAGATAAGGAGGAACTTATTCAGCAACCTGCTGTTCAGTCATTCTTTTCTGCTGAAATCGAGAGTCTTAACAGGAAGTTGAGTCCTTCTGAAAGACTGACCCGGTTCAGACTGGTTCAGGATGAATGGACACCGGCAACCGGGGAATTATCACCAACATTAAAACTAAAGCGGCATTTTATCCGGGATAAATATAAAGACCTGATTTCACAGATTTATATGAAATAATTGCGCTATTGCACAGTCTGGGTTTAAATTACTTATAATATCAATCTAATGAATCTGCAAAGTGTTACAGACAGGAAAACGGAAGAGATGTTTCTTGATGTGGCCCGGATTATAAACAAGAACGACAATGCCTGGGTATGTCCTCTTGATAAAGACATTAAAGGAATATTCGATCCCCGTATTAATACATATTTCAAGCATGGAATCGTTGAAAGGTGGGTCCTTACTGATTCTGCAAAAGGATTGATTGGCCGGATAGCCGCTTTTATTGATTATAATCTGGCAGATTCTTATGAACAACCCACCGGAGGAATCGGTTTTTTTGAATGCATTGATGATAAAGATGCTGCATTTCTGCTTTTTGACTCTGCGAAGGCGTGGTTGGAAGTAAAAGGAATGGATGCGATGGATGGCCCCATTAATTTTGGAGAGACGGATAAATATTGGGGCCTGCTGGTAAACGGATTCACACATCCTTCCTTCGATGTCGCTTATAACCAGCCCTATTACCAGGTTTTGTTTGAATCATATGGTTTTCAGGTTTACTACAAAATGGAAGGCTTTCACCTTGATATCACAAGGCCTTTACCGGAAAGATTAAAGAAGATTGCAGAATGGATACTCCATAAACCAGGATATGATTTCCGGCATTTTACATGGAAAGAAGAGGAAAAATATACGAAAGACTTTGTTGAAGTATTTAATGAAGCATGGGCCTCATTCAAAGAACATTTTGAACCTCTTGAACCGGAGTATATCAGGGCAACGCTGAAAAAAGCCAAACCTGTTTTGGATGAGGAGTTCATCTGGTTTGCATATTTTGAAGGGAAACCGATCGGAATATTTCTCATGTTCCCTGACCTCAACCAGATACTGAAGCACTTGAGCGGAAAACTTGGTTTATTTGATATGCTTAAGTTTCTGTGGTTAAAAAAAAGAAACACAATAACAAGGGCAAAAGGTCTTTTGATGGGGGTCATACCTAAGTTTCAAAACCTTGGAATTGAATCGGCATTCATACATAACCTTTCGGGGGTTTTCATGAAAAAACCGCACTACACGGAAATTGAGTTCTCCTGGGTGGCGGATTTCAATCCCAAAATGAGAAAGACATTCATCGCTGTTGGCTGCATACCTGTAAAGGAATATATAACTTACAGGTACCTGTTTGACAGTTCAAAAGAATTTAAAAGATATCCTTTACATGAAATATGACATCATTATCATCGGTGCCGGACTTGGCGGATTGACAGCAGGGGCCAAACTTTCCCGGGAGGGGAAAAAGGTACTTCTGATTGAACAGCATGATCGTCCGGGTGGGTATGCAACTACATTTGACAGAGGCGACTTCATCCTTGAGGTGGGGTTGCATGAGATGTATGGTCCCTCGCCCGGGGATATGAAGACAAAGATATTTAACGACCTTGATGTATTCAGGAATGTGGAGTTTATACGACTGCCTGAATTCTACAGGTTTATAAATGACCGCATTGATGTTACCATACCGCATGATCCTGAAGTTGCAGCAGAAAGATTATCCGGCCTTTTCCCCGGGGAAACCGGCGGTATCAGAGCCTATTTCAGCCAGATTCTGAAACCCAAAAAGAAAGTCTTTGAAAATGAGCAGGATCAAAGTGTGGGAGATTTTCTTGACTCAATAATAGATAACGAAGACCTGAAGCTTATTCTTCTTGGTAATCTTGGATATTTCCACGACGATCCTTACTCACTTTCCCTGGCATATTACTCGATATCCCAGGGAAGTTACTTCACCGGCGGGGCAAGCTTTATAAAGGGAGGTTCGCAAAAGCTATCAGATCATCTTTCAGGCTTTATCAGGAATCACGGGGGTGAGGTTATTTTAAACCATCTGGTTACCGGTATAAAAACTGACAATCACAAAGTAACGGGCGTCCTTTATAAAAGAAAAAATGATCCCGGAACCGCCCACATGGAAGCTTCAGCAGATGAAATAATAGCCAATGCTGCCATGCCTAATGTTGCAGCGCTTTTACCGGAGGAATTTGCCGGAAAATTGAAAAATGAATTGCGGAATCAGCAAACGGGAGCATCTCTGCTTACGCTGTATCTTGGTTTCAATAAGCCTGTTAAGGAGCTTGGCTACAACTATTATTCAACATTTGTTTATGACAGTACGATAAAATCACAGAAAGATATACTCAACAACAACCAACATGATTTCGCATTGCGAAGCTTCACTTTTATCGACTACAGCCAGCTTGATTCAAGTCTGGCACCGGCCGGAAAAAGTGTCGGGACCATATGCTGCATAGATTACCTGAAGGATTGGGAAAGTCTTGACGGGAAGGCATATAATACTAAAAAGGAGCTGGTGGCACTGGCATTCATTGAAAGACTGGAAAAACTGATCCCCGGAATTGGAAATACCATTGAATACTACGAGGTAGGTACTCCTTCCACACTCAAACGTTACACCCTTAATCCCGGCGGGGCGGTTTATGGCTTTGCACAAACGCCATCCAGAAAGTCAATTGACACATCAGGACTGCCAGATAATCTTCATTTTGCTTCTGCCTGGGGAAAGACAGGAGGAGGATTCTCCGGGGCTATTTACGGGGGCTATTTATGCGCTATGAATATTATGCGAAAGAGACCACGCTAAAAATGGATGCCATTTGCTGAAGTTAGCACTGTGGCGGTTCATTCAGGGTTATTTTCACAGCGGATGAACATATTTGGCAACGTCGAAATCGACAGGATTATCCTGGCTATTTTGATATACCTGTGAAAAGACGGAAGAATTGTTTCTTTTCTGATAGCCTTTGTTTAATGTGAAATAAAGCATTGCTTCAATAAAACCTGTTTTAATATTGGGGTAAGAACGCAGCAGGATGGATTTGTTGGAATAGAAGTGCCATTTTATTTTGTTATATCTTTCCAATAATTCTTCGGGAGACATGTTTTCCGGCCTGATGATCACTTTGGAAGCATCAAACCTGCACCAGTCATCGGTAAGGATACGCCCCTGCGATTGTAATTTACTGAATACAGGCGTCCCCGGATAAGGTGTCATTATACATGCCTGAAAGAAAGCAGCTTTTGAACGGGTAAGAAAATCATGCGCTAAATCAAACACTTCAGGAGTGTCAGAATCAAGGCCAAAGATAAGTGAGGCCATGGTCATAATGCCGTTATCCTGCAGTTTTTTTACCGCCAGGACGTTTTCATCAATGGTTTTTAAAGTTTTACGATACTTATTGATGCCTGAATCTGACATGGATTCGAAACCGATAAGCAATGCCCTGCATCCCGATTTGTAGGCAAGTCTGACGAGTTCCGTATCATGGGCAACCTGTATGGAAGCCTGACCCACCCAAATCTTCTTCAGTGGGATCATTTCCCTGAACAGCTCTTTGGCATAGCGCTTATCGCCTGTAATGTTGTCATCAAGGAAGAAAAGGTTCTTTTCCTTGCAGGATTCAATGTCGGCAATGATATCAGGGATGGGCTTATGCCTTTGGCGGGTTCCAAAAAACCTTGATACGGCGCAAAAATCGCAATTGTACGGGCAGCCACGTGTGGTTTCGATCGGTGCAATGGAGAATTTCCCTGAAGAACACTTGATCAGGTCCCTCCTGGGCCTTACATGAGTTTGCAGGTCTGGCAACTGGTCAAGCTTATAGAAGGGTTTCAGACGATTATGCTTTATATCATCCAGTACGATATCCCAAAGGCCCTCTGCCTCACCTATTACCACCGAGTTACCATACCGGATGGCTTCTTCCGGCATTGCAGTAGCATGGATTCCGCCAAATATGACAATTTTGCCACGTTTCTTAAACTCTGTGGCAATCTGGTAACCCCTTATGCAGGTTTGGGTCATGATAGAAATGCCAATGACATCGTAATCGCCATCGTAATTTATTTTCTCACCATAGGCTTCTTCTACGATCTGTATCTCGTGTTCAGGAGGCGTAAGTGCAGCAATCAGTGAAAGGGTTAGCTGGGGTATATCCATTGAATCCGGACGTTGTTCCCGGGCCAGGCAAGCCGAAATAAGTAAAATCTTCAAAATGTTGGTTAATTAATACTGATTAAACTATAATCAATCGTAAATTGCAGTGCATTAAAAATATAACTGGATAGGTGGCTTAGGGAGAGTAACTTAGATACCTTCCATTACAACTATTGGTCAGGCTTTTTTATGCTGTTTTATAAGATAAATTTAAGCAATAATTTTTGAAATATGTTAATGGCTTGCTCATTTGAAATAAAAACTGCTTATGAATATTAACGGAAAGCATTTTGAAACAATACAAATCAGAACCGGGGAGAAGCCTGTTATTCAGATTATTGACCAGAGGTTACTGCCTTTCAGGTTTGAAATTGCAGATCTGCATACGGTAAAGGAGATATATTCAGCCATAACTGAAATGATGGTAAGAGGCGCTCCTCTTATTGGGGCAACAGCGGCTGCCGGAATGTACCTTTCTTTGTTCGAATATAATGGCTCATCTGATGTGGATGAGTACATCGATAATACGGCAAGATACCTTGAAACTTCGAGACCGACGGCAGTTAATCTGTCCTACGCTGTGAAGGCTATGGTGATGGAAATGAAGAAAGGTACATCGCTGAATGAGAAAATCAAAATAGCCAGGGCTACTGCACAGCATATAATTGATACAGAACGCGAAAACTGCCTCAGGATAGGAAAGTATGGACTACCTGTTATAGAAAGGATTGCCGGGAAGAAAAAAGGGAAACCGGTAAATATCTTAACCCACTGTAACGCCGGATGGCTTGCCTGCATTGACTACGGCACTGCAACAGCGCCTATTTACCTCGCGCATGACAAAGGAATAAATGTTCACGTGTGGGTAGACGAAACCCGGCCCCGTAACCAGGGTTCAAAACTCACTGCCTGGGAGCTGCAGCAGCATGGTGTTCCATGCACCATTATAGCCGACAATACAGGAGGGCACCTTATGCAGCATGGCATGGCAGATATGGTAATTGTTGGCTGTGACCGGGCAACCACAAACGGGGATGTTGCCAATAAAATAGGAACCTATCTTAAAGCGCTGGCAGCAAAGGACAATGACGTTCCTTTTTATGTAGCCCTTCCTTCCTCTTCATTTGACTGGACTATATCTGATGGAATAAAAGAGATAGTTGTTGAGGAACGGGGTGCGGAAGAAATTAAGTATATGCAAGGGCTTTACAATAAAAAGATTATCAGTATGTTAATTACCGATATAGACAGTAAAGCTGCAAACTATGCCTTTGACGTTACACCGGCCCGTCTGATTACCGGATTAATCACGGAGGAAGGAATTTGTAAAGCGGAAAGGGAGAGCATCCTGAATCTGTTTCCGAATAAGAGAATGTGATTCGGATTTGAATTATTATAATACTAAATGATTATGGGTGAAGGGTATATCAAATTCAATTGCCTGCTTCGTGATGGAACTTCCGGTCTTTCGGATAAGAATTATGATCAATTGAATATATGGAGAAACAAACTCTATGAACTGGGACTGATCGGTTGCTACCCGGGAGATATAGGTTACGGAAATATCAGTATAAGATCCGGGAAAGGTTTTATCATTACGGGTTCAGCTACAGGATGCAAGGACGCATTAACAAAAGACGATTATGTCGCTGTAGATCGTTATGATTTCCTCAGCAATGAAATTCAATGCACCGGAAGGATAAGAGCTTCAGCCGAATCGCTGACTCATGCCGCCGTATACGAAGCAAGCCCGGAAACGATGGCGGTAATTCACATCCACAGCCTTGATCTTTGGGAGAGGTACAGGGGCGTTATGCCAACAACGCCTTCTGCAGCTGAATACGGAACGCCTGAAATTGCCCTTGCCGTCAGAAGCCTGTGTATGAATAAAAAAATAACCGGCAATGAAGTAATCATCATGGGCGGTCATAAAGAAGGGATTATTGCCTTCGGAAATGACCTGGAGGATGCAGGGAATAAAATCCTAAGGATATTAAAACATCCATAAAATTGTAAATCAATGGATTATACAACACAATTATTCATATCTTAAATATTTCGCAGGATTTGAGCCTGTAACTTTGAATAACTGGGAAGTCAATGTCAGTATTGAAAAAATATAGGATATGATAACAGCCAAAGCGAAAATCCACCAGGAAAGCGCTGTTTTTTGAGTAAAAATCTTCAAGAGGCTGTGCATAATAAAATAGGATACTGGAATTGCAATGAGATTGGCTAATAATACAAGGTTGGTAAAGCTACCGATAAAAAACCTTCCTATCTGAAAATCGGTTGATCCGAATGCCTTCCGGATACAGATCTCTTTTCTCTTCTGTTCTGCAAGAAAAACGGCCAAGACCCAGCAAGCCCAGGCATGAAACAAATATGCCAAGGAAGCTGAAAAATACAAATATTTTCTTGTTTACATCCGCAAACTTAAGCATATCGTATTTATAGTCTTTAAGAAATGAGAATTCAAATGGATATGCCTCGTTGTATTTTTCAAAGGTGGCCTTTATGTATTCAATAACTTCATTGGACCACCCCTCCTGAAGATGGATATAAACATAATCGTTCGATGCGCCAAAGGGAAGTATTAATGCCGAACCGCCGATATTAAAAGGAAAAAAACATATATTGTCAACCACCCCGATTACAGTATACTCCTTTTCGAACAACAGAAATCTCTGCCCCACAGGATTGGTCCAACCCATGGTTTTTACCACTTCCTCATTTACCACTATGGCATCCGTGGAATCCAATGCAAAGTCGGGCGAATAGAACCTGCCTTCCTTCACTTTAATGCCTAATGTTGATGAGAAATCAAATCCACACCACATGATTCTGGCAATTACATTTTTTTTGCGGGTCGCATCACCCCACATGATATCACCTCGCAGGATATTATTCGGAATTTCCGATGCAGTGGTAATCGAAGTGATGGATGGATTCTTCATCAGGTTTTCTTTCAGGATATTATATGTTTTATGTGCATTCCCGCGGAGCCTGAAATACAGAATATTTTCACGATTAAATCCGGGGTCTGCATTTAACAGATGGTTATATTGTTTTGACATGACCAGCGTACAGATAATAAAAAGAATTGAAAAGGTATACTGCACTACGACAAGTACTTTTCTTGAACGACCACCTTTTGACCCGGAAATCAGTTTACTTTTTAGAATGGTTGCCGGCTTGAATGAAGATAGGATAAACGCGGGATAACTCCCTGCCAGCAGTCCTGTTACCAATGTCAGGATGATAATACCCGAAATGAAATTCAGATCATCATATTGAATCGTCAACTTTGTGTTCATCAATTTGCTTGAAAAAGGCAGGATTTTTTCAACCAGGAGTAATGCCAGGTTGGCTGCTATAATTGTCATTACCATTGACTCACCTAAAAATTGCCGTACAAGATGGCTACGGGTTGCACCGGCAACTTTTTTGATCCCGACTTCCCTGGCCCTGTTTAATGACCTCGCTGTAGAAAGATTAATGAAATTGATGCAGGCAATTAACAGGATCATTATAGCTACGATGGTATTCAGGTATACACCGATGTAATGGCGTTCTTCACCGTACAGATGAAGACGTCTCAGCGGAGTCAGATACTGATGCGGATTAAGTTCCGAGGTATGCAGGGAATTCAGGTAACCCGGTATTTTGATATTAAGCTTTCTGTAATCTGCGTTATTCTGTAAAAGAACGAAGCTGGTGAAATTTGTTCCCTCGTGACTGTTCAGGTCATAACCCATTTCCTTCATAAACCAGAAAGGAACAAGAAAATCGAATTGTATGCTGGAGTTTTTGGGGATATCCCTGGCGATGCCCGTAACGATGAAATTAAAGCTATCGCTTATTCTGATTACTTTCCCAACTGGAGATTGCCTTCCAAAATACTTTTCCGCCATACTCTGCGTAAGTACAATGGAATATGGATTTTTCAATACAGTTCCCGGATCACCCACTATTAGCGGGAAAGTAAAGATTTCAAAAAATGTAGAATCAACAGCCATTACACGTGTTTCAATGAACTTTCTTCTTTCCTGTCCAGCAATATCGGCATCATTTTCCGGACTCATCAGCAATTCCAGCAATGGACCTAAGCGGACACTTTTCCTGATTTCAGGGAACTCCGATTCGAGAGCAGGGGCATAGGCAGAGCCACAACGTGTTGTTTTGTATTCTCCTTCACTAATCTGAATCGTCTGCCCGATCAGGAACAGGTCTTTCTCCTGCTCATGAAAGCCATCGTAGCTTAATTCAAACCTGATCCATATCCAGATCGTAATAGAAATGGCCAGGCCTAATGCAAGACCAATAATATTTATGATGGAAAATGTTTTGTTTCTCCAGATATTCCGAAAGGCTATTATTAAGTTGCTCTTAAACATGGCTTAATGGGTAAGTGCGGAATATGACATGATAAAATGAAATGTTAATCCTGTTATCCCAACATGCATGCCAGATTGTGTTTATGTCTAATTATTAGCAATTTACGAAAATAAATCAGCATGAAGAAAGAAAAATTGTCCTGAATCGGGACAATAATTGTCTCAAAACAGGACAATTTTTTGTACCTTTAAATTACTCTTACATAGAATGATTTATGGTAACGAAGTCTGGCAAGATTTTGATTGTGGATGACAACAAAAGTGCGCTTGCTTCACTGAAACTTTTGTTGGAAGACTTTTATAGCGAGATTATCACAATTAATGATCCCAATCGTATTCCCAATCTCTTTTCACGGGATAGTTTCGATGTCGTATTACTTGATATGAATTTTTCAGCAGGAGTTATTACCGGAAATGAAGGGTTCTACTGGCTGAAGGAAATACTCAGGCTCGATCCGCTTGCTGTTGTGGTGCACATCACAGCCTATGGAGATATCGAGTTGGCAGTGCGGGCCATAAAAGAAGGGGCCGCAGATTTTGTGGTCAAGCCCTGGGATAATTATAAATTATTGGCAACACTGCAATCAGCTTTCAATCTGAGAAAATCAAAAATTGAGGTTAAAAAGCTCAGGCAAAACCAACAAAATCTTTCTGAATCCCATGGCAGTGATTTTAACCTGGTAAGAGGTCCTTCGAAAATAATGGAAAGCCTGTATCAGGCTATTCCGAAAATTGCACAAAGTGATGCCAGTGTGCTCATTACTGGTGAAAACGGCACGGGTAAAGAGGTAATCGCCAGGGAAATCCATAAGCAATCAAATCGGAAGAATGAGATTTTTATGCGGGTTGATTTGGGATCTCTAAATGAAAGCCTTTTTGAAAGCGAGTTATTCGGACATGTCAAAGGAGCTTTTACCGATGCCAGAGAGGATCGAATTGGTAAAATAGAATCAGCCTCAGGGGGAACGCTCTTTCTGGATGAAATCGGGAATCTTTCGCTGGCCATGCAATCAAAACTACTTACGGTATTGCAAAACAGGGAGATATGTCCGCTGGGCTCAAACCGGAATACCATCATAGATGTAAGATTTATTTTTGCTACCAATAAGGATCTTGAGAAAATGATCCTGGAAAAATCATTTCGCGAAGATCTGTTTTATCGGATCAATACGGTGCAAATAGCCATCCCGCCTTTACGAGACCGGATAGATGATATCCCGGTATTAATCCGGTTCTTTGTGGATTATTACAAGGCGAAATATTCCAAGCCCCAGATTCAGATCCACAAGAATGCCTTGCATGCCCTCCAGGAATATCCATGGCCCGGGAATATCCGGGAGTTGCAGCATGCAGTTGAGAAAGCGGTTATATTAAGCAATTCTGAGTTTCTTCAGGCTGCCGACTTTTTCGTGAATATGCGACATCTTAATCCGGAAGGCGGAAGCAAAAAGTTTAGCAGCCTCGAAGAAGCTGAACGGCAAACCATTATTTCAGTATTGGAACGTAACAAGGGTAACTTATCAAAGACAGCCAGGGAGCTTAAAATTGGCAGACAAACTCTTTACAATAAGCTTAAGAAGTATACCAAATAAATCCAGTATCCAACTTAATCAATTCATCCATGGTTTATCCTCACTTTTACCTAAATGCAGTTGTGCGGGTGCTGTTGCTTGTAGCCAGCTGCATGGGATTTGCATTTTCCTGGTACGGATCAGGCAATTATTTCACTTTGTTTAATCTTGGTTTGCTGATCCTGGTTCAGACAATTCTCTTTATTTACTACGCCAACAAAACCAATCGTGATTTAACTTATTTTTTTGAATCCATCAAAAATGAGGATTCAGGCATTTCCTTTAGCAGGACGAAAAGGCAATACCAGAGAATTTACAAATCGATGGATCATGTTAATGATCAGATTATGGCATTCAGAATTAAATGTGCTTCCCAGGATCAATATTTTAAAACTATGGTCGAAAGTATCCAGACCGGGATTATTTCATTTGGAACGGATGGAAAGATTGATATCATGAATAAGGCTGCCAAAAACATGCTGGCTGTAAATACCATTTACAGGATTGATTCGTTCAATAAAAT
This sequence comes from uncultured Bacteroidales bacterium, assembly GCA_963808745.1. Lineage (GTDB taxonomy): Bacteria > Bacteroidota > Bacteroidia > Bacteroidales > UBA10428 > UBA5072. The sequence continues at coordinate 95,019 of CAWEGX010000019.1, forward strand.
ACAGCCGGGACTTGGTGATGCCCTGAAAGAAATCGGTCCTTCAGAGAAAAAACTAATTCGCGTGAATTCAGGGAATGCAACAGAACATTTACTGGTAAGCAGCACTACATTAAAACTCATTGACAAGAGCCTGAAAATAATTACATTCCACAATATACAGCAGGAACTTGATAAAAAAGAGCTGGAATCATGGCAAAAACTGATCAGGATACTGAACCATGAGATTATGAATTCACTGGCGCCCATTATTTCCACTTCATCAACCCTAAGGGGTATTCTTTCAGGTAAAAATACCTACGGAACCGCTGCCACAGATCAGTCCTGGAATCGGGTGCTTGAAAAAACGATCTCCGGACTGTCCATTATCCATGAACGAAGTGAGGGTTTGAAAAGTTTTGTGGAAAATTACAGAACCCTGAATACACTGCCTAAACCGGTGATCACGAAATTCACGGTGCAGGAGCTTTTTAACCACTGCAGGTTACTGCTGAGTGAAGAATTGGTTACCCGCCAAATCAGCTGCATAACTGAGATTATTGCCCAGGATATGGAACTTTCAGCGGATAAATCGCAGATTGAGCAAATACTGCTCAATTTGCTAAGGAACTCAATTGAATCACTTTCCGAAACAACCACAGATAACAAGATCATTCACTTAAAAGCATTATTTAACGATAGCGGAAATGCCGTTATTCAGGTATCGGATAACGGGAGAGGAATACCTCCGGAAATAATTGATCAGATCTTCATTCCGTTTTTTACCACAAAAGAAAGGGGGACAGGAATCGGACTCAGTTTATCCAGACAGATCATGCATTTGCATCATGGAACAATGTCGGCATTTTCTGTACCTTATCATGAAACCGTATTCACCATGACATTTTGATGCGTATGGTATGGTATGTCTCGCTTATGCAATTTCTCTTCTCCTGATTTCTTTTACAGCATCCACCATTGCACGAAATCCATCTGTTGGAACATACCCGGGTATTGAATTTCCGCTTCCTATGCCGTATCCTTTGGCATTCTTTCTAAACCGGGTACCTTTCTCCAATACTTCAAGATATATATCATCGTATTTTTTCAGGCATAGCGTATTTAAATCAATACCGCCAAATAATCCGATTCTGTCGTTATATGATTTAATCCATTTATCGAAAGGTGCAATCTGATCTTCGTTTGAATGTTTTGCGTCAATGCCTAATGCAATAATATCTTCCATAACATCAAAAATACAACCGCAACTGTGTAATAAAAACTTCTTGTTTGCCGCATGAACTAAATCAATTATTCTTTTGTACTGAGGTAATATGTAGTCTTTGATAGTATCTGGCGACAACATTGTTGAAGTTTTATAGCCCAGGTCGTCACCCATCCTGAAAAAGACAAAAATATCAGAATAGTCCGCAATCATTTTCGACCAGAGCGAAACGTATAAATCTCCAATTCTTTTAAACAGATCACCAAACAGTTCATTGTCCATATATTGCATCAGGCAGAGTGATTCGAAACCAACTAAATCCTGACTTGCTTCAAAAATGCCATATCCACAACCACCATATGCTTTCATACCAGCCGGAAGTACAGCCCTGATGGCATCTAAATGTGGCTTATAGGTATTCCAGAAAATAGCAGGGATTTCATCAAAAGGATATTTGTTAAAATCATCCCGTGTTTGAATAGGGCCCAGCATGCCTCCGATTATGGCTCCATGTCCCGGAAATATGTCGCATATGGCTGCTTCATAATCGAAAGCATCATAAGTCATGTCTCTCCAAAAGGTAATAACCTGCCTGTAAAATTCTTCATAATCTTTTGGTTGTGTGCCCTGTAAAACGATTTCCTTTCCTGACATCTTATTAATAAATGGCAAATCAATGTGATGTTCATAAAGAGGCAGGCGTTTTGGTTTTCGGTTATATAGGACCTGAAGAATATTATTATAATCAGGAATAAATTCTGTATTTTTCATGAAGGTCATTTTTTGCCCAATTTCAATAATAAGTCATTTCCTGTTGCTTTTATCGAAATTTCTTCTCCCTCATTTAATTCTACAGAATACGGTATTCCGGGAAAAAGATCAAAGCAATTATCAGTATAGTTTTCCTCTCCATTAATATCAATACATACGCCCCATACAAATACCGGTGAGGTTATAATGGCCATATTCCCATTATGTTGTATGGTAATATCAGGCTTTTCAAAAACAATGTCTTTGAATTTATTTAGGAACAGCTTGTGCTGAGATACAGTTTCATCATTTTTTTTCAAAACTGCAAATGCCCCGTGATCAGAATATCCTGCTTTTTCATAGGTTGCTTTGTCAAATGAGGCAATGACTGTTGAAGCATTGGCAGGAAGTGAAACGTTTTTTGTTTTATTGACATGCATATCCGCCTTTGGTTTCAAAAATACCGTATTGCAGTTTCCCGTCCCAATCAGAAGCATTATCGTTTACCCCGTAAACATTGATTTTATTTCCTTCATCGGCAAGTACTACGGATATCGGGGCAAATGCCCTTCGAACAGGGTGATATGCCAGTTTTTTACGGGTGTAATAATCAACAATGGTCCAGCCATGCGTTACGGGCCAGGAGTCGTTGTACATCCAGAATATGGCGCTGGATGAGCTGAATTTACGGCGATGGTAGTTCGTTATATATTCAATCAGTGCCTCAGCCTGCAGCATTGCACTGGCAATGGCATAATCATCAAAGCCCAATTTGAGTGAAGGATTTTCCCAGCCAGAATTCTGTAGTTTTATAGGTAATGTCGGCATCGCCCCAAAAATTCACGAGATTATCATGATGATCCCACGATAATGAACGTATATATTGTTCATTTTCAGGCAGAAACTGGCGCAGTGTGGCAGGAGAACTGGCTCCCAGGAATCCGCCTTCGTTGGGAAAGCGATCGACATAATTCCTGTAGGCATAAAAGTTCATACCATCTTTTCCCAGCGATACATTCCAGGGGTGCTGATCACCAGTAACCGGACTGGATGGATCTTCGTAGTTTTCTGAATAGGGTGAGCTGGGCCAGTAGAGGCAAAATGGATCCTCTTTTTTTAAAATTACCGGGATTAAATGATGGTACAGAATGTAATCAGGCACTACTTTACCGCGTGAATCATATCCCCAGAAAAAGGTGCCTAACTCATTCTCGTTATTTCCCGACCAGATCATCAGGGAAGGATGGTGAGCAAATTCACGAACAGCCCATGTAACCTCTTCTTTTACTGAATTATAAAATTCCAGATTATCGCCGGGATACTCAGCGCAGGCAAACAGGAAATCATGCCAGACCAGCAAGCCCTTTTCATCGCATAAATCCAACAGATCATTTCCTGCATATTGTCCCCCACCCCATATCCGAAGCATGTTGAAATTTGCAGCAACTGCCAGGTCAACCAACTTTTCAAGGCGCTTTTTATCTACGCTGCTATAAATCATATCAGCCGGAACCCAATTGCCGCCTTTCATAAAGATCTTGCGGTTGTTAATCTTAAATGTGAAATAATTGCCTTCAACCGGATGAGCCGATTTATCTATTTCGATCTTTCTGAAACCTATTTTGCGCAATCCTTCATCTATAAGCTTTCCATCCGATTTTATTTCAACTTTAACAGTATAAAGATTCTGTTCTCCCTGACCAACAGGCCACCAGAGTTTTGGATTGGCCACCTTCATTTTCAAATTAAATGGTCTTGTATTTTTGGATATTGTGTCCTGCATTGAAATTTTCTGATTTGTTTCAACCAGAGTGGCTTCAATGGTCAGATTGGTTTTGTCGGAAAGTCCCTGGATAAAAGGTCGAATGGTGAGTTCAGCAGCTGATAAATCATCATTAAATTTCATCCATGTTACTATATTATCCAATCGTGCTGTTTCCTTCCATTCAAGTCGCACCTTGCCCGTGATTCCGACATTAATCATATTTGGATTCCAGTCCCACGAAAACTGATACTGAGGTTTGCGCAGCCAATGACGTTTATTTAACAGGGTATTTAAACCATTATTATAACTATCTCCTTCTTTGCTGGCCACATCAAAAAGACCACTTTCAATACCAACAGTAATAATATTCTTACCCTCTTTCAATTTGTCAGTAACATCCAGCCTGCATGGAGTATATGCGTTTTTATGTGTTCCTGCAAATACACCGTTGATGTAAATGGTTGCATTGTAATCCAATTGATCGAATACAAGCCAGGATGTTTTGGATAAAACCTCTTTTGGCACATTAAAAAAACGATAGTAATGCCAGTATTGCTTGCTAACCCAGCCTGCTGCGAGCGTGTTTGTGCCAAAATTGATATCACCGAACATGCCCCGCTTTTGCATGGCAAGATTCAGATCAAAAGGAACGTCTGTTTCCACATATCGCGCGGAATCAAGAAGGGGATTAAACCGAATAAAATCCTCCACACTGTTTTTACCCTTGTTTCCATCGTTCCAGGCAACGTTCCATTTACCGGACAGATCAATTGAATTGGGATTCTGGCTGAATGCAGGTATCATAAGTATTGTGTTTATAATCCATTGACCAATAATAAATAATGATTTCTTATTCATGTTTGTATAATTATTAATAATCGTGAAAAGTTCGTGATTCTTACAATATAAACAAATTACGTTTTTTGATTATCATATACTATTTATTCTCCTGCCAATCCAACGTTCGCTGCCACCGTTTTCATACCAATAATGGTCTCCTGTATAATAAAATCCAGGTCCCTGCCCATCATGTTTGCTCCCTTTTCAATTACTTCCCGGTTAGCGCCGGCTGCAAAATTTTTCAGATTCCATTTCTTCCTCACAGATCTGACCTCCAGATCTAAAATTGATTTTGAAGGTCTGACTAACACCGATGCCGTAACCAGGCCTGTCAGTTCATCAATGGTATATAAAACTTTTTCCATGATATGCACCGGTTCTGTATCTGAGCAAATGCCCCATCCATGACTCACAACTGACCGGATATAATCCTCCGGCCATTTTTCTTTTTCAAGGATTTCACGGGTCATTGTACAATGTTGTTCAGGATATTGCTCGTAATCAAGGTCATGAATAAGCCCTATAATTCCCCACCTTTCTATATCTTCATGGTATATTGAAGCAAAATGTCTCATCACTGCTTCAACTGACAGCGCATGTTTGATAAGGCTTTCGCTTTGATTGTATTGCGTAAGCAACGAAAAAGCATCTTCGCGTGTAGGTATCATGATCATTTGAATATTGCACTTTCCTTATCAAGTCTCGCCATATCCTCGTCAGAAAGTCTGAATGACATTGCTCCGGTGTTCTCCTTTACATGGATTTCCTTTGTGGCCCCGGGAATTGCAACAACCGTATTTCCGTGATAATTGATCAACCAATTGAGAGCTATCTGTGAGGGGGTTACATTATATTTAATGGCAAGCTCTTTAATAAACATCACCAGCGGCCGGCTTTTCTCAAGTCCATTGGGTTTAAACTGAGAACTATATTTTCTAAAGCCTATATTTTTAAGTAGTTCAGGATTCTCATGAAACTTGCCGGTAACCAGCCCCTGAGCCAAGGGTGAATACGCAATGATGGATATGCCCAGTTTCTTTGCCATTTCCATTACTCCGTTTGATTCGATTTTACGATTCAGCAAGTTGTATAATACCTGATTTGAGGCCAGGGGAATTCCTTTTTTATCAAGGGTTTCCCAGGCATTTTTCATTTTTTGTGCTGAGAAATTACTAACTCCAATATTTTTAATCAACTTCCTTTCCAACAGTTCAGCCATGGCTTTCATTTCGCTCTTTTCACTTGAAAAGCCCCAGGGCTGATGCACCTGATAGAGGTCAATCGGATAGGGTGACAGGGCCTTAATTCGCTCATCAATGGTTTTAGGGATATTCGAAGCGAAACGGAACATGGGCCACCACTTTGTAGCAATAAAGACTTCGCCGGGCTTTTTCCCTGTTGCCTGCAAGGCTTTGGAAAGTGCTCTTTCCGATGCCCCATTACCGTATACTTCAGCTGTATCGAACCAGTTGATGCCTCCTTCAAGGGAAAGGGATACAACCTTGTTTATCAGGTCATCTTCAAGAGTTGGCCAAAATTTTCCAGCCATGTTTTTTTGTTTACTGAACTGCCAGCAACCAAGTCCAATTGGCGTAACTGTCGTACTGGTACGCCCGAGGGAACGCAGGTTATTTATACTATCCATATTATTAATATTTTAGATCTTTACCTTTTAAATAAGCGATTTCAAGATATTTTTTTCTAGTCTCCGGACTTACAGATAAAATGGAATGAAAATATATATGGTCAACATTTTCAATTCCGGGATATTTCAGGCTCCAATCATCAATTATTTTTTCCATAGCAGCTTTAAATCCCTTTTCCCTATAAACCTTTTCGTTAAAAAAAGTAGGATGCATAATTATAGCCTTTTTAATTTTCAGTAAAGGTATTCTGCCATCAGGATCACCTTTCCATCCATTTTCATTCAATTTGTAGGCAAATCCATAGGTCAGGACTCTTTCCATCCAGCCTTTTACCAATGCAGGAAAGTGCATCCAAAAAACCTGTGTTATAAAAACGAGCACATCCGCTTCTGCCACTTTCTTTTGTTGGATTAATACATCTTTAGGTTTTTGAGAGTTGATTAATTTAATAAGTTCATCATCAGTCTTATTTCTTATGTACAATTTTGCAATAAATCTTCTTACCGGTCCACCGGCAAGATCGATTATCATCTTTCTCATATCCATTTGCTGAAAAAGATCTCTGGGTATGTCTTTATCCACAAAAAATGAAAAATCCATGTCCTGAAATGATGGATTGAATTTTATTTTATACAAGTCTACAACCTCATACTCATGGCCTGCCTCTTTAAGGCCATTGACAAAATTATTGAGAACAGCTTTAGTAAAAGACATTGGATTTGGATGGGCATAAATGATTAATACTTTCATAGTTTTATTCATTTAAAGGTTATGTATCTTTTTACTCTTTCTGCATATTGCTTGAATTCTTCACCCTACTTACTGTAATGTAATTATTCTTTCACATGATTATCGTTTTTCGGTATTCTTAAGGTTACAGCCATTGTCCGCTTATATGATCGGTTTTCTGTACCACTTCTGCATCAAGTTACAACTACTTTTGGAAAGAGTCAAGGGCCAACCTTATTCTTTGGAAACGAACTTTGAATGTTCACACAGGCACATACAGAAACCTTCGGGAGGGAACTCACAAAGCTTAAGTATCGCAATTATTTTATATTCAAGCGATTGCGAAATGGAAACCTATTCCATAAAGCTTTTAACCATTTTATAATTCACACAGGTGCCATCATCCATTTTTACATACAAAATGTAAATACCTGGTTTGAAATTATCAATATCAAGAGAAATATTGCGGGTTGACAGACCTGTCTGGTCATACATCAATTGCCCCTGCGCTGAATATATAACTACCTCATTAAACTGCTGCGGCGATTGAATCAATACATGATCAGCAACCGGATTCGGATACACGGAAATATAGGATGACCCGTTATTTTTAAGAGATGTGATGGTGTTTTCCGTAAAAATGATTGTTCCCATTTTAGTCGGGTTATACCAGGCCATATGTTCGTTTTTATTCCAAGACAACACGTGATCGCGCCCGGAACCGTCGTTGTCCAGGATTTCAATTTCAAAACCCATTGAATCGCCCTCAGCAATGGCTGAATTTTTACCCAATTCTATCAGGGGAAAAACTGCCTCGATGGTACGGTCTGTACCTGCATTAACATGAATAGCGAAATCAACTGTTGGCGGCGTCCACACATCAAATCCCCAACGACCGGTTATGTCGTTGCTTCCCGGGATAAACCGGAACTGATAACAGTCTTCTGTATAAATAGTGTCCCTGGTATTGTCAATATTCAGGTATATTTCAAAACCATCGTTTAAATAAACTGTCCTGTCGCCTGTATATAATTTATTGTCCAGTGCAAAAATCAGAACATACAGAGTGTCTCTGTTCCAGAAGGCCTTAAAATTACCACTGCAATCGGAAGCCGAAGGATAATCTTTCCCGTCGATCAGGAAGGTTATTGGTTGTTCCTCCAGCAAATTCCATACGTCGTCTGCATATCCGTCGACGACAATTTTTGAATTGATGTGGTGGAATTTCAGTAACCTGCTGTGCATTAACTTTAGAAATTAATGTGCTGCCAATGCAGAAAAATAAAGCGGAGGTAAGAATTGTTTTTTGAAGCTTCATAGAATGACAAATTACATGCCGTAAGGTAAAGTAATATTTAACATTTTCACTTTCTATTTATTAGTTTACCCCAATGCGACATCAAGAAGCATCATGGTTGCAAAACCCAGCATGGCTCCAATGGTTGATAAGTCCGTTTCATTTCCGGTTTGTGACTCCGGGATTAATTCTTCCACAACCACAAAAATCATGGCCCCGGCAGCAAAGGATAGTGCATAGGGTAATAAAGGCGTAATTGCTAATACCAGATACGCACCCAATACACCAGCAATGGGTTCAACAACGCCCGATAATTGTCCATAGTTGAATGACTTTAGCCTTGAGAATCCTTCTCTTCTCAGCGGGATTGAAACAGCCGCTCCTTCCGGAAAATTCTGCAGCCCTATCCCAATAGCCAGAGCAATTGCACCGGCAAGCATACCTGTATCCGGATTGTTGGCCAATGCACCAAAAGCAACACCTACCGCCAAACCTTCCGGAATATTATGAAGCGTGATGGCAAGAACCAGTAAAATACTTCTCTGCCACTGGGTTTTAATACCTTCAGATTTATCTATGGCTAAACCCATATGCAGATGAGGAAGAAGCTTATCAATCAGTAACAGGAAGGCACCTCCGGCTAAAAAGCCAACCATGGCAGGCACCCATGGAATTGAGCCGTTCTCTTCAGCCATTTCAATGGCTGGTTTTAACAGCGACCAGAAACTGGCTGCAATCATCACTCCCGCCGCAAAACCCAACATTGAATTGAGTACTTTTTTATTGATGGATTTAAAGAAGAAAACCATCGATGAACCCAGGGCCGTGACGAACCAGGTGAATAAAGTCGCTCCAAGTGCCAGCAAGATGGGATTAAATTCGAGTAACCAATCTAATTTCACAGTTTTATCCGTTTAGTTTATGTCTTTTAGGTATATTCATGCTCAATCCCACCGAAAAATAATTCATTTTTTGTGTCAAACCCAGTCCGTAAGAAAAATCAAGTTGAATATTATCTTTTATCAGATAGGTTATACCAGAATCAAAGTTAGAAATCCAATCGTTAAATTCAACAACCTCACCAAATGTTTCAAAGTAACTCCTGTTCGTTTTGTTATGTCAGGTCCTCATGCCAATCGCCTTTACTCATATTTCAAAGCTTCAACGGGATTCCTGCTTGATGCTTTCCACGATTGTATAGATACGGTTATAAGAGCTATAAAAATAGCAGCTAATCCAGCCACAGCAAAGATCCACCAACTCAGTGCGGTTTTGTATGCAAAGCCTTCCAGCCATTTGTTCATTGCCAGGAAGGCGAATGGAATTGCAATTACGAAAGATATCACTATCCATTTTACAAAATCCCAGCTCAGCATTATCATAATCTGGTAAATTTTGGCCCCGTTTACTTTGCGTATTCCTATCTCCTTTGTGCGGCGTTGAGTGCTTAACAGAGACATCCCAAGAAGTCCCACAGAGCAAATAAATAAGGCTATAAATGTAAAAACGGCCAATAACTTAGCCTGTAAAAGTTCCCTTTTGTAAAGGTTCATATACATCGAGCTCACATGCTCATATTGAAACAGATGCTCCGGAAACATTCTTTTCCAGACAAGTTCGATGTTGGACAAGGCTATTGCCCGCATGTCCGGTCGGAATGAGACTACAAAATCCAATAGCCAAACATCTTTACGTTTAAATAATACCAGAGGCTCAATTTTTTTCTTTATGCTGGAAAGATGAAAATCCTTAACCACGCCAATGATTTTTCCTTTTGGAATTTTGGCGACATCATTATCGAAAATAAGCCCGAACTCTTTTCCTATTATCTTATCGGGATCAGTATAATGCAGTCTTTTCATTGCCGATTCATTTATTATATACTCACCCGAACCTTCATTGTCTTCGTTCTTTTTGGAAAAATTATCGCCACTCAGGAAATGTAAATTAAAAATACTGGCAAAAGAGTAATCGCATGGGAAAATACCAATCATATTGTCCGCTTCATTTACTTCATTTTTAATGTAGCCTTCCATTGTAAACTGAAACATATCGTTGGCTTCTCCTCCGGGAGGTTCAAGCATTGCTGAAACAAATTCAATGGAGTTATATTTTAGCAATTCTGCTTTAAATACTTCAAACTTCTGCTGAACATTGCTGTGTACATTTTCAAAACAAATCAGGTTATTTTCCTTAACTCCCATGCTGCTATCGAGTGCATAACTGGTTTGCCTATGAATTACAAATACAGCTGCAATCAGTGCTATTGAAATGGTATATTGAAATACTATTAAACCTTTACTGACCCCTTTTCTGCTGAGGTTATTTTTGTTATTATTTAAACCTGATTTTGCGTTGCTTATTTCTTTCTCCAGCAAAGGCAAAATGCCGGATAGAATGCTAATTAAACCAAACAACACAATAACAGACAAAATCAAATGAGCATTACCCTTGAAAAGGTTCAGCGCGAAATGTTTTTGAATGGTAATATGAGCCAGTGAGGTAATAAATCCGCAGACAACAATAGATACTGCAGCAATAATAATCCCTTCGGATAAGAAGTATTTCAGCTTCATCCAGGGTGAAGAACCAAACACTCTGCTAACATAAAGGTATTTATCACTATAAACTGCCATCCCGATATTCAGGTTGACATAATTGGTAATTGCAATAAACAATAGCAAAAGGACAGCAACAGAAAGGGTAATTATAACGGACATATTGCTGTTGGGCTCTAATTCACGCAGTTTATCGGATTTCAAATGTATGTCAGTAATGTTTTGCAGATGAGCTTCTGTTTTCATTTCTGCAACCTTCCTGCCAGATTGTATTGCGGCGAAATATTTAAATTGAAGTAGTATATTATCAGGATTGGCATTATTGGACAGCAATAAATATGTCCATGCCCATCTGTTGAATTCACCTGTATCAACGGGAGTAACAATAAATTCAGGATGAAAATGGCTATTTTGGGGAAAATCTCTCATAATGCCTTTTATGGTCAAATCAATTTTTTTGCCATAGTATTGCCCATCTGGCAAGGTCAATACCTGTCCCAAAGGATTATGGTTTCCGAACACTTTTTTTGCAAAACTTTCAGAAACGACCATTGAACCTGGATTATCCAATATATTGGCAGGATTGCCAACTAACAGCTCAGAATCAAACACGTCAAAGAAGGTACTGTCACATTGAAAAGCCTGATTGACCCTGATGAAATTTTCATTCAGCTTTATTACACCACCCATTATGGGTACCAATCTTACATAATTTTCAATTTCAGGAAAATATTCAGCCATTTTGGGAATATAATCAGGATTTGGTACCCTCGCAAAATGTTTCCCTCCTAAAATGTCGGGACTTGTAATGGTAAACCGATAAATCCTGTCCGATTTTTTATGAAAGCTATCATAAGTCAATTCGTTTTTTAAGAATAATACAATAATCAATATTCCACTTAAAGCCAGGCTTAATCCTATAATTTTTATAAGATTCAAAAAGGGTCTTTTTGTTAAGTTTCTGATGGCAAATTTTAATTCCATAAAAGCTTATAGATTTGAAAAAAATGTTTTAAATAGTGCCTTCGACTTACATACAACATCCTTGTTTTTGAGCAGTTGCATCTATATCATAACCCTCTTCAAGTAATAATAACCTCATTGCAACATAGCCAAATCTTTTATTATCATCAAGAAAAGGATGATTTTTTATTATACTTTCAGGGAGAGCAGAGGATTTCTCTGAAACAGGGTGAATTGACTACAACGATCCGTCCGTTTAATTAGTAAGCGTCACTCTGCGCAGCAGCCGGAGAGGGTCCTTGTACTTTACAGATCGTTTTGTTTTGGAAGATCAGGGTCATTTGTCTTTACTTTCCAAAAAGTAAGTTTATTTTTTATTTTATCCCAAAAACTTCTACCCAGGATAAACAGGCTTAGATAGAACAATATCTCACCCGCAATGATCAATCCTGTTGTTATTCCTGCGATCTGCATTTTTGAAAAACCAATCCAGGGGACAATTAGAATCATTAAAAAAGAAAGGCATGAAATCAGTAATAATATATATCCGATTGTTTTAATCATGTTGGGATAACAAACATTAGGATCAAAGGTTTAATCTAAATCGAAGCCGTCAGGTTTCGATTACCACCCCGTCGGGGTGTCGCCTTGTGATTTTTACAATGATAAAAAATTTCACACCTGAAGAAGGCCAATTCCCAAACTTTCATTAAATTAGATTATTCATTAATGATTCGCTCATTCCGCATAAAATTACACCTGTGTTTTTCAAAATTTGCACCTGCGGGATTTTCATCCTTTCTGCTGCACTGACCCAGGCACAACAATTCCCTACGGGCCTCAAACCTATTGATCCGGAAGTGCTTGCAAAGATGCCCAAGGCTGCCATGCCTTTCTCGGGCAAAGAACTTCCCCGTGCAGTGGATTTATCCGATAAGATGCCTCCTCCCGGTCAGCAGGGGATGCAAAACTCCTGTGTTGCATGGTCCATTGCCTATGCCGTAAAGAGTTATCAGGAAAAGCTCGAAGAAGGGAATGAATATTTCCGGGGAGGTTCACTTAATTTAAATGCCGTTTTTTCGCCGGCCTACATCTATAACCAGGCCAACAACGGCAGGGATGGTGGCCTCACTTTTCCGGAAGCCCTGAATCTGCTGCTGGAGCAAGGAGCGAGCAAGATGAGCGTGATGCCGTATAATGAAACCGATTACCTGACCCGGCCAACTCCGCAACAGATAGCACAAGCAAAAAACTATAAGATCGCAAAATGGGATGCGGTGGAATTTAAGACACCCAATCCACAGGACAGGATCAATAATGTGAAAACCATGCTGAATGCAGGATTGCCGGTGATGATCGGGGCATCGGTGGACCAGGCATTTAACCAGGATGGGATGACCGGAATGAAACCTTACATATGGTCGGTGAAGCGGGGGCCCAATGTTCGGGAACCATGCCATGGTGACGGTTGGTTATGACGATGCCTTGCAGTCGTTTAAAGTGCTCAATTCCTATGGACAGGAATGGGGCAACAATGGCTATTTGTGGATCACCTATGATCTATTTTGCCACCACAGTGAACGAGGCCTATATTGCCAGGGATGCCATGAACCCTGCTGCACCCACTCCTGATGCAGTACCTCAGCAGGAAGTTGTAATGTGCCGGGTCCCGCCATGATGGCAGGCTTTACCCTTGATGATGTGCAACACAACCTACAGAATCCGGTGTGGGGTCCGGGCATGACTTTTGTCGGCAAGGTGCAGATCCCGCCTGGCATGGGCACCAGTGCGCAAATCGTGGTGAGATTTTACTATGACAATGGTTTTCAGGGGAAAGGGCTGCCCGTCGGATCCATGTCGGTGAATTTTGCTTATCCCGACGGAACGGCTGTTACAAGCAGCGGTGCGTTTGTCATTCCTTATAACGGAGGATTTTTCCAGTGGCAGGCCGATATGCCTTATAACGTACTGACAGTTTTAAGGGGCTATTACGACACCATGGGACAGTACGTACCCTGGACCAGTAACCTTGTTGCCGAACCGGTGTTGTTTGTGGACAATTATCCCGTGCTGATAGGGCAACCCATAGCGTTCTGGGTAAGTTTATAATGCGTGACTTATTCCCTGGTGAAGTGTAAGGTTTCATCCTTTGTGCGGTATACCATGGTATTGCCATTCACCGTGATCGATACCGGTAACCTGGTCTGCGGGCCCTTGCGGTAAGGTACCGTCCTGGATTGGTCAACACTTCCCAGCTGCATTCGGTACCTGTGTAATATTTTTCACCCGGATTGGATAACGTTCACCTGTTTTTCAACTGGCTTAATTCCCGTCAGTATAAGCGCCCCCTGACTGTGAAAGGCCAGGATTCCCGGGCTGATCACCTTGCCTTCATATTGTTGCGTTTCTGAATCGTACAAAATCGCCACCGAGGCTTTGGCTTCATTCATATACCAGGATCCCCCGAGCGGATCCATTGCCGGATTTTTGCCTGTATAGGATGCCTTTCCGGCATCAGGAACTTTCTCATAAGTGCCCGTAATCTCAACACTCAGTTGGGCTGATTCCGGCATTATAAATGGTTCCTTAAACGCCAGCCAGGTGCTGTTGCTATTCTGATTATTGGGCAATTCGGTTACTGTTGCCGTTCCAATGTCGCGGGCAACACCGTTTGAAACCAATTTTAAGTTAGCTGTAATATTCTTAACAGTCTCTCCCGGCTCATAATTCGTTAATTTTACCCTGGCCGTATAGGTATCCGGATTTGACCCGGCCTGAAAAAGCTGCACATCATTTTCACAATCAACGAACAAGGCACTGAAGGATGCCCGCCATATCGTATACGTAGCCTGAATGGCTGTTGTCCAGGCATTCTCGGGCATAGGCACCGTGGATTTCATTGCAGTGACATCTTTTTGACCCGCTTCAGTTAACATACCAACATAACCCAATGCTTTGTAAGCAACAAATGTGTAGGATACCAATTCTTTGGGGTCAAACATGAATTCAGGTTTATAATTGTCCAGGTCATCTTTCGTAAACCGTGCCAGTTTTTTTGCGAATTCGCCGGACCTGGCGGGTGATATAGCCAATGAATTCCAATTATTGGTTAAAAAGTTAATGTTGGAGAGATGAGAAAACCGGTTCACCATTTCCGGATTGTTATGATAATGGGCAACCATGGCCTCGTATAAAAAATGCGTGCTTAAATAGGTGTATAATTTCGGGCATATATGCCCATTGTAATAATTTGGCTCGAACCAGTTTTTTCCCTGCGAATCGTCCTTTTTATACCTTTCTGCCATCATATCCCAGAAACCTGTTTCATCCTGTTCAAAAAACCGCAAATTGTTTTCAATCAGGTTGGAAACCGGATTCGTGCAGGCTTTGAGGCTGTCAACGCCGTCTTTCAGAACGCATGTATTTTCCCCGTATTTTTCTAAATAGGGACCGGCGGCGGAGGCAGTAAATTGCAGGGCATTATCAGGGGCTCCGATGACGTGGAACGGACACGTCATATCCTGAATATAATGTGCCAGGTATGCTGCATTTTTGGCAGTATTTGGATCCGTTAATCCCAATGTTAAATCACTGCAAAGCGATGTATAGAGTTCATTGATGCGATCAGGCGCGTTACCGGCACCATCCGGGGGAAAAGTAGGATTGAAGTAATGATCCGCAAAGAAAGATTTTGACGGATTATCCGGTCCTTCACCGTAAATGTGATTTGGATATTTCCCTATATTGATATTTAAACCACAATAAGCTTCAATTTCTGCAAGGGGCGGGAAGGGAATAATATGATCACTGATCATAGGATGCTTCTCAAGATAGACGTATGCCATTCGTGTCAGAAACTGATGCGTTGAAAACATCCCGGTATACTCCGTGGAACTCCACGAATAGCCCGTATAAGAGGGAAAAAAAAGTAACAGGAAGAAAAGACATGATGCGACGATGGTCTTCATGTATGGTGATCCGTAGGATTTGAGTGTCATACGTTGTGAAAATAAAATGTTGTACGGCAGGACATGCTATTTGTTTAATTCAAAGGAGTTATCAGTGTTGGTCGGAAATGGTTTATCCGTTTCAAAGGAAGGCGGAGCGGGATTATTCGGATCAGAGGAAGGGGCGGGCTCACTTTTCACTTCGGGGGCTTCAACACCCAGCAAAATGATCGCATTCTTCTCTTTGGGTTTGTTAGTGGGTAACTTTACCAACCGCGATACCACTATCTGATCCCCCACTTCCATCCGCAGCAAGAACCATTGGCATACTACCCTGGGCCACCCTGAAGTCACGCATCACCGTAGCATCATTCAAACCGTTTATTCCGTCCTGCACAAACAGCCACAATGACTGCTCCTGCATGGGCTGACCATTGTCATAACGATACTGGTACTGCCGGAAAGAATCGGAAAAATACCTTTTTGCTTCCTGCTCAAGCTGGTCATAAGCAGGCTTTAGCCCGGGATCCCTTTGTGTCTGTAACAATCTGCTGCCTGAGCGCATGACCGAGAATTGTGGCAAAAGAAACCGGGTATTTGCTGCGGATCTGGTTGAAATCATAGCCGTTGGGCTGGCAATACATCATCTGAATCTGGTTGAGGAGCGATTGAAAGCTGGCGCTGTATGCATTGGTTTGTGATCGGACGGTTTGCGGGCCCGCAACAATCACGATCAGCAGCATGTTCAGGAAAAGTTTACGGAGAAACCGGTATTTCAAACCGGCAGGTTTCTTTGGCAGGATTGGATTCATGACATTTATTATTTTAATAGTGAAAGGGTTAGGAAAAATTACTATTAAATTTAAGAAATAGAATTGACAAAGTCAATACATTCATTTACAACCTGAATGTTTAAGAATTGTAACCACCCCATCGGGGTGTCAGTGTCGGTAAAGTAAATTCCTATCATGGATAATTTGTCCGTCGAAAAAGTTAATTTTAAAGGGTATAACCCGTAGGAAACTTTCAACAATGAATCGCTTACTGGTACTGATATCAATCCTCCTGGTTTCATGTAACAAACCTGAAGTAGTTATTACTGATACAATTTTCTGCAATCATCAGGTTGTTCTTGACGGGGAGGGAAAGATCATTCCCTGGTATAATCCCGTGGAAAATGCTTACGATCATTTTCTTCACCAGCGTTGGGACTTCATTAAAAACCGGGTTCCTTTGTCCCCCGGGCCGGATCCGCGTTCACGGTATCCCCAGTATTATTTCTACTGTGCATTCAGGAACAATAATGGCAATCTTGAACCGGATACCTGGATGAATGATATTGGTGAAAAAATCCCAAACTGGTTTGAAAATGCAAGACTTTACTACGCCTATACGGGTGATGAAAGTGTCATGAAGCTGATCACGGATTTTATGGATTATGTCCTTGCACATGGAACAAGTCCGGCAACATTTGCGTGGCCGGGTTTTCCTTATACCACAACCAATGCCGGAGATACGGTGTTCCGAGGCTTTACCACCGCAGGACGGTTTGCCTTGCATGAGATACAGGTTGACCATGCCGGAGAAATGGGACTGACCTTTTACAGAATGTATCTTTTCAGTGGTGACAAAAAATACCTTACCGCTTCCCTGAATGTTGCAAATGTACTGGCGTCTAAAATAGAAACAGGGAACCAGGATACATCGGTCCTTCCCTACCGCGTGGTAATGGATGATGGCCGGATTACTGCACCTTATGGCGCTAACTGGACAGGTTGCTATATGTTGTTTGATAACCTGGTAAGGGACAAAACCGGAAATGTGAATGAATATATTGAGGCCAGGGAGAAAATCAGAAGCTTTCTACTTAATTATCCCATGAAAACGGGATACTGGACTGACGGACATTCGGATACGGATGTTAAAAGCAATACATACAAGAGTAACCTCAGTGCCAGCAATATGGCGCTCTGCCTTTTTGATTATCCCGATCTTGATCCTGCCTGGAGAAAGGATATTCCTATGCTTATAAAATGGACAGAGGATAATTTTGTATTTCGTACCGCGCCAGGGGAGCCGTCTTCAATGTGGGGAGCCAATCTTGTCGGGGAACAGGATTCATTTAATTATAAGATGGATTATCAGACTGCCCGCTATGCTGCTGAATGTGCCCGATGGTATCAGGAATCCGGGGATAAAACATACAAAGAGAAGGCATACCGCTCGCTTAACTGGGTTACTTACTGTAATGATTCCCTGGGTATGGCATTTGAGAGTCCGGTCAGTAAAGGCATTCTGAGCTGGTGGTCAGATTGTTACGGAGAATGCCCGCGGATGTTTTACCACGTTTTTGCAGCAATACCTGAATGGGCACCGCCCGGTGAAGACCATATTTTATATTCCGAAGGAATATTGAGGAAAGTATCATATGCCAGGAAATCAGTTAAATATTATGCAGCCACGCAGGGAACAGAATACCTTCGGTTATCCTTCAAACCATCCAATGTCACCTCAAATGGAAAACAGATTTCAGAAAACAATGACTTAATCCCGGATTCATGGCAGATCAAAAGCCTGGGGAAGGGTGATTATGCCCTAACCATCAGGCATAATGATGGATGCCATGTAGTTGTGTCAAAATAAATATAATAAGGATTAATAATATGAAAGGATCAGTTATGCTGATAAAGAAATTTCTGCTAAACGTTTTGCTTGTCATGGCTGCTCTTCCAACAGCAGCTCAGCATCCGGAAACCAATGTACAGATTGATGCCGGTAAAAAATATCAGACTTTAGACGGCTTTGGTGTTAACATCAATCCTGCATGGTGGCTGGATGGTGAATACAGGGATGCGGATGTTGTGAGGCCGGCTATTGACATGCTGATTGATTCTCTTGGTGCAACGATATTCAGGGTTGTCATCGAAGAAATAGACTGGGAATCGGTCAATGACGACAATGATCCCGATAGCTTCAACATGTCCTATTATAACCGGGTCTTTTCAGGTCCCAGGTTCCGGGGAGTCTGGAAGACTCTGCACTATCTCAATCAAAGGGGCGTGACAGATTATCTGATGATCAGCTTCATGGGAGGTCCTCCGGCAGCTGAACCACTGGCTAAGCCGGATGCAGCCAAAAGCTGGATGGGAGACATCAATTTCTCCATTGATCCTTCCATGGAGGATGAATTTGTGGAGACGATTGCCGCATTGCTTTTTTATGCCAGGAACATTGAAAAAATCACTTTTAACCTGGTATCACCTATGAATGAAACAGATATACTTTCCACCACGAAAGGACCTGAACATCCTGATGGAATTGTGGAGGGGCCGAATATGCCCGATGCGGTTCAGTTTGTACGGGTGGTAAAGAAGCTGGCTGAAAAGCTCGATCGCATTGGGATGGATGATGTCCGCCTTGTTGCACCCGACGCTGCCGGTGATAAATTATTCAATGCCTGTTTTAATGAAATGATAAAAGATCCGTACCTGATGGGAAAGATCTCAAAATGGGGCGTTCATCAATATGGAAAAGATGCCCGCAATTATCTGAATACGGTCATCAATCCTCAGAACCCGGTTAGAACATACTGGGTTACAGAAACTGCGGGCATAAAGAATCTTTTGGGACAGCTGGATGACAGTGCTGCAGCGTACCTGTTCTGGGATGGATTTGACTGTGTGTACCAGCATGGGAGAAGGAACGGATATGGCAGTAATCCTCCCAATGACTGGGTTTTCTGGGAGGGAGAACAAGGCAAGCCGTTACTGGCTTTTAATCAATCCGACCAGAGCTGGATGCCACGCAAACAATTCTATGAATTTTCACAGCTTTTCAAATTTGTTGATCCGGGTGCGGTAAGGATTGGGGCATCCGCGGGTAATCCAGATCTTGCTGTATATGCCTGGCTGAATCCAACCGGTCAACTGGTTATTTTTGGAAGGAATAACGGAATGGAAACACTAACCGTTAACGGTAGAATGAACAGTTCAGCGGCAATTCCCCGACTGACAATGTATATTACAAACGCTGATGCCAGCCTGAAGAAGAATGCGGATGTAATTGTATCCGATAATACCTGGCATACTGTAATACCCCCTGGAACTATTTTCACCCTGGCTGGTCCTTTGGTGGACAAACAGGTTGATGTTTC
>CAWEGX010000020.1:0-36725 GCA_963808745.1 uncultured Bacteroidales bacterium
GCTCGCTCATGTTGCGCGACCTGGGCAGCCGCAATGGGATCGTGGTGGCGGGAACCCACGTGCTTGCCGGCCAACCGTCCGATCGATCTGGGCAGCTACAAGTTCGAGTTTTCCATCCGCTGCTTTTCGCTGCGCCGCTGAAGTGGCGGCCTCCGCGCCGCAGGCTCGCCGCCCAGCGGCTCAGCCCTCACGCGCGTCGCCGAACAGACCGCCGCAGCTCAAGGCCCTGGCGGCAGTGGAAGGACTCGCGACAACAGCCGTCGAACGCGAGAGCTCGCGCCCTTGTACGAAGCCTACCGCGCGTCCTGGGAAACCTAGAGATACACGGAAAGATAAGGTCATCCTGATTGCAGAGGATGATGTGGTAAACTTCAGGTTCCTGGAAGCTTTGCTGCAGGATAAGGCGGTTCAGATACTGCAAGCTTCAAACGGATTGCAGGCAGTTGAACTTCTGAAATCAATCAACAAAATCGACCTAGTGTTGATGGACCTGAAAATGCCGGAAATGGATGGCATTGAAGCCACCCGGCAGATCAGGTCATTTAACCGAAAGGTCCCCATCATTGCCCAGACAGCCTTTGTAATAGAAATGAGCTGAGCAATGCCACGAAGCCGGATGCGATGATCATATCACGAAACCCATTGATATAAAGGAATTCCTTGAGAAGGTGGATAAGTTTTTAAGGGAAGGTAAAGAAGTTTTGCAGTTCTGCGGTTCTGCAGTTCTGAATTCTGCGGTTCTGGTTCTGTTATCCCGGTATGGATTGCCTATCGTTAGAAAATGCAGTCCCAAGTCATGCCGTTATAATAATGCTTTATAAATTACGGCGCCTGCAATCGAACGGTTGAAAAAGGATCTTCAATTTCATATTTGTTTTCAATTTTGGTAATGTAACCGTTTTTCATAATTCGTTTCAGACTGCTGAAGTACAGTGCTTGGCGCTCCGAGATTATATTTACGATAAAACGCTTCAGAAAGAGGCGTCAATCCTGATTCAGACATGCCAATCAATAATTTTTTGTCGGTTGTATTAAAACTTCCCCATAATCGTTCATAGTCTATATCATGAACTCGGATTATCTCATTAATTGCTTCACCGGCACATTTTTCAGTATCGGATCCAAGCAAAAAATTTCCCATGCAACAAAGGCCAATTGTTGAGTATAATATGGATGACATTTTGTAAAGAAACTAGGATATCATCAGATATGGTTTCCACAAACTTTTTTTTTGGAACGAAATCCTGCATCCAGATAGTTCTTGAATTCGCCCCGGCTTATTTTGCCAAGTGTCATTAAAAATCCAAAATGATAGAAAGGCGATTTTTTCTTCTCAAAAATTTCTCTGATCATCGATTCCTGACTTCCCAGAAATACATAATTTGAGCATGCTCATATGTTGCATAACAGCTCTCCATTGCCGGGTCAAGATCAGCATTAAGCCGACTTACCTCCTGAAATTCATCCATCACCACAATTAAACGGTGTTTCCCGTCCTTAATTTATCAATCATATTTAATACATCCTCCAACATAGGAAAGTCCATTCGATGAAGTTGAATGCCAATATCAGCTTCATTGGTAACCGGATTAAGGGACACAGTGGGAATGATTAGGAAATTTCGGATAAATTGTTTTATTTTTTCTGCCGGGTATGCACGGTAAATTCTTTTAAGCAATTGAGATGCAAAATCTTCACGCTTGTTCGTAGCTGCAGATCAATCGAAATGACTGGACGGTCCAGAGTTTGTATTACCTTATATATCAGACTCGATTTGCCATATCTGCGGGGACTCATTAGAATTAAATGGTTGCTGCTATTTAAAACCGAAGCTATTCTGATTTCAACAGTACGATTCGTAAAATAAGGATCGCCAACAATACTGCCAAATTTAAATGGGTTCTTTATCATGATTGCGAAATATTTCGTTGCGATATTGTTCGTTGCGTAAATATGCGCAAAAATATTTAAATATGCAAAGTATATGGAGTCATGAAGTTATGCAGTTATGCAGTTTTGCAGTTTTGCAGTTTTGTAACTTACAAGGTCAACTCTATTTTACAGGGTCAACTCTATTCATAACTAATTAATTCAAGTAACTATCGGGTAATAATTAACTTATGTGTAATGTTATAGGTTTTGGCTGACAATTTGATATAATAAGTAACCCTCCTTCAGATCGGAAATGTCAAAGGTTAGATTGCCGTTATCTTTGGAAAGTGTTCCCTCATAAAGAAATTTTACTTTCTGGCCCAAGGTATTATAGGCGGCAAGCTCTGCCTCGATAGGGTTCTCAGGATGGAAGTCCAATATAATAGATTGGGCTGTGGGATTCGGATAAACGCTGAAAACTTTGGATTCACTCTTGATTTGTACCCCGGTTGAATTTGTCACGGTAACGAAATCTGCCTTGGTCATTGTCTCAGTTTGTCCGGCAGTATCCACAACTGTCAATGATACGGTATAAACACCGTTTACCTCGTATACATGGGTTGGGTTCTGTTCAGTGCTTGAACTACCATCACCAAAATCCCATTCCCAGTTCTCTAGTTCACCCTTTGATTCATCTGAAAAATTTACAGTAAGGGGTGGTGGACCCAACGTAGGAGTAGCAGAAAATGCTGATGAGAACGCCTTGGTGTATTTTAAGATAACCTTCCCGTCGTTACCCGTTAGTGTTAAAACATCCTCACTTACTGTGATGGTTGGTGTTCCATAACCTATGGCTGTCCCTACATAGTTATCAAAGGCAGTACTACCGCAATTGATGTCTGTGAAATAGATGCGCCCATTTGGCCAGACACCATTGACATGCCATTTAATGCCAGGTTTTCACCATCTGTGGAATTTAAAGTTTTTTCAGACATGTTATATAAAGCCTCTGCCCAGGCGTAATTTGATCCGTCTGAAAATTCTGCTTCATAGACTGAATCACTTTTGAACTTGAAATATCCGGTTGCATTTCCTAATGTCCCGTTATTGTAACTGGCATTATCCAAAACCCAGTTTCCAAGATAATCCTGAGAATAAACCGCACCTGGAAGAAAGCAACTCAGGATCAATAATCCGACTATTCTCTTCATGATATGTAGTTTAAAATATGAGTGTTCTGCAATTATATAACTTAAATATAAATAAAAATCTATCAAAAACCTAAAAGTTTTTCATTTAATGTGAACCCAAAAATAATAGGCTCCCTATGTCTCAGACAACTTTACGATTTTTGCCAACTTTCATTTTTATTTTACCATAAACTCCCCAAACCCCCTCACCTCCCCTTCCGTAACGTCCACCGCGTCCACTCTGGCCCGTGGCGGACCCTGCCGGCGCCAGGCGATGAATTAATCCACTACGGGGCGGGTGCCTTCGGCTTCTATAAACGTCCCCGTTGGGCTGATTGCGGATAAAGCCTTTGATGCCATAATGGAAGGCGGCTTCCCGGGCATTGTAGCGGATCGGAGGCCCTTTTGCACACGGCCGGAAATATTTATGTTCTTGTGGATAATTTCTGAAGGCATTAGGTTAAGGGTTCTATTCAAAATTATTAAAAAAGTCATGCAGTCGTGCAGTCATGCAGTCATGCAGTCGGGCAGTCGTGCAGGAAAGATAGAAATTGGCCGGAGGCCATACGGTATTTTAGAATACAGTTACGGGCAGATACATCGGTCGGAGGCCATACGTTATTGTAAAAGGCATGTAAAAAAAAGACCATATCGTATGCCCTCCAGGCAATGGAAACGGCTAATTGTAATGTCCATCATTTTTACAATACCTTTTGCCCTCCAGACAAAAGAATCAGATGCAAAAACCCGGCACTACCATTTTCCCTCCAGGCCAAAATGTGCGTCATTACTTCACCATAAACTCCCCAAACCCCCGTACCTCACCCTCTGTAACGTCCACCGCATCCACCCTGGCCCGTGGCGCACTCTGCCTGCACCAGGCAATGAATTCATCCACTGAGGTACGGGTACCTTCAGCTTCGACATAAACATCCCCGTTGGGCTGATTGCGGATAAAGCCCATAATTTCATAATGCGAGGCAGCTTCCCGGGCATTGTAGCGGAATCCTACGCCCTGAACTCTACCGGAAATGCGGATGTTTTTATGGACATGGGTGGGAGGCATTCAATCAGATATTAATTTCAAAATTGGAAAAAGTTCTGCAGTCATGCAGTCGTGCAGTCAGATTCCCTCTATTGTATGCACATCAGGAGCCGAATGAACGGAAGAGTCCTGTCTCCATTATTTTTATCCTAATGGCCAGTCTGATCCCGGATACCGGTAGTATCAGGATTGGAATGCATGATGTGAAGATTGGCAAACCGGATATACTGGTCCCAGTCATAGGCTAGTACATCATGGGCTCCTGACCGGATATGGTAACCGATCGAGTTCATGATGGGATGGTTGACTTCCGGCATCTCCATGGAGGTAAGTCCTTTCTTGTCAAAGAGCTCATAAACCGGTGCCGGCATAATAACCTGAGAGATATTCGCCTTTCGGGTCTGCCCATTTATCATCCTCGGCACTTGCAATATATACCGGGCGGGGTGCAATCAGGGCGATAAGCATGTGCTGGTCGACCGGAAGTGTTTCTTCCTTCCCGTCATATTGGCTGCAATTATCACACAACCAGTGCTTAAAAGTCTGATTCATTCCGCCAAGCCTCTCGCCGTATTTCCGTCGTGAGAGAGCTGCTCCCCCGCATCCCGAGTTATTGGAGATGACAACTGCAAAACGCTGATCAAGGGCGCCCGCCCATAGGGCGGTCTTTCCCAGCCGGGAATGTCCCATTACGATGACTCGCTTTGCATCAATATCAGGGTCTTTCTCAAAATAGTCCATGACCCGGCTTAGTCCCCAGGCCCAGGCCGAAATTGCAGCCCCATTCGTCAGGCAGGGGTTTTGTCTGGTTATTCCTGTACAGCAAGGGATGCACTCCATCGGTGAAATCATTCTTATCGGGATCCACGTCGCCGTAATACAGGGTGGCCAGTCCATAGCCCGCATCAATGATCTTCTCTGCCTGCCACCTGCCCTTTCCTGCTCCCCTTGCCTGATCTGTTGCCTTATTGTCTGAAACACCCAGTCCAGGATCGTTTTTTATCCAGGAGGATGGCAGTATAATCGCCGGATCATCTGTCACGGTATGGTTACCATCGAAATTATATCCAACAAAGAGGGGTGCTTTCTTCACGTTTTTTGGAAGATAGATGAGCAGATTTACGTTCAATTCCTTCCCTGCATTGCGGAAAGTAAGCAATACCTGTTTTCTGACTGCCTTTCCTCCAAGTGCTTCATTACCTTCCTCGATGGTTTTAGAGGAGGCGATCCTTAATTCACCGGGAATTCTTCCGTACATGGATTCCTCAAACAGGGAGAGGATCTCGGGCCTGCGGATCTCCATCCATTCTTTTGCAGTCATTATCGTTTTTCCATCGCGTGTGATCAGCAGCTCGGGGAGTGTGTATGACGGAACCTTGCTCTCATCATAATTGGTTTGATCCTGCATGTAAGCCGGGGAAAACCAGGATGCCAGGATCAGGAATAGACAGATGTACTTTTTCATAATTTTTATTATTGATCTAATTTATGAAAGAATCCTGCATATTCAGTTTAATGTTGATAAAAAGGAAAAACTGCACAAGGAGGGAAAGGAGTGAACCATTTTGCAATGGTGTATGTTGTATCTTTGTTAAGCGATATTGGACCTGAATTAAACTATTTGTTTCACTTTAAATAAAAATCAAAATGAAAAATCTCATTGTGTTATTGATCTCTGCACTGGTTATTTCGGTGCCTGTTATGGCCCAGGCGCATAAAACGCTGTATGATTTTACGGTGAATGACATTGACGGAAATGCATTCAAATTGTCGGCCCTCAAAGGCAAGAAGGTGCTCATTGTGAACACGGCTTCGCAATGCGGCAATACCCCGCAATATGCAGATCTGGAAAAGCTATATAAAGAATATGCAGACAAGAATTTTGTCATCATTGGTTTCCCTGCCAATAATTTTGGTTCACAGGAACCCGGAACCAACGAGGAAATCAAGACTTTCTGCTCCTTAAAATACCAGGTTACTTTTCCCATGATGTCGAAGATATCGGTAAAGGGAGATGATATGGATCCGCTGTATAAATGGCTTACTTCCAAAAAGCTGAATGGCGTGATGGATTCCGAGGTAACCTGGAATTTTCAGAAGTATATGATCGATGCCAACGGCAACCTTGTGGATTATGTCAATCCCAAGGAAAAACCGTATTCGGATAAGATACTGAACTGGATCAGGAATAACTAGGGGCTTAGGGGCTTAGGGGCTTAGGGGCTTAGGGGCTTAGGGATTTAGGGCTTAGGGGCTTAGGGGCTTAGGGGCTTAGGGATTATGGGCAGTCTAGGAACTTGCCTAGGGATTTAGACTTATGGCTAGGTTAATAAAAGCAGCCCGGGAATTTTGACTCCCGGGCCTTTTACTACTTACTTGTCCACTAGTCCCTTGTCACCTACTGTCACTAGTCACATCGTCACTTCTTCCAGAGTTTTTCCATTTCTTCCAGTGTCTTTCCCTTGGTTTCGGGAACGAGTTTCCACATAAATACTGCGGCGAGAAGTCCCATCACCCCGTAAATCCAATATGAAAATCCATGATTGAACTGTTGTGTCAGCCACTGGTTATCGTTCATAATCGGAAATGACAGCGAAATAATCCAGTTGGCAATCCACTGTGCTGCAACGGCAATCGACATGGCTCCACGGATGCTGTTGGGAAATATTTCAGAAAGCAAAACCCAGGTTACCGGTCCCCAGCTCATGGCAAAGGCTGCCGTATAGGTGAGCATGAAGATCAACGCGATCAGTCCCGGATTACCGGAATAGAATGCAAACCCGAGGGCAATCATACTGACTGCCATACCCAAGCGCACCAATGATCATCAGCGGCTTGCGGCCGAATTTATCCACCGTAAGGATCGCAACAACGGTAAAGGTAAGATTGACAATACCCACAATGATTGTCATGAGCAATGATGAATTGGTGGATGACCCCATATTCCTGAAGATATTGCCGGCATAGTACAACACCACGTTGATGCCAACAAACTGCTGGAAAACCGACAACATAATACCAATGAATATGACGAAAAATCCAAACGAAAGCCAGGGTGCACTTTTTTCGTGAATTGTATCCTTTATTTCTTTCAGGATAAACGGTGCATCATCGGCTCCCGAAATTTTGCGCAATACTTTCAGCGCCTTTTCATCATGGCCCTTCATTACAAGATACCGGGGCGTTTCAGGAACAAAAAACAGCAGGATCAGGAAAATACCGGCAGGGATGGAACCTGAGAAAAACATCCATCTCCAGCCTTCATCGATCAGCCATTGTTCATTTCCCTGGCGGGCAATAAAATAGTTGACAAAATAGATCACCAGCATACCAAAAATAATGGCAAACTGGTTCCATGAAACGAGTTTGCCCCTCACACCGGCCGGTGCAATTTCGGCAATGTACATGGGAGAGATCATGGAGGCAATCCCTACGCCAATACCACCGATTATGCGGTACACCACAAATGAATACACCGGGAGCGTGCCGAAAACATTAAAGAATTCAGGTTTCCAGGCGCCGATGGCTGAAAGGAAAAATGCAATGGCAGCCAGGATCAGGCCATTTCTGCGTCCCAATGATTTGGAGACAAAGCCAGCCAGTGCACCGCCAATAACGCAGCCGATGAGGGCGCTGGCGATCACAAATCCTTTGATGGCATCTGCGGTATCCTGAAGTTCCGGACCTGCCGTGGGAATGGCCTTATGCATAAAGCTTACCGCCCAAACGGTAACCAGGGCCAGGATAATCACAATGGCAGCAATTCCTTTTTTCACACCGGTTAACCGTACAATCTGGGATGAGATAATGACACTGACCAGGTAAATGACAAATACCATCAACAGCTTGTACTGGCTGATCAGCAGTAAGGTATAGGCCGCATTTGCCGGATCAAAAATTTTGGTAATATAAAATTCAACCAGTGACTTTTCGGCACCGTTTACAACAGCTGTATCATACCCGAATAACAATCCTCCCAGGGTTGCAACCAGTGTGAGCATCATGATGTATACAGGATTCCCTTTTTTGAAGGCAGTTCCGGCGGACTTTACAGAGGTATCTATAAATGCCATTTTTTTATGATTAAGGGATTAAGGAACTTGTGAATAGTGAATAGTGAATAGTGAATGGTGAATGGTGATTAGACAGTTATGCAGTTATGCAGTTTTGCAGTTCCATGCAGATATGCGGCCCTTAGAATAATGCAGAATTGCATAATTAGTATTAATACGCTATTCACCAGTCACTATTCACCAGTCACTTCTTCAGATATACATATTAATAATTGCCTCATACAATTCCTGCTTGCCGCTGATGATGGCGGGTTCGCCGTTTTTCATGGCGAGGTTGCGCAGGTCTTCGAGTGTGAGCTTTCCTTGTTCGAAAGCTTTTCCGTCACCGCTGGCAAAGGATGCATACCGATCTTTGCGCATGGCCAGGTAAGGCGATTTCGTCATGATGTTATCGGCAATTGTCAGTGCCCTGGCAAAAGCGTCCATAGCAGCAATGTGGGCAATGAACAGATCCTCATTGTCGGTTGAATTACGCCTTAATTTGGCATCGAAATTCACGCCGCCTCCCTGCAATCCGCCTGCCTCCAGAATGACAAGCATGGCTTCCACCAATTCATAGAGATTGATCGGGAACTGATCCGTATCCCATCCGTTAAATGCATCACCGCGGTTGGCGTCCATACTGCCCAACATACCGGCATCTGCAGCTACCTGCAGGTCGTGCTGGAAGCTATGTCCCGCCAGGGTTGCATGATTCACTTCAACATTCAGTTTGAAATCCTTATCGAGGCCGAAATATCTCAGGAAGCCCACAACAGTGGCTGCATCAAAATCATACTGATGTTTGGTGGGTTCCATCGGTTTGGGTTCGATGAAAAACCATCCCTTGAAGCCGTTCTTGCGGGCATAGTCTTTTGCCACATGGAGGAAGCGGGCCAGGTGTTCCTGTTCACTTTTCATATGGGTATTCAGAAGGCTCATGTATCCTTCACGGCCACCCCAGAAAACATAATTTTCACCACCCAGGGCAATCGTGGCATCAAGGGCATTCTTCACCTGCACAGCAGCACAGGCAAGAACATTGAAATTGGGATTGGTGGCAGCGCCATTCATATAGCGGGGATTGGAGAATACATTGGCGGTACCCCACAATAATTTAACGCCGGATTCTTTCTGCTTTTGTGAAGCATAATCCACCATAATTTTCAGCCTCTTTTCATAATCGGTGAACAGGTTCCCTTCATCAACCAGGTCAATGTCGTGAAAACAATAATAGGGCACACCCAGTTTTGTGATGAATTCAAAAGCAGCATCCATCTTGTCTTTTCCACACTGGATCGGATCTTCGCTATCCGTCCAGGGCATGATGCGGGTACCGGGTCCAAACGGATCGCCACCTGTGCCACAGAAGGAATGCCAGTATGCAACGGCAAATTTAAAGTGGTCCTTCATGCTTTTTCCGGCCACCACGCGATTTTCGTCATAGCATCTGAATGCCATGGGATTGGTTGATTCATGACCTTCATATTTGATCTTTCCGATTCCGGGAAAGAATTCTTTGTTACCTACGGTTACTTTCATGGGGTTGTTATTTGTTAGTTTTATTTATATGTTGTGAATCGTCTCTGTGTATTAGGTTATTAGGCTGTTAGGCTGTTAGGCTTATAGGCTGCTTAGGGGCTTAGGGGCTTCATGTAGCACATTAGCAATTAGCATCTTGCAGTTACCATGTCACCCGCTAGCACGATTGTTTTCCACTTATAGTTTTTATCTTTTAGTTTTCATCTATTCAATATTCCTCTTTAGCAAATTCAACCAGTGGTCATAGGCTTCCTTATAGGCTGCAATTTTCGTCCGGTCAGGTTCCACGGTGAGGATTTTCTTTAATCCGTTAAAGGCATCCTGGAAGGATTTATAGTACCCCGCTCCTACCCCGGCTCCAAGGGCTGCACCCTGGGATCCATCCGTATTGTATAATTCAATCTGTGCGCCTGATATGCAAGCCAGGGCTTCGCGGAACAGCGGACTCAGGAACATATTGGCGTGTCCGGCCCGGATCATACTGGGATGAATTCCGATCTGTTCCATAATTTCCATCCCGTATTTGAAGGAAAACACGATCCCTTCCTGTGCAGCGCGTGCCACATGTGCCCGGGTATGCCGGTTAAAATCGATATTGGAAAACAGGCTTCCCGGATTCTTATTTCCCAGCATCCGTTCGGCACCGTTTCCAAAAGGAAGAATAGCGAGTCCGCCCGAACCGACCGGAACCTGTCCTGCATCCTTGTTCATGGCTTCATATCCGCCCTGCTCATATCCCATGTTGTATTTCAGCCAGGAATTCAAAATTCCGGTTCCATTGATGCATAACAGAACACCAAGCCGGGTGCTGTTCTTCTCATGGTTTACGTGGGCAAAGGTGTTAACACGGCTTTGCGGATCATACTGTACAGATCCCGATACACCGTATACAACGCCGGATGTTCCGGCTGTAGCTGCAATTTCACCCGGTTGAAGAACCTTCAGTGAAAAAGCGTTGTTTGGCTGGTCACCTGCACGGTAAGCTATGGGAATACCAGCCGGTAATCCGGTTTCCCTGGCACACGAGGAGCTCACCTTTCCCTGAACGGAAAATGTGGGCAGGATTTCAGGGAGCAGTTCCTTCTTAATGCCATAGTATTTCATCAGATCGGCCGAAGGCTGGTTATTGATGAAGTCCCAGAGAATTCCTTCCGATAATCCCGAAACAGTGGTCGACACATCTCCGGTCAGTTTCATGGCAATGAAATCGCCCGGAAGCATTATTTTATAAATCTTCTCATAAAGCGCCGGTTCATTTTCATATACCCACCTGAGCTTGGAAGCGGTAAAATTGCCGGGTGAATTCAACAGGTGACTGAGGCATTTCTCCTTTCCGATGGCGGCAAATGCCTTTTCGCCGATACCCACGGCCCGGCTGTCGCACCAAATAATGGAAGGTCTCAGTACCTTGAAGTCTTTATCAATGCAAACCAGTCCATGCATCTGGTAAGAAATGCCAATGGCCCTGATATCGGTATTTACGACGCCTGATTTTTCCAAAACCTCCTGGGTGGCCAGTTTCAGGTTTTGCCACCATTGATCAGGGTCCTGTTCTGCCCATCCGCTGTGCACGGCCTGGATAGGCATTTCTTTTTTTGGCGAAAAGGCACTCGCCGTGCAAATGCCGGTTTCAATTTCAACCAGACTGGCTTTCACTGATGAGCTTCCGATGTCGTATCCGAGGAGAAACATATTTTTAAGTTGTTAGTTAGAATTGGTAATGTTAGTTAGTTAGTTAGGCTGTAGGTTCAGTAGGGGTTTAGGTAGGTTTAGGGGCTTAGGTGCTTCATTAGCACATTAGCACATTAGCACATTAGCACATTAGCAAATTGTTTTCCACTTTTAGTTTTTATCTTTTAGCTTTTAACTACAAATCAAATCCGCTCAAAATCTTCCTGTGTTTTTCATACAATTTTTTATCAAACCGGAACAATTGTGCGGGCTTGTGATTCACACCATTTTCTTTATCAGGAAGGGGAATGATAAATTCCAGCGGCTTCACCTTCTTCCTGAAGTTGCGGTTATCCATGTCCTCATCCAGGATAGCCTCATAGAGATCCTGCATTTGCCGGATCGTAAATTTCTTGGGAAGCAGTTCAAAACAATGAGGCCCCGTGCGGATATCACGTCTTACTACCTGAAGGGCCTTGCTGATGATCCGGTTATGATCAAAAATCAGTTCCGGCAATTCGTTAACCGGAAGCCAGATTGTTTTTTCCGTAATGTTGCTTTCTGATATTTTGATGAGTGAATAGTAAGCAATGGTCACTACCCGGCCGATTTTCATGCCGCTCGTTTTTCTGAGCCAGGCAAGGTCTTCTTCCGGCGACAGACGATCCGGCAATCCAAAAACACCAAATTGCTTCAGGAAGATATTGTCCAGTCCTGTCAGTTCTTTCAATGTCCGCATTACGGAAGTATCGAGGTCTTCGGTTTCAGAGATCAGACTTCCGGGCAATTTCAGTTTATGCCCGCGTAAATGAAAGTTTGGGATTTTTTCCCTTTCAATGAGGAGTACCTTCAGCTTTTTGTCATCAAAGCCAAAGATCACGCAGTCTACCGAAACATGCGGATTAAGATTTCCTCCCCGGTTTGTATTGAGTCTGGCCAAATCTGAAAATTTTAAGTGCAAATTAAAAAGAAAGATTGTCATTTCCAAACTTAGCGTAAAATTTACGCTAAGTTTTTTATAATATTTTTAGGCATAAATTGATTATGTTTGTTTCAGTATAAAAAATATCATCATGGAAATAAAATTTTGTGGCGCTGCACGCGAGGTTACAGGCAGCAAACATCTGATCACGCTGGACAATGGTAAAAAAATCCTGCTCGACTGTGGAATGTACCAGGGAAAGGGAATGGAAACCGAATCGATGAACCGTAACCTGGGCTTTGATCCCCAGGAAATCGATTACCTGTTGCTGAGTCATGCCCATATCGATCATTCGGGTTTGATACCCTATATTGTAAAGCTGGGATTTAAGGGGACCATCGTCACAACCCATGCCACCCGTGATTTATGTGCAATTATGCTGGCCGATTGCGGAAAGATTCAGGAACATGATACCGAAATGCACAACAAAAAAAGGTTCCGCCAGAAGTTGCCGCCCATTGAACCGATCTATACAAAGGCCGATGCAGAAGAAGCCATGAAATATCTTCGTGGGAGTACCTTATGGGAAGTCATACAGGGTAACCAAGGGAGTCAAGGTTACCTTTACCAATACCGGGCACATGCTGGGAAGCGGTGTCGTCAATCTGCAGATCAAAGAAGGAGAAAAGATCACCCGGGTGGCGTTCACCGGTGACGTTGGAAGGCCTGTAAACCGAATTCTGAGGCCCCCGGAAAAATTTCCACAGGCGGATTATATTATCTGTGAATCCACCTATGGAGACCGCCTGCATGAGAGCACAACTGAAGCCGAAAACAAACTGCTTGACATAATTAAGAGGACCTGTATTGAAAAGAAGGGCAAGCTGATCATCCCATCATTCAGTGTAGGCCGGACCCAGGAAGTAATTTACTCGCTCAATAATTTTTACAACAGCGGAAAGCTGCCAAAGCTGAAGGTGTATGTGGACAGTCCCCTTTCGGTGAATGCCACCAATATTTTCCGGTTGCACAGGGAATGTTTTAATGATGCCATGCTGAAGGTAATGGAAACCGATCCGGATCCGTTTGGATTCAACGATCTGTATTTTATACAGAAGGTAGAAGATTCAAAAAGATTAAATGACACAGATGAGCCGTGTATCATCATTTCCGCTTCGGGTATGATGGAGGCCGGGCGAGTGAAGCACCACCTGGCCAACAGCATTTCCAATCCGAAAAATACGGTGCTGGCAGTGGGATATTGCTCACCGAGAACCCTGGGTGCCAAAATCCTGCGGGGTGATAAGGAAGTTTCCATATTCGGAACAATTTATCCCGTTAAAGCCGATATTGAACGCATCGATTCATACAGTGGACACGCCGATTATGGTGAACTGATCCAATTCCTGGAATGCCAGGACAAATCACAACTGAAAAAGCTGATCCTGGTGCATGGAGAATATTCCGCCCAGGAATTTTTCAGCAATAAATTAAAGGAAAGCGGATTTGAAAATGTAATGATCCCGGAGTTGGGGGCAATAATTAAAACTAACATTAACAAGAAATATAAAAAGCCGCTGTGAAAGCCAGTCTATTCTATGTTTTCAACTCGTAATTCTCATAAAATTAAAAAATAATTCAATTCCAAACTCCCCATCCAATGAAACTTCTTTCAGTTGTAGCCGCCAGACCCAATTTCATGAAGATCGCTCCTTTTACGGCAGCTATTTCCCGGCATAATGCAGATAATACCGATCGTTTCATTGAACATATTCTGGTGCATACCGGACAACATTATGATATACGAATGTCTGAATCATTTTTCCAGGATCTCAATATACCGGAACCGGATATCAATCTGGAGATAGGAAGTGGATCACATGCAGAACAGGTTGGTCACACAATGATTGCTTTTGAAAAGGTGCTAAAAGAGCAGAAACCAGATTGGGTGATCGTTGTAGGTGATGTAAATGCTACATTGGCATGCTCTGTGACAGCCAAAAAAGAAGAAATAAAACTTTGTCATATTGAAGCAGGTTTGCGTTCAGGAGATCTTTCGATGCCCGAGGAAATTAATCGTCTTGTCACCGATCGTTTGTCAGATCTTTTACTAACGCCGGACCGGCTTTCAGGAGATAATCTTCGAAAAGAAGGTGTTCCTGAAGAAAAAATCAAGTTTGTTGGTAATATTATGATTGATACTTTGGAAATGAACCGTGAAAAAGCATCTGCAATTAAAATTCCAGAGTTATTGGAATCGAATATGCTTTTGAAGGATCGGAAATTAAGTGGATCTGATTTTAAGGATTTATATGCAATAATAACCCTTCATCGTCCGAGTAATGTTGATAACTGTGAAGTACTGGACCCTCTTTTAAAATTTATCACTACTGAAGTTGCTTCAAAAATGACAGTACTTTGGCCAATTCATCCGCGTGCGGTGAAAATGCTAAAAGAATTTGACTTATGGGAAATGGCCTCAAAACACCCAAATGTAATTTTGTTGGAACCACTCCGGTATCATGATATGCTGCGGTTAAATATGGAGGCAAGAATTATGCTTACTGACAGTGGGGGTTTGCAGGAAGAATGCTGCATTCTCGGAACACCATGTCTGACCTTGCGCTGGAATACTGAGCGGCCGATAACATTCTGGAACACGGTGGAGCTTCCATACTGGTTGGGAACAATTGGAACGAATCCGTGCCGAATTTAAAAATACACTCTCAAACAAAGTTCTTCCAAGCCGACCCGAATTATGGGATGGCCATACGGCTGAGCGAATAGTAAATTTATTTGCCGGAGATTATCATAAGTAGATGAGTTCCCTATCCGATTTTCCTATCAGTTATTCACTTTTATCTTTTATCTTTTATCTATAAGTTTTTCACTTTCTAATAAAATCTTACTACTTTTGCGTCCTGTTTTAAATAACTAAAATAAAATTGGATATGTTAAATCATTATGAAACCGTTTTCATTGTAACTCCCGTTTTGTCTGAGGCCCAGATGAAGGAAGCGGTTGAAAAATTCAGAGGTGTGATCGTCGCCAGAGGCGGAGAGATCATCAACGAAGAGAACTGGGGATTGCGAAAGCTGGCCTACCCCATTCAGAAAAAATCCACCGGATTTTTTACAATGATGGAATTCATGGCACCGGGCGAACTGGTTAAGCCACTTGAAATCGAGTACAAACGCGACGAGCGGGTGATCCGCTTTCTCACTACCCGCCTGGACAAATACTCCAGCGAGTATGCAGCAAAGAGAAGGAACAAGAAGGAAAACGCAGCTAAAGTAACAACGGAGGAATAAGCGATGGCAAATGTAGCACCCACAGGACAATCAGAAATCAGGTATTTGACGCCTCCGGCTGTAGAAGTCAAGAAGAAAAAATATTGCCGGTTTAAAAAGAACAAGATCAAGTATGTAGATTATAAGGATCCCGAATTTCTCAAGAAATTCCTGAATGAACAGGGAAAGATCCTTCCCCGCCGGGTTACCGGAACATCCTTGAAATTCCAGCGCAAAGTCGCCACGGCAGTAAAAAGATCACGTCACCTGGCATTATTGCCGTATGTTACCGATTTGTTGAAATAATTAAAGAGACTGCCATGGAAATTATACTGAAAAATGACGTTCCGAATCTCGGATATAAAGATGACATTGTCAATGTCAGGAATGGATATGCACTCAATTACCTGATCCCACAGGGTCTGGCGATTACTGCCACCGGTTCTGCCATGAAATCCCACAAGGAGATCATGAAACAGCGGGCACATAAAGAGGAAAAGATCAAAGAACAGGCACAGGAACTGGCCAATACGCTGAAAGATGTTACTCTTTCAGTTGGCGCCAAGACCAGTACCAAGGGAAAGATCTTTGGCTCGGTGAACGCAATTCAGATTGCCGAAGCACTCCAGGAAAAGGGTTTTGCTATCGACCGCAAGAGCATTACTTTCAAGGAAGACCTTATCAAGGAAGTTGGTACCTACCATGCTCACATTCGTCTCCACAAGGAAGTGTTTGTGGATATTCCGTTTGAGATAGTTGGAGAATAATGTGACTGGTGACTAGTGACTGGTGACACTGACGCCACCGCATGAAAAAACCTGGTGTTTTGAAACACCAGGTTTTTTTATGCATAGTACGATGGCAACTTAATCTCCTTAGTTTACCGGAGACACACAGTCACCAGTCACCAGTCACCAGTCACTTCTACACCCCTTTAAACATCCTGTTCCAACGAATCTTGCTGAGGAATTTCTTGTTCTTGTCGAGTGACAGCCAGATGAATTTCGGTTTACCGACAATGTGGTCTTCAGGGACAAATCCCCAGAACCTGGAATCCAGGCTGCTGTGGCGGTTATCCCCCATCATCCAGTAATAATTCATTTTGAAGGTATATTCATTGGCCAGTTTGTCATTGATATAGATCTGCCCGTCTTTCACTTTCAGGTCATTCTTTTCATAGTAACCGATCACGCGCTCATACAGGCACAGGTTTTTGGTGTCGATTTTTATCGTGGCCCCTTTTTTGGGAATATACAGCGGACCGAAATTATTGATCGTCCATTTATAGTTGGTGTCATTAGGGAAATAGTCATATGAATATCCATCCCAGTAATCATTGTCAATGATCTGTTTAACACTCTTGAACTGCCTGATCGTGTTGACTTCGTCAATGGTGAGGTAAGCATGGATCACATTGCCTGAACGCTGGATATCATAGATATTCATGCGCTCAAATACTTTGTCGGCAATATTCTGTCCTTCATTCAGATATATATAATAGGTATGCTGAATTCCGGGAAATTCCTTCTGGGGTACCCCATTCCGGTAAACCCGCTTATTAATGATCTGCAGGGTGTCGCCGGGAATTCCCACGCAACGCTTGATATAATTATCGCGTTTATCCACAGGCCTTACCACAATGTCGAAGCTTCTCCATACGCCAAGCCGGCCAAGGTTATAATATTCCTGGTTTGATTTCAGGGGACGTCTGTAATATGTGTCCTTCATCCGGAGCATTTCTGCCGAGTCGCGCACAACAGAATAATAGCTCATATTCTGATGCTCAATAATTACTGTGTCACCTGCCGGAAAATTGAAAACCACGGCATCATCCCGCTGGATTTTGCCAAAACCGGCGAGGCGTTTATAAGGCCATTTGATCCACTCAACATATGATTTCACACCTGTTGTAAGGGGCATTGTATGCTGAGTAAACGGAAAGGCAATGGGAGTATTGGGAATACGGGGTCCATAGGCAACTTTGCTTACATACAAATGATCACCAATCATGAGGGTTTTTTCCATTGAACCCGTCGGGATCTTGTAATTCTGAAAAAGAAAGATATTGATGAGACTAACCGCCACCACCGCGAAAATCAATGCATCAAGCCATTCGACCACCTTGCTGTTATTGCCATCACGTCTTTTCCAGAAAGTCCAGTTCACTTTTTTGGTGATATACAGGTCGAAAATGATCGGGAGTCCCAGGATTAACCAGTAATTCCGTAACCAGATAACCCATAAAATGTAGATCAATGATACAATTCCATACCATATCCATTCTTTGCGATCTGCTTTCATTAGAATATATTTTACGCTAAAAGTAATATTTTTTCCGTGACGAACTGAATGGTTTACGTAAAGAAGATGCGGAGGGATAATGATTTAAGACTTTTTAACGAAATTAGGGACTAGGGACACAGGGACTGGGGACTAGCAGGAATCCCTTAGGGATTGTCTGCAGGTAGAAAAGACAGTTCTGCAGTTATGCAGTGTATGCAGTCTTGCAGTCGTCAAATCCTCAAACCTCAAACTTCAAACTTCAAATTCATCATTCATCCTTCCTCATTCATAATCCCTTCATCATATCCTGCATCGAATATATTCCCTTCTTTCCCTTAATAAATTCTGCGGCGAGGACGGCGCCAAGGGCCAGGCCACGGCGGCTTTTGGCGAGATGGGTGATTTCAATCAAATCCACATCCGATTCATAGGTAACCATGTGTGTGCCGGGAACTTCATCTTCGCGTACAGCAGTGATTTTAAGTGCAGCCGGATTGCTGGCCTGGTTGAGTTCCCATTTTTCTTTGCGGTCCACATTTGCGATAAGGTCATTGGCCAGGGTGATGGCCGTGCCGCTGGGGGCATCGAGCTTATGCACATGATGGATTTCCGTGATGGAAACCTCATAATCGTTCATGGGATTCATCAGCCGGGCCAGGTATTTATTGAGGGCGAAGAACAGGTTCATGCCAATGCTGAAATTGGATGCATAAAAGAATGTCTGGTTGAGGTCCGCAGCATTTTTTCTTCACCTCCTCAAACCGGCTAAGCCAGCCTGTGGTGCCGCAAACAACAGGTACACCGGCTTCAAAACATTTAATGATGTTTTGGAAGGCGGTATCCGGGGTTGAAAAATCAATCGCTACATCGGCCCGGGAAAGGTTTTCGGGGGTGAATTCATTTAAGTTGAATGCGTCAATCTTAAGAACAATTTCATGGTGACGCGAGAGGGCCATGGATTCAATTTCTTTGCCCATTTTGCCATATCCGAGGAGAGCGATTTTCATGGTTGGTATTTTATATTTAAACACAAAGGAACATAAAATTTTCAACGCAAAGAGCACTAAGTTTTGCGCAAAGTTCGCAAATTTTTACTTTGTGTTCTTTGCGCTAATACTTTGCGCCCTTTGCGTTAAAATAGTTAACGCCGCAAGGCGTTAAAAAAAAACCCCCCGCCAAAGGCGGAGGGGCATACTCATTGAAAGGTAAAGTTTATTTTACCGAGTTGACTACGGCGGCAAAGGCGTCGGGATTATTCATGGCCAGGTCAGCCAGAGCCTTACGATTAAGGGCAATCCCTTTTTCATTCAATTTGCCGATAAATTCTGAATATGACATTCCATGTTGTCTGACACCCGCATTGATACGGACGATCCATAATGCCCTGAAATTTCTTTTCTTGGCGCGGCGATCGGCATAGGCGTATGCCTGTCCCTTTTCCCATGTATTTTTTGCAACTGTCCAAACATTACCCCTTGAAAGGAAATTACCCCGGGTAAGTTTAAGGATCTTCTTTCTTTTTTGTCTCGCAGCTACTGCGTTCACTGATCTTGGCATGATTAATCTGGTTTTTGAATGGTTAGCGTCCTGCTTTGCAGAAACTTTATGGCTAATTCACTCGGTTAATACTCGTTTGAATTTGTAAAACAGTTACACTCCGGCCAGAATTTTGGCCCTCTTCGATTCGGTGTCTGAAACAAGGGTTGAATAGCCCAGGTTTCTTTTCCGCTTGTTCGATTTCTTAGTGAGAATGTGGCTTTTGTAAGCATGTTTCCGTTTCACTTTTCCGGTTCCGGTAAGATCATATCTCTTTTTAGCACCGGAATTAGATTTCATTTTTGGCATTAGATCGACTTTATATTGGTTACTACTTTATTTTCTTTGGCAATGGCGTCAGCAACATGATCATTCTCTTGCCTTCCAGCTTCGGAGCCTGTTCCAGTTTACCATATTCCACCAGTTCTTCGGCAAAACGCTGTAAAAGGTGCTCACCATCTTCATTATATACAATTGAACGGCCCTTAAAAAATACATAGGCCTTTACCTTGGCTCCATCCTGCAAAAACTTCATCGCATGTTTCAGCTTGAAGTTAAAATCATGATCATCAGTGTAGGGTCCGAACCGGATTTCCTTCACCACAATCTTGGCAGTCTTGGCTTTCAGCTCTTTCTGCTTCCGTTTCTGCTGGTACAGGAATTTTTGATAATCAATAATCTTACAGACAGGAGGACTTGCGTTTGGAGAAATTTCGACCAGGTCGAGTTCCAATCCTTCAGCCAGTTTGATTGCTTCTTTGATCGGAAATATTCCGGGAGTTTCCAGATTTTCGCCTACAACC
Source organism: uncultured Bacteroidales bacterium (assembly GCA_963808745.1). Taxonomy (GTDB): domain Bacteria; phylum Bacteroidota; class Bacteroidia; order Bacteroidales; family UBA10428; genus UBA5072. The sequence goes on from CAWEGX010000020.1 coordinate 20,207, forward strand.
CTGACTACGGGTGCTTTAATTGCATGATTAACAGCAAACTGGGGTTCTTCCACCCTCCTGATATCTCTTCTAAAAATTGGTGTTGCTATACTTTGGTCCTCCTGAATTTAGTTGATAGTTGATGGTTGTTAGTTGTTGTGTTAGGCTACTAGGCTGCTGGGCTACTAGGCTATAAGGGGCTTCATTAGCACATTAGCACATTAGCATATTAGCACATTGTTTTCCAGTTTTAGTTTATGCTATATATTCCAATTGTTTTCTTACTTCCTCGTTAATAAAATCCTTAAATTCTTCCAGTTTCATGGCACCCTGATCTCCTTCTCCCTGCCGTCTTACTGCTACTGTGCCTTCCGCCTCTTCCTTTTCTCCAACTATAAGCAGGTAAGGGATCTTCTTTAACTCATTGTCCCTGATCTTCTTACCAATCTTTTCGTTCCGGGTGTCAATCAGGCTGCGAATATCGTAATTATTTAGGAATTTTAAAACTTTTTCCGCATAATCATGGTATTTTTCGCTGATCGGCAATACAATGACCTGGTCGGGAGTAAGCCAAAGCGGAAATTTACCGGCTGTATGTTCGATCAAAACGGCCACAAATCTTTCCATGGAACCAAAGGGCGCACGGTGGATCATCACCGGCCTGTGCCTCTGGTCATCGCTTCCCACATACTCCAGTTCAAACCGTTCAGGAAGGTTGTAATCCACCTGGATGGTTCCCAGCTGCCATTTCCGGCCCAGGGCATCTTTTACCATGAAATCGAGCTTGGGACCATAAAAAGCGGCTTCGCCCTTTACGATGGTCGTTTTCATTTTCTTTTCTTCGGTGGCTTCAATAATGGCCCGTTCAGCCTTTTCCCAGTTCTCATCCGAACCAATATACTTTTCCTTGTTGTTGGGATCGCGCAGGGAAATCTGGGCAACGAAATCCTGGAAATCGAATGCTTTGAAAACGGTATAAATAATCTCGATCACCTTGATGAATTCTTCCTTGATCTGGTCGGGACGGCAGAACAAATGGGCATCATCCTGTGTAAACCCGCGAACCCTTGTCAGGCCATGCAATTCCCCGCTCATCTCGTAGCGGTATACGGTACCGAATTCTGCATACCGGATGGGCAGATCCTTATAGGAATGCGGTTTGCTTTTATATATCTCGCAATGATGCGGGCAGTTCATTGGCTTTAACAGGAACTCCTCCCCTTCCTCGGGTGTATGGATCGGCTGGAAAGAATCCTTCCCGTATTTTTCATAATGGCCCGAGGTCACGTACAATTCTTTTTGTCCGATATGCGGCGTAATTACCGGCAAATAACCATATTTCACCTGTATTTTTTTCAGGAAATTCTCAAGCCTTTCTCTCAGCTGGGCACCCTTGGGAAGCCACAAGGGCAATCCCTGTCCTACTTTCTGCGAGAATACAAACAGTTCCAGTTCCTTGCCCAGTTTCCTGTGATCACGGGCCTTTGCCTGTTCGAGCATCACCAGATAATCGTCGAGCATCTGTTTTTTTGGAAAGGTGATCCCGTAAATACGGGTAAGCTGCTTGCGCTTTTCATCCCCGCGCCAGTAAGCGCCGGCAACGCTCAGCAATTTGATGGCCTTGATATGGCCTGTATCGGGAACATGAGGACCGCGGCAGAGATCGGTAAAATTCCCCTGTTTATAGAGGGTGATCGTGCCATCCTGCAGATCTTCGATCAGTTCAACCTTATATTCATCACCTTTCCCCCGGAACAATCTGAGCACTTCTTCTTTTCCGATTTCTTCCCTGACATACAGATTGTTCTTCCGGCCCAGTTCCACCATTTTTTCTTCGATCCGCGGGAGGTCAGCTTCGGTGATCACCACGCCATCACCCGGATCCACATCGTAATAAAACCCATTTTCAATGGCCGGGCCGATCCCGAATTTAATTCCCGGATACAGTGCCTCGAGGGCTTCTGCCATCAGGTGGGCCGAGGAATGCCAGAATGCATGCTTCCCCTCGGGAGTATCAAATTTATGCAATATAAGCGAGGCATCATTTTGAATGGGACGGGTAGCGTCCCAGATTTCACCATTAACACTTACAGCAACCACCTCCCTGGCCAGGCTGTTACTTAAATTTTTGGCAATTTCAATTCCGTTTACCCCGTTTTCAAATTCTCTTACTGAATTATCGGGAAATGTGATCTTTATCATCAACTGATTTTTTTGTGAACAAAGTGCAAAGATAAAAAAAAACGCCTATTTTTCAGACATAAATGAATGCACCTTTGTTAAAGCGCTCTCCCCTGGCTGTCATTGTGATGGTCGCTATCCTGGCTTACTGGCCGGTGGCTTTCGGTGTTTATACGTTCAGATGGGATATGCTGGACGTGGTGCTGCCATTCAGGTATTTCGCGGGTGAATGCATTCAACATGGCGTTTTTCCGTTCTGGAATCCGTACCTGCTCACCGGGGTCCCTGTTTGCGCAGATCTGCAGTACCCGGTATGGTCACCCGAGGTATGGATCATTGGTCTCACAACAGGCTATTCAATTTATACGATTCATTTCCTGTTTATGGGCTACCTGGTGCTGGCCGGATACGGAATGTACAGGTTCACCCTTCATTTTAACAAACACAGGATTGCCTCCCTGCTGGCGGGAGTGGCCTATATGCTGTGCGGATTTTTCACGGGGCACGGCCAGGCGCTTTTTTCCATTGTCGGCGCAGCCTGGCTGCCCTGGGTGATTCTGTACATGATCAGGAATTGTGAAACGCCCTCCCTGTACCGTACCATCAAGCTTGCCATTTTCATCTTTCTGATGGTAAGCACTGGTTATCAATTCATTTCAATCATCACCGGGTACCTTTTGCTGGCTATTCTGATCTACTACGGGGCTCAGAATTTGCATACGCCAGGGGCCATTCGCAAGCTGGCACGGTATAATGGCCTGCTGCTGATCCTGGTAATACTGCTTTGCCTTGTGATCATTGTACCTGTCGCGCAGGTACTGGAATACAATGTGCGGCTGACAGCGGGTGTTCGCTATGCGAAATCCATTTTATACCCGTTTACCTGGCCATCGCTTCTCTCGCTCATTTCTCCTTTCGCTACAGTGAAATACCCGGAGTTTTTCAGAACAGATATTTCCATGCGGAACATGTATGTGGGACTGATCATATTGCTTGTATTTGCCGCCGGTATTTTCAGGAAGAAAACAGGTTTGCAGTGGCTCATCCTGGTATTTGGATTTGTCTGCCTCCTTGCCTCATTTGGTCCTTCCCTGCCGGTGCATAAACTGATGTTTCGCTTTTTGCCCCTGATCCATAATCTCAGAATGCCCGCCTATTTTAACCTGTATTTTGTGTTCGCGGTTATATTCATGGCCGGCCTGCAACTTCCGGAAATCTTTAGCAACACTGGCAAATCCGTCAGAAATCTCCGGATCCTCAGCCTGGTTGCTGCAGGAATGATGGTTGTTTTGCTTGCCTGGTCCATTTTTCATGTCGGCCATCCCCTGCCTGATTTCAGGGAATTATTCCGTCATCATGATGATTTTTTGCGATCCCTCAATTTTCAGGAACATATCCTGATCCAGCTTCCCCTCCAGATTGTGCTGGTGATGACTCTCTTTTTGTACCTTACGTTCAACAAAACAGGTAGGCATACGGAAACGTTAATCGCTGTTCTCGTTTTTATTGAAATGATCGTGGCAGTGAATCTCAACAGCTATTTCACAGTATATTCAACCTTCAGGCCGGGACACATCCGGAGTTACCTGAACGCCCAGCCCGAAGGATTTCCGGTGCCCGACCATGCACCCATTGAGGATAATTCCGATAAAAAGCTCATGCACGATCCCCTGTGGCGGAATATGGGAATCCTCACAAAGAAGCTTTCCTATGACGGCTTTTCCTCTTTTATTCTGAATCCTTATAATTTTCTGGATGATTCAATACCGGAACTCCGGGATGCGCTCATTAAGAATCCGCCGGTTTATTTTTCAGGAAAGGTATACAGGAACGGGGAAGCCAGGATAAATCACCGTGCATTTACACCCGGAGATCTTTTCATACCCGATGAGGTGTATAATTCACTTCCGGTTTATTTAAAAAGAGATATAAAGAAGGATGCATTAAAATATGTATCCTTCAATCCGAACCAGTTTACTGTGGAATGCAGCCTCGATACGGCATCGGTCATTACGTATCTCCAGACTGATTATCCCGGATGGAAGCTGAGCATTGACGGGGGAAAGACTTCCCATTTCACATCCAATTTCATGTATATTTCAGCCCTGGTTCCGGCAGGCAGCGCACCAGGTGACATTCCGATATGAAAACCACCCGGTGTTCATTTCTTTCATTATCTCCTACTCCGTTTTTATGATGCTGCTGTGCGGCCTTATTTACCTGGCTTTCTGGCGTACCGGAGCGGCTTCTGTTCCGCGATCTTAAGCAGCCTGTTTATCCTGAGCCTGTTCAGCCTGTTCAGCCGCAATGTCTCTGCATAGGTCAGCAGTCGCCGTATCACATCATAATAAAGCAAAACGAACAACATGCCACTGAATACCCAGATCACTGCCAGATCAAACCAGTAGGAATTCACTTTGTTGTTAAAGAATATTTTAACGGGTGAATAAAAGTGCGAGCGCCAGCTTTCCTCTGACGGATCCCTGAAAATTGCATCCTTCACGGGAACCATTTCCCCGTCATGCACAGAATAGTTGTTTATTTCCTTGTCATTTGTCAGCAGATCCGCCAGCTGCTTGTTATAATATTGCTGCTTGAATGCCAGGAACTGATCGTCCCCTCCCAGTGATTCGACCATTTGGGTATAGATCCCGTCACGTTCTGCCACCGCGCTGTTATATCGACTTCTGTAAACCTGGGTGGCTGTATTCAGAAAGGATGTGATCGAACTGTTCAGCGAAGGATTATATAGTTTCAGGCTGATGCTATCCATAAACGATGGTTCGGGAATACGGGTATCACGGCAGATCCTTTGTAATTCGCTTTGCAGCACCAGCAGGTTATTCCGGTAACGGAAACTATCTGACCTTATTAGTGAAGAGGTCTTTGGAGTCGGCGGCAATATCAATCAGCCCCGGGATGGCATACGATCTGTAATAACCTGCATTGCTTGCTTTTTTCTCCGATTCATAGAAATTACGTTCAAACAGGTTATCCCTGAACTGCGTGATGGCGATGGCCTCATAGGCCCAGCGCGATGCCATGGCTTCCCCGATAAGGGGAACCTGCTTATCCCGGGCCACTTTGTTATGCATTTTGGAAAAATCAACGACCACTCCGCTGAACAGCAGCTGTGGGACCAGGATCATGGGAACCAGGATATAAATGGTAACAACGGAGTTGAAACCGGAGGAGATGTTCAGCCCGATCATATTGGCCCAGCATGACGCAGTAAACAGAACAATCCAATACCGGAAATTCATTCCGTCGATCTCCAGCATATAATTGCCGATCAACACAAATATCAGGGTCTGCACGGCTGAAATGGCAAACAGGATGCTGATCTTGGAAAAGAGGTAACTCGACCGGCTTAAATTCAGAAACTTCTCCCGCCGAAGGATCTTCCGGTCCTTGAATATTTCTTCCGCACTGATAACCAGTCCGAGGAATAATGCCACGATAACGGCCATGAACAGGAAGGCCGGCAGGATTGAATTTTCCCCGAAAATATAATGGGGAACGCCGTTCACAAAGGTGAAATTCTTGGAAAAGAAAGCAAGTGTAAATGCCAGGATGGGTGCCTCCAGCAAAAGCAGCATCAGGTATTGCTTGTTATAGTATTTTGCCAGCGTGTCGCGTTTCAGGAAAATGCGAAACTGGTTAAAATGATTGGGTATCCTGAAATTCGTTTTTGGAATGGATGAATCATGTTCCCTGTCGATCAGCTTGGTTTTCACATCGATCTTTTCCAGAAACCGCTGGTACCATTCTTCAGGATTGATCTTTCTTTTCCTGGTCAGCCTGCCATTGGGATCCACTTCACGGGACTCCACGATCCGCAGGATCTCATCGGTATTGATATTTCCGCAGCTGAGGCATTCTGTCTCTTCGGCATCGGGATAATGTGCTTCCTGTTTGAAATAGGTTATGGCCCCGATGGGATGACCGTAATAAATCACACGTCCGCCCTGATCCATCACAAGCAGCTTGTCGATCATCTTAAAAATATCAGATGACGGCTGGTGCATGTTGGTGATGATCAGCTTGCCCTTGATGGTTTGCCTTTTAAGCAGGGTGATGACCTTCTCGGAGTCAGCCGAGGACAATCCCGATGTGGGTTCGTCAATAAACAGGATGGCGGGTTCACGGATGAGTTCAAGCGCTATGTTAAGCCGTTTCCGCTGGCCCCCGCTGAGGATGGTGGTGAAGGCATCGCCAACATTCAGATCGCGCGCTTCAACAAGGTCAAAATCAACCAGTGCATCTTCAACTACCTTGCTGATCTCCTCATCGGTATAGGCATCAAAACACAATTTGGCATTGAAGTACAGGTTCTCATAAACACTCAGTTCCTTGATCAGCAAGTCATCCTGGGGAACATAACCGATGATCCCCTTCACCAATTCCTTATTGGTGTGGATGTCCCATCCGTTAATTTTGATGGATCCGCTCCTTGGTTTCAGGTTGCCGTTCAATACATTCAGCAGGGTGGACTTTCCCGAGCCGCTGCCGCCGATGATAACAACCAGCCGTCCTGATTCCTCGGTGAGGTTAAAACGTTTTACCCCGTTTTTGCTGTTGAAGTAGTTAAATACAATGTCCTCGGCAGTAAATACAAATTTATTTTCAGCGTTAGCCTGGATAAACTGACGGGTAACCCAGGTGAAGTAGATGGATCCGATCTTGGTATTGCGGATCACGGAACCTACCGACCATATATAGGACCGCCCGGGATTGATCCGGTGACCGTTCATGAGCAGCGCCATCTTGCCGTAATACCGGAATACATAGGTATCGGTACTGGGAATATGCAAAACGATGATTTGTCCCTGGAGTTTTTCTATAACATGCAGTTTCAAATCATGCCGCACCGTTAAATCAGGAGACCCGATAAAAAGGAGCCAGTCCTGGTGTACTATTTTGTCGATTTCCCCGAAGGTAAATGAGCGTGCATCCAGGAATTCCTGTTCATTGATCTTTAAATAGGCTGATGCTGTTCTTACAAGGCTGATTTCTGTGCGGGTGGGTTTCCGTTCACTTTGAATAAAATCAAGCAGGTAAATGAGGATGATAATTTTCTGTTCGTGTTCAAGTTCTTCGTTGATCTGGTTACAGAGCTCGATGATCCTGTTTTCGGCATGGATCTTTCTCAGGGAGAAATCAGCCATTTCGGGATTGTCGCTGATCTTATGCAACCCTTTGATCTGATCGTCAAAGAAATCGATGTATTTCTGAACAATTTCATAGCTGTACTGGCGGTCGAGATAATCCATGATAATATTCCGCCTGCTGACCGACTGTCCCTCCTTGTTGATGTCGGAGACAATCGCAAATAAACGCATTAACGCTTTTAAAATTGATTCGTTCATAGTAACGATATGCGTATGCAAAACAGCCCTCGCGGTTTGCAAAGGGCTGTGTATTGTTCAATTCGCCGGATTAAGTTTTATATCAGGGATGAGCGCACCGATTTAATTGTCTGAAGGATCAGATTGTAATCTGCTTCTGACAGTCCTGCTTCCACCTTGTCAAACGCCGGTTTTAAAGGCTGAAGTTTGGTTTCAAGACTCTTGATATCGGCATTGGCATTTCTTCCGGATAATAATTCCATTACCTTCTCATAGGATGCCTTCTGTTTGCTGATAATGTTAACGAGTCCGGTATAGTTATAAGAATCCTGTGAGATGTTAGTGCCAATGTACATCAGTTCAACCCACATTCCGGTAACCATCGTAACAGCCATGTCGGGATTGCTTTTCTGATCGAGGTAATAATATGTATCGTAAATTGTGTTTGTGACGATTTTTGTGAGGGAATCCTTGTTATTGAATTTCTCTTTGTATTCGTCCGACAGGAGTTTGGCATAATCGTAAGTGATGCCCAGCTGATCGGCAAGTTTTTTAATGGCATTCAGGTAAACCTGGATATCCTGTTGTTGCTGATAGGTAGAAACATAGGCAAGGTCAGCTCCGTAAATTCCGAGGTTAACCGCTTTCTGACTTTCCTTAAAATATTTTTCAACCTTGGAAGGTGAGTTCAGGTTTTTGGTTGAATAGGTTGCACCGATATCATTGAGCATTTTTGTCATTTCAAACGGTGTAGGAAGCGGGTAAAGAACTTCTCCCACTTCAGTAGCAAGCAGCGTTTTATTCAGGCTGTCGGAAACAACCTGATCCTGGTCGGCTGATTTTTTTTTTCCTTTGCATGACGAGAATACAACTGCCATAATAATCACGAGAAGACTAATGGCGTAAACAATCTTTTTGGTTCGCATGGTTATTTATTGATTTAGATGATTACAACGCTGCAAATATAGCCATTGTATTTAAGAAATCAAAAAAAAGGGACTGGGACTTGGACAAGGGACTAGGTGACTGGGACCGGAAAAATAGCAGGGAAAATTCGTAGGATTGAAGTAGGTGAAATGAAGTCTGCGGTCTGCAGTATCAGGTGAATCAATGTCAGGAATTATCGTCGGTAGAAAATGGGTAATGGCGATTCTGCAGTTTTGCAGTTTGGATTAAGCCCTTCGGGCTGAGAGTCTATGGTCACGCTCCGTGGGTTATCACCCACGGTTGAAATCAGGCCTCTCGAGCATAGAACCACAGAATATAAATTCTGCCTCACCTGCAGACAATCCCTATGGAATCTGCTAGTCCCAATCAGTCCCTCGTCCCTTCTTCAGATTTCCGCAAACACCACAATATTATTTACCGCATATCTCCGGTCACAAAGGGGGCAGGCAGCTTCGTAGAAATAGTATTTCTTTGCAAGCATATGCTTTTGGGTGAGGAGGATATCCATTTCATTGATATATTGAGGTACCAGGCTATAGGGGCCATCAAAGACCTTTGTGAAGTAATTGCCTGAAAGCTGAACATTATCAGCTCCGGGAACAGCTTGTTTGACCGACATATAAAACTCGCACTTCCAGGGAGACAGATCGTATGTAAGCATCAGAAAATCTGACTGTTCGGGTTCAGCCTCCGCTTCAGTGGCCTGTTTCCATAGTTTTTTCATAATACGCCTGATCATGCCCGGAAAGGGGAAATGCAGGAACTGGAGCATGGTTCCACGGATAAACAACTTGTTTTCCCAGGTATACATCTGTTCATTCCATCGTGCCGGATCGAACACGGGGCAGCAGTTAACATCTTTGTTTTGCTTATCCATCAATGAATTGCATTTAATTTGTTGGCTTCCGTAAATGTAATGATTTTTTATATCTTTGCATGCTTTTCAAAATGACGTGTTTTTCCAATTATCAAAATGGCAGGCATCACTAAAAACCACGGAGTTAAGTTCGGCGCTGCAGGTCTGCTGATCACCCTGGGAATCGTATTCGGAGATATCGGTACATCCCCCTTATATGTAATGAAAGCCATAGTACGGGAAGATTTTCCCCTGGAACCGGCCTTCATTCTCGGAGTTTTGTCGTGCATCATCTGGACACTTACTCTTCAGACTACGGTTAAATATGTGATTATTACCCTGCGTGCCGATAACAAGGGTGAAGGAGGCATTTTTTCACTTTTTGCCCTTTTACGGAAAAGCAAACGGTGGGTATATATCCTTGCCATTATCGGAGGAAGCACCTTGCTCGCTGATGGCATTATCACTCCATCCATTACCGTGGTTTCATCCATCGAGGGTTTACAACTGATCAATCCTGCCATTAAGGTTGTGCCTATTGTACTCGTCATACTGACTCTTCTGTTTACCTTCCAGCAATTTGGAGCGGATTACATTGGTAAATTTTTCGGTCCCATCATGTTTTTCTGGTTCCTGATGCTTGGCGTACTGGGAGCCACTGAAATTCATGAACAACTAATGGTCTTTAAGGCCTTTAATCCCTATTATGCGGTGCATCTGCTGGTGAAATATCCGGGAAGCATATTATTGCTGGGCGCGGTATTTCTGTGTACTACAGGGGCTGAGGCGCTTTACACCGATCTCGGTCATTGCGGCCTGAAAAACATACGTATTTCCTGGATGTATGTGAAAATATGCCTTATCCTCAATTATCTCGGACAGGGAGCATGGCTGCTGACCCACCATAGTAACACAAACTTATCAATACCCAATCCATTCTATTCAATCATGCCGGAATGGTTTTTGCCATTTGGCATAGCCCTGGCCACATCGGCGGCCATCATCGCCAGCCAGGCCCTGATCAGCGGTTCCTATACACTCATCAGCGAGGCTATTTCCCTGAATTTCTGGCCAAAAATCAAGATTAATTATCCGACCCAGCATAAAGGACAGATGTACATTGCCAGTATAAACTGGTTTTTATGGATATCCTGTATTGCCGTTGTGATCGGTTTCAAGGAATCGGACAATATGGAAGGGGCCTATGGCTTGTCCATCACCATTACCATGATGATCACCTCATTCCTGATGACTTCCTATCTTTCAATGAAAAGAGTGCCCAGGCCGGTCATTGCTTTGTTTTTTGGCACTTACCTGCTGATCGAAGGGGCCTTCTTATATGCCAATCTGTTCAAGTTCATGCATGGCGGTTGGGTTACCATAATGATTGCCGGTTTTCTGGCATTGATCATGCTTTCATGGTACCAGGGACGAAGGATCACGAACCGGTACCTCCGGTTTCTGCCCCTTGAACCCTATATGGATACCATTAAAGATCTGAGGAATGACATCAGTGTTCCTAAAACCTGTACGAACCTGGTTTACCTTACCAAGGCGAACCGGAAGTCGGATGTTGAGGCTAAAATAATTTTGTCTATCTTTAATAAACAACCCAAACGGGCAGATCATTACTGGCTGATCCATGTGGATGTTCTTGACGATCCACGGACTATGGAGTATAAGGTATCGGAACTTATTCCCGGTATCCTTACCCGCGTTGACTTTTTTCTTGGCTTTAAGGTAGAACGACGTATACATCCCATGTTCAAACATATCACCAACGAACTGGGTAAAGCGGGAGCAATTGATCTTTTCAGTGGTTATCCCTCGTTGAGAAAGCATAATATATTAACCGATTTCAGGTTTATTATTATAGACCGGCTGAATATTTCGGATTTGACTTTTAAATTTTTTGACAAACTCATCATTAGTATTTACCTGTTTCTTGTCAGGCACAGCCTTTCTGATTCCAGATCGCTCGGATTCGATGCCAGCACCGTCCATATCGAGCAAATGTCGCTGGGCTTTGAAGGAAGCACCAATTTCCCTCTGGTGGAACGCAAGTAGATCCTGAAACATGATTTCGAATGAAAGGAAATGAATATTTTTTATTCCCCTGATATTGTACTTCCGGAAATAATCCTTTCACCGGAAGAATCTGCCCACTGCGTGCGTGTGCTGCGGCTTGGCACGGGTGAAAAAGTGCAGGTTATTGACGGAAATGGCGGATATTATAATGCAGTGATCACGCTGGCGGATGCAAAACATTGCAAACTCACGGTTACAGAAACAATCGAAAAACAGGAAAAGCGCAATTATTCCGTTCACGTTGCCATCGCACCCACAAAAAACATGGAGCGGTTTGAATGGTTTATTGAAAAATCGGTTGAAATTGGCATCGATACCATCACTCCCCTGCTGTGCCATCATTCCGAGCGCAGGGTACTGAAAACTGACCGGCTGGAAAGGCTGATCATTTCAACGATGAAACAGGCCATCATTCCTGTGCATCCTGTCCTTCATGAACTCACAGGATTTAAGGAATTTATCACAAGCCAGGGTAAAAATGACACGGATCTTTTCATAGCCCATTGTGAGGAAACCGACCGGAAAAAACTAAGTGAAGTTTGCAGGCCCGGAAAAAATACCATTGTACTGATTGGGCCCGAAGGCGATTTTTCACCGGCGGAAATTGCGCTGGCCAAAAATCTTGGCTTTGTCCCTGTATCCCTGGGAATTAATCGGCTCCGTACTGAGACAGCAGGCATAGTAGCGTGCCATACGGTAATTATATGTAATGAAGTTACGAAATGGTAGGCAGCACTCCCGGACCGGGATATATAGCGCATCAGGATACACACTGCAAGTTGCTATAATTCAGTAAAAATATCGACCGAGTTCATATTTAACAACAATCAATTTCTTTTAGTATTTATTTTATTTTTATTTTAACAAATGAATTTTAAGTGTGTTATTAGTTGATCTGCAATTAATATAAGACCCAATTCTATGCAAAAGATAGAAACACTCTTGTACCTGGTAGTATTGCTATTGGGACCAGGAATCGCAATTTCCGGACAATGTCCTCCAAGTGTTTACAATAATTATCAGTTTAATGAAAGTGGTGGTTTATCGACATCAGGTGTTTCAGGTAGTTCATCCATTGTCCTTACAAATCCAGGTTGGGTCTCCGGGGTATTGGGCGGATCGGTTTCTTTCAATGGAACTGATAGTAAGGGCATACTGACCGATAATTATTTCAATTGGGTGTCAAATGCAGGATTTTACCATCGAATTCTGGATTAATCTTAAATCCATAAATTCCAGTCTAAACATGGTATTTATTGGTCGTGATGATCCTGTTACAACCCTTCACTGGTGGATTGGCGCTGAGAGCGTGACAGGGAAACCTGTCTTCGATTTACGGGATAATGCCAGTATCTTTTCAGAGGTTATCGGGAATGATCCTCTTACCCTCAATACATGGTATCATTTGGCTGTGGTGAGAGACAACGTGCTTAAACTAAATAAACTATATATAAATGGCCAGTTAGCCGGCACTTCCCAGGTAACCTATACCGGCGACTTCAGTTCAACTGTACCTGTTAACCTTGGTATGTTGAATTATAATGGTTCCGACTCTTATTATGCCAATTGCAGTATCGATGAACTTGTTTTTCATAATGTTGCGCTGGATGAATCAGTAATATTGCAGCATTATCAGGATCAACTCAATGGCACTCCGATCTGTGTCTCAGTGCCGGATACAACAAATCAAGATCCAGTTATAAAAATTCTGACCTTAGGGAATTCAATAACCTATGATGAACTTTATAATGATATCAGGCCAATTGGTCAAAAGGGAGGATACAGAGTTCATTTATATAATAAATTAACGACAGCCGGCTATAATATTGATTTTATCGGAAGTGAAACAGCAGGTCAGGATCTTTTTTCTGATCCGGAAAACGGCGGCTTTCCTGGAATAAATAAGGAGCAGATGGTCACTTTGCTTCAGACAGGATATAATCCAAAGACACAAATTCAGGTTACAAACGGTCCCTATTTTAATTTTTATCAGCCTGATGTCATTTTACTTCACCTCGGTACGAATGATTTAACAACAGATATTACAGCCATTAATCAGATTTTAAATATAATAGATGCTTACAGAAGTCAAAGCGGAAAAAATATAAAACTGTTTATTGCGAAAATCATCAACAGAAAGACATATGACGCGCATAACCACACAATACAATCAAAATCTGGAACAGGCCGTAATCGCGCATAATAATCCCAATAATTATATTGTTGATATGGAAAACGGCGCCGGTATCGACTATTCGACAGAAATGACTGATAATCTGCATCCGAATGATGCAGGTTATGAAAAAATGGCTTCCTTATGGTATAGTGAGTTGTCAGGATTACTTGACCCGCCTTCAGGCCTTCCTGATTTTATTAAAACTCCGACCAATCTGTCAACTGCTCCTTTACAAGAGGCAATTACATTAAGCTGGAATGATAATTCATATAACGAAAACGGTTTCAGAATAGAACGAAAAACAGGATCAGGGCAATTTGCACAGGTAATTCGAATTAGCGGCAAATACAGTTTCCTATACAGATGCCGGATTACAGTCATCAACAAGTTATACTTACAGGGTATATGCATTTAATGGTGTAGGAAGTTCGGTTTATTCACAATCAATCTACAGCAAAAACACCGGTTGCGTCCACCTTCACCAACCTGGCTCCCGGCAAACCGGTCATACAGTCGAGCACTGCCTATGGCGGAGTTCCTGAACGCGCCAATGATAATAATACCGATGGAGATTGGAATAATAGTTCTGTTACACATACGGTAAATGAACCCAGTCCATGGTGGCAGATTGATTTACAGGCAAACTATAATATTGATCATATCGAAGTCTGGAACCGCACCAATTCATGTTGTATTTCAAGGATGGCAAACTATTATGTATTTGTAAGTGATGTCCCGTTTACTTCCGGGAATCTGAATACAACCCTGAACCAGAGCGGCATATGGAACAGTTTAAATGCCAGTTATCCAAATCCAGTCTGCAACTATTGCTGTAAACCGCACAGGCAGATATGTACGTATTCAATTGGCCAACCAGGGCGAATTGAACCTGGCGGAAATGAAAATTTTCGGAAGTTCGGGACCGCCACCGGTACCAACCATGCCCATTGCACCTGCAGGACTTATCACGCTGGCCAATTCACCGGTAAGTGTACAATTGAGCTGGACAGACAACGCATCCAATGAAAACGGTTTCAGAATAGAGCGAAAAACAGGATCCGGGCAATTTGCACAGGTAATCGAATTAGGGGCAAATGCGGTTTCCTATACAGATGCGGGATTACAGGCATCAACAGGTTATACTTACAGGGTATATGCATTTAATAATGTCGGAAATTCGGTTATACAGCAATGAATCCACAGTTCAAACACCGGCATGTATCCATCCGTCACCAACCTGGCACCCGGCAAACCGGTCACACAGTCAAGCACTGCCTATGGCGGAGTTCCTGAACGCGCCAATGATAATAATACCGATGGAGATTGGAATAATAATTCTGTTACACATACGGTAAATGAACCAAGTCCCTGGTGGCAGATTGATTTACAGGCAAACTATAACATTGATCATATCGAAGTCTGGAACCGCACCAATTCATGTTGTATATCAAGGATGGCAAACTATTATGTATTTGTAAGTGATGTTCCGTTTGCATCCGGGAACCTGAATACAACCCTGAATCAGAGCGGCGTTTGGAACAGTTTCAATGCCAGTTACCCAAATCCAGTCTGCAACTATTGCTGTAAACCGCACAGGCAGATATGTACGTATTCAATTGGCCAACCAGGGCGAATTGAACCTGGCGGAAATGAAAATTTTCGGAAATTCGGGTCCGCCACCCGTACCAACCCTACCGCATGCACCTACAGCACTTATCACGCAGGCCAATTCACCGGTAAGTGTACAATTGAGCTGGACAGACAACGCATCCAATGAAAACGGTTTCAGAATAGAACGAAAAACCGGATCAGGGCAATTTGCACAGGTAATCGAATTAGCGGCAAATACAGTTTCCTATACAGATGCGGGATTACAGGCATCAACAGGTTATACTTACAGGGTATATGCATTTAATACTGTTGGAAATTCGGTTATAAGCAATGAATCCACAGTTCAAACACCGGCAGTGTCCATCCGTCACCAACCTGGCGCCCGGCAAACCGGTCACACAGTCAAGCACTGCCTATGGCGGAGTTCCTGAACGCGCCAACGATAATAATACCGATGGAGATTGGAATGATAATTCTGTTACACATACGGTAAATGAACCAAGTCCATGGTGGCAGATTGATTTACAGGCAAACTATAACATTGATCACATCGAAGTCTGGAACCGCACCAATTCATGTTGTATTTCAAGGATGGCAAACTATTATGTATTTGTAAGTGATGTTCCGTTTGCATCCGGGAATCTGAATACAACCCTGAATCAGAGTGGCGTATGGAACAGTTTAAATGCCAGTTATCCAAATCCAGTCTGCAACTATTGCTGTAAACCGCACAGGCAGATATGTACGTATTCAATTGGCCAACCAGGGCGAATTGAACCTGGCGGAAATGAAAATTTTCGGAAGTTCAATGAAAAATGCCGGTGGAAATCAACGCGATCTGCCTGAAAGTGAAAATATGATTTTTATCGTATACCCAAATCCTTCATTAAATGAAGTAAATATTGAGTTCTATTTGCAGAAGGATTCGCAGGGTTCTATATCAATATATAATATGTTGGGCGAAGAGATGACAAGATTGAATAACAATTTATTCTATTCAGGCAAGAATCTGTTTACGTGGAATGGCCTGGACGCTCAAGGCAAAAAAACCAGTCCTGGTATTTATATTATCAGATTGGTAATCAACGAGAAAGTATATTTGAGAAAAATTATCATTACCAACCCTAATTAAAGGTAGTGTCATGTCAATTGTCTTTTGTTTTTGATCCCTGCTTACCTGAAGAGATTTTTGACATGACACTATTTGCTTTTCGAAACATTTTACAGGTTCCCCGGGAAATCTTTTTAATGGATATTATTTCCATATTGATAAATAACCCCCATTCTGCCTCATCTTACCGAAACATTATGGTTGTTTAACTAAAAATCCGA